>NZ_BILZ01000042.1 GCF_004000825.1 Paenibacillus kobensis NBRC 15729 | reverse complement strand
CTACGCCCGTCGCTACGCTTGTGTAAGGACCGCCGCTCGTCGTTGCGCGCTTCACGTTATACGAAGCCGCACCGGCGGATGCCGTCCAACTCAGCGTTACTAACGCGCTTCCCGAAGTGGCCGTCAAAGCCGTCGGCGCTGCCGGAACGGAAATAACCGCTTGCGGCGTTGCCGATACTTGTGCCGAGTTCGGCGACTCGCCCACGAGGTTCACAGCCGAGACGACATAGTAATACGTCGTGCCGTTGGTCAATCCCGTGTTCGTGTACGTCGTTCCCGAAAGACCTGTAGCTACCGTCGTGTAAGGACCGCCGCTAACCGTTGCGCGCTTCACCGTATAGGTTGTCGCGCGTGCTGCCGGGCTCCAGTTCAGCGTTACTAACGCGCTTCCCGCAGAGGCCGTCAAACCTGCTGGCGCATCCGGTGCGGTCGGAATCGGAGAAATGCCTCCTGACGGCTCTGCCCCAAACACTCGGACGCCTGCGTCATAGACCGGCATAAGCGTCGTCTTCGCAACGGTCGTCGTCACGAGTCCGCCGTACGAATAGTCGTTCGTCGGATCCCAAGCGCCTTGCGGACCTGTAATGCGGAACTGCACTTCCTTCTTGTAATGCGGCTGTCCGCCCGGATAAATCTTCGTTCCGGTGAAATCGACGTTCACATAGTAGATGTGATTCGCCGCATCGTAAGCGATCGGATTCGATACGGTTGCCCCTTGGTTGTAATTCGTCAGCACCGTAAGGTTAGCCGCCGTGTATCCCGCGCTGTACACTTCGCTCAAATCCATGAAGTATTTGAACGACAGCTTATCGCCCATCCGCGCCGGCCATCCGGAACGGTTGTTGAGCAATGCTTTAATTTCCGTGAAATTGCTTCCGGCTTGGTTGATCGCCGCCTCTACGAACATTTCGTCCGTCTTCGTCTCGCTTGGAGGGAAGTTCGCTGCCGGCGATTGTCCTGCGCCATACAACAGATTCATCTTCGCAAGCGAAGCGGTGAATCCGGCGTTGTAGTCGGTCGCAACCTCGTTCATCGTGTAGTCCTGAACGCTGTCCGTGTAGCCGTCTGTCTGGTTCGGCCCGCCGACCAGCGCTCCATAGAGCACATGGCGGTGACTCGTCGGCTCCAGCATATTGTCGGACCAGGACCCTTGCGCCGTACGATGATGCGGATGCTGCGGCGGGTTCACGCCGAAACCGATCTCGTAGCTCCGGTTATTCGGATTATCGCCGAGCGCGTAATTGATCTGCCGCGTCGCGAAATCCCGGTACCGGGTCTTCTTCGTCTGATCCGATACGAAGTCGGAGTAGACAAAAGCCAGGAATGCCGCATTGGACGCATAACGCAGCGAGCCCCACGAATCAAGCCATGCAAGGCCGCCAGGCGTATACGTCACGCGATTGCCGTTGACGCCGACCGTCCAGAAGTCGAGATTCTTCTCCGTCGCCGTAACGAACGTCGAAGCTTCAGGCCTTCCAAGCTGGGTCAAAATGCGGGCAAGCAGCAGTTGCGATCCGTACGTTTTGTCGTCCCATCCAACCGTCCACTTGTATCCCCATTCACCGGCTTGGTCTCTGCCCCAGCCATTCGTGGATTGAATGGCTTTGTCCAAGTACGTTGCATCATTCGTTGCCAGGTAGAGCCAGAGTGCGCCCCACGTCAGCTCATCCGCATAACCGCTCCACGAGTTATAGTACGATTGTGCGTCTTTGATGCAATCGGAGTACTTGCCGCGGTACGTGTCTGCGAAGTTGTACAGTTGCTTCGCGTGCGTCAGCAGCTTCGCCGAGTAAGCAGCATCCGAGCCTGCGAATACGATGGAAGATGCAGCCATTGCTGCCGCCGTCTCGCCTGCCAGATCGGAGCCTGGGCAGGTCGCCGTAATTTTGTACGACTTGCGCTCCATCTGCATCACTTCGGCCGGTCCCCACCACGCATGATCGACGCTGCCTGTACCGACTTGCCCGTACAGCTCGTTAGGCGCCGTATGCGCTTTCACGAAGTAGTCATTGACCCATCTCAAATTGTCCAAAATGGCATTCAATTGGCCGGACTGCACGTAACCGTCGCGGTACTCGTATACCGACCATGCAAGCATTGTCGCGGAGAATGCCATTGGCAGTCCGAACTTGACATGGTCGCCCGCATCATACCAGCCGCCCGTCAGGTCTACGCCGTTGTCAGCCCCGTCGGTAAGACCGGAGTCGCCGCGCCATTCCACTCGATTAGTCGAGGGCAGGTCACCGGATCTCTGCGCCTCATAGAAATAAACTGCTTTTTGTAACGCTTCGGCATAGTTGAAGTTGCCTGCTGCGCTCGCTGTAGGAACCGAGACGCCCAGCGGCGCTCCTCCTAGGACGAGTCCTGCCGCCAGCGTGTACGCTAGAAGTTTGGCAACCCATTTCTGCGTACGTCTCATTGCCTTTATCCATCTCCTTCATCACATTTGTTTTGTCGTTAACCGGGTGTCGCCCACCTTCCTCCTCTCTTTCGACGGGTTAGCTGCCAGTTAGGGCGGTAATTCCAATTATAAACATCGATAGAAGTCGGACTAGCAAATATCATGACTTCTTAATTGTCACTTTGATGACCTTCATCCCCCAAAGATTTGACAATCACAAAAAAGTGCCGAACGCTCGTTGAGCGTTCGACACCGATAGAGTTTGTCCGACCTAAAACGCATTTAATTCATACAATGCCCAGCCTGCGTGCATTTGCAGCTCCCGCCATCCGTCACGAAGGTACAGATGCTAGAGTCGATTCCTCGCTGAAAAACGCGCCAAATCAGCGTGCCCATTTTACCCGGTACACCGCACCATCCGTCCTTCTATTTCATAAGATAAGTTGACTGTATCCCTTAACCTTGTTAAACCATACAAACCCGAGCAAGGAGGGGTGACAAACTTGAAGGGCAGCGACCACAAGAGCAAATTTTTGTTGACACATCGCGAACGTGAGGTATTCGAGCTGCTGGTACAGGATAAAACAACGCGTGATATTGCACAGCAACTGTTCATCAGCGAGAAGACCGTACGCAATCATATCTCTAATGTGATGCAAAAGCTGAATGTCAAAGGTCGTTCACAAGCGGTTGTCGAGCTGATCAAGCTTGGGGAATTACAGATCTAATCATCGTTCATCTTATAGATCCTGATTCGTTATAGAATCAACCTTCATGCCATGAATCCTTTGCGGAAGCACGGTGCGAAGGTTTTTTTATTGTTCAGACCAGGGGCGGGACCATTCGCTTCGCTTCATCCTATTCTGGATTCCGCCGTTTTATTCTTCTTTTAGTTTCATTTAAGACTCGGTTAAGGTTGCGCCTTCATCATGAGGATATCGATATCGAGCTCAAATCGAACAATGATTATCCGCCGTCATGGGGATGAGGGAGGAATAATACTATGATGAACAATAATTCGAACAGACCTGGTTCTGGCCAACATACCGAATGGATCGAAACGCATCAAGACGAGCAAGGCACTTATGTAACCCGCTTCGGCAGAGGTTTCGATGATGCGAAGAACCATACGGCGGCCTCTACACGCTGGCGCCCGCTGCTCCCGCTCGCGGCAGCTTTTCTGGCAGGCGTCCTGACCATCGGCGGCTTTATGTATGCAGCGGATCAGAACAATTGGCTGGGCGGCTCACAATCCGGACAAGCAGCTGCTTCAATGGGACAGGGAGCAGGAATTACGACCGCCTCGGCATCAGCTTCCGAATCTGGATCCGCCGGGTCAGGAGACGTCGCATCGATATACGCATCGGCAAGCCCGGCTGTCGTCAAAATCGATACATTCGTGCAGCAGCAGCAAAGCTACCGCACGCGCGGCGGCATCTGGTTCGAGCCTAGCGGCAGCGGGCAAGGCGGCCTTACCGCTATGGGTACGGGAACCGGGTTCATTTTCCAGAAGGACGGCTACATTATGACGAATCAGCATGTCGTAGCGGATGCGGATGAAATCCAAGTGACCTTGCAAGGCGACAGCGAGCCGTATAAGGCGACAGTCGTCGGGCAGCGCGAAGATTTGGACGTCGCGATTCTGAAGATCGAGCCCCGAAGCGGTTCAACCGGCTTACCAACCGTCAAGCTGGGCGACTCTGATAAGCTGAACATCGGCGACATGGTCGTCGCGATCGGCAACCCGTACGGTCTTGAACAGACGCTGACGGTCGGCGTGCTGAGCGCCAAAGAGCGCCCAATCCAGATTCAAGACGGCGATACGACGCGCAGCTACGAGCATTTGCTGCAAACCGACGCCTCTATTAACCCCGGCAACTCCGGCGGCCCGCTCTTGAACTCGGCAGGCGAAGTCATCGGCATGAACTCGGCAGGCGAGTCCGAAGCGCAAGGCATCGGCTTCGCGATTCCTACTACGACGATGAAGAGCGTGATTGAAGAGGTGTTGGGCCGCGGGGCGAACATTTAAGGCGCTCGAACCTATCACGAAGGGTATCAAAAACACAAGCCCCCGCGGCATCGCGGGGGCTTCATTCATTACCGGTTCACATTCACTTTCGCCGGGAACAGCCGTTCCACCATCGCATTAAATTCGGCGATAAATCCTTGGATCGGATGTCCAGCTTGTACCTCGTTCCAATAACCGCTCATGCGGTCGACGAAGTCAGGGTTAGCCGAAATGTACACATGGTCGACGCTTGGCGCCATCTTCTTCACTTCGGCAGCAATTCGGCTTTTCACGCTTTCGGTCAACTGAATGTCGACATTGGCGTCCGCCCCGCTGCGGGCGCGGTAGGTTCCGTCGTACATGTTGTCTGCGCGATTGTACATATTATTGTTATCGTTATAAGTTCCATACCGCGGTGCTGGCGTCATCCCGCTTGTGCCGGTTACGCCGCCAATCCCTGTTACGCCGATGCCGTTCATCCCGCTCGGTCCATTATAAGCTCCATAATGATTGCTCTTGCCCATGACACGGTAACCATTGCCAACGCTTGATGGCGTGACGGCACTCGAACCGCCAGCGCTGACGCCATCCCGAAGCGATACTGCAACGTAAGCGTTATTGTTCGTCAGCATCACGTTTGCGGTTCTGATTTCCTTCATAGCTGTCAATCGGTCAGCAATGTTCTTGCTCATCTCAAGCCGGTAATTGTCATGGCTGCCGATGATGTTATTGCTGTTCAGCCGGCGGCCGTTAACGCGATTCATCTCGTTCATCTGATCGTTGGCGAACCTTTTATCCCAGATCCGATTGCCGTTCATGTCATAACGAACGCTGTTCGAACGGACCGGCGCCCGGTTGCCGAGATCGCCTTGATTCGCTGCACATCCCGCCAACACCGCGCCAATCACTGCCGATGCGGCGATTACTTTGAACTTTCGATGCATGATGGTCCTCCATTCGGCTGGTGGATTATTATAAAACAATAACCGTTAATATCGTGCGCCGAATGGACTAACCCTATGCCAGCAATAAGTTGGGCGCGAAGCCAAGTCAACGGCTCCGACACCGCATCGTTCATTACCTCAATCCTCATTGGCATTGCCAATTGATGAGAATTCATATAGGTGATAACATATGGAAGTTGCCTATATATCCGATTGAGGTGCGGAGGCTCCAGCTCAAGTTCTAGTTCTAAAAGCAGCTCCGGAAGCACTTCTTCACCCGCAACGACGCAAGGCCAGTATTACGGTGTGACATCCATTGTAAATCTTTATCGCGGAAGCAATCTTGCAGGAACCGCCGATACAAGCAAATTGGTCTACGTGAAAGGCTATTACCGCCAAGACGGCACCTATGTGAGACCTCATTACCGTACATATGCGAACAACTATTTAAACGATAATTTTTCCGCTCAAAATTTATCAACCTTATTGCCAAGCCCGCCAAGTACTAAATATCCAGCTTATCAGTATGGCAGCTCGACAAAGCCAATTGAAAAGTACTTGATGTATAACGTTGATGACGTTCTGCTGACGAGCACGCAATTATCCGCCTTACATCATTATGCCGCAGAATTGGATGCTTATGATCATGACCCTTCATTGAAAAATTCGGCAAAAGATACAGGCTACGATTTTTATTTCGATATTTATAAAGACGGCATCATTGCGAATCAAATGGTCAAATTCGACTTGAATGCGAATAAAACACTCGAAGAATACTTGCTGGATGTCTTTCTCACGAGCCAGACGAATCTTTACCGTACCTACACGAAAGAGATCGAGCTGATAATTCCGATCTATGCGTACTATTTGAAAGAGGCACAGAAAGACACTGCCAAGACCGATCAAGCGAAAGCGGTCGGAGCTCAATTCTATAAGCTGTGGAGAAACACAGGGCAATCGGTCGACAAACAGATTGAGATGGACTTGCTCCAACATTTTGACCGGGTTGACGAGCAGTCCCTAACCTCCCATTCCACCTTGGAGCTGAGCGGTTACGACCACTATAACGACATCGAAGACTACCTGCGTGCAATCGGCAATTTCTATCAGCTGCCCATTAGCAAATACGATATGGACATTGTTGAATACGCTGTATCTTTGCAAATGCTGTACGAGAGCAACGGGTTGCTTATCGATATCAAGTTTGCTTATGAAGATGGAATCGAGTTCTACACCAAGAAGGGAATGATGCCGGCACAAGCCGATTCCCAGACCAGAAGAGATATCTTATCGTTATATAACGATTTGGAAAAGTAACGCTTCTGCAACCTCGTATGAGGTTGCTTTTTTCGTTATCGTATCCGCCCCCAACTCTGCCCCTGAATACGAAAGAGGCCGTCCCCAAAGTCATGAGATGAGATGACTTTGGGGACGGCCCCGTATAGAACAAACTGGCTGGCATCGCAAGCAAATGTTTTTATGATCCCGGTCGCAGCACAAACAAAATGGCGGACGACTCGTCTTCATTGCATAATATGCAACGAAGAGATCAAACCGAGACTTAAATGACGCTTTCATTGTATTTGATACAATGAATCTCCCGACTCAACTGCCAATTGGTCACCATTCAGCCGTTATCCCTGATTTCCCATTGTACGTTGTACAACGATTTCTTACTATTCGGACCAAACGCCCCTTCTTAATTGCACAAATTACAATGAAGGGCAATGAGACCGTTCAAGTTACTTTACGATTCAGCTTTAATTACAGGCAGCAAATAATCTAAAATGATTCTCTGCCCTTTTTCTAACGGAGTGCAGTATCGATCGTAGGTGTAGACATCACACCAATAAAAGTTGTCGAAATCAATTTTGTAGCCGGTTTTCTCGACCGCTTCGCAGCAAATAAAATAAGCACTTTCAATAATATCGTTAAGGTTATCGGATTCGATCCATATTTTCGCCACTTTGCCTGAAGGCAAATGTTCGGCATGCATATGATCTGGAACAGGCGCATCCAATTCCACCAACTTGCCGATGACGTATTGAAAGTGATCGTTCGAAACAAATTTGCTCATATGCCCAAGCCCAATATAATCATCCAGATCTTTGCATATCCATTGATCCATTGCTTGAATTTTGTCCAGAACGCCTTCCTTAAAGGCGGCTCCCCAGCACTCTTCTCCTGACTTTTGAAACGAAGTCGTTTTCATCATCCCTACGACTTTACGGGCTCCGATTTCTGCATACTCGATTTTTTTAAGCTCAGCCATCACTCGTTTCCCTCCTACAATACGAATGTTTGTAAAGGAGGTGCGAGGATAATCCTGAAGCTGCTGTCCAACCTTTCGAGCGCTGGACGGCGAAACCTTATGGTGTTCCTTGAATGCTCTTGTAAAAGCGGCATGAGAATTAAACCCGTATCTCATCGCGATGTCTATAATCCTCTCGCTGCTATTTCGGATCGCATAGCCTGCCAACGTCAATCGCCGCTTCCTCAAATATTCGCTAACCGATATCCCGGCAATGTATACAAAAATACGCTGAAATAATGGAGCAGGACAGCCGGCAAGCCTAGCAATGACCTTATAGTCAATTTCATCGGAGCCGTCCATTATACTCTCTAAATAATCCACTACACGTTCAAATGCATGTAAATTATCCATCACGTGCACCTCCTCTCGTATTCGAATTATAGGAACTTGCAGGCTAGTCCACTTTACAAGAACTGTACAGTTTTTGTAAAGGAGCCGCTTTCTTGTTTACCTGACGCTCATGCTATAATTGGGGCTAAATGAAAGGGGCGCTCTCCCAACATGCAAATGAAACTGGAACTTATCGTTCGTCCTACCGAAATCGATGTGAACGGCCATGTGAATAACGCGAAATATTTGGAGTATCTCGAATGGGGCCGCGATGAGTGGTACGAAGCGAATGCGCTGTCTTATGACGTGTTGAAGGAACACGGCGTCCAGACGGTAACGGTCAACATCAATATCAACTACCGCAAGGAATGCCGGCAAGGGGACCGGTTGACCGTCACGACGGAGCCGCAGTCGATCGGAAGAAGCAGCTATGTGCTGCTGCAGCGAATCGTGAACGATCAAGGCGAGCTTTGCGCTGATGCGCAAGTCACGAGCGTTACGATGGACGTCGAAACGCGAAGAAGCAGACCCGTGCCGGATCCGCTTCGCGCTTTGTTCGAATTGCCATAAGATAAGACTGTCAAGCCAGAACAATATGATAGATCGCGCCTGCTTCCGTATGGAACCGGTAAAGTTCCTCTCCGGCCATTTCGAACATGACGGACTTCCCATCTTTCAATATCGACACTCGTTCCCCGGTGCGAATGACGCATGAACCGCTGACGGCGGACGCAATCCCGGCTTTCGTCAATCGGCCGTCTTTCCATTCCAGATCGACCGTATATCCGCCCCTGGCGCGCAGTCCCTTGACGGAACCCGTTGCCCAAGCCGCCGGCAGTGCCGGGAGCAGAGATAACGCACCCGCGTGGCTCTGCAGCAGCATCTCGGCAATGGCGGCTGTACCGCCGAAATTGCCATCGATCTGGAACGGCGGATGGTTATCCAGGAAGTTCGGCAAGGTCGAGTGCGTTAGAAGTGCGGTGAGATTGGAGACCGCCTCCTCCGCGTCCTCCAAACGCGCCCAGAAGTTAATAATCCACGCCCGGCTCCAGCCCGTATGACCGCCGCCGTTCGCAAGCCGCCGCTCCAGCGTGCGCCGGGCCGCCGCCGCCAACTCCGGCGTACCGTTTGGCGTAATCTGGCTGCCTGGGTGCAGAGCGAACAGATGAGAGATATGGCGGTGGCCCGGCTCCGCTTCCTCATAGTCCTCGTACCATTCCTGCAGTTGGCCATACCGGCCTACTTTCGGCTGCGGCAGCTTCGATAGTACAGGCCGGAGCTCCTCTCCCAGCGCCTCGCTCTCTGGGATGCCAAGCACCGACTCCGCTTCCAGCACCGCCCCGAACAGCTCGCGGATAATTTGGGTGTCCATCGACGGTCCAGCGCACAACACGCCCGATTCCCCGCTAGGCAAAATATAGGTGTTTTCAGGCGACACCGACGGACAGGTGACCAGCTCGCCGCCCGGCGACTCGACTACATAGTCCACCAAGAAAAGCGCCGCCTCGCGCAAGGTCGAATACGCCCGTTCGAGAAACGCCTCGTTCATCGTGAAGCGGTAGTGTTCCCACAGATGAAGAGCAAGCCACGCGGCGCCCAGCGGCCAATAGGTTGCGGGCAAGTAAGTGTCCTGAGGGGCCGTGTCCGCCCAAATGTCGGTGTTGTGGTGCGCAGTGAAGCCTCTGCAACCGTACATGATGGATGCCGTATGCCTGCCCGGCTCGCGCATCCGCTCCAACAGCTCAAAGAGCGCCTCATGACACTCGGGAAGACCGCATGATTCCGCTGGCCAGTAATTCATTTGCGCATTAATGTTGATCGTGTATTTGCTGTCCCACGGCGGCAGGAAATGCTCATTCCAAATGCCTTGCAAATTCGCCGGCAGCGAGCCGGGACGACTGGAAGCAATCAGCAGATAGCGGCCGAACTGAAAATATAGCGCGTACAGTCCAGGATCCGTTTCGCCGCTTCGCACCCGCTCCATGCGCTGCGCCAGGCTCAGGTGCTCCAGTTCGGCATCCGCCGAACCGAGCGTCAGCGATACACGGCCGAACAGCGTGCGGTAATCGTCGACATGGCGATTGTACAACTCGGCATAGCCTAAGCCGACGGCGGCTTCCGCCCTCTTCAAGGCGTCACTGAACGGATTGTCGACTCTGAATGTCGTGGCTGCGGTTAGGACGAGCGTCACACTGTCGGCGTTCTCCACTAAGAGGTGTTCGCCTATCGCTTTCACCGTACCGCCTTCTGCAGACGCCTTCACAACCGTCGCATACTGGCTGCCGCCTTCGCCCCCGCAGTTGCCGCTCATCCAGATCGTGTCTTCCCCCGTCCGGCCGGACCGATCGGCGTACCGCCAGCGTCCGCGATCCAGACGCGCGGTAAAGCTAATGGCGCCCGGACGGTCTGCGGTCATCCTTAAGACGATCGCCTGGTCGGGATAGCTAGCGAGCAGCTCGCGCTTGTACGAAACGCCTCCGAGCTCGAAGTCAACCGTTACGGTGCCGTTGTCCATATGGAGCGCCCGGGCATAGTTCTCCGGCGTGCCGTCTGGAAGATCGAAATCAAGCATTAGGTGGCCGAGCGGCAGGTAATGACGCTGAGTTTCCGGAAGGCCGGACAATGACAGCAAGGCAAGACGCTCCGCTTCCTTCAGCTTCCCTTCGAATATCAGCCTTCGAATTTCCGGCAAATTAGCCTGCGCATCCGGATTGTTGCGGTCTCTCGGCCCGCCGTACCAGACGGAGTCCTCGTTCAATTGCAGCCGTTCGCTCCGCGGCTCTCCGTACACCATTGCGCCCAGCCGGCCGTTGCCGATCGGCAACGCCTCATTCCATTCTTTCGCCGGCCCATCAAAAAGCAGCTTATTGTTGGTCATCTCATTCTCTCCTTCGGCGTTCTGTCGCTCTTAGTAGTTGGTCCTCTCGAATGCTCTCGATATTCGAACGGGCTAATTCCTTCGAGAGATTTGAAGAGCCGGCTGAAATAGGATTGGTCCGAATATCCTACTTCATTGCAGATTTGATAAATTTTTAATTGCGTTTCTTTTAAAAGCCGCTTCGCACGCTCCATCCGAATGCGAGTCAGGTGCTGAGTGAAGGTCAAGCCTGTCTCCGTTGTATATAAAGCGCTTAAATAGTTAGGAGTAATATTAAGCGACTCCGCCAGCAAGCCCAGAGAAAAGTCCTTGTTCGCGTATTCCGTCTCAAGGCGATCCATCGCAAGCCGAATAATGCGATTCACGAACTCCACCGTTCTGTCGCCTGTGCCTGTCATATTCAGGGGGGCAGCGGAGAAAGACCTTACACTCTGCTCGTACATGGAACCGACTTCACGCAAGTCCGAGGATATGCCTCCGAAGCTTAAATAGAGATTCGGATCCAGTTTCTGCTGCAGACGCTTCTCTGCTTCCAGCATTTTCTGCTCGACTGGCGGTACTGAGATTTGATTGGAGAACACAACAACGGTCATCTGTAATTGATCTATAATGACCACCGTGCCCAAGGGGGACAAAACTTCCTCCAACAACAGTTTCGCGGACGACCTGTCCTCCTTCTCCCAATAAAGGGTGTCTCTCCTAGCGAGCGAAAAGACGCTGATCCAGCGATAGGGAGGCAGCAACATTTCATATATCTTCGGTGCATCAGCACCAAGCGGCTCATAGAACATATCCTGTATGCGCTTCTCCAGCAGCGTCTGCTCCCTCATCTTGACTGCGCCTAGCATCGTTCTCCGCTGCGCATCATTAAACTCCCTGTTCTTGAATTCATGATCGCTGATCAGCATCTCGCTCAGTGCAGCGATCAGTCTTAGGACAGTGGCTTGCGTCTGAACACGGCGTTGCCACGAGGAAAGCGCTGTCGGAATGGAAGCTGCTTCGATAAGGTCGTCAAGCAGCGGCCTGATTCGCAGCGTCATATCGGAGTCCTTGGCATGCAGAATGTCGGTTAAATGATATAAGGGCTCTACGATGAAATGATCGTCGATATGCAAATGAAGGCAGAAATAAGTCATGCCGTCGGCCCCTTCCGACCTGCTGGTATGCCGCCAGCCTGGCGGTATAAACAGCAAATCCCCCGGACCTTGCACGTATTCCCTTTCGCCCACCTGCGTCACTTGGTTGCCTTCTAGTACCAAATTAATTTCTAAGAGCGGATGCTCGTGTTCTGGAAAAGACCAGCCTTGTTGCACGTTGCGCCAATGGATTCCATAAATCTGGAAAGAAAAATGAAGATCGGACATCGCATGCAATTCGACACATCGTTCTCTCCCAGGATCCAACGACTCAACCATACTCACAATCTGCCTCCTAAAAATCATCTATTGGGAACAAAAAAAGAGATCTCCAAAGGACCTCCGAATACTCAGAAGAATACTCCGTCCCGTTAATTATAGCAGAGCCTTTAACGGAAAGGAGTATTCACATGTTAACTATTCCAATGTAAAAGAAGCCAAGCTGGCATTGCCCATGCCCGTATAGGTGAAATACAAGGCTTGGATGCCGTCCGGAACGACGATATCTGCAGCATATTCTGTCCATACGTTAGTGAAGTCAACCGGTATCTTGCCGAGGACCGGTCCATTCCACGACGTCTTTACTTCAAAGTCGCCGCGGCAATACCCGCGCACCTTGATTTTGACTTTTCGAATCCCGTCGCATTGGAAGTATTTGAACCCTGCCGTAGCAGAATCTCTCATATTCGCAATGTAGCCGATCTCTTCATCTCCGTCTCTTCCATCTTGGGTGATTTTCGGAAACCGGCCGTCCATCCATGCCCCGTGAGTGCCTGAATATTTCTCTTCGTCGGCGCAGAATAGATGGCATGCCGCATGCGCAGGGTACTCTCCGCGTCCGACAAGCGCTCCTCCATTGGCCCCGCACGAAGTCATCTCGACTTGCGGTATCGTGCCGTCTTCCCGAATCGTTATCGGCTCGATGCAGCCCTGCCGGCTAAAGCTTGTTCCGTTGGTATGCCTGTGATAGAAGATGTACCAATCCCCATTGATCTCGACCATGCCGCCGTGATTGTTGCCGCCATAATACATAGGCTTGTCCGCCGGTTTATACGTATCGATATGCATGTCGTTGTTGCTTATGATGACTCCTTGGTAGACAAAGCCTTTGGTCGGATGTTGGCTGGTCGCATAGCACAATTCATGCATGACGATCGAGGAATAGACGAAATAGTAGGTGTCGCCTTTCTTCCGTATGGAAGGCGCCTCGAAAAACTCATGTCCTTCGAACCCGGTCCCTTTGCTGTACGGTTCGCTAGGCGCAACAAAAACCGGCTCTTCCACCATCGTGAGCATATCCGGGCCGATAACCGTAGCCATAGCCCCTTTTCTGGACTTATCGCCAGGCGCGCAGAAGCCGGTGTACAGATAGGTTGTGTCCCCTTCCGTCAACACCCCGGGATCGAATTGATGCTGGTCCCCTTCTCTTTCCCCCAGCCGTGCACCATTGGAATCATGCACATAGCCATAAAATTCGTACTTGCCAGCCGGAGTATCGCACACCGCTACTGACACAACGGAGACCTTGTCCAGAACATAGTACAAATAATAGCGTCCGTCCGGACCAACGGTGACATCCGGCGCATACAGACACATGTTGCCTTCGGGATTGAGCGGATCATCCGTTTTCTTATAAATGACGCCTTCATACCGCCAGTCAGCCAAATCACCCACCGGTGCCGACCAGCACACATAATCATTCAAGCAGAAGACATGACCATTAAACCGGTCATGAGAGCCGTAAACATAAACTCTATCATTAAATACGTGCGGTTCCCCGTCAGGGATGTATTCCCAAGAAGGAAGATAAGGGTTCAATGCTTGCTTTTTCATTTATGTATTTGCACTCCCTACGTCAGTTATAGCATAGTTATACCACCGCCATTCCGGGAAAGAAAATGCGAGGGATCTATTATTTTTTGAACATACCTACGATTATTTTGCTTACAGGCAGGCAGTTGTCCAAAACTGTCGTAAAATGAATAATATATCTATATCGTACATATGGAGTGTGGATACCGAATGGATAAGAAAGCAGCGGCTATTGCAGCCAATGAAGCACCGGAAGGAACCCAGATTATCTATGGCGAGTTCGCGGAGAGAGGAACCTATTACTCTTGCTCGTATCGCCCTGATGTCGTTTATGCCCAATATGGCGACTTGGAACGACGGCTTCAAATCATTGTTCCGCAGCGAGCGGGTTATAAATTCCCTCTAGTCGTGTTCGTTCAAGGCTCAGCTTGGAGACAACAGGATCTTTATGCCGCCATACCGAATCTCTGCCATATTGCAGCAAAGGGATATGTTGTAGCAAGCGTCGAGATTAGAGACACGGACATCGCAAGATTTCCGGCAGCTGTCGAGGATGTGAAATGCGCCATCCGGTTTATGCGCAAGAATGCAGAGGAATATGGAGTCGACCCGAACCGAGTTGCCGTATGGGGAGATTCATCTGGCGGGCACCTTGCCCTGATGACGGGGCTTACAATAGGTGAATACGATAATGGCCTATACAGCGAAGAGACGGACGAAGTCAGTGCGGTAATCGATTATTATGGCGTCTCGGACCTGCTTACGTTAGGAAAGTATAACGATATTCTAGATCATGATGCCGCTGATTCTCCAGAAGGTTTGCTAGTCGGCGGAAGAGTGCCTGATCATGTGGAATTGGCGAAGAAGGCCAGTCCAATCCATCAGAATTTGGATAAAAGGCTTCCGCCGTTCCTCATCATCCATGGAGACAGCGATGGCATTGTCCACGTGAACCAAAGCATAGAGATGTATAAAGCGCTTAGAGAACATGGACAAAGAGCATTTTTCTACAAAGTCACAGGTGCAGATCATGGGATAGGCGTGTGGAATCCGCAGGTACTTGAAATTACGGAACGGTTCTTATCTGCTAACCTGCATCGGCCCCATATCGATAAACCGCCGTTTCAGCATGCAGTTGAATAGCGATTAACAACTAGCAAGCATTTTATCCGGTATATGATGAGGTGTAGAGGCATGGAATGGGAAGAAGTGTTCACTGTTCATGTTAAGATTGAGAAGACGACCGAACTGCAACAGGATGACGGAGACACCGTGGTCATGATTTCTTTCACAGGCCATGTGACGGGCAAGTACTTCCGCGGAGAGGTGCTTGACGGAGGGATCGATACGCAAATTATCGGGAAATCCGGTGAGCGGCATACGTTATCGGCGCGATACATGCTTCAGGGAGAGGATTATGAAGGTAACGTCTGTCGAATCTATATCGAGAATAATGGCGATGCCAATAAAAAGTGGAAGGACGCTTTGTTCCGCACCTACCCTAAGATGATTACGAACAGCAAAGCGTTGTCTTTTCTGAATCAAGATATACTCGTAGGGGAAGGACTGCCGACGGAGTCGGGAGTCGATATCAAGATCTATAGATGGGTTAACGGATAAAACAACCAGCGGCAGTAAGGGTACCTGCAATTCGGCCCTAGACTTCCGCTGGTTGTTTTCGTTCTATTGCGCCCAGACTTCGATTTTATCGATGTTCGGCCCCTCCGTCCCCGTAGTAACCAAGCTTAGTGTATTGCTCCCGCTGTTCATCGGCACCTGAATCGTCTTCTCGCTCCAGGTCGTCCAGCTGCCGCTTGCTTCGAAGCCCATGTTGCTGATCGCTTTCGTTCCATTCACGTACACGTCCAGATTTCGGGTCCCTGAAGCCAGCGCATACCGGAGCTTCACGTTCTTCGTACCCGATATGGCACAATTGATGCTGTTCCATTGCACGGCTGCACCCGACTGGGCGTTGAAATTGACGTAGCCCGCGCTGGAATATCCGCCATTTAATGTCTCCGTTATGGAGCTGGTCAAGGTTGTCCCCGTCTCCGCTTCATACGTGGTCACGCTTCCTGCGCTCCCCCCGCTGCCGCCTTTCGATGTATAGAATCGGAACCAGTTCACATCGACATATCCGCCGGACGCTGCCGTGGTGAAGTTGAAAATTCCGAATTTGTCGCCTTGGAAGAACCCAAGGTCAAACGGCATGTTCAGTTGCCCGCCCAAGGGGGTAAAGTTCGCATTATCCGTACTGTACGAGAATGCGGCTTTGTTGGCGATCAGGTCTGCGTTAGCCCTTAAGTAGACGGTATTGCCGCTCAGAACCGGGCCGTTCGTTATCGTGCCCGCTCCATCCTCCTTGGCATTGATGGAAGCAACGATTCGCTTAACGCCTCCGGATTTCACAACCCCAATCCAGCCGTAGGGGATATTGAGCAAACTAAGTCCCGCGCTGTCCCCATCCTGCATATTCGCCGTATCCAGTTCGATCGTCCCTTGGGAATCCGGCCCTTCCACCCGCTGTGTCAACGTATTGGTTGCCCGCCACAGGTTATTGGCATTCTTAGCGCGAAGCCTCAAGTAACCCGGACGCTCGGTCAATGACCATAGGCCGTTATCGGGGTAATGATTCCACTGCCACTGCACACCTAATGTCGATGATCCGAACTCATCGGTATTCGGTATCGTCTTGATCGGGTAGGTTGCGCCGACATTCGGTTTTCTGTACGTAATCGGAACGCTGCCCATCGGATAATTAATGCCGCCTATCGTAACGTTTTTAACCGTCGCCGGATCACCGATGATCGGCCAGTCGTTCTGCCACTGCATAGGAATCAGAATGTCTCTGCGGCCTAACCCGGCGCCGTCTTGGAAGGCGTAAAACCACCATTCGCCGGTCGGCGTATCGATCGCTCCCCCTTGATGAATCTGAGCCCCGCCAGGAATCGAAGGTCCGTTCAAGAGGATCCTCGTCTCGTAAGGTCCATAAATGTTCTTCGACCTCAGGACGTAGGTATAGGACTCTGGAGGCGTCGAGTTACGGAAAATATAATAGTACCCATTCCGCTTCATAACATGTGTGCCTTCAACCAAGTAACTGCCGGTTGCCCCTTCAATGCGCGTCGTCACGGTGCTGCTTGCGACCGACTTGTAATCGGCGCTTAGCTTCGTCACTTTCACGTCATTCGCCTCAGAGATAATGTAACCTGTACCGTCGTCGTCGATGAACAGCCCCGGATCATGAAAGCCTTGATTAAACACGGTCTTCGTATATGGACCTGCCGGATTCGTGGCCGTAAATAGGAGAAACTTGCCTTGCGCCTGATAGAAACCAACATAGTAAGTGCCGTTGCGATACGCGATGGTTGGCGCCCAGCTTCCATGCCCGTAGTCCTCGAACGTGTTGGTCAGCGTATACGATTTCCCCGTACCGCTAAGGTCAGCCGTAACGTAGCCAATGATTTCCCAGTTCACGAGATCCTTCGAGTGCATGATAGGAACGGATGGAAACGATACGAAGGTGGAGCTGACCATATAGAAATCGCTCCCAACCCGGATAGCTGTTATATCAGGGTAATCCGCATTTAGTATCGGGTTCGTGAACGTCCCGTCGCCATTGTCCGATTGCCAGGCGAATGCAGGAACGTTAAACGAGAGAAACATGCCGAGTGCCAGTAAAAAAGACCAGATTTTTCTCACCATAAAACCTCCTTGTAATTAGTCTGAAAATATAACCAGATCAGGACTTCAATTCCGTAATTTCAATGCAATAGATATCTCATTCTCCTCCTTTTAAAGACTGTTTCTCAAGTTGTCATTCCAATCGGATTGTACGTCGCTATGACCTTCTCCAATGCTCCCTCCTTTTGACTAAGGCCTTGAAATACTGAGGTTACAATCCAATATTAAAGCGCATTCATTTCCAGTTAAATAGAAATAATTATACGTTTGTTTCACTTTTTTGTCCGTTCCTATGAGAACCAACGGAAGTCAGGCTTCAAGCATCGAGCATCACAAGCAGGAATCAAGGTGTAAGATTTTCGCAGTAGATTCTATATATTGTGGAGTTCAGTTTTCTCGCCGTAAATAATAGCATAAAAATTGTATACTCTTACATCTGGTAGAAAAGAAAGGAGGGCCGTATTTCAACAAAATAGAGCAAAAACATTCAACTTATTCGTTTGGAGGAGAGATATTATGATGCTAGTAAGATCAAGAATGGTAAGCTTGTTCAGCGCATTGCTGCTGCTGGTCTGTTTCCTTCTGCCCCCGGCGTTCATTCAGACAGCCAAGGCGTCCCCTGCGGGTGTGACACCGGGTACGCTGTCACGGATCACGACATTCGGCAACAACCCCGGCGGCTTAAACATGTATGTGTACGAACCGCGCAACCTGGCTGCGAACCCTGCACTGCTCGTAGCTTTGCACACTTGCGGAGGCAATGCTTCCGGCTTCTACTCCGGTTATGCACGCGACTATGTTACGGCTGCAGAGCAATATGGTTACGTCATCATCTTCCCGGAAAGCGCGCGCAGTCAATTCGGCAACTGCTTCGACGTGTGGAGCCCACAATCGCAAACTCGCGGCGGCGGCACCGATCCAGTCAGCATCATGTCGATGGTGACATGGGCTAAAGCAAACTACAATATTGACAACAGCCGCGTAGTTGCGATGGGCGCCTCCTCCGGCGCGATGATGACTAACGGCCTGCTTGCCTTGTATCCAGATGTCTTTGCCGCCGGCAGTGCGTTCATGGGTGTGCCGGCCACCTGCCTTGCTACTGGATCAGCCACCGTCTACTTGAACGACCAGTGTGCAGGCGGACATATAACGAAGACTGCCCAGCAATGGGGCGACGCGGCGCGCGCGATGTACCCCGGCTACACCGGCAGCTATCCGCGCATGCAGCTCTGGCACGGTACGAACGACTCCGTTGTTAACTACAATAACTTCCTCGAAGAAATTAAGCAGTGGACCAACCTGCGTGGCGTCTCTGCAACACCGGTGTTGACCGATAGCCCGCAATCGACTTGGACCCGCACCCGCTACGGGAACTCCTCTGTCCAACCGCCAGTCGAAGCGATCAGCGTGCAAGGCGCTGACCACAATATTCCCCAGCCCGGAATGGTCGCTTATTCGATCGCTTTCCTTGGCTTGAACAACAGCGGCAGCACGACGACGGCACCGGCCGTACCAGCAAGTTTAACTGCAACTGCAGGCAATGCTAGCGTAACGTTAAGCTGGCCTGCTTCTTCGGGCGCAACAAGCTACACCGTGAAGAGAGCTGCGACGAGCGGCGGTCCTTATACGAACCTGGCTGCAGGACTAACCGCAACCAGCTACACGAACACAGGCCTTACCAATGGCACGACGTATTATTACGTTGTCAGTGCATCGAACGCTGCGGGCGAGAGCGCGAACTCCGCGCAGGCGAGCGCGACGCCGACAAGCGGGAGCAACGGAGGCGGAACCGGCACGCTCGTGGCGCAATACAAGCTTAACAATGCCAACGCAACGGATAACCAAATCTACGCGACCTTCAATATTAAGAACACCGGAACATCCGCCGTCAGCCTAAGCGGAGTGAAGCTGCGCTACTATTTTACGAAAGACGGCAGTGCCGCCCTGAACTTCTATAAAGACTACGCCCAAATCGGAACGGCTAACGTGAATGGTACGATCGTTAGCGCGACCGGCACGAATGCCGATACGTATGTGGAACTATCGTTCAGCGCTGCGGCAGGCTCAATCGCAGCAGGTGGCCAGACCGGCGACATTCAAATCCGCATAGCGAAATCCGACTGGTCGAACTTTAACGAAAGCAACGACTATTCGTTCGACGGGACGAAGACGGCGTTTGCCGATTGGAACAAAGTGACGTTGTATCAAGGCGGTACCCTTGTATGGGGGATTGAGCCTTAATCCTATACAGGAAACATACAAGAAAGCCGGAGCGCGCACATCTGCGTCTCCGGCTTTTGGTCGATAAAATAATTCTGCCCGTTCTTAATTATGAACGCTCTCTTACATAGGTGATGTAATCAACATTGACCGGTTCACTGCCTGCGGTTCGCAGAATGGTATTGATTTGACCGCGGTGATATTGGCCATGCAGCGCTACATGCGTTAAGATGTCACGAACAGAGGTGGAGAACAACGTCCCGGATTGATTCTTATATGCGATAATATGATCCAAGTCTCCTTTTTCCTCAATCGCAGCGAGATATGCCAAGAAGTTTTTATGGTTTTCATCGACCCATCGGTTACATTCAGTTAGATCTGCGTCTGGCCATGTTGCGATATGGGAGCTGTCTCTCCCCGACAATCGAGTAAACCAAACCTGCTCAGCATGCAAAATATGGGCAAAAAGACGCACTGCCTGTTCGTTATGGTCTTGCGTACGCAAATGCACGACAATTCGTTCGTTTGCCCAATGCAGTTGTTTGAACAGATTGCGGATCGTTTGCATTTCTATTCACCTCCAATTCTTCACATGGCTAGTGCCGGAAAAATCCGTCGTTTACCGCATAACCGAGAGAATGCTGGAGCAGCAGCGGCTCCAACTGATCGAAGTAGGTCGGCGGCTGCTCCGGAATTTCCAGCTTGTCGGTATCCAAAGCATAGACGACCAGCCGGTATAGATGGTCGCCAGAATAGCGCGGCGGCTCCATTCCGAAATAAGCGTTCAGTTCGACGGAACCGTCCGTAAAGTGCTCGGCGCTCCCTTCAGGCAGGCCGGAAACCGTAACGGGAATGTTTAGTACACTCCAATGGACGAAGCTGTCGGCAATCGGATTTACATCGTACATGACGACGGCGAACGACTTGGTGCCCTTCGGCGCCCCTTCCCAGCTTATCGGGAGACTGATATTTTTACCGCCGGTAATGCCGCCGTGCGCATATTTAGTGGGAATGTCCCCGTAAGCGGGGAACGCATCCGACCAGACGCGGAATCCCGGCACCTCCGGCAGTGGAGCGGCCGTAAGCACCCGGTTCGCCGAATCCCAGCGCAGCTCCAATCCAAGTGCGGCCTCGATCACTCTTGCGGGCGCCAGCACCGTGCCGTCCGCCATCACCGCACCGGAATCGAGCTGAACTGCTCCTCCGTTCACGACCGCCTTCGTATCCCCCACCTTTTGCTCAATGGAGAACTCCCCTTGTTTCTTAGCGTGCCAGGAATGGTCAACCGCATCCCATGTAACGTTCGCGCCCGCCGCTTCGAAAACAGCCCGCACCGGAACGAACCAACGCGAGTTGATCATCTCTCCTTTCGTCTCCAACACCTTGCCATTCACGTTCACGGTGAACGGACTATTCCACTCTATGAAGCTTGCGACATTGTGCATCACATCTCTCTGTTCCACTGCGGCCGAAGTCTTATCTGCAGCGGAAGCCGCAGTCGCACTCAACACCATTGCCAACACCGTAATCAGCATCATTTTATATCCGGTTAAGGTTCTCCATCTCATGGATCATCAACTCTCCTTCTAGCAAAATATGAGTTATAATAAATTTAGCGGCACCGCGTTTATAACTAAATATTTGATTGTCGACACAATTTATGTTACAACCATATTGTGGCTGCTGTCAATCATTGGGAGCGTGAAAATTTGATTTCGGTCGAGAAACAGATGCTCTTCTTGTTATCCAAAGCCGACAATCTGGAGACACAGGAGCTCATCCGTATTTACGCGAAGAGGGGTTATTCGGCGGCTTACATCCGCAACATGCTGTCACGGCTGAAGAAGGACCGCTATGTCGATTCGCCGTCTCGCTCTACATACCGGATTACCGACGCCGGAAGGGCCTTCGTCCACTCGATTAACCGTAAACCGCAGCTCTATGGCGAACAATGGGACGGCCAGTGGCATCTGGTGCTGACGGCGTTTCCCGAAGCGGAACGGAAACGCCGCGAACAGGTTCGCGCCGCTCTGCTTCAAACCGGTTTCGGGCATATGTACAGCGGTGTATACCTGTCGCCTTGGGCCTATCGCGAGGAGCTGGCCGAGCTGTTTCGACTGCACGAAGCAGAGCCGTACACGACGGTATTCTCAGGACGTCTCGAGGGGGGGCCTCTTAGCCCCGAGCAGGCGGTGAAAATCTGGGCGTTGCCGGAAATCGCCGAGAAATACGAGGAGAAGCGGAGGTGGTTCCATGATCAATTCGAGCCATCGCTCGCTGAGGCGCTGGGCACCAACCGAGAAATGACCGATGCGTTAGACGTGTTTGTTCTGTATCTGGCTCTCGGTGAGCAGATCAGCGAACTCTACTTAATCGATCCGATGCTCCCGTTCGAGCTGCTGCCGCACGACTGGATCGGTCGCGAGGTGCTGCAGCAGTTGACCCATTGCGCGGACCAAGTGGCTGCGGCGATCCCGCGCGATTCGGACTACGCCCGGTTCGTGAGGTGAGGCAGCTTTGCATGTGTCTTACACGCTTTACTATTCCGGGCGGCGGTGCGCTTCGCGATACAAAAAATACACCGTTAACCCGCTCAAGGGTCAACGGTGTATTTTTGTTGGGGCATAGATCCGAACTTCTTTGATGTCCAAAATGATGGTTACTGCTGCACCGACACGTTAATTTACTGTGCCGACACGACGATACTATCGACATTCGGTCCTTCCGTCCCGGTCGTTAAAACTTGAAGCGCATTGGTTCCGCTGTTCATCGGTACCTGGATCGTCTTTTCTCCCCAGGCCGTCCAACTGCCTGTCGCGGAAAAAGCGGCGTTACTAATCACTTTCGTCCCATTGACGTAGACGTCCAGATTTCTAGTCCCTGATGCCAGTGCGTACCGGAATTTAATATTCTTCGTTCCCGTCACGCTGCAGTAGATGCTGTTCCACTGAATAGCTGCACCCGATGAAGCATTGAAATTGACATATCCAGTACCGTTATAGCCTGCATTCGTCGTTTCAACGGCAGCGTTCGTCAAAGCTGTGCCCGCTTCCGCTTCATAGGTAGTACTGCTGCCGGTACTGCCTGTGCTGCTGCTAATATCGCTTACGAAGGTCGTTACACTTTGGGCTGGAAGTTGAGCCGTGAATGCACCGCCCGACACATTGATGGATGTTCCCGCTGCCACATTTCTGCTTCCGTCCGTTACCCATGCCGATACCTTCGAAGCCGTTCCATTTTGCAGAACGAATCTTTGGTTCGCAGCAGATGCACCCCGATTAATTGCAACGATAACGACCTTGTTATCGCCTTTATAAGCAGACACGAAAACATTGGTATCCGGGTTTTTCGTTGCATCGACCCTTACATATCCGGGACGAACGAATTTCGAGAATTGGGCCATTGAATAACCGCGTTTGCTGATCGTGCCATCTTCTTTCATCGGACCATATTGCCTGCGGATATACCACCACACGTAGGTTTGGAAATCGCCTTCAACCATCGCATTGTGCATATGGTAGGCTACATCTAGCGCCTCAGGCCAGCGATCCGCCGAGTTATCATCACTATTCGGATAATACACTTCCGTCATCCAGAGCTCCTTGCCTCCGCCTTTCTGCTTGAAGAGCGGGTATGCGAAATCACTGAACTTCGTACCGTAAGTATGCGCGCCAAGGATATCCATATTAGCCAAGGCCTGCGGATCGTTAAGGATGGGGTCAGACATGTTTTTCAGGTAGGAAAATGACTCCGGAGCTATTACCTTGCAGTTGATAGAACCTGCATTTTCTTTCATGAAACGAAGCATCTCCTGCGGCGTCCACCATGTCCAAGTGTGTGCATAATCAGGCTCATTCTGAACCGAAATCGCATACAGATTTACGCCATTATTTTTCATATAAGATACAAAATCATTTAGATGCTGAGCATAATTGTCGTACATATCGTATCGAAGCCGCTTAGCCGTCGTATCGCCATTGCGATTGAACGTCTCCGTCATGTTAGCAGGCGGATTCCAAGGCGAAGCGAACACGATTGCGCCGTGCTCAATTGCGTACTTAGCGGTTGGCACTTCTTTATACCAATTGTTGCGGTTCTCGTCGACATAGATCCTCAAGACGGTGAAACCCAACTGATTAACACCATTCCCGAAAACGTTTTCTCTTTGCGCAGCAGTCAAATCGCCCGCCCAAGCCGGATGGTTGATACCGCCGAAGCCGCGAATCAATTGCTTCTCTGCCGATAGATTAACCGTAACATCACTTGCAGCCGAGACCTCTGTAGGGTGCGGCACGGTTACCAGGAGCGACAACGCAGTAACGCATGCCAGCAACAAACAAATCGACTTTCTTACACCTGTTATCATTACTTCATCTCCCTTTTTGTTTATCTCCGCTTTACAAGAGCTTACAAAACAGAGCTTAGTCTCTCATTCTCCTCCTTATAAGGTCTGTTTCTCATTCGGATCATGCATCGCTAAGACGTTTTTCAGTTCTCCCTCCCTTCACCTTCGTCTTGGAATACCAGTGTTACAATTAGATACTAAAACGCATTCATTTCCAATTAAATAGATTTTTTTTTACTTTTGTTTCACTTTTTTGTCCGATTGTACGAGAAAGAGCAAGCCATACGAACTCCGCATCGCGGACGCTGACCCATACTCTTATCCACGAACAGTCTTACCGTTTCTAAATTGCATATTGGGGAAAGAAGCGCCTGCGATCTCATGTTCCGGTATCGCCTCTTCAATCTCCCTGACATCAGCTTCAGTCAGATGAATATCAAGTGACTGCAAAGCATCTTGAAGATGTACCGGCGATACGGTACCTATGAGCGGTTTGATTTCTTCACCTTTGGATAATATCCAGGCGAGCGCCAGTTGAGATAACGTCATTTGTTTTTTTACGGCAATCTCACCGAGTTTCTTGGCCAGAGCAACATTTTTCTCTATATTCCCTTCAAAAAATAACGGGATGTAGCCGCCTTTGCTTTTATGGATCCGCTCCTCTGTCCAGTTACCGGCAAGAAGTCCATGAGCCACCGCACCAAAAGCAACAACACCGATCCCCAATTCCCTTGCAGTCGGCAAAATCTCTTTTTCGATGCTACGGTTAAAAAGGGAGTACTCGGACTCCACCAAGCTGATCGGATACGTCGCATGCGCTCTTCTCAACGTCTCTGCATCGACCTGACTGACTCCAATTTCCCTGACATAGCCGGCCTTAACCAGTTCTGAAATGGCACCTATCGTTTCTTCGACAGGGATACCCAGATCGATTCTTGCGGGCTGATAAAGGTCAATATAGTCGAGATTGAGTCGTTTGAGCGAATAAGCAAGATAGTTCTTCACATGATTGGGGGAGACATCCAATCCGTAAAGGGAGCCGTCAAGCGTGTTTAATGCTCCAAACTTTAGCGATATATAATAGTCTTCCCTTTTGTATCCCTTCAGCGCATCGGCGATGACCATCTCGCTTCGGCCTGCACCATAAAAATCCGCCGTGTTGAGATGATTTATTCCACTCTCGAAAGCGGCATGAATGGCGGCAATGCCAGCACTTTTGGCAGCCTCATTGACATTTGACATATGGCCGCAGCCAAGACCGATTCTTGATAGCTCCAGACCGTTTCGTTGCTCCTTCATTATGACAACCTCCTGAATTTTATTTCACTAAATATGTAGCCATCTACACATTTGTTTAAAAAAGAGAACCATGACAAATTCCGTGATCAATTCTTCCGATTTCGAGAAGGCATCGCTTCTCCCGTTAATAAATTGTTTGGCTTTGGCCGTGACATTAAATTGTGTAGATGTCTACACTATATGTTCGGTTTTTCGTTTTGTCAATGATAAGCTTCAGATGTATCGTTGTGTTGTCGAAGAGGTTACCTCATAGTTCAATTCTGTAATATGTTTCACTGCCCAACCTTGATGTTCATGGAATAAGCAATTAATCGCTTCAGTTGGTTCAATCCATCGCAAATAATGCCCTTCTTCTGTTGGATTACCTGATTGTTCACCCCTATCACATTGATAAAAGTGACCTTCATTAAGATAATATTTGAACTCGTTAGAGGAGTAAAAATATCTCCGAGCACATCCAATATAACGGCCTACTTTAACCTGCATCCCCATCTCTTCTTGAGCTTCCCGTATTAAACACTCCTCATGAGTTTCATTGTTTTCTATTCCTCCGCCCGGAAGAAAATACTTGCCGTCAGCTGTTTGAATAACAGCGATTTTATCTTTCTCTTTGTTAAACATCAAACAATAAGCGGCAGGTCTCAATATGTATTCATTGCCTTCTTCTTTTAGGCCAAAGGTAATGATGGATGACACAAAATTATTCCCCCTTAACCTCCATTTTTCGTAGAACAACACTTGGAGTTATCAATCATTGCTCAAACCACTCGTTCTTGTCTTGGTCCATGACCTCTCATTGTATAAGTTCATTAATCTTGAAAATGCCTTTCTGATAGCTTATTCGCGAGTATTTGAATCAACTATTGCTTACCTGTTAAGAGATGGTTCTATTGACGAAACTTTGCGTAGCAAAGCGATCATACTGACGACGAACATAACCGCATTATCTGCAACGTTGATCTATTTACCAACATTAACCCAATTAACTTTTCCTCCATCTAAGTCCATGCCTAAATCTCTGGTATTGAGTAGTAATGGAGTGGAGTATAAAAGGTTATCTTTAAGTTTAACGTCAGCGTCGTAGTATTCTAGTATTTCCTCCACATCTTTAAGACAGGCTTCTTTATCTCCACCAAGCAACCAAACATTCTTACTTTCTAATTTTTAAACTCAGAAACCATATCACCAATTAATTCGATGGCTCTATTGTCCCTAAGTTTATGAACAACACTTTCAGAAGGTGTTTTCCATACCCAACCATTCTCAATTACTTCATAATTCTCATAATCATCTCTCGAATATATGTAATTGATGTTGCAACTGATTTTCTGAACAACAACGTCTGCGATTGCTTCCATCCAATCAGGAATATGAGCAGCGCTATTTTCAACATCAACAATAACAATAATTCTTTCCCATGTTTTTCTCGTTTTTTGTATATACTTCTTAATTTCTTCAATATATTCCAAACTGTATCCATTTGCAAATTGTTGCTGAACGTCACAAATTACAAGAGTCCTATTATTCTTTTTCATTTTCCACCTCCTGTTAGCATTCCCAATATTTTACCACTAAAGCACCGTCGGAGGGAAAAAATTCGGAAACTGAACGTCATTCATCACCTTGTCATTACGACGAATCATGGAGGCTTTACCTTTGTGGTGGCAGATTCCTTCCCATTAAGCGCAGCCGGCGACGGCGGCCGTCACGAGGAGCTGTAGTTGGTTCTGCTGGTGTTCCGGAGGAAGCCGGGCTTCCAAATCGGTACGGCCGGAGATGGCTGCCGACTTATAAAACGAGCCCCTAGAAAATGTACTTGTTTTTTGTTTAAACCACTTATCTGAAAAAGCGCTTCTTGTTAAAATTAATAGAAAAGGTGGTGTGACAAATGTCAGAAATGGATTATTGCACATGCAAGGAAATTAAAGGAGTCCATTCGGTTCAGACGGATCGGGGATATTGGGACACATGTAACGGCTGCAATAAACCACTGGAAGAGGGATTTCACTACGATGACGAACCTGATCTGTATTAGAATAGCATGAACCGGATTTCCCGCGGCGAGGCCGGCGACGGCGGCCAGCACGAACAGCTACAGTACGTGCTCCCTGTGCTTGGGACGAAGCCGCGGTTCCTGTTCGGCGCGGCCGGCTTGAGCTGCTCCTGCTTCTCTCCAAAAGCGCCGGGCAGCTGGGGCGTCGACCAGCTGCTTCGCAGGCTTTAGTCTAATACTATTTTTATCCCTGACAATTTTCATTACCGAAAACCACGTAAAATCAACAGCTCCGGTCAAATACTTTATTGTCTTCTTTCAGTATTAGGCGGGAATTGATTGAGAAGATCATTCACATTGATTGACTTCGTTCATAACCTGATGATGAATATATGCAAATTGCATAGCAGTCTTTTGATTATCAGGCGCGCCATTAAATTTTTCATACACAGGTTCCGATAATAAGTCTCCATACTCTCTCTTCAAAGCCAAGAAAATAGCATCAACATCAATAACGCGCTGTAATTTCATATATTGGTCTCGGTTGAACTCACCTATCCTCTCTTGGCCGGACCCAACTGAATAATATCGTGGCAAATACCGGAATAATAGATGTGACACATTATGAACGTCTTCTTCGAACGTTGATTGTAAATATTCATTTGTCCCTTCCCAGTCTCCGAATTTCACCCAAGTCTCTAATAAGTTTACTGGATTTTCTTCTTGCATATAAAGAATTCCATCCGAAGCACGCTGCTTGATTCTCGTAACTACAACAAGCCCAAGATAATATTCTTCTTCAACCGTAAAGAGCGCTTCGTTATTTGTTATATTATCATCTCTTACTGACAGCATCTTATGGAAACATAAGGTTGTGTATTCAAGAGATTTAATTTCATTTAGTATTACTTTTGCTGCATCTAACCGAGTCTCTCCTGGGTCTATCGTTTTCAATAAACTAATGATGAGTGCAATAGATCGAGAACGCGATGTTAAAAAAGAAAAAACTGCTGTTTCATCCGGGAATAAATGTTCGGTATGAGCAATGGCTTTAGCTAACATTATGCCGGCTTCTGGAGTAAGTTTTTCTTTGAATTGTTGAAGTTTTTCGATAAATCGGCTCGGCTGCATTCCTTCTATTAAATCCAGAAGTTGTTGTACGGCTTCTTCTAGGGATATATCGTTTAAGGCATTAAAGAAAGAGGCTAATATTAAATCGGATATATCGTTCTTAGGGATAGCATATAAAAAGTATCGTGGGAAATATTGTCCAGTACCAATTCGTTTCTCGTTTAATCCGTCAGAAGGTCCACGATTATTGAGCCATCTCTTATTACTCTCTAGAAACGCATCCACTTTAGGGAATAGCTCAGTAAGTAATGACTCTGCACACTTTTGGTCAGTTGAAGATAGACCATTGAATCCTTGTCCTATTAACTCCTTCTGCTTCGCCACATCTCCCCTCATCCGATTCATTCGATGATTATCAACATATAAACCAGGGTTTGTTCGGATGTGATCATAGAGCTGAGGATAAAAGATACGGATACCCTCAACTAACATTAGATCAACTGGATTTACCTCGTCCTTTAAAATTGGCAGAGCAAACATGAGAGCATTACCATAACGTTTTGCAATTCTAGGGGTAAGCAGTCGGTTTTGAAGTCCCTCCACAAAACTACGAACAAACGACTCTACTTCATTTTGAGTCAATTCAATACCAGCGATACTTAGCGCCTCATCAACCCCTTCAAAACAATACGATCGAAGCGTATCTTGATCGGCTAGCGGTAGATGTAATGGCACTTGAACGATTTTCTCGAGAAAGTGTCTTCCGGCCTCTATACCTCCTTCTCCGTACTTTTCGCTCAACGCGGCGGCGACCATTTCCTCATCAAAAGCAAGAACATAGGTGGTGTGAGCAAAGTCACCTGTTAACTTTACCAGTTTAAATACGGTTTGAATCTCTGATTTGTCCAGACGATCAATATCATCCATAAAGATTACGACTCGCTTTTGTTGTTCCTTTAGTAGATTTTCGAGTCTAGAACGATAGTCATTTATATCCGCTGCGTTCATTGCCTTGCCAATTCCGGTGACGGTATCACCCATGGCCCAAGGAGATGCCAGAAGAGAACCATACTTTTCTAACCAACCACCGATTTTTTCTTTATATGTCGTTATAGATTGTTCCAGTGATTCTGCAAGGATATTAAAGAAGTTTTGTACCAGTTGTGTTTCTGTTCCAAATAGCCAAGGATTGAAGCGAATTACGATGACATGATCATGATCATCTAATTCTCGGTGTATTAGGTTTACTACAGAAGTTTTACCGTCACCCCACGCTCCATAAATTCCAATAACAATGCTGCCGGGATCACGACGAGAAGCGATTGTGCGTGCAACTCTCTGAGCAAATGGCCATCGCTGGAACCGATCTAGTTTCGGATCTTGAATAGGTGCGTCGGTAGTAAATGTTCGATTATCTTGATTGGGGGCCATACCATCGTCCTTTCTAATCGTGACTTGTCTTAGATATCATTTTACAGAAAAATGAATTGATCCATAACCCATATTCAACCTATAAACTCAAACGAGCCATATGTTTGCAGTTCATATACCCTCGGTAGTACAACGGATAACTTATGTTATCTAAAAGATATGCATTGAACTACAGCGTGTCGCTGTCCAGCAGATGCCTCTTTGTACCAGGGATTCTTCAATATATTTTTTTCACCACCGCGGAGTTGCAGTTCGTGCTCCTGGTTCTCCGGAGGAAACAAATTCTAACACCACACAACGACGAAGAGACGCGTTCTCACCTTGACATCCCCCTCCCCAAATGTTTAGTATTAGGTATTAGTATCTGGTACTAATAATTTATGTGATTAAGGGTGATCGTCATGCCAACAAACTCTTCCAACTCCGGCCTTCGTTCGAATGCCGTCCTTACTGCCATCGGCTCCTATGTTCCCGACTCCGTGCTGACGAATGCGGATCTGGAACGTATGGTCGATACGAATGACGAATGGATCATTCGCCGTACCGGCATCGCCGAGAGACGGGTAACCGCGCCAGAGCAATACTGCAGCGACCTGTGCATCGAAGCGACAGCCGATCTTCAACGCAGATATAACGTGAAACTAGACGACGTCGACTATATTATTGTTGCAACTACAACAGCGGATATGCCGTTTCCTTCCGTATCGGCACGCCTTCAAGAAGCATTCGGCATCGAAGCGTGCGGAGCGATCGATCTGCAGGCGGCATGCGCGGGCTTTACGGCAGCGCTGCAAACGGCGAACGGTCTTCTCTACTCCGGCGCGGCACGCAAAGTGCTTGTTGTCGGAGCCGATACGATGACCAAAATTACCGATTACACCGACCGTACGACGTGCATTCTGTTCGGCGACGGCGCGGGCGCCCTCCTGCTCGAAGCGGATGACAGCCGTGATGGCGACTTGCTCGCCTCTCATTCGGTTACGACAGGTTCAGGCGGACATCAAGTGTATATGACCGGCTTATCCCAGTCGATCGGCGAGCACCAGCTGTCGAACCCGGGCAAAATCGTGCAGAACGGCCGCGAAGTGTACAAATGGGCGGTCAGCACCGTGCCGGACGGGATCGAACGAATTTTGAGCAAAACAGACTACACGGTTGCCGACATCGATTGGTTCGTGCCGCACAGCGCGAACATGCGCATTATCGAATCGATCTGCGAACGGAGCGGCATTCCGGTCGACCGGACGCTCGTATCGCTCGTGCAATACGGCAACACTTCCTCCGCTACCATTCCGCTGGCGCTCGATCTTGCTGTGAAGGACGGCCGGCTCAGCCAAGGGCAGCTCGTTCTTATGTACGGCTTCGGCGCCGGACTTACGCAAGCGGGCGTGCTCATGCGCTGGGGACTGCCTAGCGCAGAATAATTTCAACTCTCTGCTAAATAGAACAAGAAAGCCGCAGAACAGTCGAATGACTGCCTGCGGCTTCTTCATTTTCGCCTAATCGTCTTAATGTGTCGCCATATACGTCTTCAGCCATTGCATAGCCGGCCGCTCCGTACCGTTCGAGTTCACCAGATGCGTATTGGCTTTCCACGTCTGGCCTTGGATATAGCCCCACAATGTAATGCCTTTGACGTTCGGATTCTCCCACAATACCGGGAATTTCTCTTTGTAACGCGCCAACTGCGTCGCATCGTCGCCCGTCATATCGAGTTCGGATACGTAAATCGGCAGTCCTGTTGCCGACAGCGTACTCAGCACGCTGTTCATCGTCGACACGGATACGGTATCCATGTTGAATTGGTGGCACTGGATGCCGATGCCGTCAACCAAACCTCTGCTCTTCAGCAGATTAATGATCTTGACGTAGTTGGCCGCTGCCGTCGGGTCGCTAATGATGCCGTATTCATTAATGAGCAGCTTGGAGTTCGGGAACGCTTTGCGCGCTTCTTGGAACGACCAGATGACCCAGTCCCAACCGGTCGAGCCGTCGCCGCCGATGGCGTTGCGGAACGAAGGCTTCGCATGAAGCGGTTCATTCACCACATCGACGAATGCAGAGTTTTTATAACGCGCGCCCGCCGCCGCAATCCACTGTTGAACCTCTGCCTTCTGGTCCGCAGCGGACAGACCGCCGATCCAGCCCGGCTCTTGGCTGCCCCATACAAGCGTATGGAACTTGAACTGGAAGCCTTTGCTCTGCGCATAATTATAAGCCGTGTCGGCTTGCGACCAGTTCATCGTGTTGCGAGTGCCTTCGACGGCCCCCCATTTGGTCGAATTCTCGGGCGTCACTTGATTCCAATAGGTTGCAAAATTCGATGGCACGCTGCTGGCAATGATGTTGCCGAGAAACTTGCTGCGGGCAAGTCCGGCATCGGCGGTGGCTGCCACCAAGAACGACAGAATCGATACGGCTGCGACCAGCACCGTAATTTTTTTAAAGCGTGTTACGTTGAACATAATCAAACATTCCTCCAATTCAATTAGATTCGTTCCTTTGAACAACAAATGAATATCGGTTTACGAATTCCCTCCTCCCACGAATTGAATGCGCTTGCAAAAAGAATCATAACGCGTTCCTTTTTCGGATTCACTGTAGAAACTATGGTTTCTACTCCAAAAAATAAATGCAATATTTGCATAAATATCCGTTCATATCAAGCCGATCCACTCCCGCATCGCTTCCGCTCTTCGCCCTCTCGGGCCTGGCTGAACGCGAATATTTTAGTTAGTAAGCGCTGCATAGCGCCTTATGTTCAGCCCAATTCTTTCACAACGGGAAGGCAGGTGAACGTTATTGAAATTGTTGTTCACTTACTTCGTGCCCAGCGGGGGCATCGAGACGTTGAACCGTCACCGGGCGCGCGTGCTGCGGAGAATCGGGATCGAGAGCCACCTGCTCTATCTCTGGCAAGGCGCCGGCGAACAAAATTTGATTCACGGCGATATTCCTTACCTCGTTACGAACGATGACCGCCAAATCGCGGAGCTGCTGGCAACGCACCGATATGACGCCGTTATTGCCTCTTGCGATCATATGATGCTGGAGCGGATACGAGGAAACGGATATTCGGGACCGATTCTGTACGATGCGCAAGGGCTCGGCAGCCGGGAGGCGGCTGCTTCGACGCTGCTGAAAGCCGCCCCCTTCATTCGCAGATATGCCCGGGCCATCATCAGTCCCCAGACCAGCCACTTGATGGAGCTGTTCAACTGCAGCTATCCCGATCTTCCCCGGTTTTATTTGCACAATCCGTTCGACATTGACCGCTTTCATTACCGGACTACGGCCGAGACGAACCTTGGCGGAGCACCGGTTGCCGCTTGGATCGGCCGGCTGGAGCGCAACAAAAACTGGGAGCTCTATCTGCGCATCTGCGATCAGCTTGCCCGCCGAATCCCGAACTTGCAGCTATGGATGTTCCTCGACGCGACGATCGGCGATCGAGAAGATGCCGCTAGATTCCTTGCATTGGCTGATCAGTTGCAGCTAACGTCCCGAATCCTGACGCTTTCGAACGTGCCGCATGCGCATATGCCGGGATATTTGTCCGCGATCGGCGACAGCGGCGGATTGTTATTATCGACCTCCGGAACGGAAGGGTTCGGCTATGCCGTTGCGGAAGCGATGAGCTGCCGCTGTCCGGTCGTTGCAACCGATTCCGACGGCGTACGGATTATGATCGAGGATGGTCGTACCGGTCTGTTTTTCCGGTCAGGTACGGTCACGGAAGGGGTCTCTCAGTCGCTGCGTCTGCTTGAAGACCGCTCATTCGCTTCTTATTTGAGAGACGAAGCTTACCGGCGTCTGACGACTGAATTTCATCCCGACCGTTATTGTGCGGACATGGCCAACATTTTAAGGGCGCTCGGCATTATGACTCCCTATTGATCCTTTCGTTAATCCGCATGCCTCAATCCGCAACCGCTTGCATCTCTCTCACTCTCCAAAATAGATAGATGCCGCATACCATTCGACGTGTCCACCCCGCTCTTACTCTCGTATAGTAAAGAACAAGAAGAGAAAGGACGGGGTGTTTCCCTATGCGGCCGGCTGTCAGCATGCCTAAAGTGTCGATTATTATCCCTTTTTATAACGACCCTTATATTGATGAGGCAGTAATGAGTGCGATCGGACAAACATACAAGAACGTTGAAGTGATTGTCGTCGATGACGGCTCCACCCGCCATCAAGAGAAGCTTACTCCCTATTTGAACCGGATCCATTATGTTGGCAAAGCGAACGGCGGCACGGCTAGCGCGCTTAACTACGGCATGACTCTGGCAACGGGCAAATACGTCACGTGGCTTAGCTCCGACGACCGTTTCAAAGGAGATAAGGTGGCGAAGCAGGTCGCCTATATGGAAAGGACGCTAGCCCAGATCAGCCATACTGACTACGATCTGATGAATGAATTCGGCGCCGTCTACGAAACGCAGGTCGCTCCGAAATTCCATTCCGCCAAAGCGTTTATTTCCTCTTTGCTGGACGGCTGCATGATTAACGGCTGTACGGTCATGATGACGAAGCAGCTGTTCGTCAACATGGGAGGCTTCAACGACCGTCTTCCCTACACGCATGATTACGAAATGTGGATTCGGGTCGTTCTTGCCGGAGTCGACTTTCATTTCGTTAATGAATCGCTAACGATCTACCGCCGGCATCCCGGCATGGGAACGGTTCGGCACTTCCAGACCGTGCTCGCGGAAGCTAACGCTGTAACGAATCTCTATCGTCATGCGCTGAACGCCTTAATCGCCCGCCTCCCCGGCTGACCGTTTCTTGCTGCTGCATTTGTCTGCCCGCTTGCGAAGGAGGAGGTTACATCATGGAGGTTCTATTCGTCTTCGCCATTCCGAGCGGAGGCATGAATACGCTGAACCGGGAACGCATTCGTGCGCTCACGGCTTCCGGCATCCCCTGCCGGCTGCTCTACTTCGCGCATGGGAGCGGCATGCATGCCGGCCCTATGCCTTGTCCCGTTCACTACAGCTACTCGGCCGAAGAAATGAAACAGCTGCTGCTGCAACATCCTCCCTCGCTCATCGTGATGACTTCCTGGTATGCAGAATTATACCTGCTCCGCTCCATCGGATATAAAGGCCCATTAGTATTCGAGATTCAAGGACTCGGTCCGCTTCAGGAAGCGCGCAAGGCAATGTCGGACGCCTTTCCGTTCATTCAGCCGCACGCGAATGCTGTCTTATATCCTGGCACGCCGCTCGTCGCGGCGCTTGCAAGCGTCATGCTGCCTCATAAAACGATGTTCTCTTTCCCGAATCCGATCGATACGGCGCAGTTCCGGTATATAGCGGGCAAAGGAAATGCAGCGAAGTCAATGCCGCTCCTGTGGATCGGCCGCATCCATCCGAACAAAGGGTGGCTCGAATATTTGCACATCGCCCGGCTGCTTGCGGAGCGCGGCGAGAATCCGGATCTGTGGATGTTCGAGGACCCGCAGTTGTCGACGGCAGAGGAACGTGAAGCTTTCGCGCAAACCGCTGTCGCCCTTGGACTGGCCGATCGGATCAAGCTTCTTCCGAACGTGCCAAGACCGCAGATGGCCGAATATTTATCTGCTGCTGCAGATTCCGGCGGCATGCTGCTGATGACTTCATTGTCGGAAGGCGCTCCATACGCCGTTCTGGAAGCGATGAGCTGCCGCTGTCCGGTATTGACCGGTGATAACGACGGCGTAAGGACGATGATCGACGACGGAGTGCACGGCATCTACTACGAGTTCGGAGACGTTGCAGGAGCGGCCGACTCGGCGCAGCGGCTGCGGCATGATTCGAGGCTTCGACGCTCGGTCGTTGCCAAGGCCGAGCAACGTGTGCAGACCGAATTTACTCCAGCACGTTATGTCGCCTCCTTCAAGCAGATGATGCGGGCGCTCGGCGTTCTGTAACAGCGGCGCCTGACTAGCCGCGCCGGAGCTTGTCCGCACCGGATAGGAGCGGAGCCCGCCCGATTCATTGCGGGTGCAGGCAGAAAGCGACGTCTGCTGTTCGCAGCCGACTGCCCGCATCCGCATAGAGTCCAGCGATGAGCAGCGCGAATAGCGAACGCACTGCTATTGGGCGCCGAGCTGGCGCAAATAGAGGCTCCAGCGGTTCCGATAGCTGCTGAATAACGCTTGCGTCTCGCGTTCGATCCGTTCTTTGTTGCGCATCGTTCCCATGTCCTCATGCCACCGGTATGCAGTCAGCGGCTCAGGCGTCAGATGGAACGGGAAACCGGCCAGCATGACACGGTACCAATAATCGAGATCATGCGTAAACGTCTGCTGCTCATTGAACGGTCCGATCCAGTTGAACAACGATTTGCGCATCATGACCGTACAGCCGTTGACGGGATTGCAGCTTGTGAAAGCACGCATCAGATCATGGGCGGAGGCAGGCGGCGTGATGCCGAACTGCGTGTAGCGTCCTTTGCCGTCGATGCAGTCGAAGCCGGTATGACCGATCCAAGCATCTGCGCTGCGCATGGCTGCAAGCTGCTTCTTCACCTTATCCGGGTAGAAGAAATCGTCCGAGCTGAGCCAAGCCACATATTCGCCGCTTGCATGCCGAAAACCGTGATTCAAGGCGCTTGCCGTTCCTCCATTGGACTTGCCTAAATAGCAGATTCGCCCCTCGTAAGGTTTAAGCAGTTCGGCATGCTGGGTCGAACCGTCGTCGACGACAATCACCTCTATATTAAGATACGTCTGCGACAATGCGCTCTCGACCGCTTCCTTTACATACGGATCGTTATAGAACGGAATAATGATCGACACTTTCGGGTGATCGTCACGCATCGTCTACTCGTCTCCTTGACTCAAATATTTCGATCTTGCATCGTTCAGCGTATCCGCAATAGACTGCTCCAGCGGAATGCGAGGCGCCCAGCCGAGCGCACGGACTCCGCCCGCATCGACCGGCTCCGGCGACGGCGCCTCAGAATCGCCTATGTCGAAGGAGAGCGGACTGCTCGCTTCCGCTTCGAACCGCTGAGCCAACTGCTCGATCGTAACGAACCGGCCCGAGGCAACGGGGTACAACTGCCCGGACACGCCGCCTTGCAGCAGCGTTTCATAAGCCGCCATCGCATCGCGCACATCCAGATAGTCCCGGCGCTCATGCCGGGACGACAACCGGAAGACGGGAACCGGTTGGCCGGCTTCCGCAGCCTTCTCCGCCGCGGCCGTATAACGGGCAAGCAACGCGCATAGTCCTTGAGACCGTCCCGGTCCGATAAGATTGGACGGCTCTGCAACGACGACATCGAGTCCGTATAGAGACGGCCAGCATTGGGCGATCAACACTTGCATCGTTTTGCTTAAGCTGTACGGATGCGGCGGATTCGGAGCAGAACCGTCAGACGGAGGTTGGAACCGTAGCATCGAGCCTGCAATCAGGATACGGCAGGGCCGGTCTGCGCTGCGCACCGCTTCCAACAGATGAACGGTGCCCATTGCGTTCGTCATCAAGTAACCTGCCGGATCCCGCCAAGAACGGTCCGAGGCGTTCAAGCCGGCGAGGTGGACGATCAGATCCGGCTTGGACTCGGCAACCGCTCTGCGGGCATCTTCCGCGTCTGTCCAGTCACAGCGGATCAAGGAACTTGACGGCGGCTCCGCATGAACGGTATGGCGGGAGACGGCAGCGATAACGTCGTACCCCGCGTTCCGGAAGTGCGTCACCGCATGCTCGCCGCTGAATCCTCCCGCCCCCGTTATGAGCAGCTTGGCGCTGCTCATGACGTCCGCATCCATTCTGCGAGTTCCTCCAGCATCAGGCGGTAAGGCAGCGGCACATACGTCCAATCTTCTCTCGTCGACACGAGCGAACGGTCGTTCACAGGCTCTGCCGAAGGCACTATTATGGCATCTTCATTCCCGATAACCGATTGGAACAGCTGAAGCAGCTCAAGCTTGCTGACGGTCTCCGGCGCAGCCAGCTGAACAAGACCGCCGATATCCGGACGTTCAAGTGCGTAGTGAACCGCCTTAGCCAGCTCCAGCGTCGTTACGCCGTTCCAATAGACTGCCGAGTAACCTTGTACCGTTCCCCGCTGTGCGAGAAACCATTGCAATAAGCCGATGCCGTTAGCGTTCCGGTCGGGTCCGACGATTGACGTTCGGATCGTCAGATGCCGGGCGTCCGTCACTTCGCCGATCGCTTTCGTCCGGCCGTAAACGCTCGGATTATCCGGAATGTCGCGCTCGGTGTAACGGCCTTTGACGCCGGAGAATACGCAATCGGAGCTAATATGGATAAGCCGCGCGCCAGCCTCTTCAGCCGCATGCCGGAGCCAATGCGGCAGCCAAGCGTTCACCCGGTATGCGGCAAGCGGATGCCGCTCGGCATCCGCATTCAATATGCCGACAGCATTCACGATAGCATCAGGCCTGCGCTGCGCGATGACCGACGCCACCTGCTCGAAATCGGCCGCATCGAGCGGTAAGCCGCCGGCATCATCCGGCCGGCGGGTCGTATATTCAACCTGAAAGCCGGGTACCGTCCGGAAATAACGAACGAGCATATGTCCGGCCATCCCATTGCCGCCGATGACGAGCAGCTTCATGCGAGGAACCCCCCGCGCACGAGCATCTGCCGTATATGTTCTTGATCCATCACGTTCTGGCTGGAGCTGAAGCTGTCGAACTCAACAGACGGATAGCTGGCGTAATGCTGCTTCAGCCCCGGAATATCGAGCGGCGGCAGGATGACCAAATACTCGTCGTCATAGACGACCGTGCTCTTGCTCTCGAACTCCGTCAGCAATATCTCATGCAGCTTCTCACCCGGGCGTATGCCTGTCTCCAGCACATCCGCCTGGCGTCCGAGCGAATCCATCAGCACTTGCGCCAGATCGACGATTCGGCAGGTCGGCATCGTCATGACGAATATTTCGCCCCCGATGCTTTCAGCTGAAGCTTTGAACAGCAGCTTAATGGCGTCCTGCAGCGTCAGGAAGAACCGCGTCATCCGAAGATCCGTAATGCCGACCTGGCGCTTCGTCTGAATCTGGTGCATAAACAGGTGAACGACGCTGCCGTTCGTTCCCAGCACGTTGCCGCCGCGGACACAGACGAATTTCGTCTCGGAGCGCAGCAGGTTCGCGTATACGATCAGCTTCTCGCCAATCGCCTTCGTCATGCCGTAGAAGTTGGACGGATTGGCCGCCTTATCGGTGGAAATATAAATGACCCGCTTTACTTTATTCGCGATTGCCGCCTCGATTACGTTCTGCGTGCCGATGACGTTCGTCTTCAGCGCTTCATACGGTTGATCCTCGCATACCGGCACATGCTTCAGCGCAGCCAGATGGAATACGTAATCGACATGCTCGCAAGCACGGATCAGCGCTTCCTTATCACGAATGTCGCCAATACAGAACGTCAGTCTCGCATCCTCGAAAAACCGGCTCATCGCCACCTGACTGGACTCGTTGCGGGAGAATACGATGATCTGCTGCGGGTTTTGCGGGAGCAACTGGCGAATGAGCTCGTATCCCCATGACCCGGTCCCGCCCGTCACCAGAATACGCATGTTGTTAAACATTCCATTTCCCTCCAAGCACAAATTTCACCACAATATCCGATACATGCTCCGCCTTATAACCGTCCGGGAAGCTCCAATCCGATGGAAGGCTCATCATGACAGCCGCTGCTCCCGCAATATGGTCCGGCCTCAAGCCGCACACCGTGTTGCTGCCGCAATCGACCGTCTCCGGCCGCTCCGTCGTATCCCGAATCGTAACGGTCGGAACGCCGAACAGACAGCACTCCTCCTGCACGGTCCCGCTGTCGGTAATCGCAAGCCGGGCATGCTTCTCCAGCTTTACGAAGTCGATAAATCCGAACGGCTCATGCAGCTCGACGAGCGGATGAACGGTTTGAAGCAACTCGGCGGCGAGCTTGGATCTTGTTCTCGGGTGAACGCTGCAGATGATCCGCATGCCGGTATGCTCCGCTACCCGGTTCAAGCCTTCGATAATCGACGACAGCCTCGCAGGATCATCCACGTTCTCGGCGCGGTGAGCCGTGACGAGAACATACTGTTGTTCCGCGAGCTCCAGCCGATCGAGAACGCCGCTTGCATCGATTCGAGACTTATAGAATTGAAGCACCTCATGGATCGGATTTCCGGTCTGAACGATCCGGGAAGCCGGGAAGCCTTCGCGAAGCAAGTTGCTTTTGCTATAGGAGGTATAGGGCATATTGATCGTGGAAACCGCATCGATAACGCGTCTGTTCTTCTCTTCCGGCACCTTTAAATCGTAGCATCGGTTGCCCGCTTCCATATGAACGACCGGAATGCCCATCCGCTCCGCCACGATCGCGCACAGCGCACTGTTCGTATCCCCGAGCAGCAGTACGACGTCCGGCTTCTCCTGCAGCAGCACTTGTTCAATCTCGCCGAATATCGCGGATAGCTGGGCCCCCAGCGTCTGCTTGCCGGACGAGAGCGTATAATCCGGCTGTCTGACATTCATCTCGTCGAAAAAAATACCGCTTAACGATGGCGAGAAGTTTTGCCCCGTATGAACGAGCACATGCTTCTCCGCCAATCGATCCAGCTTCGCAATAATTAGGCTGAGCCGGATAATTTCCGGTCTTGTGCCCAATATCGTCATGACCCGCACGGCGCAACCTCCTCTCCTTGATTGTTGCCTTGAGCGCATTCGTTACTTATCGCTTCGCGCGTCTCCTGCTCTTGCGAGCGTTGTTGCTTCTGCGCGTACTGCTGCGCCGGCGGCCAGCCGGCTTGCTCCGTTTCCTGCTGCCGGTGCCTGCCTGCCGTCTGCGCTCTTTGCCGCTTCGTTTCCGGTCCTTGTGAAGCCCCCTCGTTGCTTTTGGTGCGGCTGGCGGAAGAGCCGGAGAAGGCAGCACAACCGGCTGCTCCAGTGTGCCGATCAGCTCGCCAAGCGGAAGTGCGCGAATGGTAGCATCGTCTACCGTGACTACATCTTTGAACGAGTAGCCCGCTTCCAGAAAAAACTTCTCGGATACGAATGGCCGCAGCTTACCGTCCTCCAGCAAATAAACGACAGGGGTGCTCCCTCTCACCAAATGAGGTTTGACAACAGCGTCTACTTTCATCGCATTCAGCAAATGCACCAGCTTGCTCCGGTATGCGGCGATGCCATATGCCCGTTCTACGGCAGCACGGTTGCGTATCCCGACCTCTGCCATTTCCGATCCGCTGCGCAGCAGGCCGTCTACCCGGCTGACCAATCCCGGCACATCGCCGACGGCGGCGCTGTAAACGGCGTTGCCGGTCGACTGCATCACTTCCGCCAATCCGCCCGAGGCAAAAGCGACGACCGGCTTGCCGAACACAAGCCCTTCGAGTGCCGTCAATCCGAACCCTTCGGCTGTCATACTCGGCACGACCAAGATGTCGAGCGCGGGGTAGATCGTCTCAATCCGGTTCTCGAATCGTATCCAGCGGAACCGGTCCATAATGCCGCTGCGCCGGGCCAGATCCATGCCGGAGTCGAACAGCGGCCGGTCAACCGGATTGCCGACGACCAGAAACAGGGCGTCCGGATGACGGCCCGCAATCTCGACCGCCATTTCGATGAAAGGCATATACCCCTTATTCGTATAGATCGACGAAGCGATAAATCCGATCAGCCGATGCTGCGTTTTGACGGCAAGGCCGCTTCTGCGCAGCTCGCGGTTAGACTGCCATGTATCCGGAGCCAGGTCCTCGAAATGCCATGACGGCGGGAGAAGCAGCATTTTGCTCCCCATCTGCGGGTAGAACGTTCGGATCGGCTGCAGCGTCGATTCCGATATGCCGACGATCCAGTCCGAGTACTTCTGGATGAGGGTGACGGCATCGGCTGTGCAGGGGGTCGACCGGATCGTCTCCATAACCGACCAGACCACCGGTATGCCCAGCTCCTTCGCGGCGATTGCCGGCATCGGATGAACGACCGTATTGACGAGCACGGCGTCCGGCCGCTGGCTGGCCAGCAGATGGACAAGTGCGGCATAGTCCGCTTTGCTGCGGAATTGGTGAAGCTCCTCCAGCAAGTGCGGCTGCGCCAAATATAGCGGCACCGAGATCGGTATCGGCTGTACGGCAACCGGGATTCCTCTTGCAGCCGCAGTCGCGGATAAATAACCATCATTCGGGACGACCAGCGTACATTGAAAATACGGTTCAAGCTCGCGAAGCATGAACAGCAGAAGCTTCTCCGCACCTGTGACGTACGTCTGGCTGCATATATGCGAGAACACGAACAGCCGAGGCTTGGAACGCAAGCAGACCTCACCTCCTTGGTTGGCTCCTTCATAGTTGAACCAGAACACGCTTATCCTAGTTGCTACAATATATTGACAAGACGTTCGGCACGGCACGACAGATGAACCTGCACCAAATGCACAAAAATCGGCGGTCCGGACTCCGCGCTCGCCGCACAGCTTCCGCCCGCCGTATCGTTAGCCGAACAAAATGGCCAGCATCGTCTCCAGACGTTTCGCATACGTATGATCGCGCAGCGTCCGGAATAACCCGCGCAGCGCAATTTGTCTCCGTTCCTGTTCATGAGTCAAGTAGTATTCGATCTTGTCGATCATTTCCTGCGGCGAGGAGTAGGTGACAATTTCGACGTCAGGTGTGTAATAAAGCGGCAAGTCCTCCCGGATGTCCGTCAGCTGCAGTGTAGCGCATGCGGCAATCTCGAACGTCCTTGGATTAGGCGATACAGCCGGGATCAACGCGCTGTTGTTGTTGAACGATTCGTCATCGTGCGCCCGGTGCATGTTGATGACTATTTTGGCGCCGTTATACACGTTCGCCGTCTCCTCAGGAGTCATCCATCTCCCTAACGCGATCTTGGGACCCAGTTTCTGAAAATTGCGCAGACGCTCCCACCATATGCCGCTAATGCGCGTATCCTTGGTAGCCAAGTAATCCGTCATTTGATCGAAGAAGGCGACCCGCTTCCAGTAAGCCGAGCCTACGAAGCTGATTTCTTTCCGTTCGGTTCTAGGAGGATTGCGCGGCCGGAATACGGACGGGTAGACGCCGAGCGGCAAATAATGAACCTGTTGGCATCCTAGCGACAGGTAGAAATCGACGCACACTCTTTCCAGCGTGAATATGACATCGTAATGCGGGGCCAGCCGCGAAGTAATGTCGGTGTAATACGGATCATCGGTAAACCAGACGACGGTGCGGATGCCTAATTGGCGAATCGCATCGATTTGGTCTGTTTCGAATTCCAGCCCGTCCAGCACAATGACGACGTCGGGTCTGAGTCTGGCCGCCACTTCCGCAACGGGCTGCTGCGCATTCGTAATGCTAAGCCTTGCCGTTAGCGTCCGGAGCGTCTCGGCTACCGCTTCGTCAAGCGGCGAATACGGATAGCCTTTGCCTGTCGCAACGAACAGAACATGAACAGGCCTGACGTTGATTTCATGCGTGACGGACTGCAGCAGCGACTCGCATTGCCCGAACCAATAGCCGTGATCCCAGCCGGCCCTGAAGCCGTCCTGCTGTCCTTGCAGGTAAGCATCCTGCACTTCGATCACCTTCTTTCTTCGGAAACCGGATGTGTACGCCGCTAGCCCGCTACAGCCTGTATTGAAGCAACTGCATAAACTGATCGATGCGCGACGAATAAGTATGGTCTCTCAGCGTTCTGGCCAGTCCGCGAATCGCAACCGCGCGGCGCGCATCTTCATGTTCGAGATAGAACTTAATTTTGTCGCCAAGCTCTCTTGCATCCTGGAACGTGTCGAGCTCGAAGCCCGGACGGTAATAGGCGGCTAAGTCTGCCCGCACATCCGTTAACTGCAGCGTACCGCAAGCGGCAATCTCGTACGTGCGCGGGTTAATAGACAGCCCGGGATACTGAAACATATTTTTGTTATCGGATCCCGCATCAGTCGTCCGATGCAAATTAATAACGATTCTTGCGCCGTTGTAGTAAGCGACGGATTCCTCGACTGGAAGCCAGCCGTGCCGGATAAATCGGCTCAACTGGTCGTACTGCGTCAACCGGTTCCACAACCCTCCAGCGATAAACACTTTCAAGCCGGCCAATTGCGGGGCGATGGCGTCGAACATTTCAACCCGGTTCCAGAACGCCTGGCCGATAAAACAAACGTCCGAATCGTATTGCGTCCCTACCCGAAGCGGCTTGAACAGTGCGGGATGAACGGCAAGGGGCAAATAATGCACATCCGTGCAACCGAATTCCCGGTACAACGGAATGGTGCTCATCTCATGGGTCAGCACCGTATCATAGCGCGGCGCGACGATAACGGTGTCTGCCGTTACATAGGGGTCATCGGCGAACCAAATGATCGTACGAATCCCCGCTGCGCGAATCGTATCGACCTGGGTCAGATGATCGTCCGGAAACACATGCAAGCCGTTCAGCACGAGCACGAAGTCCGGGCGAATCAGCAGTGCCTGCTCCGCCATACGGCCCGCTTCGACGACATGCAGCTCTTGAACCGCCTCCTGCAGGGCATGGATAATACCGTCGTCGATCGCTTGAAAGCCTTGCGGCACGTAGATGACCCGCAAATTGTTTCTGGTCGCGACATGCGTGCCGATACAGCGCATGACCGCTTCGCACGCACCGTCCCTCCACCCTACGCGAAAACCGGTCTCGTAGCCGGCAGCAGCAACGGCGGCAGCATCATCATGGACGTACGCTGTCTGCTGCAAGGAACTGACCGAAACTGCGGCTGCGGAGCTTTCCCGTCTATTGCGGCTCATATCCGTTCACCTCATCTCCACAATATGCTCTCCATGTCGAACGCACACGGGTATGCGCCGTCCGCCGATCAAAATTGGCGAATGTCCATACCGCCGGTCAGTTGCGCAACGGCATGCCGAATAGCCCAGTGACCGGTCTCCCGGAGACGAATCCGAAAGACGTTCACTAGGCAATAGGGCGTAATACCGCTCTATATTTGTTGTTCATAGGCAAGCTGATGGCCGTCCTCGAACCCTTTGGCGAAGCCGGCATTATACCCTTCATTATAGGCTTTGTCGAAGCCTTGGTTATATGGTTCGCGATATACGGCAGGCCGCTGCGGCTTTCTTCGGCTGACCCTCCGCTTGGACGCTGCTTTGCTTGACCTTCGCGATGCAGCCGGTTTCCTAGAGCGCCCTTTGACCGTGCGTCTGCTTCGGCCTTTCGCCCCCGCCGTTCTCCGGGTTGTACGCTTACTGCTGCCCCTCGTCGCTTTCACGTATTTTCCTCCTTGACCTTACGTTCAAAGCTAGCCGCTTCCGGTTGAGCCACGGTCTCGCAGGCCGGCCTCGGCGAAGCTCGCCTAGCCGAATGCCGGTTACCGATTCGGCCAGCGTCTGCTGCAGACGGCTCAAATGCTCCACATTGCGCCGCAGCGAAGCGGCTAACGGATCCGAATGGGAGGAGACGTCTGCTATCGACTCTAGAATGCGTGCAAGAGCATGCTGGCTCTTGGCGATTGAAGCAATCAAGTCGAGCTTCACGGAGCGCGCCTTGTCTCTCTCGCTGTTCACAATTGACCTCCCGTGCTGCCTCCGAACATCATGCTGCCTTCGTCGCTATTTTCCAGACCATGCTCCAGCGCCACTTTCATAATCGCATTCATCCCGCGGCCGAGCTTCGTCAGCCCGTCGATGACTTCTACAATCTGATCGTGCATACGGACGGATTCCGTCAGTTGCTGATGCTGCTCGGAATAGGCATCGGACGACACATGATTGCAGATCCAGTTCCGTACTTTCTCCGCCTCAACCGCTTTGGCTTCCAGAATCATCGACACGTTCCACTGCAGTTTGGCCGCAGTATCCAACATCTGTTTAAAGGCTTGCTCGCGGCTTGCCATACCGCCCTCGCCCTCCTCTGCTTCAGATCGCAAGTCATTCGTCTTCTTCTTCCATTTCCATGATGACGTGATACAACTGTTCCGCCATCATTTCCTGTAATTCCGCGATGCTATTGAGATATGCGATTACACTTCGCGTGACGCCGCTCGCTTGATCGATAAGCCCGGTGAATCCGCCCAGCTCAGGATCTTCATCCGGCAGCGCATGGATCATCTGTGCCGTGCGGACGACGACATGCCGTTCCGCTTCCAGCACCCGGGCCAATTGCCGATTCGTGTGAGAGACGTGCTCGACCAGCGCGTCAATCGGATCTTCCATGCCGCAGCCCCTCTCATGCCCTTACTTTTATCAACATATGCTCCGGAAACGACAGGGTGACGAGTAGCGGGGCTTGCCGCTATAACGTTTGATGCAGCGTAACCGGCAGGATGACAGGCAATCCGTCCGGCAATTCCTGCAGCGCCGACTCGCTCAGACGAATCGCCCGTTGCTTCGTGTAGCCCCACCGCTCGGCAGCAGCTGCCGACACGATCAACCGCTTCTTGCCGTCTTCGACGGCGTATTTGTTGCCGTCATTGCCTTCTGCCACATAATAACGCGCTCCGTGCATCAGGTAAGAGGGTTGAAGCTGCGGGTCGTCGTTTGAAACCTCCTCGCCGATCGGATAGCGGCGAAGATCGAACTGGGATATCCGGACAACCGGAAGACGCGGCGTGCCTCCAAGCGGACGGCGCTTGCCTTGGTCGAGCCAGAATACGGTATCACCGACTCCTTTTACGAACGCCCGCTGCGGATAAAAGTCGGTCTGCCCGAACAAGCTGCTTCCGGATTCCCCGGACTGCTCCTTGCGGGCGCGCCACTCGTTGACGCGATGGACCAGCTCGTGCGGATTGCCCCATTTGTCCATATAGTACTGCATATTATGATGGTTGACTTCGTTCAGCCGGTCGCCCAGCGCCTTAATGCTGACACTGCCGAAGTGATGGATGAACGCATCCTGCGCAATGACAAGCGCGTAGCCCTGCAGCCGAACTCGAATATTATAATCGTCATCCTCATAATTGCCGATCTCGTAGCCCTCGTCCAAATAACCCGTTCGCTCCAGCAGCTCCCGCCGGAACAGCAGGCAGAAGCCTGTCAGCCTGTCGGTTCTAATCCATTTGGCCGGATTCGATACGTTATTCAGCTTCGCAAAATCGTACATGTCTTCAATTTCCGTATACGGGACTTCAATCTTCTGATCACCGCTAATATAGTTCGTCACGGGTCCGACTAATCCGATCCGTTCGTCGCTGTGCAAGCAGGCGAGCATATTATCAAGCCAGTTCTCCGTCACGAGCGTATCGTTGTTCAGCAGTACGAGCGTCGTCCCTTTCGCCATCATCAGCCCGGCATTGACCGCCCCGGCGAAGCCTCGGTTCTGATCCAGAATGCGGCACCGGATCTGCGCTCCGATCTCCTGCAGGTACGATCCGGTCTCATCCGTCGAACCGTTATCGACAACGATGATCTCGTAGGGAAGATCGGTATGGTCGACGATGCTCTCGATACACGATTTTAAGTACACTCCCTGATTATAAGTCGGAATAATGATGCTGGTGCCGTCAAACAGTGTATCGAAGCTCTCCGCCCCCGAACGTTTGCCTTCCTCGTAGCCCGCGCGAAACCCGTTATCGAACCGCGAGCCTTCATTGTCGGACGTATGCCGGACTTCTCTCGGCGCCGCGCGCCTCGTTCTTCGCCCTGAGCGTCTGAGCTGCCGCAATGTGCTTCTCATGCTCTTCATCCTCTTTCGTATCGGTATCGTTAGAGTCTCAACTGATGGGTGACGATGCCGTCGGCCATATGTCCAAAATCAAGCGCGGCTTTGCCAAGCTCGCTCGCAATTCTGCATGCAATAACGACGGCTGGAATACCGGCGGCAACAAGAGCAAGATCGAACGATACGGTCCACGCTTCCTGCATGACCCGTTCGATATCCGCAAAGCCGCGGACCGGCGCAATAATACCTGCCACCGTATAGCCTGCCGCTTGCAGCAATTCCGCTAACGCCGGCGACGAATTGCCGATGAGCAGCAGCTTCTTCCCTTGCAGCAGCGGCTGAAGCAGATGTTCTTGATACAAGCTGTAATTAATCGTCGAGCTCGTCAGCCTGAGCGATCGAACGTCAAGGTGATGGCCTCTGAATGCCGGGTACAGCAGCGGTTGAAAATGTTTGCGGCGGGACAACGGAACACCGACGATGGTTGCGCGGCGAACCGCATCTGCAAGCAGATCGCGAGCGGCAATATCCGGTGGATCAACGCCCGCATAAGGCAAGAAAGGCGCCTCGTGAACCGTGTACTCGGCCGGGTATACAATATCTTGCGACAGCGTCATCAACTCGCCGTCTCCAATCCGGACGACGGAGCAAGGCGTTCCCGCTTGAACCGCGGCTTCCAGCTCTGCATAAACCTCCGCCGTATCCAAAAGCCTCGTACCGAGCGGCAACAGCCTCTCCACGCCCATTGCAATAACTTCGCGGAGACTAACCTCCGGCAGCAGCACGTTATACGGCACCGCTTGCTCCAGAAGCTGCTCGCCCCCTTCGTAAACGGCAACCTCTATTGGATCAACCGGCTGCCCGGCCAGCCGGTCATAACGCGGCTCTCCCTTCATCTCCTGCTTAACCGCCGTTCTGTCCGGCGGCTCAGTGCTAGGCGGCATGCTCTGAAGCGGAAGCGGCAAGCCCCTCTGCCTGATGGAGTAACGGCGCCTTGCACGCCTTCGTCTGGCGGAATGCTGGCCGGCAGACGCTCTCCTCTTGGCCTGCTTTAACGAACCGCCTGCAGATGCCGGTCGCCGGAGTGGCCGTCTTGAGCGTTGTCCGCGCTCCGCACCGCCGTGGACAGAAGCTTGGCCGGGCGGGAGCCCCGGCTCTCTCTTCCCTCCCGTTGAAGCAGCCGCACGCTCTAGCAAAAGCCGGTTCGTAAATAAAGTCGGCTTTGTTGTTCGTGTTCGGCGAACCATGTGATCACCTCGGCTCTCCCGTATCGGACCCTTCGCTCATCTTCCCATCGGACGGCATCAGCATTCGGCCTGAAGCCTCATGCAGCGAATCGAATGTGCCGGCGTCGGCCCACCAGCCGCCAAGCACCGCATAGGACAAATTCCCTTGCCGCGCGTAAGCGTTGTTCAGATCGGTAATCTCCAGCTCGCCCCTGCCGGAAGGCGTCAATTGACCAATCATGCCGAATGCCGATGAATCGTAGAAATAGATGCCTGTCACGCTGTAATTCGTGGCCGGCTGCTCCGGCTTTTCCGTAATGACACGGATCGTCTTGCCGTCATCACCGAAAGTCGGAACACCATAGCGGCGGGCGTCCTCCACCTGCTTAAGCAGAACCATCGCGCCTTGCTCCTGCTCTTCGAATTGGCGAACGAAACCCGTAAGCGAATCCTCGAACAGATTGTCTCCGAGCAGCAGAACGAACTTCTCCGACTCGTTGATGAACGGACGGGCCAGATCAAGCGCCTGCGCGATGCCGCCCGCCTCTTCTTGAATGCGGTACGTCATCGCAACGCCGAACTCCGATCCGCTGCCGAGATAAGTAATAAACAGTCCTGCGGAAGAACGGCCTGTAATGAGCATAATTTCGGTTATGCCTGCTTCTTGCAATTTGGCAATCGAATAATGAATCATCGGGTAACGGCCAACGGGCAGCATATGCTTATTGAACAATCCGGTAAGCGGCCGCAGTCTCGTACCCGTGCCGCCAGCCAATATAACAGCCTTCAAAACAATACCCCTTCCTGCTTGGAACAGGCATAAAAGCCCGTCCGTCATGTGCCGATAAATGTGCCGGGATCGATACCCCACTTGTCGATAAAAAGCTGGCGGTTCCGCTCAATGAGCCGCTCGACCTCTTCGCTGTCCGTACGCCGGAAGCTCGCGCTCCCTTCGTGATAGACGAGTGCGTCCTTACACATCACCAAGCTGTAGCCGCTCATTCGAATACGCAAGCAGTAGTCGTCATCCTCGTAGTGGCCAGGTGAGAACCGTTCGTCCAGCTCGCCTACCTTCTCATACACTTCCCGCTTGAACAGCATGCATAGCCCGACAATCCGCATGACGCGCATCCTCTTGCCCGCATCCGGGCGGTTCACATCGCTTGCGATTCGCATAAACTGCTCCAAACTGTCGAACCGGTAGTCCGCTTGCTGCAGCCCGCTCGCATAGTTCGTAATCGGTCCGGTTAAGCCGATTCCTTGCTCCTGCTCCAGTCCGGCGGCGAGATTCGTGAGCCAATTCGGCGTCGCCACAATATCGTTGTTGAGCAACATCAGCCGCTCGCCTGCAGCAACCCGAAGCCCTTTGTTGCAAGCAGTCGGGAACCCGGTGTTGCCTCCAAGCGACACAAACGATATGCGCCGTTCGGCGCACCATTCACAGGTACCGTCCGCCGATCCGTTATCGACGACGATGAGCTCATACGGCGTCTCCCGATCATCGGTATGCTCACGGATCGAATCGATGAGGCGCCGAAGCAGCCCCAGTCCGTTATACGTTGGAATAATGATGCTCGTCAGCTTGCGGCTCATAGCTGACGGCTCCTTGCGATAGCCTCTCTGCGCCGGCTGGTGTCTGCTTTCGACAGCCGGGCTCCGCCCTTGTCCATGACATGCTTAAGCGCTTCGACATGATCGCCGACGATGAGCCTCGCCACCTCGTTATCGCGTCCGACATTGTCATTCCTCATCCGATTCGCTGTTACCACGTTAACGGAACCTGCAGTACGCACAATGAGCCCGTCGGCAATCGCTGCTGCTTGCGCTTTCGGCGGTACGGCGAGCAGCGCCGAACCGATTCGCTCGATTGCTCTTCTCGACAACGCATGCGGGACCGATGTGAGCGAACTCGCATGCAAATCCGGTCTTCCAAGCGACAAATTCAAGAACGCTTTCAACCTCGTCACATCATCCCAGTCGCGGAACAGCGGCAAGTAAGGCGAAATATCGTTTAATGCTACGTCCGTTCCTCTTGCAACGGCGGCGATAAACGGCTTCAGCTTCTCGGCTGCAATCCGAAAATCCCCATCCACGAACAACACGATATCCGACGTGCACATTCTCGCCCCGACCGCTCTGCCGACATCGTGGCCGATCTTATCTGCATAATGCACAATCGTCACCCCGGGAAACGATCGGGCCTCGCGGAAACTGCCGTCCGTGCAACCGTTCAGCACAACGACGATTTCTTCAAGCGAAAGCTTCGCAAGTTCCTCCAAGACGAGCGGCAGCGTTCGTTCTTCGTTGTAGGCCATGACGACAGCAGCAGCCCTGCAGCCGGCCGGAAGCACCAATCCGGGCTGCTTTGCGTCGCTGCTTCGAGCCTTGCGTCTGCTCTGCATTCGTCCATCACCTCGCATAGTGCCTTTTCCTATACCGGTCTTCGAATCCGCACCGTGTGCCCCTTCGGTTAATCATCCAATCCAGCGCCTCAAGATGGTCGCCGACGATAATATTCTCCAGCGGTTTGACACGCTCACGCGCAATGCGCGGGGGATTCAATTTGCCGACGTTGATGCGCCTTACTGGCACGACTCGCAATCCCGATTGAACGGCTTTGGCATGGGCAAGCGGCGGAACGGCAAGCGCCTCTGCCCCGATCGTTTCAACCGCGAAGCGGCTTAGCGCGTGCGGAATGGCGGTTAACGAAGTGCCTTCAAGATCAGGACGCTCCAGCAGCACGTTCAGCGCATGCTTCGCCAGTACAACGCTGTGCACATCCGGCTTGGCCGTTGGTCCAGAATAATCGTTCAAGGCAACATCGATGCCGTCTCTTATTACGGCTTGCACGAACGGCCGCAGCTGCCCGGCCGGTATGACCATATCGCCGTCGATAAATAACAGAACTTCGCCGCGCGCGGCTTGCGCGCCTATTGCACGTCCGACATCGTGGCCTAGCGGTGCGCCATACTCCATGACGCGCGCCCCGGCTTGGCTGGCGATACGGGCGGAGCCGTCCTTCGAGCCATTCGCGACAACGATCACTTCAACCGAAGGATGTACCGCGAACGCTTCACGAATGACGCGCCGGATCGTCCTCCGTTCATTCATGACGGGGATAATGACCGATACGAGCGGAACGGAATCCGGACGCTTAACACGCACTTCACTTCCCGCGGGTCTGCTGGGTGCAGGTCTCGCACTCTTGAACCGGCCTGCTGCCGGCAAAGCCGCAGACGTACGCTTGCTCCTTCTGATGTTCGCCTGCCCGCTGCGAGGATTGAGCCGTCTTCGCATGCCTTGCGACGTTGGGCGAGCCTGCCGTTTCCTTCCGGACGTGGCGAACCGGGAACGTACGAATGCAACACGATCCATACGATCACCTCCTCACGAATGGTTGAAGGATCGGCTTAACGAATAAGCGGCTGGTGTTTTATTTGCTATCTTATGTTTGTCAACTTGCTTCGCAACGGCGTATGTACGTCAAGGCATTCGCGGTTGCTTCTCGTCCCTCGGGCCATGCAAGATGATTGTCCGGGGCTAGCTCTACTCCATTTTCATTCTCCTTCTCAGCGGCCGCACAGAAGTAGAATGAATATCCATCTCTTCGCTGACAACCGTAGATACTCTATAGAGCTTCACGGCTATTTTTATTGCACTTTGTACAATGAGATCTGCCCGTTAGTTGCGAAACGAAAGATCTCGTTGCATAACGCACAATGGAAAATTCGCGGAATGCGCTAAATGGAGGCCATTTGGCCGTCAAGCCATTATTTTCGTTGTATCCCGTACAATGCGACGCTATTGCAGCTTATCCGCTAAATCGTTTCATTGTACTGCATGCAATGAAGATAAAGAGCCGTTCGTATTTTCCATCCCGATTAAAGAAAACGGGGCTCTCCCGAAAGTCATGAAATGACTTTCGGGAGAGCCCCTTGCGTTCATTGAGAATTTTATCCGAATGATTTCGCTCCAATCGCAATCCAGTTAATGAATCCGACCGGCTCCGTGCTGAATCGAATCCGGGCAACGGAGATGACAGCGAAATCTTCCGACTTGCCTTTCAGAATCGCGATGCAAGCCGGGTGGTCGGTCATCGCAACGAGCGAATAAAGCGAATCTGAGAACGGTTCGTCGAACGGAATAATGACATCGCATGTTTCCTCCTGCCCTTTGAAAGCAAAAGCGGCAAGACCGAACTGCTGCAGAGGTACTGTGCTGCCGGATGGTGCGCACACCGGCGTGACAGCCAGCTGCCCAATTCCGACTGCACCCGGCGCCAGCTCCCGTGAACCGATGGAGCCGGCGGCAAGATGGGCGGATTCCACCGCACCTTGTGCCAGATGACGCGGCTGAATAGCGCCTGCTCCAATAGTTGGCTTGCTGATCATGCCTAGCACATCAGGCGACAGCTTACCGGCGCTGATGCTGCCGTCTGCAACGGCCTCTCTTGTGACCGCTCCCGTGCTAAGATGCTGAGGACCGATGCTGGCATCTGCCAACTGATTGCTGCCGACCGCCCCCGAGATCAGATGCTCCGGCAGCACGCTGCCGTATGCGATATGGGTCGACCGGACAGCAAGGTCCGCCAGTTGCTCTGGTCCGACCGAACCGCTGGCCAGCTTCGCTTCCGTTACCGAACCGTCGATCAACTGGTCAATGCCGACCGTCCCGGCCGCCAGTTTCCCTGCCGAAATGGAGCCTGCGGCCAGCTTCTCCGACGTTACGCTGCCGTCTGCCAGCTTCGCTTCCGTTACCGATCCGTCGATCAACTGGTCGGTGCCGACCGAATAGAATGCCAGCTTACCTGCCGTGACTGAACCTTCGGCCAGTTTATCGGACGTTACGATTCCGTCTGCCAGCTTCGCTTCCGTCACCGAGCCTTCGATCAACTGGTCGGTGCCGACCGTCTCGGCTGCCAGTTTCCCTGCCGAAATGGAGCCTTCGGCCAGCTTCTCGGACGTCACACTTCCGTCCGCCAGCTTCGCTTCCGTTACCGAGCTGTCGATCAACTGATCGCTGCCGACCGTTTCTGCCGCCAGTTTCCCTGCCGAGATGGAGCCTTCGGCCAGCTTCTCGGACGTCACGCTGCCGTCTGCCAGCTTCGTCTCCGTTACCGAGCCATCGATCAACTGATCGCTGCCGACCGTTTCTGCCGCCAGTTTCCCTGCCGTGACAGAGCCTGCGGCCAGTTTCTCGGACGTCACGCTGCCGTCCGACAGCTTCGCTTCCGTCACCGAGCCTTCGATCAAT
>NZ_BILZ01000041.1 GCF_004000825.1 Paenibacillus kobensis NBRC 15729 | reverse complement strand
GGCTCTGCTCCCGCCGCTTCTACGGAAGCGTCGTCCGCCGATCAGGATTTGGATATCGCGGCTGATATATCGAATCTGACGGGTGCAAGCACGAAGGAAGTAAGCGAGCTGCGAGCGACGGGGCTCAGCTGGAACGAGGTTCTTGGCCGGTTGAAGGGACAAGACGGCGGAACGAAGGCGCAGCGGGAAGAGCGCAGTACGCTGCTGACCGAGACCGGCATGGAAGAAATCGTCGTTAAGCTGCGGGACATGGGCTATGAGGAAGAGAAGCTGCAAGCGGCGAAAATGTTGGCTGAACGGGTCGAGTTTCAACTGGACGAGATCGTTCGGGGGATCGGCACCATTCAACCGGCGGTTCCTGTCCCTGGGGCGGATCACAAAGACAATGCTCAACAAGAGGCCGTGCAACACATCGGCGAACGTTACGAGGCCGGACTTGCGCTGTATTATATGATGCTGCTGCAAGAAGAGCTTGGCAGCTCGGAAGCGGTACTGGATGAATATTTGCTCGCGTTGCAGCTTGACCTCGATCTGGCGGACCGCATTCGGGACCGCAAGACTTACGATGAAGCTAAGGAGAAGGCTATTGGATTATTGGCGCCGGGCGATATCGTCACGGTATCACGCCTTGAGGAAATGATGCTGGACAAGCTTCGCCCTGTCGACGCATCGACCGACGCCACCGCGCCAACGGATACGGGGGCTGCTGGCGTAGAGGTCGGACAGCAAGCAGGTCAACCGCAGCAGGATTCGCTTCTGCCGGAGGTTCCGGACGTAAAACCGGTCAACCCTGGAGAACGGGTTCGGGCGGAGTTGGATGCGCTTAATCCTAATTTGCCATAGAAGGGGCTTACGATAAATGTCAAACCGAATAAAAAAGTTGACGGTTATTTTGTTAGCTGTCGCTGTGTTTGCCGGGCTGCTTCAGCTTGGGACGGCTCTCGCTCAATCGGGTCTGTTTGGCGGAAGCAAAGTCGATTACAAGGATTGGCTTGCTGAATACGACGTGCACGATAAATTCGCCCAACGGCTCGATCAGTTGGCGAATGCGGGCCATAGCCGCTCCGACCTAATGGTCGGATACGCGTTCTTATACGACCAGTACGGTACCATCGAACAACTGGAGCCGCTGGTCGCGATGAAAGAGGGCGGCAAATCATGGAGTGCAGTGTTCGACGATTATTTGCAGAAGCATGCGCCTTTTCAGCCGCGATCCTTCGAACCGGGGCAGTTGGAAAGTTTGACGCCTGAGCTGTCCAGCGACGATATTATGATCGCCGACCATATCGCTTACGCAACCGGCGAACCGATCATGAATGTGATCAAGCTGAGGCTTGAAAAGGGCAGCAACTGGAAGGAGATAGCCGCGGAGCGGGACATTGTTAACGGCTCGTCAACGATACCGCGGGTGCAAATTACCGAGGCGCAGATGAACAAATACGCAACAGCTTCATTCGGCGAGGAACGGGTAGCGGAAGCATTCGTTCTTGCGGGCAAGCTTGGCCAAGAGCCGGGCGAGACCGTCGCCGCAATGAAAGCGGGACGCAGCGAGACGGCCATCATGGCTGCGGAGTGGACGGCCCTATACGGCTCGTAATCATAATTTAGATCGGACATCCACTTGGAGGTGCTGGCTTGAAGCGGTGGCGTTATGTGGCGGTATTCGCCTTTTTATTAGCATTCTTGCCCATGAAATGGGCTTCGGCGGAGACGCTGGAGGAGCAATTGAATAATCTGATCGGGCCGCAGCAGCAGTATAACACGAAGCTGTCGCCTGTCTATTTAAGAACGAATACGCCGACGGAAGATATTAATCCGCAGAGCGGCGACTTCTCGCTTGTTCAGACGGACTATGTGCTGCCCGGCCGCAATGGGCTTGATCTGGAGATTAAGCGGATCTACAAAAGCGGCAGCGGCAGTGTCGAGGAAATGAACGTGCATTACGTCAACGGAGCTTGGGTCGATTTCGTGAAGTCGGATCACTCGACAGCCACGTTTTACGAGAATCGTTATAATCTCGGCATCGGCATGCGCTTCTCCTTCCCGACTATCGAGATAAAGGTAAACAAAGACGGTTCGAGCTACAAATTTTTGCATACCGACAGCGGTGACGTGTATCGTCTTAGTCCGGACATCCTTAACGGCGAGATTGTTCTCTTGCCTAGCGGACAGACGATTCGCGACATCGTCGTGAAGGAAACGGCGGAGTTCAGCAACGGGCAAGCCGAAGGCGTGTCCAAGTACGTCATGACCGGTAAAGACGGCAAGAAGACGTACTTCGATAAGGACGGCGTCATTCTCGGCATCGTAGACCGCTACGGGAACAAGATCGTATTCGAGAACACGAAGCTTGAATATAAGCTCGGCAGCGGCACGATAACGAAGAAGGTTGTCACCAAAATTACGGATACCGTTGGACGCGTGACGACGATTGAATATAAGGAAGACGCGAATTATCAGGTTAAACCGCTATCGGACGTCGTCTATGACGGCGATCAAAGCTATAAGCAATCGCAGAATCCGGACAAATCTCACTCCGGCGACCTGGAGGGCAAGTTCCAGGTAATCGTACATTTGCCGAACGGCAAGGAGCTTGTCTACGACAAGACGGCGGCGCTGGCGGACAGTACTCAGCACGTTCTGCGCACAAGGCTGCAGAGGGTATTCGATACCGACGGAATGCCGAAATACCATTATTGGTATGAACAGCCGGAGCTTGGTTTTACGTTCATGAGCAAGGATACGTACTCGGCCTACAACCGGTATGAGAGCTTGGAGCAGATCGATTATGTCAAGACGAACCGGCTGACGCGCTACATGTATGAGTCGTATAAGAAGAGCTTGAGCGACGATGGAAGCATGCAGTACCGCAAGCTGTTCGAGAAGCGCGAGCTTGTGAAGACCGGCTTTGATAAGGGCAAGACCCAATTCCTCGATCGGTTCCTGACGGTTGTGAAGGATAAGACGACCTATGCTTATACGAACGAGCCGGACGGTTATGGCTTCGCGGGGTACATGGCGTACGATACCAAATACTTAGCCGATACATACCGGTATTACTCGGAGGAGACCGACGCCTTAGGGAGTAAAACGAAGTATACGTACGACGGCAAGAATCAGCTTCTTGTGACGGAGAAGTACGGTAAGGACCATAAGGACGTCATTCGTACCGAGCGGGACGAGATGAAGCTGATCAAGAAGAAAGAGACGCTGCAGTACAACGTGCAAGGCGGGCAGGCGCAGGGGGAGCCGCTGAAGCGCATCGAAAACTTCCGGTACGACCAGTACGGCAACCTGACTAACTATACCGGTCCCGAAGCGCCGCGCGACGCTAACGGCGAGCCGCTCGACAACGAGCATATGGTCGTCTACACCTACGCGTACGACAAATTCCATGCGCTGACGTCCAAGACGTGGAAGCAGGATAAGAATACGTCGGCGCAGACGATGTATGATGTCGACGCGAAGGGCAATATCACGCGTGAGACTAAGGCGATTACGGACGACAAAAAGCAGTGGATCATGACGGACTATGATTATGATCTTTACGGCAACGTTATCCAGAAGAAGGTTTCATCGGACGGGCAATCGGTGGCGACGAATTACGAGTACGGCACCGATGCGGATGGGCGCGATACGAAGGGCGCTTATTTGACGAGGGAATACGGTACGCTTAAAGGACAGGCAGTCGGAACACGCTACGCTTACGATTGGACGACGGGCAACCGGACCGCCAAGATTGATGCGAACAGCGGACGCACGGACTACGCCTACGATACATTGAATCGTCTTATAAGCACGACCGATCCGGAAGGCGGACAGGAAGCTTTCGTGTATGAGGAGAACCGGTTCGCGAACTTGCAGATCCAATATACCGATCCCAACAAGAATGTGTTCCGGTACGAATACGATACGGCTGGCGCACAACTGAAGGAAAGCTTGAAGCAAGGCAACGCTTGGAAGACTCTCGGCCAATGGCAGTATGACGCGCACGGCAAGAAAGTGAAGGATACGGACGGCAACGGAACAGAAAGCCGCTTCGAGTATGACAGCGCCGAGCGTCTGGTGAAGAAGTCGGTGTACGATAAGAACGGAGCTTTTAAGGCAGCGACATCTGTTGCCTATCGGATCGGCGAGAATGCCGATGTGCCGCTCACCGTAACCATCACGGATGAAGAAGGCTATCCGAAGCGTTATGTCTATGACATAAACAGCAGATTGGTTCGGTTGGAGACGACGCCGGACAACAGCACTTATTATACGAATCGTAATGAATACAACTATACAGGGAATCTGATTGCACAGACCGATGCGAGACTTAATACGACCCGTTACCGCTACGATGCGGCCGGTCAATTGCGGTCCAAGCAGGATGCGCTCGGCAATGAGACGACTTATTCCTATCATCCGCTTGGTCAAGTCGCGCTGCAGAAGGAGCCAGACGGCAGAACGACCAGCTATGCGTTCGATGAACTAGGACGCGCTACACAGATGAAGGTATATACGGAGGGATCAGCCGATTACACGTATGAATCGTATAAGCTCGATTCGGCCGGCCATGTCATCGAGCTTCGCAAGGGGCAGTCGGCCGGCGGTGTCGATGCCGTCGCTTCTGCCGTCAGCTATGAATACGATGGCATGGGCCGCGTAACGGCTGAGAAGACGAAGATTGACGATGTACGGACAGGAATTGCCGTATATGCGTACGACAAGAAAGGCAACCGGACGTCCGAGACGTATTATGCCGATGCTGCGAAGAAGAAATTCCGTCTCTTCGAGAAAGTGTATGACTACGCGGGCCGTGTAACGGAGGACTCCGGACGTTATAAGGATCTGACCGCCGGCAGCGGCGGAACGGAGTACGGCAGCTACCGCACTGTCTATGAGCGGGATGCAGTTGGCAATGTTATGAAGCAGAATCGTTATAACGGTACGGGCTACGATACGACCGCCTACGATTACGATTATCGGAACCTGGTTACCGAGAAACGCGAGCCATACGCTGGTAAGGCGGAGGCCAAAGTGACGCGCTACGCGTACGACAAGACCGGAAGAGTGCTGTCGGAGACGCTAAAGGTACAAGGGAATGAGCTTACGACCAGCTACCTGTACGACGGACTGGGACGTGCGGTTCGGGTAACCGATCCGATCGGCAATGCGTCGAGGTACGTCTATGACGAGAACGGCAATCGGATCAAAGAAATCGACCCGCGCTATTCGGCGCAGCCGCTGAATACGGCGCCTGGTATCGAAGCCGAGTATGATGCGCTCAACCGGCCCGTAACGACCTATGTATTCGACGGCAAGAGCCGCACCGTGCTGTCGTACAAGCGTTATGATGGACGGGGCAACATCATCATGGAAGCGCAAGGGGAAGGCTATAATGCGGCCGATCCGACAACCTCCATCGGCACCACTGCCGAATACGATGCGCTTAACCGGAAAGTTCGTATTGTCTCGGCACAGACGGCAGCCGACAATCGCAAGAATGGAACGTCCTACGCGACGGCTATCTATGCTTACGACGGGGCGGGCAACGTCATCACCGAGACGGATGCCAACGGGGCGGCAACCCATTATGCCTATTACGGGAACGGACTTCTCAGAGAGAAGGCGTATCCGGACGAAAGCAAAGAGACCTTTGACTACGATTTAACCGGCAAGTCGATGGTCGCAGCGAAGGACCGCAATGGAGCGGTGACGACGCGTTTCATGAATGTATTCGACCAGCCTTACCGGATCGAGTATCCGGACGGTACGGCCCAGCGGTTCGAATACTCGCCACTCGGCCTTATGACTAAGCGGATCGATCAGGCGGGCGGCGAGCAACGCTTCGAGTATGATGAAGCGGGCCGTGTAACGGCACAAACGGCCTTCATTTCCGCAGGAGCATCGACGTCGTCGTTCCAGCGGATCGAACAGCGGTACGACGAGGCAGGCCGATTGCTGTCGAAGGAGACGTTCCTCTATGAGGCGCCGCGCACTGGCGGACAAGCCGCCGTGAAGACTTCGGCCGGCGACAAGGCTGAGTACTTCTATGACAAAGCGGGCCGTCTGCAGCGGGAGTCGGGGCCTAATGGCCGCGAGACGTTGTATGAATACGACCGCGCAGGCAATGCGGTACTGAAGAAAGAGAAGGTCGCAGACAACGATTACGAGATGACGCGGTATGGTTACGACGTTCAATCCCGGCCTATTGCAGAGTCGAAGCTTGTCCGGCTGTCGGAGCTGGCGCAGCAGGAGCTTGCGGGAGCATCGTTCGACGATGAGTTCGTCGACCGGGTGCTGGCTACGACGAAGTACGGCTATAACAAGAACGGACAGCTGACCAGCCGCGAGGATGCGAAAGGAAATACAGCGACGTACGCGTATGACTTGGACAACCGTCTTGTGAAGGAGACCGATCCTCTTCGAACGGCGAAGGGCTATCGTTACGACCGGAAGGGACAGTTGGTTGAAGCAACGGACGCAATGGGCGTCTCGACCGTGTATGAATACGATGCGGAAGGGCGTCTGTTACGCGAGAAGGCACCTGCTGCCGACGGCTCGACAGCCGTCAAGCGTTACGTCTACGATGCTGCAGGGAATTTAATTAAAGAAATCAAACCTAACCAATATGACGCATCGAAGGATAACCCGTCGGACGTATTGGCAATGGCAGGCACGGCTTATACGTACGACAAGATGAACCGGAGAACGACGTCCGTTGCACCGGACGGCCGGACACTCGAGTACATCGCCTACGATGCGCTTGGCCGCGTACGGAAGACGGTCGACGGTATACGGTATGACGGAAGCATCGACTCGTCGGACGGCACCGTCGTTACCTATGATGGGTTGGGTCGGGTAACATCGCGCAAGGATGGGCTCGGCAATACGGTGAAACAGGAATACGACGCTCTGGGCAACTTGACGAAGAATACGGACGCGCGAGGCAACGAGACGGTGTACGTCTATAATGCCGACGGCACCGTGCAGCGTGTCGAGTACGCAGACGATTCTGTTGTCGCTTATAGCTACGATAAGCTGGGCAGGAAGATAAGCGAGCGCAATCCGCTCGGAGCCGTGTCGAAGTCGGCCTATAATGCTTTCGGCTCTGAGAAGTCGACAACCGACGCTAACGGCGTCACGACGGAGATGAAGTATGATCTTGCAGGACATCTTCTGTCATCGAAGGACAAGCGCGGGAACGTAACGCTGTACAAGTATGACGCCAAGGGACAGCTTGTCGAGACGCGGACGCCTCTTGAGAGGGACGGCAGCGGCAGCATCGTCTACTCGATTGAGACGTACGTCTACGATGCAGCCGGCAATCTGTTGAAGCAATCGGTCCAGAATTCGAAAGACAGTTCGTACTTAAGGGAATCGTCATATACGTATTACGATAACAAACTGGTGCGAACTTCATCCGACAACAGCGGCGCTTCTGTTGAAAACTTCTATGACAAGAGCGGCAATCTGATTCGAACCGAAACGCTTCGCACAGCGTCGGAGAAGGACGTCGAGCGGTTCATATACGACTTGTCGGACCGTATGGTGCAGCGGATTCAGCTTGTGGACGAGTCCGGCCTTGAATCCTCTGTCGCTGCTGGAGCAGCGGGATTGAAGGATAAAGCGGATGCAAGCAAAATCCAACTCATTACATCATATGAATATGATCTGCTGGGTAACCGGACCCAAGAAACCGACCCGAGGGGCTATGTCCTTCAATATGTCTACGATGCGCTGAACCAGCTTACGAAGCTGACGCGTCAATCGGGCTCCGAGACGGCGTCCGTGTCTTACGAATACGATAAGAACGGCAACCGGATCTCGGAGAAGAATGAGCTCGGCTTCGAGACGATCCATGAATATGACGAGATGAACCGAGTGACTGCCGTCACCGACGGTGAGCATCATACGATGCGTTACGAATATGATCTTGCGGGCAACAAGCTGTCCGAGACGAATGCGCTCGGCAACCGGATGTCGTATTCTTACGATAAGCTTAACCGGCTTGTGACTGTGAAAGATCCGTATAACGTCGTCATTAAGCACAACGTCTATGATACAGCGGGCAATGTCTTGAAAGAGATCGACGCAGCCGGCTATTTGTCCGGCAGCTCGGACGACCAGCGGTACAGCGAGGAATATGTATACGATCTGGCGGGACGAATGACCTCGAAGACCGACCGCATGGGCTATAAGACAACGTACAAGTACAACACGAGCGGCGATCTCGTGAAAGAGACGAATCCGCTCGGCGAAGCCTACGTCTACGAATACGATAATGGCGGCAGTCTCGTGAAGGTGACCGATCCGCTCGGTATCGCGACTTCGTACAACTATGACTTGGCCGGCAACAAGGTCGCAATGACCGACGGCAGAGGCAAGATGACCAGGTACAAATACGGCGCGTTCGGGCTGCTGCTGGAGCTCGTCAATCCGGATGGCAAACCGGTCGTTTATCGTTACGATCTCGGTTCGAATATCGCTGAGATGACGGACAAGAACGGGCGGCATACAAGTTACGAGTATGATAGCCGGAATCTCCTGCTCAAGCAGTCGGTGGCGGAGACGGGCGAGACGATTCAATTCACGTACGATAAGGCCGGCAACCGGGCTTCGATGTCGGACGCAAGCGGCATGTCCCGATATGCCTATGACGGCAACAACCGACTGAAGACCGTTACCAAGGGCGGTACGGTGCAGCTGTCGTACATGTACGATGCAGTTGGCAATGTCGAATCCGTCAAGGATAAGAAGGGTAACGCAACAGCCTATACGTACGATAAGGCCAATCGTATGGCTACGGTTGCTGCAAATGGCAAGACGACAACCTACAATTACGATGAAGGCGGCAACCGGACGTCCATCGTCTATCCGGGCGGCGTGAAGGAGAGCTACACATATGACCGGAACAATCGGCTGCTCACGCTGCGCAATCTGAAGGCCAACGGCACGGTGCTGTCCTCCTATACGTATGGCTACGACGGCGCTGGCCGCCAGACATCGAAGACCGACAGCTATGGGAAGACGCTGTATGGCTACGATGCGGACGGACGGGTGAAGAAGGTCGAAGCGCCGGGCAAAACGACGGTGTATGCTTACGATGACAGCGGCAACCGACAGTCGATGAACGAGACGTATGTATCCGACCAGCCAAGCGGATATACCGAACCGTCAAGCGGCAAGGCTGTTACCTATCTCGTGAAGAAGAGCGAATACAATTACTCGAACGCCAATGTGCTGAAGCAGCTCGTCGAGCGGATGTACGATGACGAGGGCGAGGAAGTTCTGGAGAAGACGACCGGCTATCTGTACGACGACAACGGCAACGAGCTGAGAAGCCAAGTCAGCTATGTTCGTCCTCACGACCGGAGCCTGAAACAGACGACCGGTGCGAACGCGAGCGGCGATGGCATCTCCGGGGAGCTCAACGTCCTGTTGGAAAAGACGAGCAATACGTTCGACGGCTTCAATCGATTAATAAAGGCGGAGCGTATTCAAGGCAGCGTTCGTTCCAGCGTCACATACACCTATGATGGCGACGGTCTGCGGACGCAGAAGGTGTCCCGCAGCTCGAAGGACAACAACGCGGCGCATGTAACGAACTATTTGTATGACCGCCGATATGTTGTGCTGGAGACGGATGAGTCGGATGCGGTCACGACCCGGTATGTACGCGGCGTGAACTATATTGCTCGTGTAGACGCGGCGATGAAGGCATCGTACTTCCTGTTTAACGGACATGGAGACGTCGTGCATACGGTCAACGGAGCGGGAGAAGTCGAGAATACGTACGACTACGACATCTTCGGCAATCCGCTGTTGACGATCGAAGTCTATGCGAGCTCCATTCGTTACTCAGGAGAGTTCTACGACGCTGAGGTCGGCTTGTACTATCTGCGTGCGCGGTACTATGATCCGTACATTAGCAGGTTCATTTCGGAGGATACGTATGCGGGACGTGATGAAGATCCGCTGTCGCTGAACCGGTATACGTATGTGTTGAATGATCCGCTGATGTATTGGGATCCGACGGGGCATAAGGAAGTCCAACTAACTGACTTGTCGAATGCCACTGATTCGAAGATTAAATATGATAGTAAAACGAAGACTGCCACCGTAACTCTTGCCACAGGATATGAAGTACAGTTTACAGCTGGTAAAAACGGAGCAAAGGGAGAATACGGCGTATACATTAATGAAAAAGGCAAAATGATTATAGACAACGACGCATTTGATGCAAAAGTAGCGGCAACGGGGCCTCAAAATGGTGCAACGGTTAAAGTTGACACTTACGTTTCTGATGAAGTTAGGGATAAAAAAGGTAAAATCCTCGAATCTGAAAAAATCGGTGCCGTTAAAGTAGTAACTTCTTATGAGGGAAGGAAGGTAGAAGTTGATAAAGCAATAGTATACGATACGAATTCGCAGAAGAAGTTGTTAACTACTACTTCGTCACAAGTACCGAATGATCTCAGTCAAATGTCTGGCAGCGGTGTTTATTACACCCCAGCCCAATCGTTATTGATTGCATATTCAGTCAGAGACGGCTCTTTGAATGATAATGAAGTTAAAGCATTGCATTTAAGGAATGCGGAAGTTGTAAGCATTCATCTATGGGCAATGGATCAATCCGAAGCAGGTCGTATGATCGTTTCGAGTGTGACGAATGTTAATTCAGGTTTTAATGATTATACGGCGTCTGGGATTGCAATGCCGAAATCTAGCAAAAAAGAACCGGCTCCACCAGAGCCAGCTAGCAAGGAGAAGAATGCATCGAGCAGTAAAAACAGTCAAGGGTCGAGTAAACCGGCTGCGAAAACTACCTCTAGCGAATGCAATTGCTTCACGGCTGGAACGAAAGTTCAAACAGACGAAGGGGAGAAGAATATTGAAGACATTGAAGTCGGAGATAAGGTTCTCTCGAAGGATGAAGCGACTGGCGAGGTAGCGTACAAAGAGGTTACGGCAACGTTCAACCATGAGACGGATGAGATTTACAAGATTCATGTGGGCGGTCAGACGATTGAATCGACCTTTAACCATCCGTTCTATGTGGAAGATAAGGGATGGACGTTCGTCAAAGACCTTAAAGTCGGTGACTTGCTTGTTCAGAGTGATGGGAATACACTGGAAATAACCAGTATTGAACTGTTGCACAAGTACGTTACGGTTTACAACATGACGGTTGACGAGTTCCATACCTATTTTGTCAGTGATCTTGGGATTTGGGTGCATAATACAAATGGTTGTCTTCGTCCAGAAGCTAAATATCTCAAAGGAGGAAAGCATGGGGTTAACTGGACAGAAGGCTCGGCACTCGCTAAAAGTTCAGGAATAGCTCAAGGACAATGGAGTAAAGCGGATTTAGAGTATGCCGGAGCAAAAGCGAGTACCTTGGAAAAGGGTCAAGGGGCCTGGTTTGATCTTCCTCCGGGTTCTACATCTGTAGTTCACATGCCAGATGGTACAACAGTACCTGCAACTAGAATGTGGGTTAGAAACAACGGTACAGGTACCTTCCACGGGTATCCGGCCCCATAGAGGAGGTTTCGAGATGTCATTTATTATACAAGCGAGTTGTCCGAAGTTTACTGGATTATTTGATAGTGAAGCAGAATCTCTATCAGATGCAATAGAGAGTTCATTTCCGCTTTTGACTGAAAATGCGGTGATTGTGTGGAAATATGTTCCGATTTTACTGGGTTATAAATATGATATTAGTATTATGATTGATGATATTTTAGAAATCTTAGAAGTGTTAAGAAAAGAAAACTCAGGTGCAAAGACTATCCACTGGGCTTCAAATACGTTTGCACATGTTTGGCACTTGTCATGGGATTCAACACAGTTAGTGATTAATGCCGACTGGGGGAGTGTGTCAGGCGGTACAGGGCAACTATTACAAAATAGTGGAAATGTTACATTAACAAAGCAATCGTTTAATTCTGAATGGAAAAGAGTTCTGAATAACTTAATAACTGCATTGAGTAAATCGGGATATTCGGAAGAGGGGCTTCCGGGGATGAAACGTTTGGTTCATGAGTATGAAGCAATAGAAACTGAAGGGAATATCTATCGATAACTGTATAAAGTAGTGTGTTTATTTGACCTTGAAAGATTCTCTTTCAAGGTCATTCTTTTACCCCCACCTAGTGCCGAATGAATCGGGTGGCTAAGTCGTAACGGTGTCAAAATCGAAAACGGCAGAATGGTAATAGACAACGACGTATTTGACGCGAAAATGTCGGGAACCCAAAATGGCGCAACGGTTAAAGTGGACTCTTTTGTATCCGATGAAGTCAAGAGCAAAGGAAAAGTAGTCGAAACCGCTAAAGCGGCTGTCATTACACAAGTAACTACTCCATACGAAACATTGCGTAATACAGCTGTTGCCTTTGATGTAAGCTCGCATAAAACGCTTGAGAACATTAAAACGTCGGATGTACCGAACCTTAATGAACCTGGAAGCGGACTCTATTACTCGCAACCGAAATCGCTGTTAATCGGACTTGCGCTTACAGACGGGGACGCACTGAATGATCATGAAATAAAGGCGCTGCATCTGAGGTACGATAACTTCGAAGTCCAAAGGTTCAACATGATGTCTATGATGGCCAACCAATACGGTGCTTATATTTTGAATACGGAGTTTCAGCATAATATTAATTCTGGATTCAATAATTATGCAGCCACAGGAATTAGTTTCAGGCCTAAGGTTGGTAAGGAAGTAACGGCACCGTTGGAGCCGGCGGATACATCGAAAAGCAATATCAATGGGAAGAATGGTAAAGGTACGGGGAATAGTTCGGGTAATGCTAGTTCTAATGGCAAAACAACACCTAGCAGTAGTTCAGATTCTGCTTCTAAACCGTCTGGAACTAAAACGAAAGTAAACTACAATGACCCAGACAAAGATAATATTCGAGCTTTGGAGCGTGAAAATGAAGCTGCTGAGATTCTAGCGAAAAACGGATATAAAGTCGAGCAAAATCCGAACGTGCCTAATACTACAAAAAATCCGGACTATAAAATTGAAGGGAAAATATTTGATTGTTATTCTCCTAAACCAACCACATCACCAAGAAAATATAAGTTCAAGTATACAGGGTAAAGTTCAAAGTGGTCAGACAGATAGAGTCGTTTTAAACCTTTCCGATTGGCAAGGAGATGTGAATACATTAAAGAAACAGTTGTCGGATTGGCCAATTGCTGGACTGAAAGAAGTAATTGCAGTTGATAGTAAAGGGAATGTCACAAATATATTTCCCTAATTAGGAGTGACGAAATGGCAATTGAATACTCGCTGAAAGTTGATAAAGAAATATCCCGAACCTTTTTACTCCGTGAGCTTGAATTGATGGCGGGATACGGAAAAATTACTGCTATGGAGTTACCAAACGGGATTAGAATTAGTGACTTTGAACAAGAGTTTGGTTTAACAATACTTTTGATGGAGGCCGGTGATTATCCGTATAATGCTTATGATACTCAGTTTATAAAAGATGAGTTTGTGTACGCGAATACACTAACTTTTCGATTTATAAACAATGCATATAAAGATGAAACCTTCGAGGTTGTTCTAGCTCTAGTATTCAAATTAATGAGGAACACTAACTCGAATGCGTTATTTTTATCGAATAATGATAATGAACTTTGTTTCTTTACTAAAGACGGTATTTATATAGAGAACTCTTCGCACGTCTGGGATAAGGGATGGTTTGCTGAAGCACTTAAAGAAAATAAATATATTATATTTGATGGGAATTATATCTTCTAGTTTTGAGGACTGGAAATTGTTAGACTTCTTGGACCGCACCGGCTAATGCCTTTGCGTTTTTTTTTATGCAGGTGCTTGAAGTGTACGCAAGCTCAATCCGTTACTCAGGAGAGTTCTACGACGCCGAGGTCGGCTTGTACTATCTGCGTGCGCGGTACTACGATCCGTACATTAGCCGGTTCATTTCGGAGGATACATATGTGGGACGTGACGAAGATCCACTGTCGCTGAACCGGTATACGTATGTGCTGAATGATCCGCTGATGTATTGGGATCCGACGGGGCATGCGGAAGTTAGTTTGCGCGATTTGGCGGGGGCTACGGGTTCGACCATTCAGTATGACAATAAGACGAAGACGACGACCGTCACTGTAACATCCGGGTATAAGGTAGAGTTTAAAGCCGGACAAGACGGTGTCAAAATCGAAAACGGCAGAATGGTAATAGACAACGAAGTATTTGACGCGAAAATGTCGGGAACCCAAAATGGCGCAACGGTTAAAGTGGACTCTTTTGTATCCGATGAAGTCAAGAGCAAAGGAAAAGTAGTCGAAACCGCTAAAGCGGCTGTCATTACACAAGTAACTACTCCATACGAAACATTGCGTGATACAGCCGTCGCCTTTGATGTAAGTTCGCATAAAACGCTTAAGAGCATTAAAACGTCGGATGTACCGAACCTTAATGAACCTGGAAGCGGACTCTATTACTCGCAACCGAAGTCGCTTTTAATCGGACTTGCGCTTACAGACGGGGACATATTGAATGATTATGAAGTCAAAGCGCTGCATCTAAGTTACAATAACTTAGAAGTACAGAAGTTCAACATGATGTCCGTGATGGCTAACCAATACGGAGCTAATATTTTGTATACGGAGTTTCAGCATAATATTAATTCTGGATTCAATAATTATGCGGCCACCGGTATTAGTTTCAGGCCGAAGGTTGGTCTGGATGTAACAGCACCACTGGAGCAGGTTAATATAGCGAAAAATAATACCAATGGGAAGAATGCTAAGGATGCGGGTAAAGGTGGACCAGGAGTAAACCGTCTAATCGATGAATTTGATGACACTGAAACTTATAAAGGTGCTGCAAAAAGTCGGACTACTCAGGGCGCGGGAGATCTTATTGATACTAGTCCAATAAAAATCCCTAGTAATGCTGTAAAGGTAGAACAGGCTAAGAATGGATACGATCAAGTAAAGTATACTTGGTCTGATGGAACTTATAAGTATGAAGCACGTTGGCATACAAGAACTCCTGGTGCGCCTGCAGATCAGGGAGATACTTGGGTGGTCACTAGAACAACACCAGGAAGCCAAACAACAAGAAAACAGCAACACATTTTAACTGGTGAGAACCAATGGACATCTATGAAACAATGGCAAGACGCGGTAAGTGCACGACAAAATGGTACAGCAACAGCTGAACAACAAGCGCTCTTAGATTCAGGGCACTGGCCTGCTAAATAAGAATAGGGGATGTTAAATGGAGATAGTTAAGGACTTCTACAGTGGATTTGAGGGTGAGGCGGAGATCATCTTCTCTTTTGAAAATTCCGAGGATCAAAAAGTTCAGCTTAAGATTTGGATTGGTTATTTAGATTCAATCATGGCGGCTATACAGCCTAATGAAAACGGGTGGAGTGGGCTTGCATATTACTATCATACCGATACTGGATGGTTTGAAGAGACGCCGTGGAGAATACCTGATATAGGCGACGCATTGAACAATCTTCAAAGTGTTAGTAAAATAGAATTAGATCAAGCAACACTTACTGTCTTTCAAAGCATAGTTGAAATTCTCCATCAGGCGCAATCAATAGATAGAGAAGTATGGATTGAGTATGATTAAGCCTTGTTAAATGTGATAGACCTTGATTGGCCCCGTGCCTTTCAAGGTTTTTCTTTTGTTGGGGGCTACCCGGTGCCGAATGAACTTACGATACAACCAATACACAACTAGCCTATCAGTATTAAAGTTTTTTAAACACTCTGTACACACGTCAATACTTTACTTTTACACCCTAAATAACGGTTGTACGTTACATCAATACAGGTCGATTATGGTCACATGCTACCATGATTAACCTATTTTTATATTTTCCTTTTCTTGCGGTCTTAATGAACTAATTGGAAAGGGTTGACTTTCCCGCACCCCATTGTTATCATTATCGATAATAATAACAATAAAAAGGAGTCCACAAATGGAACGAACACAAGCCGATCTTATTCTAAATCCGATTCGGATGCGCATCATTCAGGCGCTGTTGTCCGGCAATCGTACGACGTTGCAGCTCGCGGAGCGGCTGCCGAACGTTCCGCAAGCAACGTTGTACCGGCACTTGAACACGCTGTTGAAGGCGGGGCTCATACATGTCGTAGAGGAACGCAAAATTCGGGGCACGACGGAGAAAGTATACGCGCTGGCTGCCAATGCGGCCGATGCGACTCCGGATGATGTGACCGAAACGTCATCCGAGAGGCATATGGAACTATTTCTGAAATTCGTTGCTTCTTTGATTGGGGATTTCGGCGCTTATGTCGGGCAGGAGCAGTACAACTTGAAGGAAGACGGCATTTCGTTCCGCAAGGTGGAGCTGTATCTGACGGACGACGAGTACATGTCCTTGTTGATGGAGCAGCGGCAACGAATGCAACAGTATGCGAGCAACGGCCCGTCGGAGGGCAGGAGGCTGCGCATGATTTCGACGGTCGTTATACCGGAGGCCAGCAGCGGAACGAACCGTAAGGATAACCATGAAGGAGATGGAGACGATGAACATGGCCATGAAACGGAATGAAGAACTGGATCTGAAGATCGCGAACGCTTCCCGCAAAGCTATGCTCAGCTTCCCGTTATATATCGCGGTACCTGTATTGTTCGCGGTCGCCTTTTGGCTGACCGGCTATGAAGTGGAATGGAAAGCGTACGGGCTAGGCGCGCTTGGATGGATTGCAGCGCTGTTCTTACGCGGTCCGGTCAGCGTGATCGTCATGAAGATGCCGCAGGAAAGAGCGAAAAATATAATGATCGCCAGCTCCGGCGTAATGGAGGAAACGATACGGCTTGTTCTGTTGGCGGTGACGTCATTCGGATCATCTTGGGCGCTATCGGTCGGCCAAGGCTGGGCGGCAGTCGAGGTGTTGTACGTGCTGGTTACCATCATCGCAATCAAATCGCTCGCGAACCGCACGGACGAGAAGGCGCTGCAGGCGAAGCAAATGCTTGAAGCGAACGGCAATATTCAGACAAGTCCGTTATGGGGCGTGCTCGAACGTGTATGGGCATCCGCACTTCATATTGGTGCGACCTTGGTCGTCGCTTACAATCCGTGGACTGTCATTGCGCTCATTCCTCTGCATAGCGCAGTCAATTTTATCGCGGTTCTGCTTGCTGCGAAGTCGATCGGACGATCGAGCGCATTCATAGCGGCAGTCGGCGGCATCGTTTTATTGCTAGGTGTTTATTTCCAATTTATACTGGATAAATAATCGTCGATACTGCAAGCGAGCGAGGTGCCGCGTTGAGCAAGGGAGCAATGATTGGTCAAGGAATGACGGCCGACGTCTATGAATGGGGCGATAACCAAGTCATTAAGCTGTATAATGATCGGATTCAGACGGATTGGATTCATTATGAGGCGAGCGTGTGCAGATCTGTCCAGGAGGCTGGTGTACCGGCTCCGTCCGTGTATGAGTTCGTCGAAGTGGAAGGCCGGCGAGGACTTATCTATGAGAAAATTATAGGCACATCATTATTGAAGCTCATTGCAGCAGATCCGTCACAGAGCGTTCAATATGCACAGGAAATGGCCCGTTTGCATAGCAGCATTCACAGGTGCACAACAGCGCTCCTGCCGCGCCGGCAAGACCGGCTGGAGCATTTTATCCGTCAGTCAGAATCGACGCTAGGTGAACGGACCGACCGGATATGCCGTTATTTGCACAGCTTGCCGCAAGGCGACTCGATCTGTCACGGCGACCTGCACCCCGATAATATCCTCGTGACGGAGGAAAGGTCGTATGCGATTGATTGGACGGAGGCCAACATCGGCGATCCGATGGGGGATGTCGCGAGAACGTCGTTAATGTTCCAGACGCCTTACAATCCGACAGATATACCGGACGAGGCGCTTTGGCAGCTGAAGGAGCTGCTGAATCGCACTTATTTGGATGAATATTATCGTCTTACCGGAACCGGAGAAGCGCAGCTTGAGCCGTGGGTGCTGCCTATCGCGGCCGCGAGGCTTCGGGAGAATATTCCGGGAGAACGGGATTGGCTGCTTGGCATGATCAATAATAGACTCGGGCAATTGGAGTCGGCATAGAACCGTAAACGGGTTGAACTACCTCCTTCCGCTTCGTTATAGCGGTCGGAGGTTTGTTGCGTGAACGGAATGTCAAAATCAAATGCGTCTCCTCAATTTCGGTTGGCGGAATGATAGACTAGTGAGAATGAAGGTAATCTACTGGAAAGGCCGTGAAATACAATGTCGAGGACGGCACAGAAGTTCGTTCCCGTTAGCCAATTGCCAACGTTGCCGGATCTGCCGGACATCTTCACGTTTAGGGATGGCTCCAAAGTCGCGACCGCAGAGGACTGGTACCAGCGCGCCGAGGAACTGAAAGCTTTGTACCAGCACTATATGTACGGCTATCTGCCGGATGCATCGGAAGAGAGGGTAACCTATCGGCGAACGGAGACCGGGCTGATTATTACGGTAACGGTGCATGACATGGCGGTATCCTACCCTGTCGAAGTCAGCTTGCCGGGTGATGAATGTGTGCTCGAAGGGCCATATCCCGTCATCTTCACGATCGGAACGCTGGAAGCTTGGCGGCCGGGCGGCATAACGGATACCGACTATGTAAGACAAGCGAACCGGCGCGGCTATGCGGTCGTGACGCTGAAGACGGCGCTCGTCGCATCGGACAATGCCGAACGGACCGGAGCGTTCTTCGAGCTGTATCCATACAGCTCCGAACCGGCAGCGGAGGCTGGCTATGACAGCGGCGTGCTCGTTGCATGGGGCTGGGGCGCGGGCAAAGTGCTCGATGCGCTGGAGCAGGGCGCTTACGACGAGATCGATCCCGTGCAGACGGTTATTACCGGCTTCTCCCGTTGCGGCAAGTCCGCTCTTATTGCCGGGGCGTTGGACGAGCGGTTCGCTATCGTCAACTCGCATTGCTCGGGAGCAGGCGGCATCGCCTCATTCCGCCGCTCGTTCGGCGGGAAGCAATATGCCTGGGGAGTTGCCGACCGCAGCGAAGGGCTTGAAGTGTTGCAATGTGACCAAGAGGCGCATTGGTTCAATTCCGTCTTCAGCGAGTTCAAGGATGTGGAGAAGCTGCCGTTCGATCAACACGAACTGGCGGCACTGATCGCGCCGAGAGCGTTGCTCGTCACAGCCGGTTATGCGGATTATTGGACGAATCCGGAAGGCATGTATATCTCTTATGCGGAAGCGGCTAAAGTGTATGATTTCCTCGGCATTGGCGGGCAGATCGGCATCGGATTCCGTCCGGGCGGCCATGCGCGCAGCCAAGAGGACATCGACAACCTGCTCGACTTCTGCGACTATCGTCTGCGCGGCATGGCCGTGAATGGCCGAGACTTCAAATCGAGCTTGTACGAGTAAGAAGTCACTTCTTTGTACAACAAGGAAGCGTATGAAAGGTTTGGAAAAACCGTTATTGCGCATGGAAATGTTTCACTGTACAATAAGTTGAATTCATAAGAGAGGGGAATGGAAGTATGAAGCAGCGGCGGAAGCGTTCGATTCGGACCAACGTACCTTACGTACCTTTTCATATTTTCATTTCTGTTCAACACTAAAGCATTGATGCTTTAGTGTTTTTTATTTTATTAGGGGGTGCTTGGGGTGAAGGCAGCGGAGACAACGGCAGTTCGGACGGCGAGGTACAAGAGAGTGCTGATCAAGCTGAGCGGCGGCGCGGTCGCAGGAGATTCGGAGTTCGGCTTTGAGCCGGATCGGCTGGAGCATATTGCGGGCGAGATTTTGTCTGTGGTGAACCTTGGCGTCGAGGTGTCGATCGTGATCGGCGGCGGCAACATCTTTCGCGGGAACATGGCGGAGAGCTGGGGGATCGAGCGTGCAGAAGCGGACAATATCGGTACGCTGGCGACCGTTATTAACAGCCTCATGCTGCGTGGCGTTCTCAAAGCGAAGCTTAAACGCGAAGTTCGCGTTATGACCGCTCTTCCAGTCACCTCCGTCGCGGAACCGTACATCCGGTTAAGGGCGATCCATCATCTGGAGAAAGGCTATGTCGTCATATTCGCCGGAGGCAACGGGCAGCCGTATGTGACGACGGATTACCCGTCCGTGCAGCGGGCGATCGAAGTGAACTGCGATGCGCTGCTCGTTGCAAAGCAAGGCGTGGACGGCGTATTAAGCGCCGACCCGCGGAAGGACAGCGGAGCCAAGAAGTTCAAGTCGCTGCATTACAATGATGTGCTGCAGCAGAACTTAACGGTTATGGACCAGTCGGCTTTTATTCTCGCCAGAGACTACAAGCTGCCGATGCATGTGTTCAACTTCGATAAGCCGGGCGCGATGAAAGAAATATGCGAAGGAATCAATAACGGGACGTTCATTAGCGGGGACGCCGTGCTGGAGCTGGAATAGGGGAAATGGGGGGACGGGGGAACTGAATGTGCTGAGAGCCGTTATTTTTGACATGGATGGCGTTATTATCGATTCGCATTCGGTCGCATACGAGCTGCTGTGCGAATCGGCGAATGAGTATGGTTGCGCTCTTACCGTCGAGCAGATCAAGGGTTGGGGCAGCCTAAGCTCCAGACAGTTCTGGACGAAGGTAAAGACGGATTACGGGCTGCCGCAAGAGCTCAGCGACTTGATCCGCAGTTATGACGCGGATAAGGAGATTCAGAAATACCGCGGAATGATGCCGATACCGGGCGTGAAGGAGCTGCTGGCGCAGCTTCGGCACTCCGGCATTCAGACGGCGCTTGCGACGAGCGCTTCCCGCTATCGGACCAATGCGGTGCTGGACCTGTTCGGCCTGCACTCTCTGTTCGATGCCGTCGTATGCGATGATGAGGTTAAGGCGTCTAAGCCGGACCCGCACATTTTTACGCTGGCAAGCGATAAGCTGGCAGTTCCGGCGCAAAGCTGCGTCGTCATCGAAGATTCCGGGAACGGATTGCTGGCAGCGCAGCGTGCAGGCATGAAATGCATCGGCTACAAGGGATTGCCCCACGTGCATGAAAATATGGACGGCGCCGATCTCATCGTGACCGATTTCAGCCGGCTTGGCGTGGAGGAGATCGTTGCATTGGTCAGCGTGTAGCAGGAGCGGCTTGAACTAGATTCAATGCGGAAGGCGTGCGGATGGTTAATTCACCCGGCACGCCTTATTGGCATTATACTCGTTTCCAATCGTACTCCATTCGTCTAGCCGTATCCGCAGCATGCGCTTCGCCTAACAACCGTGCCACGACATAGAAGGACATATCGATGCCTGCCGATATCCCGCCGGATAGAATAACTTTGCCGTTATCCACATACCGGACGCCTTCGAGCAGCTCAGCCGTAGGCGGGGCGGCCTTCCTCAGGTCCTTATAGGCAAAATGGTGCGTTGTGATCCTAAGCCCGTCCAACAGATTCGCTCGGGCGAGCAGGAGGGCGCCAGTGCATACCGAGAGCACAAGCTCCGCGCAGTCATACATTCGGCGGATCCAGTCCGTCAGCACATCATTATGCATTTCCCTCCATGCCCCGATGCCGCCGGGAACAAGGACGATCTCAGGTACCGGACAGTCTTCGATGCTGTAAGCCGGATTGACGCTCAATTGGTTAGCGGTTAGAACCGGCGACCGGTTCTCGGCGACCGTGTACACGTTGAAATAGGCATCCAGGCTCGCCTTGCTGAACACCTCTAATGGGCCGCAGAAATCCATCACTTCCACATCGTCGAAAATTAAAATCGCCACGTTTCTAGCTTGCCGCGCCTCTGCCATCCAGTTGGTCAACTCCCCCGAAAAAATAAAAAGTATTCGGTCGGTTCGACCCAATACTTTGCCCAGGCGTACGGCATATGAAATATGTGCTTCCCCGTGGTCGTCCACGTTTACGCCAGTCACACATACTGAAATCAGCTTATACGTTTATAATATTTAAATATATGAGTATTGCAAGGAAAATTTATACAAATCGTGTCTTGCCTCGAATCGGGGTTACAGCGTCTGGCCGCTGTCCACCGTAATGATTTGGCCGGTCATGGCTTCTTGCTCCAATACGGCGCATATAAGCGAGGCGACGTCTTCCGGCGTGGAGAGCTGCTTGAGCAGCAACTTCGGCGCGAGCCGCAGCATCTGTTCCTCCAGGCCTGCCCACCATCTCGTCAGAACGGCGCCGGGCGCGACGCAATTGACCCGAATATCGGGCGCGAGGGCGCGCGCGAGCGATTTGGTCAAGCCGTGTACGGCTGATTTGGAAACGGCGTAAGGAAGCGAAGAGCCGAGTCCGTTCTGGCCGGCGATGCTGCCGATATTGACGATCGCGCCGCCGCCATTCCGGCGGATATAGGGAGCGGCCGCCCGGGCGCAGTGAAACATCCCTTTCACGTTTACGCCAAGGAGGTCATCCCATACGTCATCGGTGACCGCGTCGAGGTTCTCGAGCGATATATGCTTCGTAATGCTGGCGTTGTTCACTAGCATATCGATGGCACCGAAATGCCGCACCACCGCTTCCGTCATCGCGCGAACTTCCTCGTCCTTTGCCACGTCGGCTCTCAGCGCAATGGCCTTCCCGCCCATGCTCTCGATCTGTTGGACCGTTTCCTCGGCATCGGCTTGCGAACGTGAATAGTTGACGACGACGTTAGCCCCGCGTTCTGCCAGGAGCAGAGAGGCCGCCCGGCCGATGCCGGTGCCGCCCCCGGTAACGATTACCGTTTTGTTGCTCAGATCCATACATGGCATCTCCTTTTCCTGTGGGATACTGGACTTTAAGCCGAGTAGATTGTAAGCCAGTCTCTTGAGATGCACAATGAGACTTTAGGATATTTTTGTTAAATGGCATGTTGATAATTTCCAGAATTCAATCTATATTAGGGATACAACTGAACGGTGTGTTACTGGCGTAAACATGGATAACCATGAGGGAGCACACCGATAACCGCCGTACGCCTGGGCAAAGTGTTCGATCTTCGGATCGAATGCTTTTTTTGTTTCTCATTACACGGGAAAAGGCAGGGGAATGGTTATGAAGATGGCTTTCGTATTGTTTGACGGGATGACGTCGCTGGATTATGTCGGATTTTATGAGGCGGTGACGTGGCTCGGCATTCTCAGAGTGAAGGATAACGTTTCCTGGGAAATGTGCGCGGTGAGCGAACAAGTGACGGACGACCGGGGCATGATCATCAAGGTGCATCAAGTAAAGCCTGACTTGTCGCAATACGACCTTGTATTCGTTCCGGGCGGATACCCGACGAGGCAGCTGCGCTTCGACGAAGCGTTCGTCGATTGGATCAGGTCGGCGCGCGACGTTCAATACCAAGTCTCGGTATGTACCGGAGCGCTGCTGCTGGGAGCCGCTGGACTACTGGAAGGCAAGCGGGCGACGACGAACTCGAGCGCCTACGAGTTGCTCGAGCCGTACTGTGCCGAGGTCGTGCGCGAGCGTTATGTGCGGGACGGCAATGTGTTCACCGGCGGAGGCGTCTCGGCTTCGCTCGATCTTGGACTCTACTTCGTTGAATCGGTAACGAACGCGGACGTCGCACGGCAAGTGCAGCAACGGATGGAATACCCGTATTATACGCCAGGCGGAGCCGCCAAATGACTATTCGTCCCCTCGTTCACGAAGATGAGCAACAAGTGATGCGTCTTATGGCGGAGCATACGCTGCAATTCCCGGATTTCGTCATTCAGAAATATCCCGAACGCTGGAGCGTATACCTTAACGAAGAACGCAACGATCGGTGCGGGTATTGGGTGATGGAGGACGATCGGCTTGGCGTGGTCGGCCATGCTGGATTCATCATGAGCGAGGACGGAGATTATGAAATCGTCGGCGTCGTCGTCCGCAAGGACCAGGCGCGGCGAGGCATCGGCCGGGAGTTGATCGATACGGTATGCCGCTATATTGCAGATGAAGGGGCATCGAGCGTCATGCTGACCACCCTCGGACATGCCGATAACGGCGCAGTCATTTTGTTCTATCAAGGAATCGGGTTCGACCTCGTCCGCGAGGAGACCGATTATTTCATTCCCGGCTATCACCGGGTGACCTTCAGCAAACCGTTATAATAGTAAGGCTGTCCTGAGCAGTAATGGGCAGCCTATTTATTTTCATCCATGAAGACGGAGGATATGGAGTGTTATTCATTCGAGGAAAGTTGAACAAAGCGCATCAGCATAATGCCGAAGGCCGGTTCCAAGAAACGGTAGGTCTGTTTCTATAGCGTACTCTCTTGTGCGATATCCATCTGCAGTCAGTCAGGAATTGCCGCCATCGGTTATCGCGATTCTGTTCGGCTGGCGCATTCTTTGAGAAAATAGAAGGATGTTTTATATGAATGTCGAATTTTAGGACTTAATATATTCTGATTCGAACTCATTCCACAGTCGCAGGGGGCCCTTTCGAATGAATGCTAAGTTCAGCCACACGCAATATCTGGTACGCAAAAAAGTGATGACTCTCGCAGGAGCAAAGTTTCACATCTATGACAACAACGAGCAGCTTGTCCTATTCTCGCAGATGAAAGCATTCAAGCTCAAAGAGGACATTCGCCTATATGCGGACGAGTCCATGAAGGAGGAATTGATTACGATTCAAGCGCGGAGCGTGATCGATTTCTCCGCAACGTATGACGTTGTCGATGCCGTGACGGGCCACCCGCTTGGCTCTTTGCGCCGCAAAGGCATGAAGTCGATCCTGAAGGATGAGTGGGTCATTATGAGCCCAAGCGAGAGGGAGATCGGGCTGATCAAGGAAGACAGCGTGCTGATGGCGATGCTCAGACGTTTCCTGAGCAACCTCATTCCTCAGACGTTTAATGTAGAGCTTGGCGGGAGCATGGTAGCGGAGTTTAAGCAAAATTTTAATCCGTTCGTCAGCAAGTTGAATGTCGACTTCGCACTCGATCCGAACCAACAGCTGGACCGTCGTCTTGGTCTGGCCGCAGCGGTGCTGCTTCTTGCAATCGAAGGAAAACAAGGATAATGTAATGGTATTAATGTTACGTAAGGCTCAACATCGCTGCGAAGCGGGTTGGGCCCTTTTTGTTTTCTTTCCAACTAAAGGAATAGGTCGTCAGGCCGAGCCATGGGCATTCCATGTCAGGTTCGACCGTATCGAACGTAGCTTGTTGCCCCGAAAAGCCCGTGATACAATACGTATCGCATTGCGGGATATGCGTTTAGGACCGCTGACTCGGCAGTGTTGTATTCATCCTTTACGATGAAATAAGGAGAGGTGTCATGGTTTCCATTATTAATCAGAACGCTTCCGATGAACTGCTTGTATTAGTCCGAACGGAGTACCGCAACTTGCCGGTTCGAGAGCTGCTGCGATTGTCCCCGCAAGTGCTGCTTGGCGTGAATACGCAAGCGGCGGATGCGCTGAAGCTGCTCGAAATCAACACGCTGTTCGACCTTGCGACATCGAGCGTATTCGATGCCGCTACGAAGCTGCTGAATGCGGCTTCGGACATTCATTCCGCATTGAATCAGCATGGGACGCCAACGGCCGATCTCGTCAGGGAATCCGTAGCGGCGGGCGTCAAAGTCAACGAGCTGCAGTTCCTCCCGATCAACGCGCTGCAGAGCATTCCGGAGAATGAGGCTGCGTCGTTGCAGCAGGTGCTGGACGTGCATACGGTCCGGGATTTGGCGCTTTATCCGCCGTACCGGGCGGCTTCGAAGCTGCTGAACGTGGTCTATTTTCCGGAAAATATACCGAATTACGATCCCGAGCGTCCGCCGGATCTGCTCCCGAAAACAGGGGAATATCCGACGGAACGCGTGCAGTACACGACGCTCTTAATGGATCAAATCCACGACGATAAAGAGCTGCTGATCGACATTGCCAGTCCCGGCTTCAAGCCGATTGATATCGGCGCGCTCGCGGCAGGCGATGCCGGCTTCAAGAAGATCGCCTTCGGCGCCTTGCTGACATTCAACCAATCGTGGTACGCGCAGGGCGTAACGCTGGGCCAGCTGCTGCACAGCACGGCATTGGCACCGGGCGAGAGCACGCGGATTGCCGTCATCGACTGGTCCCGCAAAAGCCGCGCAGGAGAGACGGAAACGATAAGCGAAGTCGATGACCTGACGAATGATGCAACGCATAACCGTTCGATCAGCGAGGTGACGGAGGCGGTCGCGAACGAGGCGCAGAGCGGATTCTCCGAATCGAGCGCGAAGAGCACGTCGAAGGCGAAGGGCACCGCGACTGCTGAGGAGCTGTCGGCGCCTCTCGGCGGATTGTTCGGCGGACCGAGCGCATCGTCTGGAACGACGAGCAGTACGGCTTCAACGAACTCGTCGGCGGAGAGCTATTCCACCTCGTACGGACACCGGGACATCGGCAGCACGATGATGCAGAATGTGAACGACCGTACGCATCAGCATGCCCATAGCAGCCGCAGCCGCCGTGCTTCGGTCGTGAAGGAAGTGTCGCAATCCGAGCATGAAGGCGTAAGCACCCGGGTTATTGCAAACTACAACCATATGCATGCGCTGACGATTCAATATTACGAAGTCGTGCAAGTATACCGGGTTGAAGTGGCCATCGTCAAAGCGGATAAAGTGGTCTTCATTCCGATCGATCTCATCGATTTCAACAAGGATGCGCTCGTTCGGCGCTTCCGGAGCATTTTGTCGAGGGCAGCTCTTACGTATTCGATTCGCGAAGCGCTCATTAATCTCGATGTGTTAGAAATAGCGCCGGATAATAATACATTCTTCATTAACATTGGCAACCGCTTAAATATTCTGCTGCGCGAGGCGCTGATTTCGCGGACCGGTTATGCGACGAAGCCGCCGCTTTCAACCCAGCCGACGCGTTCGACGACTCAGCCGGCCACAACGCAGCCGTCGTCGGCGCAGAACAATTTGCAGTTGATGAAAGACGGAGATGCCGCGCAAGCGCAGGCGAATCCTGCGTCGCTCGTCGTCAATACGACGCCGTTCGTTCTGTCGTATACGCTGCCGGTGTACCAGCAAGTGAACGATGCGCTGTGGACGATCGAGCATTCGGCTCGCGTATCGAGACTGCTTAACCGTGCGATTCTTCGCTCGAACAGCGCTTCCGCGTTTCTGCCGACCGACGTGACGATTGAAGGCGTCGTCGTGTATGCCGGAGGAACGCCGCTTCAGCCTGTGTTCCATACGTTATCGGGGGCGACGGTTACGACAGTCGATGCGGCGCATCCGCTCGATATGAGCGATGTCAGCCGGATCGGCGTCATCGGCAGCAGCCAGGAGGTCGATCTGGCGGTCCACGTCGTCCTGACGTTGAACCGCAACGGCGTTCGCTTCCCGTTCCAGTTGCCGCTCTTCAAAGTGTTCAAAGGAACAACCGTCGAGACGACAGTCGTGCAGATTAAGCTCGGCGGTGTTGACGCGAACTTGAAGGCGCATCTGAACGAGAACCGGATGCATTACAGCCAAGCGGTCTACCGGTCGCTGGACAGCACGCAGCTTGCGTTCTTGCTTGCCGGCTACGGCGTCGAGGTCGGAGGAAAGGTTGTGCCGGTCTCGCAAGTCGTCGAGCCGCGTCCGATCCGGTACATCGGCAACTACCTCGCATTCAAAATGAATACGGACGCCGCTGATCCGGAATGGGCGCAATGGTTATGGGATCACGGCATTCAACTGGGCAGCGCGAAGGAAGATATTGTTCCGCTGCCGTCGGGCGGCACGTTCGCCGAAGCGGTGCTCGGCCGTTCGAACAGCGCTGAGAAGCTCGACATTACGCGCTTCTGGAACTGGCAGGACTCGCCGATTCCGATGCAGGCAACGGAGATCGCCGCAATTCAGACGGGCAGCCGCGCGATGCAAGAAGACGTGAAGCCGGGGCAGTTGAGCAGCCCTATCGTGAACATTACGTCGCCGACGTCGCTGCCAGATCCGAGCGGAACGGCGGCCATACTCGCTGCCATCCAGAACGGCAATATGTTCCGCGACATGAGCGGACTGCAAGGGACGATCGGTCTAGCACAGGCGGCGCTTCAATCGACGCAGGCAGGCGCTGCGACGGCCGGCGAACAGGCGGGCACGAACATGAACAATTTGCTGAAGGCCAATACGGAGCGTCAGCGGATTGCAGCCGAGATGATTACGAGCCTCGCGAAGACGGCGGCGTCTGTCTACTCCGGCGGCCTTGCCGGCGGCGGAGGCGGCGGAATCAGCGGGGGCGGCAACCATTCGCAGGACGGCGCCAAAATCAACTACTTCGATAAAACGCAAGGCCAGGGAGGAGCCTCGGGAGGCGGCGGTGCATCCGGCGGCGGCGGAGGAGGTGCCGTATCGCCGGTTGGCGGCGGTGGTTCGAGCTCCGGCGGCGCACCGTCCGGCGGTGGTGCGGGCTATTCGCAGAACCCGGCCGCGCTTGCCGCGACATGGGGAGACAGCCAGCCGAAGTCGGGCGTAGTCGGACAATTCCTCGATAAGGTAACGGGAGCGGTTAACGGCAGCGGAGCGGATGCTCCGGCGAGCTCGCCCCTTGAAGCACGCAAAGCGTGGCCGAAGCTCGATCCGTCGACGGTGCTGACGCGAATTCAACAGTTGAAAGGAAATGCGAATCTGTTCAACCAAGGCAAAATCGGATTGTGCACGACGGCATGCTTCTATCATCACATTATCCAGAGGGATGCGGCCAAGTTCGAGTCGTTCGCCAATGCGCTCTACGGCGGCGGCATCGGCTTCTTGGGCAATTTGAAGGTTGCGCCCGGCTCCGACCTGCGCAATGCTGATTATAGCGCGCTCGCAAGCCAATGGACGAACATGCCGCCGCAAGCCGATTGGATGCTCATGTCGTCCTTGCGCGACAGCGAGAACTGGTTCTTCGATTACGAAGGAGCTCCGGACGAAGAGACGGCGATCGAGACGCCGACCAAGGAATTGTGTGAATGGTATAAGAAAACGGGCTTCTATACCGACGCCGTATTTAAAGAAGATACGAGCGTAGCCGGCATCAAAGCGATCTCGAAAACGGCGAACAATCACATCGTGCTGTGGATTCGCACCGTACTGCTCCAGCCGGGCAACGGCACCCACGTTATTACGCTCGAAGGCCCGGTTACGGTCGATGAAGCCAATGACAAAATTTCGTTCGACTATTGGACATGGGGATATCCAGTCAAGACGATGAGCACATCGCTGTCGAACTTCAAGGCGAACTACTTAGGGGCGATTACGGCTTCGTTCTAAATCGCCAACGCATAAGAGCGATGAAAAGGCACGTACCTACTCGGATGGGGCGTGCCTTTTTGGTACGGTCAGGGGCCGGTCTGCAAGGTATTGTATTCTTGCTCTTTCATTCGGCGGCATGCGGCCGTGCGCTTGAACCCGGTTGGATTTGGTACAATGGGGGAAGGATGGAGCAAGGAGTGCAAGATCCGATTGGACGAAGATCGAATGCGATGCGTGCTTGCTGGTTGTGTTGATCGGAGCGTAATATTCGCAGGGAAGGAAGTTGCGGGATGAACGATGTTCGGATTGCGGTGCCGCCGTATTTTTCGTTTGAACAAAATCTAGGCTATCTGACGCGATCGGCTGACGAATGTTTGTTCCAGGTCGAGAGCGGACGGGTATACCGGTGGATCGAGGCAGGCAGCGAACGGCATGCGGTAGAGATTACGGACGGCGGCGACGGAAGCCTTCGGCTCCGGTTCAAGGACGAGTCTTCTGCAGAGGGAAAGGAAGCGGTCGTTCGCTTCGTGCGCGAGTGGTTCGACATGGACACCGACTTGGCCCCCTTCTATGCGATGGCGGAGCAAGATCCGCTGCTTCAAGAGGCCGTCGTAAGGTTCAGAGGGCTGCGGCTCATCGGCATTCCGGACCTCTTCGAGGCGATGTGCTGGGGCATACTTGGGCAGCAGATCAATTTGAAATTCGCGTATACGTTGAAAAAAAGGTTCGTGGAGTTGTTCGGCTCCCAATTGGAGTGGGAGGGACGAATGCTTCGGCTATTCCCGTCGCCGGAAGTCGTAAGGGGGCTGCGGGTTGAGGACATGACAGTGCTGCAGATTACGACGCGCAAAGCGGAGTATATGATCGGCGTCGCGGAATTGATGGCCGCAGGCGAGCTCACGAAGTCTTCGCTGAAGGCGGCGGGAAGTTTGAAGGAGGCGGAGCGTCGGCTCGTCGGCATACGCGGCATCGGTCCATGGACGGCGAACTATGCGTTGATGCGCTGTTTGCGGATGCCGAACGCTTTTCCGATTGACGATGTGGGTCTGCATCTGGCGATCAAGTACCGTCTGGGCCTGCCGGAGAAGCCGTCCATCAAGCAGATCCGGGAGCTGTCCGCGGGGTGGACCAACTGGGAATCGTATGCCACCTTCTATATGTGGCGTACGACGTACTGAAGCGGTTGATGTGATGAGGGCGAGGTACAGCATGGTTGTTGGAAGTGAAGGGTCCTTTGAGGATCCTTTTTTATGTAGTGACACCCAAAAGTGATGCAAGAGCACCCTAGACCGAGGAAATCCCACTGTAGTGACACAAAAAGTGATGCAAGAGCACCCCAGAGCGAGGAAACCCCACTGTAGTGACACAAAAAGTGATGCAAGAGCACCCTGGCTCGAGTGGCATCCGACTTTTCTACCAACTAAAGAACCATATGAAACGCCGCAAAAGGCCGCTCATATGGTTCAGATGACACATTAGCAAAAGGCGAACAGGATAGTGAAGTCCGGAATGATGCACGGCTGCTGCGGGAAGCAGTGGCCGATGACGAAGCCGAACAGGTTCGCGACCGGGAACATGAGGAAGACGTTATTGAATGTGAAAATGAGCGACCAGCGATTGTAACAGAAGCCTGGCAGTACCCGGTCTTCATCCTCGCGGGGGCCCATTGTGCCGAATTGTGCGAATTGCACCGCTTGCTGCAGCGATTGAGGACGTTGGCGGATGAATGTCTGAAGCATTTGCGGATTGCCGCGTAAGTAGTTGAACAGAAACAGCATTTCCGCAGGCGGCTGTCCTACAGGCCGCGGAAATTGAGCGAGCACAGAGGGCAGATTCGCTTGCGACAGCTGTGCCGGAACGCCGCCTCCACCCTGACCAGGCATGCCGCCTTGCCCCGGCGTACCGCCTGGCACAGGCAAGATGCCGCCTCCTTGACCTGGCACACCGCCTTGCGGAAAGAAAATGCCGCCGCCTTGCCCCGGTAAACCAGGAAAGCCTGGCATACCACCCGGCATCGGCAGCATGCCGCCTTGCCCCGGCATACCGCCCGGCATCGGCAGCAAGCCGCCCTGACCTGGCATACCGCCTGGCATCGGCAGCATGCCGCCTTGCCCCGGCATACCGCCCGGCATCGGCAGCAAGCCGCCCTGCCCCGGCATACCGCCTGGCATCGGCAACATGCCGCCTTGCCCCGGCATACCGCCTGGCATCGGCAACATGCCGCCTTGCCCCGGCATACCACCCGGCATCGGCAGCAAGCCGCCCTGACCTGGCATACCGCCTGGCATCGGCAACAAGCCGCCTTGCCCCGGCATACCGCCTGGCATCGGCATTAAAGCTCTGTCGTCTTGTACCGGTACAGGTTGTACGAACTGTGCAGGCGCTTGAGGCTGGAAGTAACGCGGATCATAAACGACCATTTGAGGGGCCGGTGATTGACAAGAACATCCCATCGAATAACACCCTTTCGAGATGTAGTAGCTCTACATCGTATGCGGCATCCGCCCAAAGGTTCGATGTCATCGAATCGACACGAACTGCGGCCCCGAATGTGACGAACGTATCATGACGCTGCGCCTGTCCGGGTGGTAAACTCATGTTGGTCAAGTAAAATGAGGCGATCCGCTCACGCGAAGCTAGACATGCTCACCATACATATTGCGGACAACAACCGGAATACGGAGGGATGGCATGGGGTAAAGGACTGGCTTCTGCGTTTCAAATATATGCAGGCGCTGTACGTGATCGGCATCGTCCTGATCGTTGCGCACGGCGCATGGTCGATCTGGACGATTGCACACCCGCCTAGGGCGGCCAGTGCGCAATCGAATCCGGCAGCCGCACCATCTTCAGCCTCGCCCTCTGTGGAACAGGAGGGGGGCTCTGGCACGCCGAGCGAGACCAATACGATTACGGCGCTTGTGATTAAGCCGATCGTGACGTCGCCGGTGAACAAGGTTATTTTTCGCAGCTTATTCTATCTGTTCGTCTGGGTGCTGCTGTTCCTGGTCGTGCCCGTTGCGTTCCTGCGTCTGAAGCGGTTCAAGTTCTTCAATGTGGAGTTCGAGGTCGAAGGCGAGCGCGCTGCAATTCAGCAAGCGATAATTACGACGTCCAAAGCATCATTGATGGAATATTTGACGGGCCGGGATGCATTTATTAAAACATTGGGCTGCATGCACGGCAACGTCATTACGTTCCCCGATGTGTTGCGCGTCCTGCTCGACGATATCCAAGCGGCGTATCGGGATACGTTCAATGCGGGCTTCACCATCGAAATATACGAGGATGAAATTCCTCCGAAATATGCGCGGATGGCTCAGCATTCGAAGGAAACGGGCCATTCCTCACTCTGGAACAAGGCGGAGACGGACCATCCGTTCAAGCCGAACCGGATGGTGTATTATTACTCGATCAGCGAAACGAGTTTTCTGCTAACGGTGCTGAGCAGCTTCGCGACGCAGTTCGATGCGTTCGATAAGCATGTTCTGCCGCTGCTTCATAACGTCATCAGCACGAATATCGAGTCCATCGAGCTGATGGTCGTCGCTACGAATCCGAACCCGGCTCCGCCCCCAGCTCCTTCACCGAATGCGAATCCGGAATCTTAAAGGCGATTTTGTTAAGATTTGCTAATATTGGTTGACCGGCTTGTCCGGCAGCAAGTACAATATGGACCAATAGAAGGGAGGGATCGGAGCATGAGCAAGAAGGGAAAGCCTATTAATGCAGCCGAAGTCATTAAACGCGCATCCGCCGTGTTGTCCGGCCCCCGCGTTCCGGCGAAGACGGCCAAGGATGCGATGAAGAACGTCAAAGTAGAGAAGGACGATCCGCTCGTCAAACGTTACGCATCCCGTTAATCGAAATGGAAACCTCCGGTTTGCGCTGCTTCTAGCAGCGTCCCCGGAGGTTTTTTTGTCACATTATATAGTAGTCATCTGGACAGAGTGTTATCGTTTCAACCATGGCACAATCATCGAATGCCAGTGCTTGCGGACGATCCGCTGCAGGACAGGCGAGTTCGCAATGAGCTCGGAAGGCTGCCGAATGTCCAGTTTATGAAGATTCAGCTCCTGATAGGAGCGGGAGCGGAGATCCGCGCCTTGCTGGTGCTGTTGGAACAGCTCACGCATCGTTCGGTTGTACATACCCATTCACCTCGATCATCCATCCTATGCACCCGTTCGAAGGAAAGCGACGGCAGATGCATGGACAGCTCTTAAATGACTGTATCACCAGTCTGCCTCATCTTTAGACCTATCCGCTGCTGCGGTCTATCCTTAATTTTATGAAGTAAAAGCTATATTTCACAGGGTTAAGCTATAGGTGCATTCTCCTTTATGATTACAATAGGACTATTATTAATAATTGAAACTTATTGGGGCCGGAGGAGACGCAGTAATGAATCACGTGGCGGTAAAATACGAAAACCCGGTCATTCCGGGTTTCTTCCCGGATCCGAGCGTTATTCGGGTAGACGGATATTATTATTTGGCGACTAGTTCCTTTGAGTATTTCCCGGCTGTCCCGATTTTTCGGAGCCGGAATCTAGTCGAATGGGAGCAGATCGGGCATGTGCTGACGAGAAGCAGCCAGGTAGACATGACGAAGCGCAACAGCTCGGAGGGCATCTACGCTCCGACTCTTCGGTATAACGATGGCGTGTTCTATTTGATTACGACGGATGTGTACGGAATCGGCAATTTTTACGTTACGGCTGCGGATCCGGCAGGACCATGGTCTGAACCAATTCGCATACCCTATGGGAATATAGACCCTTCGCTATTCTTCGATGAAGACGGCAAGGTGTATGTTACGGCGCAGAACGGCGCTGACTTGGAATCGCATATCATTACTTACGAGATCGACATCGCTACGGGCAAAGCGCTAAGCGAGCCGGTGGTTGTGTGCCGCGGAGACGGCGGCGTATGGACGGAAGGACCGCATTTGTACCGTATTCATGGCATCTACTATCTGCTCTGCGCATGCGGAGGCACGGGCCGTGACCATCGCGTACTTGCCGCCCGCAGCGAATATCCGACTGGTCCGTTCGAGCTGCACGATGAGCCGATTCTGACGCACAACAAGCTGCCGGACCATCCCCTGCACAATCTGGGCCATGCGGATCTGATTGAGGACGAGGCAGGCAACTGGTGGGCGTTATTCCTCGGTGTGCGTCCGGTAGACGGCCATTACAGCGTGCTCGGCCGGGAGACATTCCTTGCGCCGGTTAGTTGGACGGAGAAAGGCTGGCCGATGATCGACAATAATGAAGGCTCGGTTCAGCGGCTGATGAACGCTGAGATCTATGCCGGCGGAGCTGGCCTCGTATCTCGGTGCAACGTGTTAGGTTCCGGATCTTATCGGGAACAGTTCGACGGCAAGGCTTTAAGTCCGCGCTGGTCAGCTCTGCGAACGCTAGACGAGGAGCGGATTTCGGTTACGAAGAAGCCGGGCGCGCTTGCGCTGACCGGCCATTCCTACACGCTGAGCGACGCGGCGCCAACCGTATTCGCCGGTGTCCGCCAGCAGCATGTGAATATGCGGGTAGAGACGCGACTTTCGTTCGAGCCAGTGCGGGATAGAGAGGAAGCGGGGTTGTCTGCCCGGCTTCACGAGAAAGCGCACTATGAGATCGGCATCCGCCGTGAAGGCGGTGTCGACTATGTTATCGTGTCGTTGACGGCCGGCGGCTCAACGAGCGAGGCGGCTAAGCAGCTTATCGAGTCGAACAGCGGCGCAGCTGCTGCTGGCGGAATCGAGCTTGCTATAACATCGGATTCGCATACGTATCGATTCGCCTGGTCGGCTGACGGCAGTACGTGGCACGAGCTTGCTGAGGCGCCAGCGAATGTGTTGTCCTCGGAAGTAAGCGGCGGATTCACAGGCGTCTGCCTCGGCTTATATGCGACAGGCAACGGAACACCCTCCACGGCTGTTGCTTATGCAGAGTGGCTGGCGTATACGCCGCAGTCGTAGAGTGAATAGAACAAGAGCCCGTCGGCGCATGCCGACGGGCTCTTGTTGCTCAGGAACATCTTGCTCGGTTGTCAATTTGAGGTAGAGGTAACTTCTCTCGAATTGCATGTGCGAGTAGCATACGCAGGTTCTGTAACGTCTTTGTACTCTGCCGCCTCAAAAGTTACGGCCTTGGTGTTAAATGATTTGAACGGTGAAGCAGAAGCTTTACTATGAGCGCACTAACTGACTAGTATATTGCGTCGGCTGCGTTGGTTCTGTTAGGGTACATTTCCCATTCTTTACGTTGTCGGGTCCTCTCGTCTCATTTCGATTGTCGAATCGGGCATATGCGGCGGATTACGGCTGAATGCTGTCCCGGAGAGCTTTTGAATGATCGCTTGCACAGGCGTATATTGAAGCTAACGTAAAGAACGGAACAATAGAATGAAGGTGAGCGGCAATGGAATCGTGGCGGCGTCAAATGTGGATTTTATGGTTCGGCGTTTTGTTGTGCAGTTCCAGCTACACGATGGTAATACCGCTTCTCCCGCTGTTTTTGCCAGAGCTCGGCGTATCGGACGATTCGGTCTACTGGTGGGCCGGTATCGTTCAATCGTCAGCGTTTCTGATCGGTGCCGTCATGGCTCCGCTCTGGGGATCGCTGGCCGATAAATACGGCAAGCGTAAAATGGTCATCCGGGCCGGGTTAAGCTTGGCGATCGTGTACTCGTTAATGGCATTCGTGCAAAACCCGTGGGAGCTGATCGGCATCCGGATGCTGCAAGGATTCGTAGGCGGTTTCGTACCGGCTTCGATGTCGATTGTCGCTTCGATCGCGCCGGCGAACCGGCTCGGTTCGAGCCTCGGCACGATGCAAGCTGCTTCCATGTCCGGCAGCATTATGGGACCGCTGCTCGGCGGCCTGCTAGCGCATACATTCGGCCAGCGGCAATCGTTCGTCGTGGCGGGCGTGTTCCTGCTGCTGGCGACGGCGGCGGTGTACTTCTTCGTCCAAGAAGGCAAGACGGGGACGGCAAGCAAAGGGGTGGCGGCGAGTTCAGACGCAGCGCCGAGGAAGACGTCGATGTTCGGCGATTACCGCGAAGCGCTGCATAACAAGCAACTGCTGAACCTGCTCTTCCTGTTGCTGCTGTTCCAGCTGTCTGTGAGTATGGTGCAGCCGCTGCTGACGCTGCATATTGCCGATTTGCAAGGCGGTGTACAAGATGCTGCGGCGACGGCCGGATTCGTTCTATCGCTGATCGGTATCGCCGGCATACTGGCCTCGCCGCAGTGGGGCCGAATTGGCGAGAAGCAAGGCTATGTTCGGGTGTTGATTTTCTGCCTCATTGCTGCAGGCTGCGTGATCAGTACGCAATATTTTGTTCATCAGCTCTGGCTGTTCACGGTCGTCCAATTTGGCTTCGGCTTATTCCTGGCCGGTATCGTGCCGGTCATCAATACGCTCGTCGTGCAAAGCACCGACAGCTCTTTCCGGGGAAGATCGTTCGGCATGACGACGAGCGCCAATCAGCTCGGGCAGTTGCTCGGTCCATTGATTGGCGGAGGGATGGGCATGTTTCTCGGCATCCAGTGGCTGTTCGTCACGACAGGCACGCTGCTGGTAACAACCGGCATCGTCGTCGCGCTTGGTTCGGCGATCAGGCAAGTCCCGCGCGCAAAGGCTGGGTATTCGGATTAGCCGAGGTAGAGCGGAATGGTACTTAAGGGGAGGGCAATGCACGCACCCCGTAGATAGTTAGATAGCGGTCGCTTGCCGTCAGGCAGGCGACCGCTGTTTTTTGTTGCAGGCTGTTGCAACACTTTTTGTGCCACACCAGATGGTTGGAGGCCAGGTTGCGTGCGCTCGTTTGGTTTGGCTCGTCTGATATGTTACATTCATACTATAGCAATCGGAGTAAGCTAGAGTCATAGATTATGAGCAGAGGAGTTCGGCTTCCATGTTTATTCGATTCCTTCCCTTCTTGGTCCTATTGGTGATCATCAACTTCTACATTGGCTGGCATGGGGATCTTGTGCTTCGACATGCTGGAGTGGATGTTGTGTCTTGGATTTACTGGCCTGTGTTCGCTGTATTGTCTTTCGGATATTTGCTTGGCAGGATGTTGAAGCTCGGTCCGATCGGACGGTTGCTTAAGGTGATTGGCGCCTATTATGTAGCGTTAATTGAATTTTCGCTATTACTGCTCCCCGTCGCAGATCTGGCAGCTTGGCTGATGGGAGCAGCAGGAATAGAGCGGGGCGATACCGTCATGATTTTGTTCGGCATCGTTGCGGCTATTCTGCTGGTGCTGATGCTTCGCGGTTCCTATAACGCATGGTCGCCGGTCGTGCGCGAGTATGTGTTAACACTGGACAAGCCGGCTCCCGCCGGAAGCCTGCGAGAGTTGCGCGTTGCCATGGCATCGGACTTGCATCTAGGCAATGTCGTCGGCAACCGCCACCTGCGTAAATTGGTTGACCGTATGAACGCTATGAAGCCGGATGTCGTCCTGCTGGCAGGCGACGTGCTGGACGATTCGATCGAGCCTTTTCTCCGCAACAACATGGCGGCAACGCTTGAGCAATTGAAGGCGAAGCAAGGCGTGTATGCTGTGCTCGGCAATCATGAATATTACGGCGGCGATTCTGAACAATATGTACAGACGATGAAGAAGATTGGAATCTCCGTGCTTCGCGACGAGACGGTGACGGTGGATGGGCTGTTCCATGTCGTCGGACGCAAGGATAAGACGGCGGAGTCGGGAGGCGGCAGACTGCCGATGAGCGAGCTTACGGCTCCGCTTGACGCGGCACTTCCGGTGCTGGCAATGGATCATCAGCCGTATGGCTTTGCGCAGGCAGCTGAGGCCGGAGTCGATCTGCTCGTATGCGGGCATACGCACCGGGGACAATTTTTCCCGAACCATTATTTCACGCGCCGGCTGTTCGAGCTCGATTGGGGTTATATGCGCAAAGGTCTGATGCATGTCATCGTATCATCCGGCTTCGGCTCATGGGGGCCGCCGATTCGGCTGATGAGCCGCTCAGAGCTGATTGATATTAAACTGCGGTTTCGAGACGCATAAGCTGCAAAGCTAATGCGGTTACGATAAATGATGGTGATCCCGACTGGAAAGGAATGAGACGAATCGATGGATATTCGTAATATTTATTGCGTAGGCCGGAATTATGCGCTTCACGCTCAGGAGCTGGGCAACGATGTGCCGGAGGAGCCGATGATTTTCTCGAAGCCGACACACGCGCTTCACCCGGCCGTGGGGGAACTGCGCCTGCCTTCCGGCATCGGCGAGATTCATTATGAGGCGGAGTTAGTTGTACGGATCGGGCGCACGTATGAGTCGGGAATGACCGCTGACCAAGTGGTGGACGGGCTGGCGATCGGCATTGATTGGACGGCGCGCGACGTGCAGACGGTGCTAAAGGAAAAACGGCATCCATGGCTGCTTGCCAAAGGGTTCAAAAACTCCGCCGTGCTGTCGGCATTCCAGCCGTTCCCTGGCGCTGCGGCGTTTCAGGAGCTGACATTCAGCTTGCTGAACAACGGTGCTGAAGTGCAGTCAGGCAGCCCGCGGGACATGATTTTTCCGCTGGAGCGGCTCATCAGCTATATTGGCGATACGTTCGGCCTCGCTGCAGGCGATATCATCTACACCGGAACGCCTGCCGGCGTCGGCGGGGTGAAAGACGGCGACGAACTGACGCTAATTTTGAATGGCGAACGTTTTGGCCCGCTGCGGGTAAGTCTGTAGCATATGGATAACGAAAGGGCTATGCAGGGCCCAAATAACCGACCGGCTTTGCATAACCGAGCAAGATACTGCTAGCGGGCACCATTAGCTTCTACGACCATAGTCGTAGAAGTTTTTTTAATTTCACCTACGAAAGCAGTAGCGAATACTCCGACCATCCACCGACGATAGGGAGCGGCTCCTTCTGTACAATGAGCACATAAAGCAAATCAATCAAGTAACTAAATAAAATTAAGCAACCATTCCAAGGAGGAATATATAATGACTAACGTATTGTTTATCAAAGCCAATGACCGTCCAGCCGACCAATCGGTAAGCGTACAGCTGTACGATGCTTTCGTGGCAAGCTACAAGCAAGCCAATCCGGATCAACAAGTAACGGAGATCGATCTGTACAACACGAATCTGCCTTACCTGAACAACACAATGATTACGGGTATGTTCAAAGCGGCGCGCGGCATCGACATGACGCAAGAGGAAGCAGAAGCGGCTGCAATTGCGAACGGCTACCTCGACCAGTTCATCGCGGCAGACAAAGTCGTCTTCGCCTTCCCGCTCTGGAACATGACGATTCCAGCCGTGCTTCATACGTACATGGACTATTTGAACCAAGCAGGCAAAACGTTCCGTTACACGGAGCAAGGTCCGGAAGGTCTGCTCGGCGGCAAACAAGTCATCATTCTGAACGCTCGCGGCAATGTTTATTCGGAAGGTCCATTCGCGGCATCCGAGATGGCGGTTAACTACGTCGAGAACCAATTGCGCTTCTTCGGTATTCAGGATATCGAGAAAATCATCGTAGAAGGCCATGCGAGATTCGCTGACCAAGCAGCGGAGATCATCGGCGCAGGTGTGGAGAAAGCAGCGGCGACGGCAAGCTCGTTCTAATCGAGGCGAGCTCGAGTGCTTGGCTCATCCAGCTTGTAACGAACGAAAGAGCAGGGTGCATAACGCACCGCTGCTCTTTTTTCATCCCTTAGTCTTCCAATGCCTCGCTTCAACCCGTCATCACTCTCTCCACCGGATAGCGGAATTTCGGATCGCGCTTCGTGCCGCCGATAATGAGCAGGAACGACGTTAGGCCGATTCGGCCGATGAACATAAGCGCCATCAGGTCGCACTTGGCGAATGCGCTCAAGTCCGGCGTAATGCCCGTCGACAAGCCGACCGTGCCGAAGGCCGAGCACACTTCCAGTACGATGGAGATAAGCGGATGATCCATGTCTGTGATGCTGATTGCAATAACCGATACCGTACACATGAGGATGGCAAGCAGCGAGATGGCCAGCGATTTTAGAATATCGTCTTGATGGATTTCCCGCCGGAACACCTTAATTTCTTTCTTCCCCTTCGCAAAATGGTAAATAAACAGCATGTTGAGCGCGAATGTTGTCGTCCGGATGCCGCCCCCGACAGAGTTCGGCGAGCCGCCGATGAACATGAAGATGCTCATAATCAGCAATGTCGGCATCGTCAGTTGATTAATATCGAGCGTCGTCAGACCGGCGCTTCTCGTTGTCGCTGCCTGGAAGAAGGCGTAGAAGAAGCTCCTATGCCACGACATGCCATGAAAAAAGTGCCGCGACTCCGTGAGCCAGATGAGAATAGTCCCGATTCCGAGCAGAACAAAATAGGTGAACGTCGTGATTTTGGCGAATAACGAGAACCGGAACGGATGGACCAGATCGAGCTTGGCCCTCGTTAAGAACGCTTTGACCTCAATCAATACCGGGAATCCGATGGCGCCGAAAATAATCAGGATCACCGTAATAATCTGCACGAAATAATCGTTCGCATAAGGGATAAGCGACTGGCCGGTGATATCCATGCCGGCGTTCGTCGTCGCGCTCACCGCAGCGAATAGTCCGTGGACGAATGCATCCTGCCAGGTCGAATAATAGCTTAGAAAACGTACCCCCAGAATTGCGGCCCCGATGAGCTCCGTCAGAAGCACAAGCTTCAATATTTCCTTCATCAAATAGACAAGACCGGACAGCGCGAACTGGTTGTTGTCGACCATGATAAGCTTTCGCTCCCGCAAGCCGATCCGTCTGCCGAGCAGCATCCAGAAGAACGTGCTCATCGCCATGATGCCGATTCCTGCGAATTGCAGCACGATGATAATGATGAAATATCCGAACGTACTGTAAGTTTCGGCAACATTGAATACGCCAAGCCCCGTATCGCTGACGACGCTTACTGCGGTGAACACCGTATCGAAGAAGGAGACATGAACGCCGGGTTTCCGCACGGCAGGGATGCTGAACAGTACAATCGCGATCGTGACAGCAATTAAATAATAGCTCGTAATCAATTGGGCAGGCGACCGGTGTTCGAGCCAATTGCGTATTTTGCTCCACATATGTTACCCAATCCTTTGTTTATCAGTTCGGCTGCGCTGCTTGCAGCGGAATGCCGTGCGAAAATAGCCACTGTCATCGTTTGCCCTGAAGCTGGCGTAAACATACGCGGCCGTTGCGGGTTCCTGGTTTCTCCCGCTGGTGCCAGTGACGGTTAGGCTAAACCAAAACAGCCCTGCACCGCAAGGACAAACAGTCCTCCCGGTACAGGGCTCAGAGTTGCTTCATATTAACTTATAGGGTGTTCGCTATAACAGCTGTTACAGCCAGTTCGACGACCAGGTCCCGATCTCGCTTAGCACAGGCGCGAGCGCCCGGCCTTTGTCCGTTAACGAATATTCGATACGTACGGGCGTTTCCGGGAATACTTCTCTTCGAACGATGCCTTCCTGCTCCAGTTCCTTCAGCCGTTCCGACAGCAGTCTGCCACTAATATTCGGTAAGGAAGTCTCGAGACCGCAAAATCTTCGGGGGCCTGGAAGCAATTGAAATACGATTAGCGAGACCCAGCGCTTGCTTAGCATGCCGACCGCTTTCTCGAAACGGGGACATAAAGCTGTCTCGTTCATCTTCATCACCTCAATATAAATTTATTATATCGCAAGTTCACTAAAATAAATATAGTTGGTTCGAAAAGGAAACGATGAGTACGGCAGGGTTCGTTGTTGACTTCAAAACAGAGAGGTAATATACTTACTTACATAAAGTAATTAGTTTCTTAATAGTAACTTAGTGTAAGGATAAATGGAACCCCCTTCATCTTCTTCATGAATACGATCGATAACACAAGGAGGTAGCAATATGATGCCCGTTTTATTTATTGGCCATGGCTCGCCGATGATGGCGATTGAAGACAACGAGTGCGGCTTGTTCTTATCCCAGTATGGTTCGTCTTTCGGGAAGCCTAAGGCGATCGTGTTGTTCACGGCGCATTGGGAAACGGATGTACTGACAATCTCGACGGTGAACGGTCCTTATGAGACGATATACGATTTCGGCGGCTTCCCGCGTGAACTGTTCGAAGTGTCTTATCCAGCGCCAGGCGATCCGGAACTTGCCGAAGAGGTAGGCCGGAGACTAGGCGAGCAAGGCATTCCGGTCCGCTTCGACTCGCAGCGCGGTCTTGACCACGGCTCGTGGGTCGTCCTGAAGCGTCTGTTCCCGGATGCGGATATTCCGGTTGTGCAAATATCGGTGCAGCCGTTCCAGACGAACGAGTATCAATATCGTGTCGGCGAGGCGCTGCGCGGCTTAGGAACGGAAGACATTCTTATTATTGGCAGCGGCGCTACGGTGCATAACTTCAAACAGATGAAATGGGGCGGCGGCGAGCCTGAGCAGTGGGCGATCGATTTCGACGATTGGCTGGTGGACCGCATGACGGAGCGCGATCTGCCGTCGCTGTTCCGTTACGAGGAGCAAGCGCCGAACGCGGCGCTGGCCGTGCCTCGTCCGGAGCATTTTGTCCCGCTGTATATTGCTTATGGCAGCGGCGATCCTGAGCAGAAGCCCGAAGTGATTCACCGGAGCTACGAGATGGGAACGCTCAGTTATATTTGTTTGAAATTTTAATAAGCTGTGAGCAATGACCGGGGCTTGCCGAAGGCAGCCTCGGTTTTCGTATATTTGTGTGGGAATACCGCGTCTATTCAGGATCAAGCCGAAGTTATCCCGAACTTTATCCACATTATGCACAATTGCAGTTGGGGATAAAGTCTGTATAACCTTTTTCCACAATTGTGCATTGACACTCACGTTACGTGATCCTTTACGATGATGGCATGAGGTGATGCGAGGATGAACTACAAGGTGAAGGAAGTGGCCAAGATCGCGGGGGTGAGCGTCCGGACGCTGCACCATTACGACGAGATCGGGCTGCTGAAGCCATCGGAGGTAAGAGATAACGGCTACCGGTACTACAGCGTCGAGGATTTGGAGCGGCTGCAGCAAATTTTATTTTTTAAGGAGCTGGACCTGCCGCTTCAAGAGGTGCGCGCCATTCTCGATGACGAGCAGTATGACAGACGCCGGACGCTGCTTATCCATAAGGAGCTGTTAATGAAGAAGAAGCATCGCCTCGAGCAAATCATTACGTCGGTGGAGCAGACGCTTCATTCGATCGAAGGAGGCACTGCAATGAGCAATAAGGACATGTTCGAGCCGTTCGATATGAAAGAAATCGAGGAGCATCAGAAGAAATACGAGAAAGAAGCGGAGCAGCGCTGGGGGCATACGGAGGCGTGTAGGGAGTCGGCCCGCCGCACGGCGAAGTACACGGAAGCGGATTGGAAGCGGATCAAGGAAGAGATGGCCGCAGTATACGAAGGGCTGGTTGCTCGAATGGCGAATGGCCCGGACGATGAGGAAGTGCAGCGGATTATATCAAACCACCGCCAGCATATTTCGGATAACTTCTATGAATGCTCGACCGAAATCTATCGCGGGCTTGGGGATATGTACGTGAATGACTACCGGTTTACCGAAAATATCGACAAACAGCAGCCGGGTCTTGCCGCATTCATGCGCGAAGCGATGATTATCCACTGCGACCGTGTGGATGCGGGCAAGGTGTGATAGAGGAATATACAGGAATAACACACAGCTTGTCCACATTATCCACAACTTAACATGTGGATAGAAACTGAATAAGCGGAAGGGTCGTCATGTCCCGGAAACTCGCTCAATCGTTAAACGCCTGCACATTGTGCAGGCTTTGTTGATTTTGGGAGAGTCGCACGCTGATACCGGCTGGGACGATCAAGATAGGACACATTGTAAGGCTTTAAATGGTGCAAGTTAATGAAAAGGATGGATGCGGGCAAATTTTGCTTTTTGGTCTGAATGTAACGAATCGTATAAGTGCAAATTGCTCGAAGATGTCCTGTCAGACACTCTAACGAACTCAGTGAGCGTTATTTCAGTCAAAAGCGATCGATACGAGGTAAAAACGACGAAATAGCGTTTCTGGAGTTCGTTAGAATTTGAAAATGGCCAAAATGCACGAAATAGCGCTCGTACGATTCGTTAGCGCAGTAAGGGGCGGGTTATGGGGGAACCGGGGGACGTAAGCGAGGAGGTTGGACGGATAATGGGAGGGGCATGGAGTAGTAGGCGGACGGGGTAACGGAAACTAGAACGCATAAGCAGAGCCAGGGAATTTGGGAACTAAAGTAACTATCAGCGTAAGCTGGGCTTGGGAACCGGAAGTTAGAGTAACTATCAGCATAAGCGGAGCCCGGGAACCGGGGGCGGAGCAACAGGAGGCGGGGAGCGATTAAAGGTGGAGCGGGTCCTGGAGGGACGTTAAGCGAGAGGGTGCATGGATGATGGGAGGGGCAACGTAAAGTAGGTGGACGGATAAGTGGAAATAGGTGCGGACAGAGGGAAGCGGGTCCCGGGAGGGACGGAAAGCGGCGGGGACGGTAGGTGTAGCTAGAGTTGGCTTAGGGGAGTCCAGAGGGCGCGAGACCTTTGGGGCCCTCCCTTGCAGGGAGGGGTTGGGTGGGTGAAAAAGGCCTTGAGGGTTTGGGTGGGTGATAAAAGCTCTTGAGGGTTTGGGAGGCTAGAAGGGATGCAAAACAAACGGGAGCTTGGAGGGCAGAGCCCTCAATCAGTATATAGTCGGGAGCTTGGAGGGCAGAGCCCTCAAACAACAACTGACATCATTATAGTTGGCGGCGGGCCTGCGGGTCTGAGCGCGGCACTCGTCTTAGGACGGTCGCTGCGCACGGTCGTCTTGATCGATGAGGGGAAGCCGAGAAACGCGGTCGCGCGAAAGTCACACGGCTATTTGACGCGGGATGGCATAGAGCCGGAGGCGCTGCGGTCATTGGCCAGGGAGGAACTGCGCCGATACGGGTCGGTCGACTTCTGGCATGATGCTGTGCAAGAAGTAGCGATCACGGACGGAAAGTTTCGCGCGATTACTAAGAATGGCGGCTCCTTGGCGAGCCGCGTGATCGTTTTTGCATCGGGGATGAAGGAGCAGCTCCCGGCATGGCCGGGTCTAACGGACGTATACGGAAGGACCGTCTTCCCGTGCCCGTACTGCGATGGCTGGGAGATGCGCGGCAAGCCGCTCGCTGTACTTGGCGGCGGTTCGAACCTGATGGCGCATATTAAGCTGATTCATAATTGGAGCCGCGATCTAATCGTATGCTCGGATGGGCCTGCGGATCTGAATGAACAAGAGCGCGAGCAACTCGAGCAGCGCAGCATTGCCCTGTATGAACAGCCGCTCGCTGGTCTGGAATCTTCGGCGGCAGGCGAGCTTACGCATGTTGTACTGGATGGCGGAGAGCGAATTGCCCGAAGCGGCGCATTTGTTACCGAATCTGGGCCGCGGCAGGCGACGGATATCCCGCTGCGGCTCGGCGTACCGCTGGACGAATCCGGTGTCTACAAGACCCAATCGCATGGCCTGACCCGCATTCCGGGCTTGTATATCATCGGCGATGCGAAGCAATCATTCTCGGGACTGACCGGAGCGGCGAGCGAGGGTTATGAGGCAGGCGTTGCAATCAACCGAGCTTTGGTCGAGGAAGATTGGTGAGAAAGCTATAACCTATTGCTGCTAAGCTTGAACCTGCGCCGGATCGGCATACCAGAACAAAGCGTATTCGGTCATGGTCGATGCGTACCCCATTTGGCGCAGCATGGTGGAAATGTTGCCTCGATGATACGTGGCATGATTGACGATTTGAAGCACGATTTCGGACAAGCGCGTATCACGGTCGCCGGCATATGGATTGCGGACAAGGATCGTTCGGTCTAAGTCGGCCTGGCCGGTCAAGAAAGCTTCGAACCGATGACGAACCTCGGCGTACCGTTCTTCCAATTCGGGCAGGCTAAGCTCACGGGCGGCTGCTTCGACCGCGCGGCCCTCAATCATTGAATCGGCCATTTCCGTGCCTTCCATGATTCCGAGCCAAGAGTAATCAACGGCGAGAATATGCGCAAAAGCATGAGCCAACGTCGGAAAGCTGCTCGTGATTTGCTCCCGGTAGACCGAATCCGGCAGTCCTTTCACGTGTTGCAACAGCGTGTTGTTTGCCCATGCATGATATTGGTACATGGTAATGGCAGCGTCTTTCATGGTTCATTTCCCCTTCATTGGCCAAATTGCTTTCTATATCCTCATCATATAGGAAGGGAATGACAACAGGGTGTCAGTATTTGACTGGCGCTGCAAATTATTATTTCGCATAAGAGGACGGCGTCCGTCCCGTTGTACGTTTGAACACGCGTTGAAAATAGGACACGTCGCGGTAGCCGAGATAATCGGATATTTCGGCTACGGTCAGCAGCGAGTCGGTCAGCATGTAGACGGCAGTCTTCATGCGTGCAGCGTGAACCGCTTCGCTGATCGTCTGGCCGGTTGCCCTCCGGAACAGCGAGGCGGCATAATTCGGCGTCCGGTTGATGCAGGCTCCAAGTTCATCCTTGGTCACCTTATCCCGATGATACTGCTGGATATATTGCTTCATTTTCTCGACAAGCTTCTGCGTACTCTGCGCCATTGGCGCTTGGTCGAACTCGCGGTTCCATAGAGCGAGCAGCTCCGTCACGACGGCAGCGCCGCGAATGCCCGCATACGCCGTTCGGTCTGTCCACTCGGCGTAGACGTCGCGCAGCCGTTCCAACATCCATTCGAACCGCCCTGGTCTGCCGTGCGCGAACCCTTGTTTATGCAGCAGGGGGAGCTCCGAGACGAGCGGCTGATCGGCTTGAAACCGGATGACGATCTTCTCGTGGAATACGGTCGGCACGGTTTTGCCATAATAGTCCGCGTCTGGCGGGATGAGAAGAACATCGCCTTTTTCAAGGATAAGCTTCTCGCCTCCGATCCAATAGACGCACTTGCCGTAACTGGCGAGCACAAGGGAATAGGCGGGCTCCGTGTTCGTTCCTTTGGAGTTGCCGTACCAGTTCATGCTGCGGTCCATATTCATGTCAAGCAGTTTTAACATGGTTAATTCTCCTGGTCCAAAAATCGTACTATAGTATTATTAGCATACTATAGTTCATATGCGAATGAAAGTTTCAGCAGTACAATAAGTACATAAAGCACAATTCAGGAGGCGTCACCAATAATGCGTAGAACCAAAATCGTATGTACGATGGGCCCGGCTTGCGAATCGGTCGAAACTTTGAAAGATATGATGAACGCAGGCATGAATGTCGCGCGTCTGAACATGGCGCACGGCGAGTTGGAAGATCACAGTGCACGTATCGCCTCGATCCGTGAAGCGGCAGCCGCTACCGGCTCGAACGTGTCGATACTGATGGATATTAAAGGTCCGGAAATCCGGATCGGCAAGCTGAAGGAAGCTTCGTACGAGCTGAAAGCAGGACAAGCGCTTACGTTCGTAACGGAAGAGCAGCTCGGCGACGGCGAGAAGCTGTGGGTCAATTATGCCGATATGCCGAAGGTAATGGAGCCGGGCGGCGTTATTCTGCTCGACGACGGCTTGATCGAGCTGCGAGTCAACTCGGTTGACGAGAAGAACATCTATTGTACGGTCGTGAACGGCGGCGTTATCAAGCCTCGCAAAGGCGTTAACCTGCCAGGCGTTCGCACGACGCTCCCAGGCGTAACGGAACGCGACGTTATGCACATCGATTTCGGCATTAAGGAGAATGTTGATATCGTAGCTGCATCGTTCGTCCGCCGTGCGGAGGACATTATTGAGATCCGCCGTCTGCTCGAAGAAGCTGGCGCGGGCCATATCCAAATCGTGTCCAAAATCGAAAACCAAGAAGGCGTCGAGAACCTCGACTCGATCATCGAAGCATCCGACGGCATCATGGTTGCCCGCGGCGACTTGGGCGTCGAAATTCCGGTTGAAGACGTGCCGCTCATCCAGAAAGTGATGATCGACAAATGTAACGCAGCCGGCAAACCGGTTATCGTTGCAACACAAATGCTTGATTCGATGCAAGTGAACCCGCGCCCTACGCGTGCGGAAGTAACGGACGTAGCTAACGCTGTTCTGCAAGGCACGGATGCTGTCATGCTGTCGGGCGAGACGGCTGCCGGCAAATATCCGGTCGAGTCGATCCGGACGATGGCGACGATCGCTGTCAAAGCGGAATCGATCATGGAATACGGCAGCAACCTGAACAAAGAAGGCTTCGGCCAATCGTCCAGCGTGACGGAAGTGATCAGTAAGTCGGTCGTAAGCTCGTCGCTTGAGCTTGGCGCAAAAGCGATTCTGACGCCGACAGAGAGCGGCTTCACGGCTCGCATGGTATCGAAATACCGTCCGAAATCGCCGATTATCGCGATTACGTCGGACGAGCGCATTAAGCGCCGTCTCGCGCTCGTATGGGGCGTAACGGCAGTCAGCGGCGCGAAAGTCGAGTCCACGGACGAGCTGTTCGCGTTGTCGCTTGAAGCAGGACGCGCAACGGGCCGTCTGGAAACGGGCGACACGGTCGTCATTACGGCTGGCGTGCCGATCGGCAAATCCGGCGCGACGAACTTGATCAAGATCGCACAAATCTAATAGCAAATGGGCTCGGGCAACTCGAGCTGTTAAGCTGCAGATGGACTATAGTCCACCTGCAGCTTTTTTATTTTGCAGAGGAAAAGGGGCGGTCTGAGGTACACCCGGCCTGAGGTCGGGCATGGATTGTATACCTGAGGCGGTTACATGAAGCTTAACGTTCCCTTTATAGTAGTAGCAGCAATTGTTACTCGGGGGGTTATCGTGTGTATTCATTACTGGCTGGATTAGACTTGGCGATGCCTGCGCTGCTCGCCATCTTCGCTTGGACAGGAGGGACGAAGGCGTTCCGGCTCGCTTATACCGGTTCGGCGGGGCAGCTCGCGCGGCGGTCGCGCAAACTGTATTCTTGGGCGGTGTATTCATCGCTGGCGGCGTTGATCGGGTCTGCAGCCATTATTTTGCTCGCCGTTTCGCATGCGCCGGTCTTTTGGATCGACAGGCTGACGCTTCATGTGCCGTTCGAGCTCGGAACAGCAGCAGCAATATGGCTGGTGGCGGTGCCCAGGCTGCGCAGACTCAGGCAAGCGGCGCGTGCTGCGGATGGTGCGTTGCCCCATACGCTGCGGGCAGAGGCGGCTGCGCCGGGCATTGTTATTCCGTTCCATGCGGCAGCGCTTGGCGGCTTGGCGGGATTGTTCTATGCACTGGTGCCGCCCGTGCCGGTAAGAACCCTGCCCGTCATTGTGCCTGTGCTCATATATGTGCTGGCGTTAGGCGCGCTGTATGTGAGACATGTACGGCGGTGGCGGCAAATTTGCGAGGCTGACGTTCTTGTCCGTAGGCAGCCTTGGAGCCGCTTTGTACGATTCATCATAACAGTGTCTATAGTCGGAGCTATAGCTGCTGCAGGGATTTGGGCAGGATTAGAGAACAGCAAGCTTCCTGCGCGAATCAGTATGACGGCCGGCGAGATGGATTGGGGAGGCGGCGCGGAGCCGGGGGCAGACGCAGCGGGGCTCGAGGAGCCTGCCCATCATGCCGTTACCGTTCATACGGCACATCAAGGGCATGTCGCCGAATCTGCCGTTAATGACGGCGAGTCAGAGGGGGCGATCGCGCTTGCGTCCGGATCATCTGCAGGCGGTGATGCAGTAATATCCGTCTCAGAGCTGACAGGGCCTCAGCAAGCAGAGGCGGACCGCACCTTCACGTTGACCGCGGAGCGCCAAGACGTGAAGCTGGCAACGGGCGAGACCGTGAAAGGCGCTTGGACGTTCAATGGCCAACTGCCGGGACCGGAACTGCGGATGCGGGAAGGCGAATTGATCGAAGTGAAGCTAGTGAACCGCGATTTGGAGGAAGGCGTAACGATCCATTGGCACGGACTGGATGTGCCGAATGCGGAAGATGGCGTAGCGGGGGTCACGCAGAATGCCGTTATGCCGGGACAATCGTACACCTACCGGTTCATTGCAGAACAAACGGGTACTTTCTGGTACCACTCCCATCAGGATTCGCAGGAGGCGGTAAGCAAAGGGCTGTTCGGACCGCTGGTCGTGGAGCCGGCTGACAAGGGGAACGGCGAGTCGGAGAAGGATGCGGTTCAGAAGACGGGCGACTCCGATATCATTGTGATGTCGCATGTATGGGACGGCGTCGGCTTTGCTGTCGGCGACTCGACAGGCGTACAACAGCGGACGGTCACGCCGGGAACGGAAGTACGGCTGCGGCTCATCAACACACAGGATTGGGTGCGACAGAAGTATACGCTTATCGGAGCCCCGTTCCGGGTCGCCGCTATTGACGGCACGGACGTCAACGAACCGGAGCTGCTGAACGATAAACATATCGAGCTGACGACGGGCGGACGGATGGATCTCGTATTTAAGATGCCGGATACACCTGTGTTTCTTGCCGTAGGGCAAGGGAGCAAGCTTGGGATTGCCATGAGTCCGGACGGACAGAACGTTGTGCCGGGTAAGCTGCCGAAGGAGAAGACGTCTGCGTTCAATCCGATTCATTACGGCAAGGCGGCTGCAACGTCGTTCAATGCCGACCGTAAGTTCGACCGGGAGTTTACGATGGTGCTCGACAATAAGCTCGGATTTTATAACGGAACACTCAATCAGCTGTATACGATTAACGGCAAAGTATTCCCGGATACGCCGATGTATATGGTCCGGGAGGGCGATCTGGTCCGGACAACGATCGTCAATCGAGGCTCCGTCGATCATCCGATGCATCTGCATGGCCACCACGTTCTGGTGCTGTCGCGCAATGGCGTGAAGTCCGACGGCAGTCCGTGGTGGTCGGATACACTCGATGTGCTGCCGGGCGATACGTATGAAATTGCGTTCGTTGCTGACAATCCTGGCTTATGGATGGATCATTGCCACAATCTGACCCATGCGGTAACCGGGATGTCGATGCATTTGATGTACGAAGGGATAACAAGCCCTTATGAAGTCGGAAGTGATACGTTGAATCATCCTGAATAAAAGGATAGGAAAGATGCGGACGGTGATCGTCCGCATCTTTATTTTTATCAAGGCGAATCTGCTAAGCAACCTTGTTCGGTACGTATGCCGGACTAAGGTTGTTTTTGATAGAGATATATGAGTCTATTATCCTGAATCTTGTTGAAAAAAAATGTCAGAAAAACTGCCAGATTATTGTCGAGATATGCTATTATTAAGCAGAATAATTTGGAAGTAATTGATATGTTCTGAGGATAATAGACTACGCTTCTAAGGCTGTGGAACTATCTAGCAAAAATTACAATAAATTAGGAGGGAATATGAGAAGAGAGAGACGATTTAAAAGAATTGCTGCGATGATAACATGCTTCGTGTTAATCGCAAGTCAACTGTTGGTTTCTAGTTTTTCGGGGGTAGCTGATGCAGCAGTCACGATAGACTACAACCAAGTAAAAAAGTACAATGTTCCATCGACGGGAATGGATATTAATAATCCTACCAATTCATCCTTAATAGGTTTGTCCGGAGGAAAGATTGGGGTTTTGCGGAGAGTTAGCAGCAATCACTATTATGAAGTCATAAATCCCAACGGAAGCGTAGTTTATGACAAACAGTTGAACACTAGCGCCTATATGGGAAGCCGAGCTAGCGACTACCAAACAATGGGCGTTTTTCCTAAGGCGAATGACCAGACGATCGTCGTATGGACAGGGAAACCGAACAGCTGTGATCAAAGCACGGGTCATATGGCTCAATTTATTATTATTGATAATCAAACCGGCAACGTTGTACAGTCTCCGACTGATATAAGCACGACTACGGCGTTACTTAATTGTAACGCTAAAGCGAAGGAGCTTTCCAACGGGAATATTGCTTTTGTGTATCAATCCGATGGCGATGAATATTACTACCGGATCTTCGATATAACCACCAAGCAATTTATTAATAGCCCAACGTCTATTGAAGGTGCAGCAGCGACAGATTCAACCTACACCTATAACATTGCTGCAAGCAATGGCGGAACGTTTATGCTTGTAAACTACTCAGACGTCTCAAGAAATCATCATGTATACGTTTATCAGAATAACGGAACGAAAGTAAAGTCGTTTGACTATAGTGTCCAAAGAGATAATAGTGGAAACGTTAGAGATGTTGCGGCATTATCCAATGGCAATTATGCCGTTCTATTTGGGACAACAGCCGGCTACCAGCTGCAAATCTATGATAAGGATGGCAATGCGGTTGGATCAGTCATTACTAGCGAGATAGAAATTGCCGATACTCTTCCTCAGGAATATCCTGGAATGATTGGATTGGCGGATGGCGGGTTTATCGTATATGACAATTCTTATGTGAATGTCGATCCATATCCGGGGCAGCTCTATGTAAAACAATTTAACAACGATGGGTCCTTGTATAACAATCCTTCTAACACATGGCAAGCGACAGGGGTAGAAGGGTCAGTGCATACCTACGGAAGGTTGTTCAGTGGGTACAGCAGCGGTTTCGGTTTTTGGAACTTGGACGATAACAAGATTTATGCATATGGAATGTACAATCCAGTAACGGGCGTAACGGTAAGTCCTGGCACACTCAATTTAAACAACGGTGCAACGGGAACGTTGACGGCTACGGTGAGTCCGGCGAATGCAACGATTAAGGATGTAACGTGGAGCACAAGCAATGCGAGCGTAGCGACGGTTGCGAATGGCGTCGTAACGGCAACGGGAGGCGGCACAGCGACGATTACGGCAACGACGGCCGACGGCAGTTTCACGGCATCGAGTACCGTGACGGTGAAGGTGCCAGTTACAGGCGTATCGCTGAGTCCAACAAGCCTTAACTTAACGGCTGGCGGAGCGACCGGAACGTTGACGGCGACGGTTAATCCGGCAAACGCAACGAACAAGACCGTAACGTGGACCACAAGCAACGCAAGCATAGCGACAGTTGCGAATGGCGTCGTTACGCCAGTAGGCAACGGAACGGCAACGATTACGGCGACGACGGCTGACGGAAGTTTCACAGCATCGAGTTCGGTAACGGTGACGACTGCGGTAACAGGCGTCACATTAGATAAATCGACGATGAACCTGACGCCTGGCGGTGCTACAGGAACATTGACGGCGACGGTTAATCCGGCTGCCGCGTCGAACAAGGCAGTAACATGGACAACGAGTAACGCGAGCGTCGCGACGGTTGTGAATGGCGTTGTTACGCCAGTAGGCAACGGAACGGCAACCATCACGGTTAAGACGACAGACGGTAATTTCACCGCATCGTGTACGGTGACCGTAACGACCCCAGTAACGGGCGTAACGCTGGATAAGGCGTCGCTAAGCCTGATTAAGGGCGGCGCGACCGGAACGTTGACGGCGACGGTTAATCCGGCCGCAGCTTCGAACAAGACTGTGACCTGGACTTCGAGCAACGCGGGTGTCGCGACGGTCCTGAATGGCGTTGTAACGCCAGTGGGGCCGGGCACGTCGACCATCACGGTGACGACAGCTGACGGCAACTTCACGGCAACGAGCGCAGTAACAGTCACGAGTCTAGTAACGGGCGTTACATTGGATCAGCCGACTATGAGCTTGATCAAGGGCGGCGCAGCAGGAACATTGACGGCCACGGTTAATCCCGCGGACGCATCGAATAAGAGCGTAACGTGGACGACGAGCAACGCGGGTGTGGCGACGGTAGCCAATGGCGTCGTCACGCCAGTAGGCGACGGGACGGCGACGATTACGGTGACGACGGCCGACGGCAGTTACACTGCGACGAGTGTGGTAACGGTCACGACACCGGTAACGGGCGTGACGTTGGATCGCTCGACACTGAGCCTGTTAACGGGCGGAACAGTCGAAACGTTGATAGCGACGGTAAGTCCAGCGGATGCAACGAACAAGAACGTCACGTGGAGCACAAGTGACGCGAGCGTCGCGACGGTAGCGAATGGCGTTGTGACGCCAGTAGGCAACGGGACGGCAACGATCACGGTGACGACGGTTAATGGCAGCTTCACCGCGACTAGCACGGTAACGGTCAAGACAGCGGTAACCGGCGTATCGTTGGATCAATCTACGCTGAGTATGCTAACGGGCGGAGCGGACGAAACGCTGACGGCGACGGTTAGTCCAGCCTCAGCATCGAACAAGACCGTCACGTGGAGCACGAGCGATGCTAGCGTAGCGACGGTAGCGAATGGCGTTGTTACGGCAGTAGGGAACGGATCAGCGACGATCACGGCGACAACGGCCGACGGTAGCTTTACTGCGGCGAGTAC
>NZ_BILZ01000040.1 GCF_004000825.1 Paenibacillus kobensis NBRC 15729 | reverse complement strand
CCCGCCGAGGTTCAACAGCTTGACCGCGGGCTTGTCCGCTTCGCGGATGCCGTTCGCGAGCAGCTTGGCCACGATGTGCAGCGCATCGCAGGCGCTGGCGCTGCCGGCGGCCTTGGCGCCGCTTTCGCCGGCCTGCTCGGCGCCGCGCTGCGGCCTGGCGCCCCGCTTGTGCTGGAGGCAGCCGGCTTCGAGCGGTTGCTGGACGGCTGCGACTTCGTCGTAACCGGCGAGGGCAGGCTCGACGGCCAGACGGCACGCGGCAAAGCGCCGCTCGCCGTCGCGGATGCCGCACGCAGACGCGGCATCCCCGTCATCGCCCTCGCCGGCGAGCTCGCAGCCGACGCCGCGGCGCTCAGCCCGCTCGGCATTACGGCCGCGTTCCCGATCGCGCCCGGTCCGATGACGCTCGAGCAGGCCATGCAGCCGGACGTCGCCCTTGAAGGGCTCCGACGCACGGCGCGCGAGCTGTTCCGGTTGCTCCGCGCCGCCGGGAATAATTGACCGCATCGCTTACGCATCAGCGCCAAGCCGTCAGCAAACATCTCGGGTTGGCTCACGGCCGGCGGTTGTTGATTGCTGGTTGACGGCTTGTGGTTGGCGGTTGACGGTATTGTTCTCGTCATCTCCCCGCTGCTTCATTGCATTTCATACAACCAATCCGGCCCGATTCGTCCCTCAGACCGGATTCCGTTGTATTTTATACAATGAACAACCCGCCAATAGGGGCAAAACTATCCCAAGTCGCTTCGTTTGCCTTTTTCCCATTGTATAGAATACATCGAGCATCGAACCGAGCTTTGGATGGGTTGTTCTTCATTGCATGAAATACAATCAACCTCACTACCTATTAACCCCGTCAAATATTAATAACGTGGCAGGGACCTTATCGCACTTCCCACCCCTCTATTCACGCCCTTCTCCCACCCTATCCGTACCTTATTTCACACCCTTATTCACGCCTAACTGCCCCTATTCGCCCCGCCTTCTCTTCCCCCGCCGTTGCCTCTTACTCAACAACTCCCGCTGCTCGGTTACTCTCACTCGTCACATATTGGACCTGCAGCCGCTCATATACTGTTCCATCTTGCATCGGGAGAGTGAGCGCATGTCCGATCGGCCGTCTGCTTGTCACGTCAAAGTCGCTGGCGATGGATCCGCGCCGCATCCAACGCTTCATCTTCCAGTCGCCCCAACCATCGGCATACCGTCTTCAATTTCACAGATCCCGCAACCCCCACAACACTCGCGGCCTCATCCGCACGTAGACGCCTTTGCCGTCTCATCAATCGACTCATGCTCAACTGAGCAGATAATGTCCGCTTCCGCGGCCAATGCAGCCCTATCGTCCACCTTGCCGGATGCATCGCCTGCTGCCCTCCGCTGGATGAGTAAGGTCCGCCGTGTCGGGCCGGTCGGCGGCGCGGTACTCGTACTGGCAGCACATGCTGTGCATTTGCTTGCCCTGCCGCTGCTCGCCGCTTGGCTCGGGCTGAACGCCGCTACATCGCCGGACAACGGATCCGCCTCCTCCCTGTTGAGCGGACACGCCGGACACGCCGGACTCGGCGGCTCCAGCAGCCTGACGATGCGATGGGCAACCGACCTGCTGGCCGCCGCCACGGTCGCCGCCGCAATCTCCATGTGCGGAGCCATGGCCCGTTCCTGGCGGAACGTTCGCAGCCACCCGCTGCCCTGCATCCTTTACACGCTAGTTGCCCTCTTGTGTGTCGGAATGGTTCTCATCTAATTCCACCATGTGCCAATTACCTCTCACAGAGTTCCTCTCCAACTATTCGAGCAGTCCGAGCGGTCCCCATCGCTTAGACTGCTTTCTTTTTCGTCATTAAATGTTACATATTTGTTAACTCCAACCTTCCCGTATTCCATTCTATGCAAAAAAGTTATTGGATTTTTGTTTCCAATCGAATACAATGTCAGTAAACCTGACACAAAAGTCCGGATACGGAGGTATTCCTATGCTTAAACCATTCCTTTACATCATGAACCGCTTAAATTACAATCAAAAGTTTATGCTGATCGGGCTCTTATTTCTCATCCCTATCGGTTTCATGTCCTATTCTCTCACATCAGAAATCCAGAAGACGATCACAATCGGCAAAAACGAGCAGCACGGCGTCGCCTTCCTAAAGCCCGTTGAGCAATTGCTCATCGTCGTCCAGAAGCACCGGGGACTCGCGAATGCCTACTTGAATGGCGATACGAGTGTAAAAGCCGATCTCGAGCAGCTAGAGAAGGATTGGCAGCATTACATCGAGGAAATTAACAAGAAAAATACTTTATATGGCGAATCATTCGGTACCAAATCCGAATGGAGCGGTATCGCAACCCGGCTGGCTATGCTTCAGGAAGAATATACGAACCTATCGGCACCCGTCAGCTTCACGAAGCATACGACATTAATTAGCGACTTGTTGAACTTTAACGTGACGGTCTCTGATTCATCCGGGCTGACGCTTGATCCGGAGAAGCATACCTATTACTTAATGGACATGCTCGTGCAGCGTCTGCCTCTTTTGACCGAGATGGTCGGCAAGACGCGCGGCGAAGCAACCGGCACACTGCTGCGCGGCAAGCTGGAAACGACGGAGAAGCAGCAATATATGCTCGACTATGACCGTATTCAGAACGCGATTACCGGCTTGCAGAAGGATTGGACCAGCGCGGCCGGCTATAACGATGAGGTGACAGAGTTAAAAAAAGTCTATACGGACGCAGCCGCAGCCGTCCAACAATATGGAAGCTTGCTCAGCACAGAAATATTGAGCGGCAAGCTGTCCATCGACAGCAACGAATACTTCGATCGAGGGACTGAAGCGATCAGCAGCATAACAGCCTTGTACGACGGAACGTCGGCCATGATGGACCGCCAACTGCAGCACCGCATTGACCGGGCCGTGAACGATCTCACCCAAATGCTCGTTCTGACAGGCATCATTTTGCTCCTTGTCGTGATGTTCTTCATCGCCTTCTACCGTAATGTCCGGGGAACGATTCTGTCGCTCGAGAAGACGGCAACCCGGCTCGCCGAAGGCGACGCGAGCGCGCGGGCTAAACTGGCAACACGGGATGAACTGCGAGGCGTCGGAACTGCCTTCAACCGAGCTGCAGAGGCATTCTCTAACCTGCTTCGTTCGAATCATACCGTCGTGAGCCAGCTCGCGGCAGCATCCGCCGATATGGAAATGGCGGCAAGCACGACGACGCAGGCGACCAATCAGATCGCGCAAGCCGTTCAAGAGCTCAGCTCGATGGCCGATCAACAATCGGCCGTTTCCGATCAGAATGCGGAAGCGATGGCGGAGATGGCGGACGGCATTACACGGATCGCAGAGTCGGCCGGAGCCGTCTCGGATAGCGCCAGCCAGGCCGCGGCTAGCGCTGCTAACGGGCGCGCGGCCGTCGCCGATGCATCGAAGCGGATGTCCGCGATTCGCAAACGTTCAGACGAGACGGCCGTGGCGCTCGACCGGCTCGGCGAACTGTCCGGCCAAATCGGTTCGATCGCCTCTGTCATGACGGAGATCGCGAACCAGACCAATTTGCTCTCGCTCAATGCCAATATCGAAGCGGCACGGGCTGGCGAACACGGCCGCGGCTTCGCAATCGTCGCACAGGAAGTGAAGAAATTATCCGAGCAATCCCGCCAATCTGCTGACGAGATCGGCGCCCTCGTAACGGAAGCGGCAGACGGAATTCGCGAAGCTATTGAAGCGATGAGCGGTAGCGCTGCAGAGACCGCCCGCGGCATGGCGTCAATGGACCAGCTAACCGAGCTGTTCGACGGCATATCGGATGCGATCGGCCACGTCGCGCTGCAGATCGGCGACGTATCAGCCTCATCGCTGCAATTGTCCGCCTCGACGGAGCAAGTCGCCTCATCCGTACAGGAGACATCCGTTCATTCCCGGATTACGCTCGGGAAGACGCAAGAGGTATCCGCTTCGACAGAGGAGCAGCTCGCCAGCATGGAAGAAGTGCTCGCCTCATCCGAAGCTCTGAACGCTACGGCAGTTAGACTCCAGGAAGAACTTCGCCGTTACAAATATTAAGCCGCAAATTTAAGCCGTATATGATTTATAGCCTTAACAACCCCCAAAGCCGGATAAACCGTTCGATGATGACGAGCGGTCTATCCGGCTTTTCTTCAATTGTCCGGTTCGTATTGTATAATAATGAAGATGAATTAATCCTATTGAACGTTTAGGAGATTATACGATGAGCTCTCTCTCCCCAACGATAGACGATAACAGCTGGCAGCAGCTGCTTGCGCAAGCTGCCTCGCTGTACAACGATGTCACGCTGTCGCGCGGCTTTCAATACTACAAGCAAGGCCGAGTTCGATCCTACACGCCTCTGAACGACCAATTGATTATGGCGGTAGTCGCCGGATCGGATCATTACAACGTCAAGCTGAACGCGGACAAACTTTCCGCAAGCCGGTGCGAATGCCCGGTCGGCAGCAATTGCAAACATATCGTGGCAGTGCTGCTCCAGTACGCGCAGCGCGGAGGACGCCCTGCTGCCGCTGTCATCAATGCCAAGTTGGCTGGCGCTGCTTCATCCGCTTCAACGGTTTCATCGGCTTCAACTGCCGAAAGATCATCTGCATCTCCATCCGTTTCATCCGTTTCAACGCCTTCAACAACTCAGCCCGCTTCAGCCGCAGCAGCTCCGAACCGCCATGAGCAGCTGATGCTTCAAGCTAAACGGCTCCCGGAGCTTCCGATGAAGGAATGGCGCGAGTTGTTCGAGCAGTGTACGCAATCGCTGACCGATACCCGCAGCCTGTCGAACGGACAATCTATACTCGCGCCAATTAAGCGGGTTAAGCCTCCGCTCTCCGAGGAGCTTGACGCACTGTACGAGCTGTATGCTCGTTTGTTCGCACTTGAGAAGCTGCTCGCCGGAACCCAACAGCAATGGCAGGCGCTCGGCTACTTCTACAGCTTTCAGTCACAAGAAGCGCTGTCGGCTTTAACAAGAGAGATCTCCGATCTGCTGGGCAGCCGCACGCCATTCACAGCTTCTTCCGGCACCGAACAAGAGGCTGGCATCCGGCAGCGGCTCGCCGATATTACCGACGATGTACGCCGCCAAATGCTGATGGAACACGGGATGCTCCGGTCTTTTCTGAACGTGTACATGCTGCTCTGGTCGACTTGGCTGAAGCCTGCACGAAGAGAGGCCGAGCCTTACACGGCAGAACTGGAGAAGCTGCTCGCAGCCCAGCCTTTGACAGGCGATGCCCGCTCCCGGCTGCCCATTCAGCTTGCAAGCAGCTGGATGCACTTTTACTTATCGCAAGACGAACAAGCATGGGACATTCTCCGCGAGGCGAACAGAGGCAACGCCATTCTGCCTTCCGATTTGACCGACTTCCTGCGCGCCCTCCCGTCCGAGCAGGACTGGAGCCGTATGGAGCAATGGCTCGTTGAGATCGGCGATCTGCTCAGCGTCCATCGGACGCTTGAACTCCCTGCCTATATAGCCGGCTGGTATAAGCTGGTGGAGCATAGGCCGGAAGCCGAGCCCGTCATGTGGCAGACGCTGATCGGCATGATGCCGGCTTCAAAGCACATCTATGAAGAAGCGCTGCTTACTTACGGCAAGTGGCGGCAGTGGATCGACTATCAGATGAGCACAGGCGTAGAGCCGCTGTCGCATCGCGTCACGGAGCTAGCACCGATTGAGAAGCACGCGCCGGAGGCTCTTCTGCCCTACTACCATCAAGCGGTCGAACGTTACGTTCTGGCTAAAAATAGAGACGGCTACAAATCAGCCGTTAAGCTGCTGAAGCGGCTCGCCAAGCTATATAAGAAGCTGAAGCAGGAACCGCGCTGGGCGCTGTTCCTTACTGCTTTCGCGGACCGGCACAGCCGGCTTCGCGCCCTGCAAGAGGAGCTCCGGAAAGGAAATCTGGTCGAATGAAGCAACAATATCTTGAAACGATCCAACTTCAAATCAGTCTGACGAATTACGGCGACGCGTTGATATACGGCTCATTGGCTTCGAATGACCCCGTATCCGGGCTGTTCATCAAGCAGCGGCTGTTCGCATGGCACGAGCCGTCCTTTTATGGCACCGAGCTGGCCACCCAGTCGATTCAAGACGTCGAACTGGTGCTGCTGCCTGCCGAACAGGTCATTCCGTTCTTAGCCGGGCAACCGTTGCTGGAGCATATCGAATGGATCTGGGAAGGCGATGCCCTGCCGATCGTCGCGGCCGCCCCATTGCTTGCCGCTTGCATCGAACAACGGCGGTTCAAGCCAAGCTTCGCCGCGATGAAAGCAGGCAAGCCGCTCCAATGGACTTGGGACGCCGATAAGTTGGAGTTGGAACCTGATGAACAAGCGCTTCTCACCGCTTTGACGGATGAAAGGTACGCTTTTGCCGAAGGGCTTCAAGCCGCTTTCTCCGCCTCCGTCCACCAGATGCATTACGGCTCCGAGGCGGCTTCGGCCGACTTGCGGCAAGAGTTCCCGCTTCTCTTCGCCGGCAATACGCCGCAGAATGCCGGCTTCGACGAGGGGGCTTGGCTGGTCGCAATTGGTTGGAAAGCAGACACCGCCCCCTTCCGTCCTCTGCTGCAATTGTTGGAGCCGGACGAAACCGATCCGGATTGGCGGATCCAGCTCGTATTACAGGATAAGCTCGACCCCGCTTTGCTCGTGGCGATACGGATGGCAGACGACGGCCGCGCCTTCGGCTCTTGGCCCGCGTCATGGTCTTCGGCGGTCCAAGAACGGTCAGCCGGATGGCTGGACCGTCTGCGCGCCTGCCTGCTGCCTGCACGGTTAGCCGGCGGACGGGATGATCTCCTCAGCGCTCCGATGCCGGATGAAGCAGCATGGCAATTCTTGACCAAAGACAGCCAGCGGCTGATGGAAGCCGGATGGCAAGTGCTGCTCCCGGCGTGGTGGGAAGCCGCCAGCAAGAAGAAGCCGCGGCTGAGGGCCAAAGTCCGCGATGCCGCTGGCGCCCGAGGAGCCGGACAATCGTTGTTCGGCTTGCATGCAATCGTCGACTTCGATTGGCGCATAGCGATCGGGGACGCGGATCTTACAGAAGCAGAGTTCAACGAGCTTGCTACCCGCAACGAGCGGCTCGTCCGCTTCCGCGGCCAATGGATCGCACTCGATCCAAGCTTGCTCACCCAAATCCGGCGGGCCATGGACGGCATTGATCAATCGCAAGGGCTGTCGTTCCAGGACGTGCTGCAGCTTCACCTAATCGGCGGTCAAGGCCAAGGTCAAGGCGGCAGCTCTGCCGCCGGGTCGCCGGACCGCAGCGCCGAACGGGAAGAGCGCATCAAGCTCGAAGTCGAATTGAACGCCCAGCTCATCGAGCTGGTTAATCGGCTCGGCCAGCCTTCCGAATGGCCGCTCGAGCCGCCGCCGGCCGGACTCCACGCCGAGCTTCGGACCTATCAGCGCGAAGGCTTCGCCTGGCTCGCCTACTTGCGCCAATTCGGACTCGGAGGCTGTCTGGCAGATGATATGGGACTCGGCAAAACGGTGCAGTTGATCGCTTATTTGCTGCATACGAAAGAAACAGCCGCCGCCGTTCCGACCGCATCCGGCCAGCCGCCGATGCCTGCGCTTGTCATTTGTCCGACCTCCGTACTTGGCAACTGGCAGAAGGAATTGAGCCGATTCGCGCCATCACTGCGCGTCACGCTGCATTATGGGAGCAAACGCCGAAGCGGCGATGCGTTTCTCGAGGAGGCCGTTCATGCGGACGTCATGCTCACTTCCTACTCGACTGCCGCACTCGATCAAGAGCTGCTGCAGCGCTATCGCTGGTCCGCTATTTGCTTGGATGAAGCGCAAAATATTAAAAACGCACAGACAAGACAATCCGCTGCGATACGCAGCTTCTCTGCCGATCACCGCATTGCACTGACCGGAACGCCAATCGAGAACCGGCTGTCCGAGCTGTGGTCCATCTACGACTTCGTTAATCCGGGTTATCTGGGCAGTGCCAAGGGGTTCCAGCAGCGGTTCGCCAATGCGATTGAGAAGGAGCGCGACGAGGAACGCACACAGGAGCTGCAGCGTCTCGTCAAGCCGTTCATGCTGCGCCGCAAGAAGAAGGATCCGAACATTCAGCTTGATCTGCCGGACAAGAACGAGATGAAAACCTATGTGAATCTGACGCCGGAGCAAGGTGCCCTATATGATCAGACCGTTAGTGATCTAATGGAGAAAATCAAGCTGCTCGAAGGCATCGAGCGCAAAGGGGCTATACTTTCGGCGCTGACGAAACTAAAGCAGCTGTGCGACCATCCGGTTCTCTTGACGGGAGAGCCGCTGCCGGAGCCGGAACCTAAACCGTCTGACTCCGCCTCCACGGCCGCTGCCGATCGGGCAGAGGATGAACGCGAATCCGGCTTGAGCATGCTCATTGCACGTTCGTCCAAGCTGGAACGTCTGCTGGAGATGGTGAGGGAGCTGCGGGAGGAAGGCGACCGCTGCCTTATTTTTACCCAATATATCGGAATGGGCACTATGCTGAAGCAGGTGCTGGAGCAGCAGTTGCAAGAGCCGGTGCTCTATCTGAACGGCAGCACATCCAAGACGGCGCGGGACAACATGATCGAACAGTTCCAATCCCAGACTCTTCCGGCGGACGAGCAGCCAAGCGTATTCATCCTATCGATTAAGGCAGGCGGCGTCGGCCTCAATCTGACAGCGGCGAACCATGTGTTCCACTTCGACCGCTGGTGGAATCCGGCCGTGGAGAACCAGGCGACCGACCGCGCTTACCGGATGGGCCAGACACGCGACGTCCAAGTGTATAAGTTCATCGCCCTCGGCACGCTGGAGGAGAAAATCGACGAAATGCTCGAGAGCAAGCAGCAACTCAGCGATAACGTCATTACGAGCTCCGAAGGCTGGATTACGGAGCTGTCCACGGACGAATTGACAGATCTGTTCACGCTCCGGCGCGATTGGAACGGCGGCTAGGCTCCCTGATGCATACAAAGAAAAGGCGGTTCCAAAGTCATTCGAATGACTTTGGAACCGCCTCTTTGTTTAGACCTCAAGCGTTTGCTTCAACTCGTCCGAAGAACGGTCCCACCATTCCTGATTATGCTCGACGAGCAGCTTCTTCAGCGCCGCCTTCTGCTCCGGTCCGAGGTTATCGAGCATGAACCGGCGCTTAAGCGCGTAGTCCAGCCGGTTAACATGATCGGCAAGCAGCTTCCAGCCGCGCCGTGCCTCGGTATCGATCAACATCTCGCATGCCGTTGCTCCTCCGTAGAACGAGCCTTCCTCATTACGGTCCACCGCTACCCATACGATCCAGCATGGTCTGCCGTTCGGAACATCTTCCTTATTCGGGCTGAACTTAATCCCCTTCTCGATCTTGCTCTTCGCGTGCATCGCACCAACGTCGATCACCGCTTCCGCACCGTCGATAATGACGGGAGAAACCGCGCTCAAATCGATCGAACCCGCTCCGAAACCGCGGTGTTCCTTATTGCTGACCACGTTAAGAGACAGCGACTTCTTCGGCTTCGGCGATTCCGCCGATCCGCCTTGACCTTGTTGTTCCATCTATGTTCACACCTTTCCGCTTACGGTGCCGCGCCGACGCCCCCTACGTGCTGGAACGGCGTCAGATTGCCTGCCTCTACCTGAAATCCGCAGCCCTCTGACGGGCGGTCCAAGCCTGCGAGACCGCGCCCCGCGTGAGTTTGTCCGCTTACGCCCACAATAATTCCATTTTAGCTAATAATCCGCGAAATGCAAACATATACATGCCTTAGATGCTTGTCAACGGGAGGGAATCGTTCAATGACTCCACGACACGTCAAAGGAATGGCCGTCGCACTGCTCCTGACCGCTGTGCTCGGTTACACGTCGTCCCAAGGGTTCGGCGAAGCTTGGAAGTCGCACTATACCTATGCCTATGCGCCCGATGAGGTCCATGTCACCAGCTCGGGCATTGCCGTAGATGCGAACGACAGGCTCATAGAAGCCGGAAGTCCGGACCGTGCCGTTCATTCAGACGCCGATCAAGGCAAGGACAAAGACGCGAACAGAAAAAGCAGCTCTGGCAGCAGCACCGTCTCCACCCCAGGCAGCCCGCAAAGCGGCGCAAGTCCGCAAGGCAGTCCCGAGCCGAACTCCTTTATGACGCCGGATGCCCAGACCCTCAGCAAGAGAGTGTCCGAATACCATATCGACGTGAAGCTGGATGAGACAGGCCGCACGTTGAATGGGCAAATGATCGTCACTTGGACAAATCCCGGACGGCAGCCGGTGTCCGAGCTGTACTGGCATCTGTACCCGAACGCCTTCTACTCTCCGAAGTCCTCGTTCATGCGCGAGTCGGGCGGACAGCTTCGGGAGGACCGCGCCACCGCGAACAGCTCCGGCTACATGAACATTACCGAACTGCTGACCGAGCAAGGACAAAGCTTGCTTCCGCGCCTTCATTACGTGCAGCCCGACGACGGAAATGCGGATGACCGCACGCTGGCCAAGCTTCGCCTTCAGACGCCTGTCCCGCCGAACAAGAGCGTGACGCTGAAGGTGAACTTCGAGGTCGGACTTCCCGAGGTATTTGCCCGAATGGGCTACGCCGGCGATTTCGTTATGGCCGGCCAATGGTTTCCGAAGCTGGCCGTGTACGAGACGGCAGGCACTCGCGGACGCGCAGCCGAAGGGTGGAATGCGCATCAGTACCACGGCAATTCCGAGTTCTACAGCGACTTCGGCATCTACAGCGTGAACATTACCGTACCGCAGAGGTATAAAGTAGCCGCCACCGGCTTCCAGACGAAGCCGATCCAGACGGCCGGCGATTGGAAAAGCTATCAGTTCTACGCCGATGACGTACACGATTTCGCATGGGCAGCCTCTCCTGATTTTGTATACGAGGAAGAATCGTTGTCCGCTCCAGGCATTCCGGGCGTTCGAATCAAGCTGTACCTCGACCCGCTTCATGCCGGCATGAAAGACCGTTACCTGCACGCCGCCAAGTCGGCACTTGTAAAATATGCGCAGTGGTACGGGCAGTACCCTTACTCCACCCTGTCGATCGTCGTCCCTCCGAAAGGGGGCAACGGCGCAGGCGGCATGGAATATCCGACGCTTGTCACCGCCTTCGCCGCCGAGGACGATAACCCGGGTTACTCGCTCGAACGGACGATTGTGCATGAAATCGGACATCAGTACTGGTACGGCATGGTCGCATCGAACGAGTTCGAGGAAGCATGGCTGGACGAAGGATTTACTTCCTACGCCGAGGACAAAGTGATGGAAACAGAATACGGCGTCATGCCGAACCTTGCTATCGAATCCAGCTATATGACCGATCCGGCACCGCTTAAGCAGCTGTCTTGGTCGTACCACAGCCATGATCATTATGCAGAGAACGTATATATGCGCGCCAAGCTCGTACTCGTCGGCATTGAGAAAGCGGTCGGCGATCGGACGATGCAAAAAATATTGCGGACCTACTTCCAGAAATACAAGTTCAAGCACCCGTCAACCGCCGATTTCGAACGTGTCGTCGAACAGGTGACGAAGACCAAATGGAGCGATTATTTCCGGCAATATGTGTACGGCAGCCAGATGGCCGACTACGCCGTCGACCGGATTACCGTCAAGCCGGTCCGCAGTCAAGACAGTACGGCACAGTACGAATCGGTCGTGCAGGTGCGCAAGCTCGGAGGTACCGTCGGCTCGATCCCGATCGTATTCCAGTTCACAGACGGCACGACGATGACACGCAATTGGGACGGTTCAGACGCGAGCATCCAGTTCAAGTTCACCCACGGCGCTCCGCTTCAATGGGCAGCCGTCGATCCGAAGAATACGAACGTGCTCGACAACAAGCATATCAACAATTATATGAAAGCCGAGCTGCCGGACCGGACGCGAGCTCGATGGAGTCTGGGCGCAGCCAAACTGCTCGACGGCATTATCGGAGCGTTCGGCTGGTAATCCCCTAACAGCTCAGCTCTTCCCGCATTCGCATGGATGACGAATCGCCCTCTCGAACGGGAATGGACAGGGCAGCTATCGGAAAGGAGCGTATCGCATGAAGCAGCATTTGAAGGCCGGCTGGACGTTGACGGTTCGCCACCTCTATGTCATTGTCGTACTATTCGTATACCAGCTGTTATGGGGCTTCTTCTTGTACCGTCTCGTGGACGGTATTATAGCGCCGCTGCTCCGCCGCTATCCGGACGCCGGCATGCCGGCGTCCGCCGTACGGCTGTACTTGTACGAAGCGGAATTCCAACTGACGAAGACCGATCTCATTCAGCCTTACTTATGGACGTTCATCGGCCTCCTTGGGCTGCGCATGCTGCTCTCCCCCCTATTGAACGCCGGTTTATTCCATTCGCTGCATCATGCATCGACAGGAGAAGGCACCCGGTTCCTGCATGGAATCCGGAGAGCGTGGCTGCCGGTTACCGCGCTGTACTGGATCGAATCGCTTCTCGCAATCGCTCCCGGCTACTGGTTGCTGCCGCGGGCCTTCTCCACCTTCATCGGCGGTGATTCCATCAGCGGCATCGTCCATGAGCTGCTGCCTGCCGCCTGCGGCTGGCTTGCCTGGGGCATTGTGCTTCATCTCTTGTTTCTGTCCATGCAGTTCGGCGCCGCGTCCGGCGAAGGGGCTTTTAATGGACTATGGCGGTCCATCCGCCGTTTCCTCCCCTATCTCGGCGTATCGCTGATCATGTGGTTCGCGGCAGGCGCAGCCGGGCTGCTCCTCTCTTCGGCTTCCCTGCTGTGGGCTGGGTTTCTCGCTATCCTTGTCCATCAAGCGTACCGGTTCGTGAAGACGATGCTGAAAGTATGGACGATCGCCTCCCAATATGAGTGCTTGCAGCATCACAACCAATAGGAACATAACCTTGTTCCTCTCAAAACCCAAACAAGACTTCCCCGAAGGAAGTCTTGTTTGGGTTTGTTCATATACAACTTTTCGTTATCTTGGCTGTATTCATTCTTTTTTCACTTTCGACCGATTAGACTTAACCCAGTTGCTCTCTTATTCCACTGGTAAGGACTGCAACGGTCATTGCAGCGGCACTGCAATAAAAAATGAGAAAAACTCTCATAAACGCCGCTTTTCGCGCTATTATTCATGAGAATTATTAGAAATTCGACAGGGCAGAAGGATTTTCTTCAAAATATCCGAATTACTATTCCCGTACATAAAAACACTGCCGAATTTCCGTGTACGAAAACGGGGGAACCATTTCTGGGTGAATTGATCCCGACTGTGCAGTCCATTGGACAAGCCGGTCTGAGGGTATCATAGGGGACCTTCAACCGAACCCCACAGCTAACCTCGTAGGCACTGGAAGGAGCACGAAGTCGTGCGTTTCAAGCTTTCTGCAGTACTTCTTGGCCTCGCAATTCTTCTCGCTTTTCAAGCAGGAAGCGCTTTCGCGGACTCGAAGCTTAACGATGTAGTCGATAGCGTATATGGAACACCGTATCGTGCGGCAGGCACGACGACCAAAGGCTTCGATTGCTCGGGATTCACGATGTATGTCTTCAAGCAGTTCGGCATTGACCTGCCTCACTCGTCTGGGGCACAAAGCAAGCTTGGCCAGAAAGTAGCCAAGGATGACCTGCGCGAAGGAGATCTCGTATTCTTCAATACGAGCGGCAAAGGTGTTTCGCACGTCGGCGTGTACGTCGGCGACGGCAAATTCGCTCACTCTTCCTCCAGCAAAGGCATCACGATCAGCAGCTTGAGCGACTCCTATTATTCTAAGCGTTATTTGAGCGCTCGCCGCATTATGAGCACGGCATCTTACGAGAAGTACGCGGATGATCCAGCCGACCAAGTCGACGGCGGTCCTGACGTAGACTAAACGAATAGATGCACGTTACGCATGGCACTGCCATGCTATAACAGAAACCGCACGTTAATTGTCTATAACAATGGACAATTGCGTGCGGTTTTTGTATATAACTAAATCTTTATTATTGCGGTTTCACAGATTGTGGGATATTATTCATCTACTGTACGGATAAGCTTATTGTTACTTGTCGATTAGGAGGATCATACGATGAGTTTCATTGAAATCAGGCAGCTTAAGAAACAATTCCGGCAAGCGGTGAAGAGCCCCGGGTTAGCGGGCGCCGTCAAGCACTTGTTCTCGCAGCAATACGTGGACAAATTAGCTGTAGCCGGCATCGATCTGGACATTGAGGAAGGCGAGACCGTCGCCTACGTCGGCCCGAACGGAGCCGGCAAATCGACGACCATCAAGATGCTGACCGGCATCCTCGTTCCGACCTCCGGCACCGTCCGCGTCGGCGGTATCGACCCGTTCAAGAACCGAATGGACAACGCGCGCACGATAGGCGCCGTATTCGGGCAGCGGACGCAGCTCTGGTGGGACATTCCAGTGTCCGAAACTTTCTCGCTGCTCAAGGATATTTACGAAATTCCAGAAGACCGCTACCGGCGCAACCTTGATCAGTTCATTGAACTGCTCGGGATGGAGGACTTCCTCCATCTGACTGCACGCAAGCTGTCGCTTGGCCAGCGCATGCGCGCCGATCTTGCCGCTGCACTGCTGCACAACCCGCGCACCGTCTATCTGGACGAGCCGACGATCGGGCTCGACATTGCCGTGAAGCAGAGAATTCGCGAATTTATTAAAAGGTCGAATAAAGAAAACGGCACGACGATTATGCTGACCACTCACGATTTGGGCGATATCGAGGATTTGTGCAACCGGCTCGTCATCATCGACCGGGGCAGCTTAATTTACGATGGCACATTGGAAGCGGTCAAGAACCGGTTCGCCCGCGAGCGGGTCATCCACTGCCAGCTGCAGCATGCCGACATCCCCGCTCTGCATGACACGTTCGACCGTATGCCGGGCGTTGCCGTCGAATCGTTGGATGCCGCCTGCGTTTCGCTCCGGTTCGACCGGTTCAAGGCGACAGCGAGCGAAGTGATCTCTGCTGTCATGCTACACGGCGAAGTGGCCGACTTCCGAATCGACGAGCCGGGCATTGAGCATGTCATCAAGCAGGTCTATGAAAGGCAGCTTGATCTGGAAGATGGGCACGCCCTCGCGGCAGCCGGAACGGAGGCGGCCGGCGCATGAAGGCAAGGTTGTTCCGTTCACGGCGCGCCTATATGAGCCTCGCCGTCCGTAATATGCAGAATGCACTCGCTTACCGGTTGACCTATATCATGGGTTTCATCGCGAACTTCATCGTACTCATCGCCATGTATGCGCTGTGGAGCACCATCTATGAAGGACGTGACGAGCTTGCAGGCATGACGTGGATGCAAATGAAGACGTACCTGCTCGTCGCGTTTATTTGTAATGCCGCGATCACCTTCTATTCCGAAACGCGCATTTCCGGCAAAATTCTCGACGGCAGCGTATCGATCGACCTGCTGAAGCCGCTGGACTTCCAGAAAGCAAGGTTCGCAGAGACACTAGGCTCTACCGTTATCGAAGGCGGACTTACCGCGGTCATCGTTATCATCGTGCTTCTGTTTACATCCGGCTTCTTAAAGCCCGATTTCGCACATGCCGTTCTGTTCATTCTGAGCCTCGGGGCTTCGCTCTTCGTCAAGTTCGGCATCGTCTACTTGGCCGGCCTGCTATGCTTCTGGACGACGGGCGCGGTCGGCATTGTATGGGCAAGAATGGCCGTTACGAGCCTCTTCTCCGGTTCACTTGTCCCGCTGGCATTCTTCCCAGGCTGGCTGGAGAAGCTGTCGCTTGCGATGCCTTTCCAAGGCATCGTTCATACGCCCGCAGCAATCTATATGCAGCAACTCACCATGACGGAGGCGCTCGGAGCGTTCGCAGCGCAATGCGCATGGGCCGTAGCCCTCTGGTACGCCGGGAAGCTCGTGTGGTCGCGTGCCGTCCGGCAAATTACGATTCATGGAGGCTGATTCGGGCTATGACCTTCTCTTGGTTACGCAAACCTAGACGTACGTTCTTTCTTTACCGGCGCCTGTTCGGTGCACAGCTGAAAGCGATTCTAGAGTATCAGTCTGACTTCTATATCATGATCGTCTCGGCCGTCCTGACACAGCTGCTCGGCATCGTGTTCCTCTGGGTCGTCTACAACCGCATTCCGGACATTAACGGCTGGACATTCTGGGAAGTCGTCTTCATGTATGCAATGGTTTATTTGACGGAAGGGTTCGGTTCCTTATTCTTCGAGGGGACTTGGAGGCTGGGCCGGATCGTGAACAACGGCGAGCTCGACGTCATGCTGCTGCGCCCGGTGTCACCAATCTTACAGGTGCTGTCTTATAGCGTCGGGATGAATGGACTTGGCAACATCGTGATCGGCATCATTATGATCAGCCAAGCGTTGATACGGATGGATCTGCATTGGTCGCTGGGCAAAATCATCATCGCCGTGCTGCTTGTTGTTACGGCTATTCTTATTCGGGTATCCATCAATTTGGCTGCGAACACGACTGCCTTCTGGTTCAAGAACGCGGGCAACGCCTTCCCTATGATGATTCATAACCTGGGGGAGTTCGCCAAGTATCCTATTACCATCTTCTCGCTCGGCGTACAGCTGCTTGTCGCCGTGCTGATCCCGTTCGCTTTCATCAGCTTCTTCCCCGCTTATTATTTGTTCGACAAGTCGAGCGCGCCTTGGTTCTGGATCGCCTGCCCCGTAGCCGCCATCTATTGCGCAGCCGTTGCTTATACGGTGTTCCATTTTGGATTGCGGAAATACGAGAGTGTAGGCAACTGATTCGAACTGATTCGAGGCATGCTTGCATCGTCCAAATACAGCATAAAGCGCCCCTCGCCCATCCATGGATAGGCCAGGGGCGCTTTGTCGTTCCGGCATTAGACCTGGGCTCAGACTAAATTAAGCGACATGTAGCACATAAGGCTTCTTCCTGTCACTATTATACTGGCCGTTCTTGCCGTATACTTTCACGTAACGAACCGCTGCTGTCGTGAACGTCACCTTCTCGACCTGCGAAGTCGAGGTGCTCGTCGCAATCAGGGTGCCGTTCTGGTCATATACTTCAAAATCATAGTCCATGCCAAGAGCCGATGTGAGACGGATTTGCGACGAAGCGAAAGGAATCAACTTGTAGTAATCGACATCCGTTGGAGTAGAGATATACGAGGTTGATTCAAATACGGCGTATTGGCCGCCCCATGGATCGGTCTGATAATAAGTCGGCATCTGCGTTGCCGTTGCGAGAGTATCATTCGACTCCCAATTATCATAAGCCGAAGCTGCCGCGGCGAAAACGCCGGAAGTCAGTGCTACCATCGAAATTGTAAGGCCCAGTTTCTTAAACCATTTCATTATTCTCATCCCCTAACAAGATTTTAAGCAGGCATCGCTGCCTGGGCATCTAATGACCTTGCGCCTCCTCTCCCTTCACGGTCTACCGACTATCATATACATAATTTTTCAATTGTCACGATAATTTCCTGTTTTTAACTCCAATTCCCTATAAAAACGAAACGAAGGTCCCGCTCGCACCGAGCGGGACCTTCCTGTGTCGCATTATGGATTATGGATTGTGGCGACTGCAACCTGACTGCACCCTAGCGGAGGAAGGGGGACTGGCCGCATCGCAGGACGAGCCGCTGCAGCCTCCGATTAATAGTCGAGGCGATTCGTTATATAGCCGGATACATGCCAGTTGTACGCGCTGTCATAAAACTTATAGTAGTTGCCGACTGGCTGACTAAGTCCATATACGGTACCGGCCACCGCCGCGACGAGCACGTTATTTTTGTAAATATGGAACTTGCCGTTAATCTGATCCGCCGTTGTCGAAGATAGACTGACAAGCCTAAACTCGTACTTCGTTGTGCCTACGTACACAATCGCGTTGAAGAAGCCTTGATTGCCCGAGCTTAGCGGGTTCTCGGTCCAGCTCGCGATTGCGTTGCCGCTCGTTGCCGTGAGCGAACTGCCCGTTGTGCCGTCCACCACATACAGCGGACTAGTCGAGAACACGCCGTGTACATACGTGCTCGGCGCAGCCGAGCTGGATACCGCGACGCTCATCATAACGACCAACAGCATTACCGTAATCGCGGCGAGCCACTTTCTTCTCATCAATCATCCACCTTCCGGTTCGGTTATTTGTCCCCCGAATGAACATATGTCGAGAGATTATAAACCATTCCTCCATAAGTGGATGAAATTGTTAATGAAAGAGATCTCTTGCCTTGACGTTTATGGCACTCGCTTCACATGCTCCGCAATCTGCTCCGCCGTTTCGCGAACGAGCTTAAGCTCCTGCTCCGCAGCAGACTTAGTCGTCAATTCATGGCCCCAAGACTCATTCCAATCATAGACCATCGAGACGCCGTCCTTCATAAACTCGACCACATCGCCTAAGTAATAGTCCCAGTGCGAATCGACACGCGTCATCTGGTCCGGCTTCAGGACATCGCGAATGTAATCGATAACCGGCTCAATGTAGCGCGCATCGTTCGGAATTCGGATCGGAAACTTGGTGAAGTTCGTTTGGGACTGTCCATTCTCTTCACGCATCAGCCAAACCTCCCGCCTCGACTTCGGATTTATCTTCAGAATGCCCTTCGAATATATAATTATTTACATTATAGCATGCCAAGAATCGTAAGTATTTCATGCACTTAATTGTGATAAGAGTCACATAATAACTTCTCAAAGTTTACAATGCAAAGCTGTATCACTAATATGTTCACCCATGTTAATAGCCTATACACGCACTGCGAATGGACAAAGTCGAATAGACGCTCATAGAATGAGTAACGGACTAGTTCAAACTAACGAAAATATAGAGAAATTTTTCCTATACATGAGCAGGAATTTCGCAAATTTAATCGAATCTTTAGACTGTTAGTTATAAATTTGCCGAATCTCCGCGTCAGCGGGGAACGGGGGAACCACTTTGGGTGAATTGACTCCGCCGTCTCGATCATTCGATGCACGCCGCAGGAATCATAGGGAACCTTCAACCGAACCCTACAGCTAACCTCGCAGGCTTTGGAAGGGGCAGCATTACGTTGGGTAAGAAAACGCTTACAATTCTTCTCGGACTTGCTTTGCTGCTGACGGTGCAAGTTAGCAGTGCATTTGCAGACTCGAAGCTGGACGATACGATCGACGAACTGATCGGAACACCTTATGTATCCGGCGGTACGACGACCAAAGGCTTCGACTGCTCGGGCTTCTCGCAATACGTATTCGGCAAGCTCGGCATCGACCTGGAGCGGACAAGCGGTTCGCAGGCTAAGATGGGGACGCAAGTCGACAAAGACGATCTTCGCGCAGGCGATCTCGTATTCTTCAATACGAGCGGCGACGGCATTTCGCATGTCGGCATTTATGTCGGCAACGGCAAATTCGCGCATTCCGCCAGCAAAGGCGTCATGATCACGGCGCTCAGCGACTCCTACTACACGAAACGCTACGTCACAGCCAGACGTGTCATGGACGGCGACGAATACAAAAGCCTTGCGACAGAACAGCAATAGCAATTTCCGGCCCGGGACACCGCAGGCATCGGCTCTCCCCAGAGAGCCGGCCGAAAAGCCGCAAGAATGAGCATCAGGTTCATTCTTGCGGCTTTTCGGCGTTTATCGGACGGACTGTCGGTTTACATCCGTTCGTATCAAGCACTTATTGAGTGAATGATTTCGTATCCAGCGGGTTCATCCGTACGCTGCTGCGGTCAAGATCCGAGTCCCTCTTCTCGAGCGACAGGGATGCAGGTTCCGGAGCATTAGGGTCGAACGGCTCGAACGGAAGAGGGTCGATGTCGCCTGCCGCGTCCACCGGACGATAGGCCGGCACGTAAGCGGGGACTGGTTCATAGACGGACGCACGATGATCAACTGCCGGCTGCGGATCATTGCGGTACCGGGATTCAGCCTTCTCTGTCGTATAGTGAAGCAGCGCTTCGATTCGGGCGGCTTGCGCAACTGTCAGCTTAGCGATAATTGGCCAGCCGATGAAGATAAACAGGACGCCGAGGCCAGAACCAATGTACGCGCGCTGCATCGGTTCCAGATTCGGGAATAACGTATCGAACACAACGTCATCCTGCAGAATCGGAATACCGAACCGGTCAAGTACAAAATAAACGGCCGGCGTCAGCAGCATCGCAGCACCTGACAGCGGGAACACGACGGCTGCCGTGAATTGAATAACAGCGGCAGGAAGCTTGAACACCCAGTACATGAGCGGAACGTACGGCGCAGACGACGTGAACATATCCCGGTACGTGAACGGTCCGAATGGAACCGCCGGCAACGCGGAAGTCTGCCCCTTCGACGGCAAGAGTCTGCGCGTGCGGTACACATCAGCCAGCATCAGAAGGTGCGATACATAAGCAGCCGCCTTCAATATCGGCAGACCGATCAGAATGGGCGTCAGCCCGAAGCCGAGCGCTGTCAACGTAACGGATAAGACAAAGCCGACAATCGACAACGGCAACGTAATAAACAGCATATAAAGCGTTCGTTCGAAATACCGGCCGATAAGGCCGGATGTCGGAAGCGCCGTCTGGGACGGCGGATTCGTTCTAACGTTATTCATAATCCGATAGCTCCTTAACCCTAATGTTCGTTAAAGCAAGTGTATCCCTTCTCCCGGAATACGCATACCGCCCCCCGCCCTGTCTCTATCCCCGGCTTAAGTCGAGTAATGATTAAGGCCGGGGAAGGAACAGGTGAAGAGATACTTGCGAACGAGAGGGTTAGCTCTTTAGCGGACCCCATACTTGAATCGATATTTGTCCGTTCGGCTCTGCCTCAAGGTCGAATCGATACTTCTCCAGCACCATAAGCCGGTCGTTCTGCTCCAACCCTTCGCTCTGACGATACTCATACAGCAAGTGATAAGGGTCTGGATTCCAAGGCAAAGGGCCGTCATATGCAACTACGGCGTACTCGGCAGCAGGCTGCGTAAACCCAATCATCCCTGCCGGTACATTAACCAGTTCTGCCACTTGAACCGCGTATATATAAGTGAACATGATGTCGTTCGCATACCACGGCGCCCACATCATATCCGGATCGATTACCCCCTCAATCTCCACTCTGCGCTCCATAAACAGTTTCTTCGTTCTTTCAATTGTAGAGTAATCTCCATCCTTGAATGATACGATTACCGGAATGCCGATAAACTTCATTTCCTCGCGCATTTCTCTTGTTACACCGCTTGCCTTGCCCGCCGTTTGAGTCGTCTCGCTCACTTCGGAAGCCTCCTTTTGGTCTGAAGCGGGTCGGCTGGTCATGGGCCTCCGCCTATTTGCGTTCCCATTCGATACAAACATTGGGAATTCCTCCTATAGAACAAAAAAATATCCGGCCGCCATCCTTATCAGATGGTGCCGGATATTCGTATGTTAAACCTTTTTATCTTTAGCCCCACTGGACATAGTCGATCTCCAGGAAGCGATCAACTTCAATCTCCCAGCGTTCTTGTACGAACGCCGAATGCAGCGGATGCGCATTGTACGTATCATATGCTGCTTGATCGGCGAACGCCATCGAGAAGCCGTACTCATAGTCGTTCTTCGGGCTCACCTGAAGGTTGACGACGAACTGCTCGACTACAGGAATGCTGCTCAAGATCCGTTTCCCGTCTGCGAGAAACTGCTGCGCTTCCGCCGACTCGCGCGGATGCTTCAACGTAAAAATAACCGAATGGACAATACGGGATTGCTGCTCTGCCGACATTGCTTATCCGCCTCCTTTTTCCATATCATCATACCGTATTCGGAGGACGGCGTGAAGACAGGCTGTAATCGGCGGCTTATTAGTCCCACGGCTGCTTGACGGTCAAAAACCCCGCGAACAGCTTGCTTTCCTGTCTGCGGATACGTCGCATCTCCGCACGCTGCGGAGCTGTCTCATGCAGCTTGAGCTCTTCTTCCGTCTCAGGAATAACATCCGGAACAGAGACGGGCTTGCGGTTCTCGTCCAACGCGACGAAGGTGAGGAACGAAGTTGCCGCGATCGTACGCTCTCCGGACAGCAAATCCTCCTTGATTACCTTGACGAACACTTCCATCGACGATTTGCCCGTCCACGTAACATAGGATTCCATACCGACGGAATCAGAAGGACGAATCGGGTGCAAGAAATCGACCGAGTCGGTCGATGCCGTTACGACTGGCCTGCGGCAATGCTTCGTTGCGGCGATCGAGGCAATGTCGTCAATATATGCCATTAGCTTGCCGCCGAACAGCGTATTGTGATTGTTCACATCCGTCGGAAATACACGGGACGTCTTGTAGCACTTCGACTCTCTGCAGTAACGTTGAACCATAGCGGTATGCCCCTTTGTTAGCGTTCGATTTTAATCGATATTTTACCATTCGGAGCAACCCATTTCCAATCCTATTCGCTGAATCATCCGAAATGATGGAAAATCTAATTAAGCCCGCCCATTACTTGCTCCAAAGAGAGCGCCAGCTGCTGCAGCATAACCGAGACATCTTCTTGCGTCACGATTAGCGGCGGCATGAGCCGAATGACCGAAGGACTCGGCGAATTAATCAATAATCCGTTCGCCAGGGCCGCAGAGACGAGCTCGCTCCCGACCGGATGCGGAAGGTCGAACCCGACTAACAGCCCCATTCCTCTAATGCGCGATATTCCGAAACGTTCGGCAACCGGCTGAAGCCCCTCGCGCAAGAAGACGCCCATCGCTTCCGCCCGCTGGGACAAATTCTGCCTGACGACCTCTTCTACGACCGCGCTGCCGGCCGCCATCGCCAGCGGCTGACCGGTATACGTTCCTCCCTGCTCGCCCGCCTCGAACAGATTAAGCTTCTCATGCGTCAGCATCGCCGATAACGGAAAGCCGCCCCCGATCCCTTTGGCCAGCGTCACAATATCCGGACGTAACCCGTAGTGCTCGAAAGCGAACAGCTTGCCCGTCCGGCCGATGCCCGTCTGTATCTCATCGAAGATGAGCAGGATGCCCCGTTCATCGCACAGTTTGCGCAGCCCGGCGACGTATTCCGCATCCGCCGGATGGACGCCGCCTTCTCCCTGAACCGGCTCGATCATAATCGCGCAGGTCTGTTCGCCAACGGCCTGTTCTACTGCCTCTAAGTCGTTAAAAGGAACATGGCGGAAGCCCGCAACCTTCGGCGCGAACAGCGGCTCCCAATGCGGCTTGCCCGTCGCTGACATCATGGCCAGCGTCCGGCCGTGGAAGCTGCCGAGCGTCGTAACAATCTCGTAAGCGCCATTCAAATGGACGGAGCCGTATTTACGCGCAAGCTTAATGGCGCTCTCGTTCGCTTCCGATCCGCTGCTCGCGAAGAAAGCACGGTCATACCCGGACAGCTCGGTCAGCCGCTTAGCGAATTGAATCATCGGCTTATTGTAAAGTCCCGGGCTCACCTGAATGAGCTGAGCCGACTGAGCGGCGAGTGCGTCGTGCAGCACTGCTGGCGAATGTCCCAGCGCATTGACCGCCCATCCGCCGATAAAATCCAGATACTTGTTGCCTTCCGTATCCCAAAGATACATGCCCGCGCCGCGCTCCATGACGACGTCTGGACGCTTGGCCGTGAACAAGATGGAATGTCCCGCGTCGTCGAGAAGCTGTTGTGTAGCGGCGCCTGTATCGCCGGAGGTGCTTGGTTGGATATTGAGCGCATGATCGAATGGCATGACGATAAACCCCCTATAAACGAAATGGATAACTATTTATACAACATAATGAATAAATATACAACCACCTCAATAAATTTAAGCGGCCCCCGCTGGGCTTCACTGTCATTTGTACAACGGGATTAGACCATATGGTCCAACGAAAAGGAGTTCATTGCATGACATACAATGAGAATGGATGGACAACGGCTCGAACGGAGGCCAATTGACGATCGATCCGTTTTCTCGTTGTATAAATAACAATGAGCCTCTCCTTATAAGGCAAAATGAAGGTTTTCATTGTACGCAGTACAATGAGGCACAACCTCCCTGACGATCAGACACATTCCTCCTCACATGAAAGCATGGGACTGCATAGAAAAAGAGGCGCTCTCAAAAGTGTACGTATAACACGAGAATATCCCATTTAACACGCAAAAGGACCTCGAAATCCACTGCAAAGTGGGTTGAGGTCCTTCTTTTCGAAGATATTTGATTCTAAGTGGGGCTCAAAAATCCAAAAACGACTTTTAAGACAGCCCCTTTATTGGTTCAGAAAGCTTTGATCTTCCGGTTCATTCATCGCTGCGCTTCCTGCAATGTTCTTACACCCAAGCATCTTTCGCGTAACCGCGTTCTTCCCAGTATCCCGTGTGATCTTCGTCAATAAGCTCGATGCGCGTCAGCCATTTGACCGACTTATACGCATACATAGCCGGCACAATGAGACGTACGGGACCGCCAAGATCGCTCGGAATTAACTGGCCGTCATGCAGCATGGCTACCATTACATCCGGCATCTTCGCAACCTGATCCAGTGATAGCGCATCCGTATACACGCCGTCCCCGGAGTAAAATTTGACGTATTTCGCTTCGTTCCTCACACCCGCCAGATCGAGAAATTCCGTTAGCGGGATTCCTTCCCATGTGTTGCGGTATACCGACCACCCCGTCACGCAATGAAAGTCGCTTACCTGCACCTTTCGCTTCAGTTGAACGAACTGCTCCCAGTTCCATTGAAGCTTCCGGTTCACAAGACCGTCGATTCGGAACGACCAGTTGCCGTTGTCGAAGCTTGGAATGGGTGTCACGGTATATACGCGGAATTGGCCGACCGAGCCGCCGCCAAGCGGGTTCATCGATGCCGGGAGAGGCTGCGGCGCAGGAAGCAGCCGGTTAGAGTCCCGCTCGATCAACCTCTCCATGGAGCTGCTCCCTGTAAAAGCCCCGCCGAACGTGTTGCCGAACCACTTCAAAAACGATGGTCCCAGCGTTACCGCCAGCCCTGCTCCTATCGCTCCGCGAATGAACGACCGCCGCGTGTAGAACGGCTCCAGCTGCGGCATCGCCGCCGGCTGCTGCCCGGAAGGCCCGTTCGGATGCTCACTCCTCGCGTTAACCGTTCTGACCGTACGGCGGTGCGGCTCCTTCAGCCACTTGGTCCTCGTAATCGAATGATAAATGATGTACGGCAGACCTATCCACGTCAGCAAATCATGCACCGTGAGCGCTGCGTTCGACCACGCAGGCCCGACCGCCCGAAACTGCCATAATAGAACGCCAGAGCCAAGCCATCCAAGCAGCAGCGCAAGCACGGCGAGCACATTGAACCGCTGCCACGTCTTGCCCGCAAGCTGCTTCCAATGCTTCGCTGCAAGCAGCAAATAATAGAGAACGGGCGCAAGCGACGCGATACCGATGACGATATGTATCCAGCGGATCCACACGCGGCCTTCCCCCAGCACCCCCCGCCAGAATCCGCCGAGCAGTATAAGTCCGGTCACGGCCAACACGACCACGATCCAGCCGTTCCAGGCGTGCAGCCTCGCCAATTTAGCGCCGTAACCTCTGCGCAAACGCTTCAACAGCTCTGCCAACGTTCTCATCCTCTCGGACATTCGAATCGATGCAATTAATTTATTATCTTCAATGTATCACTTTTTTTGTGGAAAATGATAGGGTATTTCGGAAGGTTCGAAGGCATCCAAATTGATACGGGAACAACCAATAAACGAAGGAGAATTTAGAACGATAATATGGAGAGTTTATATAGGAAGCGATATTTTGAAAAATGAGGAATGGAAGTTAAGAAATTTTGCACAAAATAAATATCGATTTGCACTATGAGGTTCAAAAGGTTAGAAAAATAAAATTTTGGTCAAAAGCCTCTGCCGTACCCTTTGCCCGTTTACATTTCATGTAACATCTCTATACTAGAACCTATGTGCTTTGATACTTAAAATATTTAAACTTGTTTGGAGGAAAAATAACCATGAGTAAAATTCAAGTCGGCATCGTCGGTTACGGCAACCTCGGCAAAGGTGTCGAGAAAGCAATCGCGCAAAACGCGGACATGGAGCTTGTCGCGGTGTTCACGCGCAGACAGCCTGACCAAATCGCAGTAAACGGTGTGAAGTTCGAGCATATCTCGGCCGCCGAGCAGTACAAAGGCAAAATCGACGTAATGATTCTGTGCGGCGGTTCCGCTACGGACCTGCCAGAGCAGACGCCAGTTATCGCAAGCATGTTCAATACGGTGGACAGCTTCGATACGCACGCGAAAATTCCGGAGTTCTTCAACACGGTTAACGCAGCAGCAACGCAAGGCGGCAACGTCAGCGTTATCTCGACAGGCTGGGATCCAGGTCTCTTCTCGCTTAACCGTCTTCTTGCAGAATCGATTCTTCCAGTCGGCAAAGACTACACGTTCTGGGGCAAAGGCGTAAGCCAAGGCCACTCCGATGCGATCCGCCGCGTACCAGGCGTCAAAGCCGGCGTACAATATACGGTTCCCGTTGAATCGGTCATTAACCGCATCCGTTCGGGCGAAACGCCGGAGTTCACGACGCGCGAGAAACATCTTCGCCAATGCTTCGTTGTGGCTGAAGAAGGCGCTGATCAAGAAGTGATTCGCGAGACGATCGTCTCGATGCCTAACTACTTCTCCGACTACGACACAACGGTAGAGTTCATCTCCGAAGAACAGCTGAAAGCCGAGCACCAAGGCATGCCTCACGGCGGCTTCGTTATCCGCAGCGGCATCACGGGCGAAAGCACGAAGCAAATCATCGAATTCGGTCTGAAGCTCGAGAGCAATCCTGAATTTACTGCAAGCGTTCTCGTTGCTTACGCACGTGCTGTTAAACGTCTGAGCAATGAAGGCCAAAAGGGCGCTAAAACGGTATTCGACATTCCGTTCGCTTACCTCTCGCCAAAATCCGGTGAAGAACTGCGCCGCGAGCTCCTGTAATTCATCTCAGTTAAAACTTTCTTGAAATCCCCGCCATCCCTGATATGGCGGGGATTTTGTCGTTTTAACGGTCTTTTTTTGTACTATTATACACTTTATTTGCACTACATTATATATATTAAACTTAAATCGCCTAAATATAATTCAAATTAATCGGGGGTGACAAATTTTTTTTATTGGCGGACTGTTAAGGCAATGTTTTAAACTTTGTAATTATCACAGGCTGATAGTGTAAACGAGTGTTCAAAAACTGCAAAAAACGCTGGAGGATCATTCCTCGCAGTTACTCAAGTTAAAGGGAGTGTAGAACCGTGGTAAGTACGATTACGAAAGAGCAACAAACAGCGCAAGAGTACGTACAAGCTGTTTACGACAAAGTCATCAACCGTAACCAAGGTGAGCCGGAGTTCCACCAAGCAGTCAAAGAAATTTTCGACTCGCTCATTCCGGCAATCGCAGCAAATCCGCAATATATTCAACAAAACATCTTGGAGCGCATCGTTGAGCCAGAGCGTGTTGTATACTTCCGCGTGCCATGGGTAGACGACAACGGCAAACCGCAAGTGAACCGCGGCTTCCGCGTTCAATTCAACAGCGCAATCGGACCTTACAAAGGCGGCCTTCGCTTCCACCCTTCCGTTAACGCGAGCATCATCAAGTTCCTCGGCTTCGAGCAGATTTTCAAAAACTCGCTCACCGGCCAACCGATCGGCGGCGGCAAAGGCGGCTCCGACTTCGACCCTAAAGGCAAATCGGACAACGAAATCATGCGTTTCTGCCAAAGCTTCATGACGGAACTGTACCGTTACATCGGTCCAGACGTTGACGTGCCAGCTGGCGACATCGGCGTTGGCGGCCGCGAAATCGGCTTCATGTTCGGTCAATACAAACGCATTCGCAGCGGCAACGAAGCAGGCGTTCTGACGGGCAAAGGCCTTCTGTACGGCGGCAGCTTGACGCGTACGGAAGCAACGGGCTACGGCTGCGTGTACTTCGTTAACGAAATGCTCGAGTCCAAAGGCCTGAGCTACCAAGGCAGCACGGTTGTTGTATCCGGCTCCGGCAACGTATCCATCTACGCTATCGAGAAAGCTACGCAACTCGGCGCTAAAGTCGTTGCTTGCTCCGACTCGAACGGCTATGTATACGATCCTAACGGCATCGACCTCGCGCTCGTGAAACAACTGAAAGAAGTTGAGCGCAAACGGATCAGCGAATACGTGAAATCGCATCCGCAAGCTACGTACACGGAAGGCTGCTCCGGCATCTGGTCGATCCCTTGCGATATCGCGCTTCCTTGCGCAACGCAAAACGAAATCGACGAAGAAGCAGCTAAGCTCCTCGTGAGCAACGGCGTTAAAGCAATCGGCGAAGGTGCTAACATGCCATCGACGCTCGCAGCTATCGACGTGTTCCTGAACAACGGTGTACTGTTCGGACCAGCGAAAGCAGCTAACGCAGGCGGCGTAGCCGTATCCGCTCTCGAAATGTCCCAAAACAGCATGCGTCTGTCGTGGACGTTCGAAGAAGTTGACGCTAAACTGCACCAAATCATGAAAAACATCTACAACAACAGCGTTGCAGCTGCTGATAAATATGGCCACTCGGGTAACCTCGTAGTCGGCTCCAACATTGCAGGCTTCGTTAAAGTCGCTGACGCAATGATCGCTCAAGGCGTCGTTTAATCGACCAACCTTAAGCTTAGCTTGATAAAGAAAGAGACCGCGTTTGGCGATGGCGCGGTCTCTTTTTTTTGTGCGCAAATAAGGTAAAAGTTGGATGGGTACCTCCCCCGGACAAACCGGCGTCCTGCTTGCGTTGTAGGGATGCCCCCGTATATTCGGAGGTTTATTGCGCCGGCTGCCATTATGCGATTAAAGGAATTAGATAAGGCAAGACTAATGCTTCGCCCGGTTCAAAAGCATAATCGCCGGTTGTATTGTGCGGCTCCTGATTCTAGCTCCTACCACACTTTTGCTCTGCTGCATCCGTTGACTGGAAGGGCCTGATTGTACTTTGTACAACGTAAACGACTTATAAATAACGTCCATACGCTTGCATTGTATTCTGTACAATCTGTACAATCGAATCCTCTGCTCGAGGTCAAAATGCCACCTTTTAACCAATATGCTGTATTTTCCGTTGTACGAAATACAACGGGCTGCACGCAGACCGGAATGAGCAGCGATTTCGTTGCACAAATTGCAACGAAGCGAACATGACTCGCATAGCGTGCACGTTTTTCTATTTTATGGTACAGTTTGATCAGACGAAGAACGTCCATGAGCCTATCGGCTTTTGGGCGTTCTTTTTTTTATGATTAAGGAGGCTAGGAAGATGGAATTTGAGCATGCCTATCAGTCATTCTTGGAGCATCATACAGCGAGCAGAATGGGGGAACGGCGCGGAAGATTGGTCAGGGGGCATCAGTATGCCGAGAAACTGCTTCTGGCGAACGTATGGTGGCCGTTGTTCGGTACATTGGAGCATCTGCATCCGGAGTATGAGATTTACGATTGGAACCGGAAGTCTCAGTTTCTTGATTTTGCGTTCCTTCCCCCTTATGGAAAGTTCGGAATCGAGTGCGACGGCTTTCAGAGTCACGTGAAAGATATGGATCGTGAATTGTTCAGCTATTCGCTAAACCGCGACACGTTCTTGACGGGAATGGGGTGGCGGATGATTCACTTCTCTTTTGACGATGTACAGAAGAGGCCGGAAGTGTGCCGAATGCTGCTGCAGCTTGTCGTAAGCCCCTACTTAATGCGCCGAAGCCCAGTTAGTCTGGGGACATTGGCGGAAAAGGACATCCTGCGGCTAGCCTGGTCACTCGGGAGACCGTTGCGTCCAAAAGATGTTATCGACCGATTCGGCCTCAACTTTCGTACGGTACGCAAGATGCTGCACGCATTGTGCCAGAAAGGGCTGCTTCGCCCGGTCATTCATCATTCAGTCGTCCGAAGCTACGAGCTGACTGCCGATCCTATTGAACTTTTGAGTTAGTTTGGTCTAGCGTATAGGAGTTTCAAGTTTCAAGCCGGGATAGCGAAGCGCCTGGGTACTGCAGCACCTTTGCAATGGAAGCTATATTGGGGCCGCCGATACATTGTGGTTGACCCGCACGCTGGGAGATACACGCGGTGCAGGTATGTTCCCATCATAGCTCGGCCGCTTGGAGATTCATGCGTTCGTCTAAGTCGGCTTGTCCGGTTCATGCTGTTCTGATTAGTCTCATTGCATTCCGTACAATCAACATGGGGCCATCCAATGCACCAGGTTATCATGATTGTACTTCGTACAATGAAAAATAAGTAATAATAATGGTTTTGCGGAAAAATGAGCGGTTTAGTCTATTTTTCATTGTACGAAATGCAACGAGCGCACATTGAAGTCCCAATAGCACACTTTCTTGTTGTACAAAATACAACCCGCTTCTGTGCGCACTCCACAGTACGTAAGCAATATCACTCAACTGCCGCATAGCACAGCCACACCTATTACCCTTGCCCGATTTAGGGCACTTAGGGCACTTAGGGCACTTAGGGCACTTAGGGCACTTAGGGCAATAGAGAGCAATAGAGAGCAATAGAGAGCAGTAGGGGCACACTTATGTAAACAGGCCCCGCCTAGACACGCTAGCTTATCCGCTGCGCGCCGCATCATATGCGGCTGCCGACTCGATATCGAGCGACGTCAGGCCGCCGGAGCTCCATGTCGTGAGCCGGAGCGTTACGCGGCGGTAATCGATTCCGATGAACGGATGATGGTTCATTCGTTCGGCTATTTCTGCGATCCGGTTAATGAATGCAACACCCTCTAGAAACGAAGGGAACGTATACTTTTTGGCCAACAGCCCCTCCTCATTCACCGTCCATCCGGTCAAAGCATCAAGCGAGCGCTGGAGTTCCAATTCATCAAGTACAGGCCTCTTTCTCATTGCGGCCACTCCTTTCTCCTCATCATCCTCATAACGATTTCGCGGCTTGAGCCAAATGTCCTTGCAACTGCCGCTTGCGTGCTGCCTGCATACGACAAACCCCAACCGGTTACCAAGACAGGCATTGCTGCTCTGCGAATACGGGGCTTATAATTAAGCATCTCCAACATGAAATTTATACGATGAGGTGTCCGCCTTGTTCGACATCCGGCTTGCGGAAGAAACGGACAATCCGCTCTACATCCGACTGTACCACTATATCCGTCAGCTCATTGAATCCGGCTCATTGCTAAGCGGCACTAAGCTGCCTTCCATCCGCGCCTTGCGCGAGCAATCGGGACTGAGCCGCACGACGGTCGAGACGGCCTATCATATGCTGCTCGAGGAAGGCTTCGCGCAGAGCAAGCCCCGGTCCGGAATATTCGTATCCGGACATTCCGGCCGAGACAGCGGGATGCGACCGGCTAAGCTTGGCGTCAGCGAACCGGCCGTACCCGATACCTCCGAGCAGCATACGTCAGTTTCCTTAGACGGCGGTTCACTAATCGACTTCAATATGCTGAACGTCGATCGCGGCACGTTCCCTGCCGCGGCATGGCGTTCGGCCGTGTCCGACGCACTGACCTTGCACAGCGAATCGCTTCACCAGTACGGCGACCCGCAGGGCGAATACGGCCTGAGGGCAAGCATCGCCCAATACTTGAGCCGGTCCAGAGGCGTGAATTGTACACCCGAGCAGATTGTTATCGGGAGCGGCATCGCTTCGAGCATCCATCTGCTCGCCCGGCTGCTGCCGGACCTCTCCGCCGTCGCAGTCGAACAAGCCGGGATCGCGCAAGTAAGGGAGAAGTTCCAGCAGCACGGCTTCCTCCTTGCCGCGCTCCCGTTCGCCCCCGAGCAGCAATGGGCTGAGGAATTAACCAGCCGGGACATACGCGCCGTCTATGTAACGCCATCGCACCGGCCGACCGGGCAACCGCTGACCTATCCTCTGCGCCGTCAGCTTCTGGACTGGGCTCAGCGAAACGATGGCTATATTATTGAGGACGATTACGATGGCGAGTTCTATTATTCCGGCCGCACGATTCCGTCGCTCCAAGGCTTGGACGACGGAGGCACCGTCATCTACACGGGCACGTTCTCGAAGTCGTTCACGCCAGCGCTGCGTATGGGATATACGGTGCTTCCCGCTTCGCTGCTGAGCAAGCTGAACGACCTGCGCCCTATTCTCGCCCCTCCTTCGCGCATCGATCAATGGGCGATGGAGCTGTTCATCAGCCGCGGCCATTGGTATCGGCATATCCGGCGCATGCGCTCGGTTTACCGCCGTAAGCATAATAGAATGACCGAGCTTATTCGCGCCTGCTGGCCAGACCAAGTTCATATTAACGGTGATCACGCAGCCGGGCTCCATGTGGAATTAACAGTGTACGCTTCTTGCGGTGCCAGCCGGCTGATCGAATTAGCGGCTAATGCCGGCGTGCGAGTATACGGACCACAGGATGCATACCCGCCTCCCGGTCCAATCAACAGCGGCGACAGCCAAGACAGCGCCCTTCTCTATCTCGGCTTCGGCAGCGTTACGGAAGCCGAGATGGAACGAGGCATTCAGCGTCTTGCCCTCGCTTGGTTACCGGTATGGAGCGATTCAGCGCGGTAACGCTCACCCCCGCATGCGTCACTTCCGCCCGCAAGGCATCGTTCAGACACCGAATGATGCCTTTTCCAATGAATAGCCGAGGAATCGAGTCCTCGTCCCGCAGCTTCCAACTATTACATGGCAAGTTCGTTATCACTTATTCGGCCGGATGTAGTAGTATTACAAACGGTACCTTTTTTATGATACTAGCAGGGAGATTACACTAGCTATGAATTCAGTCCGCAAGCCTGCCGTTGCTTACGAGCTTCTATTCGTCATCGGCATAATCGCTATTTCATTCTCTTCTATATTCGTGCGCTGGTCCAGCGCAGACGCTGCCGTTACAGCCATGTATCGGCTCTATCTGACCAATGCGCTTATGCTGCCTGTGCTGTGGCGCTACCGCCAGGAATGGCTGCGCCTGACCCCGAAGCAATGGTGGCTGCTCGGCGCGTCCGGCCTCATGTTGGCACTTCATTTTCTGCTATGGATGGCTTCGCTTAGTTATACGACCGTCGCCAGCTCGACTGTCATTCTAACGCTCGAGCCGGTGTTCGTCATGATCGCTTCCTTCCTGCTGTTCGGCACGAAAGCGAACCGGATGATGCTCATCGGCATAGGCATCGCAATGGTCGGTTCGGTCATCATCGGCTCCGGCGACTTCAACCTGTCCGGCGATGCGCTGCTGGGCGATGTGCTGTCGCTGCTCGGCGCAGCCGCTGTAGCCGTCCATATGATGATCGGCAAGCAGCTTCGCAGTGATGATGGGATTAGCGCATTCGTCTACAATTTCACTGTATTCTTCATGGCCGCATCGTTTCTAGCGCTATATAACGTCGTCCGCGGCAACCCGTTCATCGGCTATAGCGGGCAAGACTGGGGCGCTTTCCTGCTCCTTGCGATTGTACCGACGCTATTCGGCCATTATTTGTTCAATTGGCTGCTGAAATATATGCACACAACGGCCGTCTCGATGTCGGTGCTGGGCGAGCCAGTCATCGCATCCGTACTCGCTTGGGCGCTGCTCAACGAGGCGCTGACCGCCTACCAAGCGGCCGCCGGCCTCCTTATCCTGTTCGGCGTGTGGCTGTTTATCCGCCACGGGAAAGAAACGCATGCTTAACCAGCCATCCCGCTTGACGCACATAAATTGCACATGAGCACAACCAATCCAAAAAGGCGATGCAAGAAGGTTTCCCTTCCGCATCGCCTTTCTTCTACTGCTGAATTCTCACCGCACGGGTACCAGCGTCCCACTCTACTGCCGCTCCGACCGACTCGCTTATCAACCGCAGCGGCACGAATATCGATTCGTTGACGAAGATCGGCTTCTGATCCGATTCAATCATACGGCCGTTCACCGTCGTCACGCCGGTAACAGAGTTCAGCACCACCTTCGTATCTCCATAGACCGCAATAGCCGAACGAGTCTTTACATCCCACGATACGGATAACCCCATTTTCTCAATAATGCCTCTTAGCGGAACATAGGTCGAACCCTCCACAATAAGAGGCGGACTGCTCATCGGAACTTCTGTGCCATTCAAAAAGACGCCAATGGAGTTCAGAACAAGTCCCGGCTTCCATACGTTCCTGCCGATTACGCCTTGGCCGCTCTGACCGAACGCATTCCACCCCCACGCGAGTACCGTCCCGTCCTGAAGCAGGACGTACGTGCTGCCGCCTCCTTCCGCTACGGCAACGGCATTCTGAATGCCCGGCACTTGCGACACGACAAGAGCCCCTCCATCCCACTTCCATTGCCAAATCGTTCCGTCTGCCTTCACACCAGAACCGCCTGCAATGGAAACGATATCGCTTAAGCCTTGGACCTGAACCGGACTTAGCAGCTTGGTGCCGGGAATCACCCCGTTCTCATCGTTCATCCACACCCATACCGTACCATCGCTTCTTATCGCTGCCCCCTCGTGCATGTAATTCAAAGCAATAGCCTTATATTCTCCATTCCCCTCCAGGAGGGTCGGTTTGCGCACGAGACGTTCAGCTGCATTGGCTGATCCCCACTCCCATATTTCACCGCCGTTGCCGAGTGCCAGAGAATCGCCTCGTCCAGCAGAAATGGCGACAATAGCCGGCAATCCTTTCACTTGCACCGGCTTCGTCTGATTCGTTCTTGAGCCGTCACCCAGCTGTCCCTGCTCATTGCCGCCCCACCCCCAGACCGTCCCATCCTTGCGAAGCGCAAGGCTGTGGTCGTCGCCCGCTGCAACAGCGATAATGTCGCTCAATCCTGCCACTTGGACAGGCGAAGCCGCTATTTCTTTCGGTGACTGCTTGCCATTGCCGAGCTGGCCATGCTCGTTCCCGCCAACCGCCCACACAGTACCGTCTTCCTTCAGCAGCAACGTATGCCGGTATCCGCCGGATATCGTTCTCACATGATCAATCTGCAGTTGAACCGGCGTGTAGGCCGGCGCCGTCGAGCCGTTGCCGATCGAACTGTAACCGCCGCCCCACGCCCAAGCCGTACCGTCTTCTTTCACAGCGTATGCGCTGGCATCTCCTCCGGAAATTTGTTTTACTCCGTTGAAAACTTTGCCTTCCTGTACCGCAGCCGAAGGCGAAGGCGAAGCAATCGCAGACTTCTCTGCCGATGCCGCCGAGGCGGACACCGCGCCAATCATAACACTCGCCGCCACTACCGCAGCCGCCGCTAATCTGAATCTCTTCCCGTGCTGAATATGTAAGATCACAACGCTCACCCTCTATTCCGTATTTTGACAAAATAGTTAGACGAAGCGATCCAAGAAGAGGTTGCACAACTTTCAATTAATATTTTGAACGAAGCAAAAAGAGCGCCGCCAGGCGCTCTCCCTTGAACCCGTAGTGCGAACTTGCCGCTTATGCCTCAGCCTTCACGCTGCCGCCTGCACCAGCAGTCTCACCGGCCTTGTTCGGCGACAGCACCTCTCGCTTCATGAACCAGCAAATGATGAATGCGGCGACCGAGAACACGGCAGCGACCATGAACAGATTGTTGAATGCATCGGCGAAGACGGTCTTCACCTGAAACAGTACGTCAGTCGGCAGATTCTGCGGTATGCCGCCGCTTACGATCGTTTCACCTGTATCCGCAGGCAGCGTGCCGCCAAGTCCGGTGATGCCGCTCTTAATATGACCCGCCAGCAAGCTGCCGAATATGCTAAAGCCCATCGTCGCTCCTAACGATTGAAACAGCTGAACGGTCGACAGCGCCACGCCGCTGACAGCCGGATCGACCGACTCCTGCACGATCAGATTGTCGCCGCCGAACAATGCGCCCATGCCGACGCCAAGAATAAAACAGCTCGCGATAATATATAACGCCGACGTGTCGGCCGTTAGATACGTTAACATGAAGAATCCAATGATCGGCAAAATGAACGAAACAATAAACAAATTACGGTAGGGCACTTTCGTAATGATAAATCCGTTCACAATACTCGCCGGTACGGCGCCCGCCATGAACGACAGCAGCATATAGCCGGATGCGGTCGGAGTCAGCCCCATTACATTTTGCATATAGAGAGGAAAAGTCGCCATGCCGCCCATTGCGCCAAGCATGAAGATGAACACGAGCAGCGATAGGACGACGACCGTTCGATTGCGGAATAGATGAAGCGGAATAATCGGCTCCTTCGCTTTCTGTTCGACTCGGATGAACAACGCCAGCATGACCAGCGACAGAGCAAGCAAGCCGATAATGACCGGTGAGGACCACGTGTATCCTTGCGTATCAATAAGCACAGGAGCGAGCAGCAAGGACATTAGCGTCAACACGAGCGAGAAAGCGCCCGCCCAGTCGATCGATCTCTTCTCCGTCCCGACCGATTCGCGCATACCGCGTGCGAGAACGGCTGCAGCCAGCAAACCGACCGGAATGTTGATCAGGAAAATCCAATGCCAGCTGACATGGCCAACCAGATAGCCGCCTACCGTCGGCCCGAGCAGCTGCGGAATAATCATAAGCGGCCCGATGAGGCTTTGGATTTTTGCCCGCTGCTCCAGCGGGTACGTATCGCCGATAATAACGAGCGAGAGCGGCATCAGCCCGCCCGCGCCGATGCCTTGGATGCCGCGGCCGACCAGCAGCATCTCCATTGAATTCGCCAGCCCGCTGACGACCGAGCCGGCAATGAACAGCGCCATACAGTACAGATAGACTTTTTTGCGCCCGTACAGATCCGCAAGCTTGCCGATGATGGGCATGAACATCGTAATGGCAAGCATATACACGCCGGACACCCAGCCGTACAGCGACAGACCGTGCAGCTCCCTTATAATGGTCGGCATCGCCGTCGAAACGACCGTCTCGTCCAGACCCGAGAAGATGAGTCCGAGCAGCAGGCCGATCAACACGAGCGTTTTGTTATTTTCTTGACCCCGCATGATTGATCCCTCATTTTTGATCGAATATTGAGCCGTATCTCTGAGCTTGCATCACTGTAATATACATTAATGGAATGCCATAGAATCATCATCCGCCTCCAGAATGATCATCCACTCATTCGATAGAGCAGGGAACAATAGGCTGCAGGTATTATCCCTTTTACACCTTGCCGTGGAGAGGCTTACGGAGTATGCTGAATAGAAGAGGACAAAGAAGACTACATAGATAGGAATCGATAACTCATGACGATTGGATTCTTCGATTCGGGCATCGGCGGACTGTCGGTACTAGCGGAATCGCTCCGCAGACTTCCCGATCAAGATTATCTCTATATGGCAGATACACTGCATGTTCCGTATGGCCCCAAGTCACAAGATGAAGTAAAAGGCTATGTGTTCGAAGCTGTTGAGCGGATGATGCAAGAAGGCATTGATGCGCTCGTCGTCGCCTGCAATACGGCAACAAGCATCGCTGTCGAAGAACTGCGCGAAATGTACGACTTGCCGATCGTCGGCATGGAGCCGGCCGTCAAGCCGGCTGTTGAGATGAACCGCGCCACGGGCAAACGAGTGCTCGTCATGGCGACGGCGCTCACGCTGACGATGCCGCGCTACTATGCGCTCATATCGAGGGTGGACGATGGCGGTATCGTCGATTCGCTGCCGCTGCCGGAGCTTGTCCCTTATTGCGAGAGCTTACAGTTCGATCCGGCTGTCCTAGAGCCTTATTTCCGAAGCAAGCTCGCTGCGTACAATCTAGACGATTACGGAATTATCGTGCTCGGATGCACGCACTACCCGTTCTATGCCGATATTCTTCGGAACGTACTTCCGCCGCATATTAGCATTGTTGACGGCAATGCCGGCACTATCCGCCGCCTGTCCGCCCTGCTGAACCGGTTCGGCATCGTCGGACACGGCAGCGGCCGCGTCAAATTTATGTGCACAGGCAATGAACCAGCCTATCTGGACAAAATGCAAACCGCCCTCGCCTTCGTCTCGGAGAACCTGGCGCGGCGCGAGGAAGCGGCCTTGTAGCACGCTGGCTTCCGTCATAACCAAAGAGGCCGAGAACGAGTGGAAGCACCGATGCTTCGACTCGTTCTCGGCCTTGTTTTTATCTGCGGTCTAATACTGTCCTGATCCTCAAATATGCAGCACCATCTGCTTTCCAGCCTGCCTGCCGCCCTACTCTATTCCATAGGAACGAAGCGTCCGCAGACGGTCGACCGTCTGCCAACCGCGCCACTCCTGCAAGCCAGCAGGACTGATTGCATCGAAGCTGATCGGCCAGCCTCCATCCTCTTGCTGCTCACCAACCAGCGCCTGCAAATGCCGCGCTACCTCTTCGTCCGTCGCAAACCGGCGGGCGTAGCTGTCTGCCGCCGGCGCCCAATCGAGCACTTTGTGCACGTAACCCGATGCGGACGGATCCTTCTCGATTGCGCCCGACCGGCTCAGCCACTTATCGAGAACCGGCCGGATACGTTCCGCGCGTTCCCGGTCCGGCGTCTGTTCGAGGAATGAAATCCACTGTACCGCGTCATGATAATGGTGCGGTTCCTCCCGCTCCAGACTATTCCATACGAATGAGACACTCCGCTCGAACGGTTCGCTCTTCGTCAGCTCCGGAAGCGCCTGCTGCTTATACAACAGGCCAAGCAGTCGGCCCGTCGGATTGATCGAAGCCGCATTATCGTTGTCCGTCGTCCACCACGGCATATGCGGGTAATCGTTCACGCTGCGCGTAACGAACGGCAGTCCGCCCGTTGGCAGCACGGCTGTCTGCAAATAACGGCCGATCCCCTCCATCATGGCCGGATCGAAATATCCGATCTCGTCCATGATCATGAGCGCCATCTCCGTCGGCACCGGCTGGCTGTGCGGACAACGGATGTCCGGCTCGAGAGCGTGTCCGAACCCGCCGTCGGCATTCTGGTAGGCGCGCAGCGCCTCGATGACCGCTTCCTTCGGTCCGCCTTCAAAATGATACTCGAATCTTCTTCGATCGAGCAGCCTCGCATTGTTATAAATGAACGACCTTGCCCGTGCCAGTGAATTGCCGGCTTGATTATTCAAGTCCATTCTCTCCCTCCGCGGGCCGGTAACGGTCCGCCAATTGATTGGACATCAGGTGCAGCTGGCGGCGAAGCTCCCGCGGCTCCACAACCTCCGCATCCATGCCGAGCGTAAAAAAGAGCCGGACTGCCCAGTTCCATTCCGAAGCCGGACACCTAAAATCAAGCTCCCACACATCTTCGGTCAGCTGCCTGACAAGTTCGCCGACATGTACGTCTTGCTCGACGATCAGCGCGCCGCGGTAAGTCAGCTGCGCCACGATTCGCGTATCCGCCGGAGCCGGATTATCTGCCTCTTCGCGGCTAAGCCCCACATCTAATCCTCCACCAGCCACAGCGGCCATACCGGTCTGCAGCTCTGCCGGAGCTGCGGTGCCGGCAACCGATTCGAAGCGGTCTGCCCGGAATGTACGTACTTCGCCATGTCCGGCGGAGTACGCCTCGCAGTACCAGAAGCCGTGCGCCGTATAAACCCGCTTCGGATGCAGGATCAGCTCGCTGCGCCGCCGCTCCGAGCGGTACTGTCCCCGTATCCACTCGCCTGCGGCCGCATAACGGATCAACGCATCCAGATGAGGCGCCGATACTCTGCGCTCCGGCACCTCGAGCTCCACCTGCCGAAGCAGCGGCTCGATCTCCGTCAACGTTCGCGCCGGCATTGCCGCCCTCAGCTTATCAAGCGCTGTCCATCTCGCGCGGTTGAAAGGCGAATCCGTTAGCTTGGTCGTCGCCTGGAGCGCGAACAGGACGGCCAGCGCTTCCTGTGCATCCAGCTGAAGCGGAGGAAACGCATATCCTTCCATCAGCCGATATCCGCCTGCGGGACCCGACACAGCATACAGCGGGACTCCGATTTCCGACAGCGACTGCATGTCCCGCAGCACCGTCCTACGCGATACTTCCAGCTTGTCCGCGAGCGACTGCGCTGTCTCCTGGCGCTGCTGAAGCGCCATCAGGATCGCCATTAACCGGTCCGACCGCTTCACCGCTTCTCCCCCTCGTCCAATCCCATTATATCGGCCCATCAGTGACAGCTTGCCTGTCACCGATGCCAACAGCTGCCGCTACTATTTTTTCAACTGAATCCGGTCGCCTCACACGTTCCCCTCGTATACAGCCTCAAGGCTGCCACACCACATGTTAGCGCCATCAGCACTGCTCCGGTCTGCTGCCTTACTTCGCGCCTCCGGCAGTGGAATGCCCATCAGCCAACCGGATAATATCCGGGCACTCCAGCACCTTGCGGTCGTAACCGGCTGTTGCGGCATGAATCATCGCAAGCCCAAGCTGCCGCAGCGTCACGACATGCCTTGGCACAACGATCCGCAAGAGCGGATACAGCCACTTCAAAAAGCTGTAATACTTGTGCGCGTTGCGGAGCCCTTCCGTCGGGTGAATGTACCCCGGACGGAACATATAGGCGGCACGGAACGGCAGACGAAGCAAGTCGTTCTCCGTCTTGCCCTTCACTCTTGCCCACATCGTGCGCCCCTTCTCTGTACTGTCCGTGCTGCTGCCGGTTACGTAGGTGAATACCATATCCGGGTTAAGCCGCGACAGAACGGCCGCCGCATTCATCGTCAAATCATACGTCGCCCGGCGGTATTCTTCTTCCGTCTTGCCTACCGATGTGACGCCCAGACAGAAGAAGCAGGCATTGTAGCCCTGCAATTCATGCTCGATCGTCGTCCAGTCATAGAAATTGTCCAGCACGATTTCTTTCAGCTTAACGTGGCTTACACCGCTCGGTCTGCGGGTCACGACGAGCACCTGATCGACGCTCGGGTGGAGCAGGCATTCGTGAAGCACGCCTTCTCCTACCATTCCGGTTACCCCTGTTACAATGACCCGCAGCCTCTCATGATGCGCTTGATGTGCTTGATCCATCGGCATTGGCGCCGCCTCCCCTGCCAGCATAATCACTCGTCTTTCCGTCAGTATAAGGCGTTCGATGGGTGAATACAAACGGCTGATCACAGATGCCGGCAGACGAGAACGCCGGAGATTTCCACTCGTTATTAACAAACTATCCATGTCCAGCATATATCCCGCGAACATTCGGACAATATGATGTTCCCGTATTCATTTCAATAGCGAGAGGATGAGCTGATGTATTCGAATCGCCTTACACCAAAAAACCGCATATGGAAAGCCGCACTTGCTGGTTCGCTTGCCGCAGCAATGCTGGCCGGCCCGCTTCTGGCGCCGAAATCCGCATATGCCGCCAACGGAACACCGAATTACGAAGTGAAATTGAATTTGGACCCTGCGGTCGTTCTGGATTCCAGCCACAATCTGGTGAGCGCCGTGCGCACCCAATTCTCGACAGGCACTTCGACGAAAAACTTCAAAGTGCAGTACATGGATACCAACACGCAAAGCCTTCAATCGCAAGGCTGGAGCGAACGTATTCGCAAGCGGAGCGATCAAAGCACGCATGAGATTCAATACAAAAAAAGATACACGATCGCAAACGGCGATATTCATGCAGCACTCACACAAGCGGCAAGCGAAGGACTGGATTCCGGTGCGACAGGATTTGACTTCCAAGTCGACTGGGGCTATTCCAAGCAAACGCTCAGCGTTGATTATGAGAAAGACATTACGATATCCGGCTCGAGCGGCAGCGGCTTGAACATGCCTTCCGAAGCTACTTCCCGCACCGTATCGGTATCCAATGAACCGGCCAAATTCGCGAATTGGACAAGCACGGGATGGGGCACAACTCAGTTAAACAACTCCGTCGTATATGGCCCAGTCGATTTCAAGCGCTATGAAGGCACCTTCGATAGCCTGGACTTGGACATCGAGGTATGGACTGTTCTGAATGCAGCCAGAACCGGCACCGAGTACTGGGTAGAGGCTTCGTTCAAAACCGACAGCTTCAGCGAAGCGTCCTCGGAGCGCGCTGCGCTTATTAATTTGCTGAGCACCAAAGGATGGCTTGTACCGGAAGACGTGCTGCGGACAAGCTTGATCATTGAGCGTTATGCCCCAGCGCCGCCAACACCTGATACAACGGCACCTTCCGCTCCTGCGAATCTAACGGTTAGCGCAGTATCGAGCAGCCAAGTGAATCTAAGCTGGAACGCGTCCACCGACAACGTCGGCGTTACGGGCTACAACGTATACCGCGATGGATCACTCGTTGGCTCAACGTCGTCGACGGCATGGAGCAATACGGGGCTTAACCCTTCCACCGGTTATGATTATGTTGTCATAGCGACTGATGCGGCGCACAATGAATCGGCTGCCAGCAGCACTGTCCATGTGACGACGCCTGCGGCGGGCAGCGGCGGCACAGGCACGCTTTACTATAAAGTCGACGGCAGTACGGGCGCATATTTCGAGGCGGAATTATTCACCTCCAAGACCGGCAGCTTTATCGATGCAGCCTGCGCCGCATGCTCGAACGGACATGATATGGAGACGCCGAACGGCTCGGGCGACAGTTCGTCCAACCTGATTGCTTATAATATCACGGTAACGAACGGCGGATCTTTCTATATTCATCTGCTAAGCAGCGGAGCCGACACCAGCTCGGACAGCCTCAACGTTGCCATAGACAGCGGTACCGACAAACAAGTGACCACCACCTCGAACGGTAATTGGGCTTGGAAAAAACCGAGCAGTTCCATCTCCATCCCAGCGGGAACGCACACGCTCTATATTAAAGTCCGCGAGGACGGCACCAAGGTCGATAAAATCTATCTGTCGAAATCGAGTATGTCTCCGATCGGCTTAGGCGAAACCGCTCTTACCCCATCGTACCAATAACCTCCTTCCAGCCCCAATAAGCGCAAGAGGCACCCCTCCCCTGGGTGCCTCTTGCGCTTATTGGCTGATTGTTAGCTCCGAGAAGGTTGCCGCCCTTACACTTCCAACTGTCCTTCCCGCGGCAATCCGTGCTAAACTAACGGTTATATAAGCACACCGTGCAGCAAGGAGAACGACGCAATGAAACTAGTATCTTGGAACGTTAATGGCTTGCGCGCATGCGTAACCAAAGGTTTTCTCGACTACTTCCGCGAGATGGACGCCGATCTGTTCTGCCTTCAAGAGACGAAGCTTCAAGAAGGGCAGATTGAGCTGGAGCTGGGCGGGAGCTATTCGCAATATTGGAACTATGCCGTGAAGAAAGGCTACTCCGGCACTGCCGTATTCTCGAAGGTTAAGCCGCTCTCGGTTCGATACGGGATCGAGGAGGACAGCGAGGAAGAAGGGCGCATACTGACGCTAGAGTTCGAGCAGTTCTTTCTCGTGAACGTGTATACGCCGAATGCGAAGCGCGATCTGGCACGGCTCGGCTACCGGCTGGATTGGGAGGACCGGTTCCGCAGCTATCTGCTTCAATTGGACGAGCTGAAGCCCGTCGTCGTATGCGGCGACCTGAACGTCGCCCATCAGGAGATCGATATTAAGAACGCCAAGTCGAACATCGGCAATTCCGGCTTCACCGATGAAGAGCGGGGCAAGTTCACCGATCTGCTCGCCTCCGGCTTCGTCGATTCATTCCGCCATCTGTATCCGGACCGGGGCGACGTGTTCAGTTGGTGGTCGTTCATGCCGAAAGTGCGGGAGCGCAATATCGGCTGGCGAATCGACTACTTCCTCGTCTCTTCCAGACTCGCTCCGGCGATTGCCGAAGCCGAGATCCACTCCCACATACTCGGCAGCGACCACTGCCCGGTAACGGTGAACCTGACGCTGGAATAACAGATCCCGGTTCCCGAACATGAAACAGGCCGCAGGTTAAGTCTCGCCAGAGACCTAGCCTGCGGCCTATTGATTTATGTATTAGTTCGATTCGGCATTTTCTTTAATCGTGTCCAGAAAGTCCTGCAGTGTATCATAGTTGCTCAGCACATAGATCATCGTAATAATGCCGATGATGTACAAGATCAAGAACAGAATGGCGAATATAAGTCCGGTAACCGCCATGCCGCGGCCTTTGGCGCCTGTGCGCTTAATATCTCTGAAGGCAAGAATGCTATAAATGATAGCCAGGATCGAAGTTACGAATCCAACGTAAGGAACGACCCCCGCAAGGCCAAGAACCAATGCAGCAATCGCTTTCCCGCTTGTCTTTTGCCGTAACGGCTGATCATTCTGCGGAGAAAATCCATAATCATTCGGTTGATAATCCAAGGCGAAACCCCCTACGGAAATTTGGTATACATATCTATATTGTACCTAATATTTACTATCTGCTGCATAAGTTTATTCTAAAGATATCCAATGTCCGCGCTAGCCTGTCCTGCGGAAGCCGCCGTTAATCGCTTCATCCCTTCCCCCCGTCTCCAGACGGAGCCAATGTTCCGCCGATAGCCTATAGGAACGAAATGGAGAATAATGCTACAGTACATTCAGAATGAACTTGAGTGCAATGGAGGATAAGATTATGAAACAAAATGCGAAAGGTTTGACGGTCCCGCGCTGGGTATTCGGCTTGCTAGCCCTGTTGTCAGTCGGGATAGGCCTGTATGCTTTCGCTTTCTATGGATCTCTGGACAACGTACAGGATACCCCGTTCGCCGAGGATAAGGGCAGCCTGCCGGATGAGTGGCACATCTTTCTATGGGCGCATGCTGTCTCCGCAGGAACAGCCATCTTAATCGGATGGCTGCAGTTCGTGAAACGGTTCCGGCGCCGGACGGCGGCCGTGCACCGCGTTATCGGCTATATCTACTCCGTTATGCTGCTTATCGCAGGTTTGACCGGACTTTATCTCGCTTTCTACGCCAATGGCGGCCTTATTGGTCAAGTCGGCTTTGCCGCTCTGTCGGTCGCTTGGCTGTACACGCTGTTACGCGGGCTCAAAAGCATCATTGTTGACCGCCGTCCGCTCGAACACGGGCAATGGATGCTGCGCAACTACGCGCTGACTTGCGCCGCGATTATGCTGCGTATCTATGTGCCGATAGCAGCAGCATTCGGCGTCAGCGACACGAACGACTCGTTCACCGTCATCGCATGGCTATGCTGGGTGCCCAATTTATTGGTCGCCGAGATGCTCATACGCAGCAAGAACTCTTCGAATTATAGACGCGTCAATCCTCCGCTCGCCCGCTGACAACCAAAAAAGCCTCCTGCTCCACCATAAGGTGAATCAGGAGGCTTTGCACTATGCGGTCAAACAACGCGACTTAGCCTTTGACCGAACCCGCCGCGATGCCTTCTACGATCCGGTCGCTGAGGAACAGGAACGTAATGAGGATCGGCAGGATGCTGATCATGAGCGTTGCACCGATTGCACCCCAGTCGGTCGTGTATTGGCCGATGAAGTTTTGAACGCCGACAGTCAGCGTCTTGAACTTGTCAGAGCTGATGAACGTGTTCACGAAAATAAATTCGTTCCAGTTGTAAATCATGTTGATGATCGCCGTCGTAGCGATGACGGAGCTCGTCATCGGGAAGACAATGCGGAAGAACATCCGATTGACGGAGCAGCCGTCGATTACTGCCGCTTCTTCAACTTCCTTCGGCAGCGCGTAATAGAAGCCGAGCAGAATCATGATCGTAATCGGCATATTGAATGCCACATAAGTTAAGATGAGCGATGCCGGCTTATCCGTCAGATTCACATCGTTGAACATGCTGAACAGCGGAATAAGCGTCGAGTGGACCGGAATCATCATCGCCACCATGAACAGGCCGAGCACTAAGGAACTAAGTTTCCATTTCATCCGCGTTATCGCATACGTCACCAGCGAGGCGAGTACGACGGTAAGCAGTGTCGAGACGACTGTAATCCATACACTGTTTAAGAAATAGACATCAATGTTGCCCGCTTCCCATACTTTCTGGTAGTTTTCCCACCGAGGATGCGTAGGGATTGCGAATGGAGGAAGGTTGAACACTTCCTGATTATTTTTGAGCGAGAACAGCAACAGCCATACAAGCGGAAACAATTGCAGTACAGCTACAGCGATTAGTACGATGTACAGAATGGCGTAGCCGATCTTCTGCGCGAATGCCGCCTTAGGGCTCATCGCTCCCGCGTCCATTTGTCCGACGGACATCATGAAGCCCCCCTTACGAGTATTGAATCGTATCTTTCGTTTCGGTCAGTTTGCGAATAACCCAAGTTGCCACAAGACAGATGATAAGCAGAGCGAATCCAATTGCGCTGCCGTATCCGAAATCATAGGACTTGAATGCGGTACGGTACATGTAGGAAGCCATAACTTCACTCGCGCCGTTCGGACCGCCGTTCGTCATAACGTAGATCAGGTCGAAGTATTTCAACGAGCCGACAACTGCGAGCACGACCGTCACTTTAAGAACTTCCATGACGAGAGGAAGCTTAATTTTATACGCAATTTGAATGGACGTTGCACCGTCAATCTTCGCAGCCTCTTCAAGCGAGGTCGGAATGTTCTTCAGTGCTGCATAGTAGATGAGAATATAGAAGCCCGCATATTGCCACAAAATCGGAATGAACAGCGCGAACAGTACCAATGACGGTTCCGCCAGCCAAGCGGGTGGGTTGTCAACACCTAGTGATTCAAGAAGGGTATTCATAATACCGCTTGTCGGGTGATAAATTTTGAGCCAGAGCTGTGCAATTGCTACGGACGATAACAGCATCGGGATCAGATAAATTTTGCGGAACAGGTTCGCGCCTCTAAGCTTGGCAGCCAGAACCATCGCAATCGCAAGGTAAACAATTAGACTAATCAACGAGAATACAGCAAGCAGAAGCGAGTGTTTCGCGCTATCCCAGAATACACTGTCCTTCAACAATCGTTGGTAGTTATCCAAACCAACAAACTTCATGGATCCGATGCCGTTCCACTCATTCAGACCATAGTAACCGGTAAGAACGATCGGAATATAGACAACGGCCAAGATCAGAAGCAGAGAAGGCAGCACATACAAAGCAATCATTTTCTTATTAGACATTACTTTATCCATTTGGGCCGTCTCCTTTCCTTGTAAAATTAAAGGCGGACGGGCTCATCCGGTTATTAGGGCCGGATAAGCCCGCTGCCGCCCATGTCATTAAAGTTGCATTCGGCTAGCCGTTATTAGCTGCCTTTCTTAATTGCTGCGTCATGCTCATCCGCGAATTTCTCAGGCGTTGCCGCCTTGCCGAAGAGCGCTTGGATCATGTTCAGGTGCGTTTCTGCTGCGTTAGCTTTCATTTGTACGTCGGCAAACAGCGTGATGCTGCTCGCTTGGTTCATTTCATTGAACAGGTCGATATACAGCTGCGGCAGTTGCAGCTTCGACGTGTCGACTTTCGTAGCCGGGATGACGCCAGCGCCCGTTACCGATTGCTCGCCCCACTTCGATACGAAATACTCTACGAATTTCTTCGCTTCGTCTTTTACTTTGGAGTTCTCGGATACGAACAAGCCTACGCCCGGTCCGCCTACCCAGCTGTTTGCGTTGCCTTTGCCGCCGTCAACAGCAGGGAATTTGAAGAAGCCTACGCTGTCGCGGAACTCCTTCGGAATATCTTCGTTCGTCGTGAAGTTCGGCAGTTCCCACGTACCCATCAGGTACATAGCCGCGTTGCCGTTCAGGAATTCGGATTTAGCTTCTTCGTTCGACAGACCGTTGAAGCCTTTCACGAACGCTTTGTCGTCAACGAGCTTTTGCACTTCCGTTGCCGCTTTCGTCAGGTCTGCGTTTTTGAACGATTCTTCGCCCTTGATCGCTTTCGCAACCGTTTCTTGGCCCGCGAAACGTTCAGCCAGGTACATGTACCAGAGGGAGCCTGTCCAACGGTCTTTGTTGCCGAGTGCGATTGGCGCTACGCCGTTGTCCACGAGCGTTTTTACGACATTTTGGAACTCAGCATACGTTGTTGGAGCTTTCAGGTTATATTTCTCGAAAATCGCTTTGTTATAGTACACAGGTGCAATGTTGAACTCGAGCGGAAGTGCATACGTGCTGCCGCCGATGTTGTAAGCTTCCGTCGTGCCTGCTACGAATTTGTCCTTCAGCTCGCCGCCGAGCAGGTCGTCTACTGGAGCGAACAGCTTGCCGTCAACATAAGGTTGGAGGAAGCCCGCTGCCCATGTAACGCCTACGTCAGGCAGTTGATTGGAAGCAGAAAGCACTTTCAATTTGTTTTTATATTGCTCGTTGTCAAGCACTTCTTGCTTAATCGTAACGTTCGTGTGTTCCTTTTGATACTCGTTGATGATTTGGTTTACGATCTTGTTCTGACCTGCGGATACGCCTTCCGGCCACAGATGCATGAAGTTAACCGTTACCTTAGCGCCGGCTTCAGCTGCGCCGCCGTTATTTTCTTCATTTTCATTCTTACTGCCGCAACCAGCCGCAACCAGTACGAGGCAGAGGGTCAAGAGCAGCACCGTCCATTTTTTGAACACGTTTACAACCCCTTTTCTGAAAATAGTGTTTCTGTTTTTTCGACTGCAACACCCATTTTAGCAACGCAATGACAGCGATATAAGGGCAATGCAGTTGGGAAAAATACTACTTTTATTGGATTGTTTCGCCGGAGTCCGTTACATTCTTACGATATTGACCAGGGCTTACACCTTCTAGGGAACGAAATACCTTCACGAAATATTTGGCTGTCTGGTAGCCTACCTGCTCGGCAATTTCACCAACGGCAAGCCTTGTCGTCGCCAGCATTTCTTTCGCCCGTTGCACCCGCCTTCTCGTCAAATATTCGCTGAATGTCAGTCCGGTCTGCTCCTTGAACAAGACGCTGAAATAGCTGGCGTTCATAAACAAATAGTCCGCTATGTCACGCATCGTAATCGGCTCATGAAGATGTTCCTCCAAGTATTGAATTGCTTCTTGTACCTGGGTGCCGTATTTCCGGTCCTGACCTACCGTTTCCATCAGCTTCGTGTCCACCAGCTTCTCCATCTGCTCAATCCGCTGAATGTCTTCCTCCCGCTTCAATGCGAGTTCTACCGATTGGACCAGCTTAGTTTTGTCCAGCGGTTTCAACAAATATTCAATAACGCCAAACTTTAGAGCCCTTTGCGCATAGTCAAATTCAGGGTATCCGGACAGGATAATGACGACCGGCGGATGAGCTAATTGCTGCAGCTTCTCAACCAGATCCAGCCCTCCGATCTCTGGCATTCGGATATCCGTAATAAGCAAATTCACTTCATGCTCGGCAAGCCAATTCAGCGCCTCTACGCCGCTTGCCGCCGTCTCGATCCGATGGCGTCCAGCCGACCATGCTTCCAGCACCTTGCGGACGCCTTCCCTTGTTCTCGGTTCGTCATCGACAACCAATATTGTCTTCATACCGTTCGTCCCCCATGCTCATTAGGTATTTCGAAAGCGACAGCCGTGCCGTGTCTGACCTCGCTGCGAATATCCAATCCAGCCGAATCCGCCTCATAATAAAGAGTGAGCCGTTTCGATACATTGACGATGCCGACCCCGGTCCCTTTCGCAGAAGGATGACTCCGCCCTTGCTCGATCGCCTCCTTCAGCGACTGCAGCTTGTCTTCCTCGATGCCCGGTCCGTTATCAGACACTTCGATCCGGGTATAGCCCGCGCGTTCCGCCGGCCTAACACGCACGGTCACCATGCCTTTGCCCAGCTTCTGCTCCACGCCATGATTGATTGCGTTCTCGATGATGGGCTGGATGAGCAGCTTCGGAATCGGTACGCGGCGGCTTTCCTCCTCGGCTTCAATCCGGTATTCCAACCGGTCCATCATCCGCATGTCCATTATTTTCAGATAACGCTCCGCGTGGTCCAGCTCGTCTGCAATCGTAACCCATTCATCCTCATCCGCCCGCGAAATGACGTAACGGAACAGCCCGGACATGGCGACGACCAACTGAGCGAGCTCCTCTTCCCCTTTATCTTCAAGCGCCCAGAAGAACGCCTCGAGCGTATTGAACAGAAAGTGCGGATTGATTTGCGCCTGCAGCGCCTTCAGCTCCGTCCGGCTCTGGACAATTTCCTTCTGATAGACCACTTCGATAAGCTCGTTCAAGGATACCACCATCTGATTGTACGTATTGTGGAGCTCGTCGAGCTCCAGCGTACTGGATACGACAGGGATCGTCTTCAAATTGCCGAATCTCGCGAAGCGCATCGCTTTAATCAGATTCAGAATCGGGCGGGTAATCATCGTTGACAAAATAAACGTTAGGATAAGAAACAGCACGCCGCCGACGATGCCCGAGACGATAACCGCCGTGCGCAATATCGAGATGCCTTCGGTCGCGTACTTCTCCGGCGTCAGAATCATAATGCGCCAGCCGGTCGCCTCCGACTGATGTTGTACCGCGATATAATCTTCCCCGTTCATCGACACGGTTTCTCTGCTGTCAGCCAACAGAGACTTCACATCGACAACGCTGGCAAAGTCGGACACGATAATGTTGCCCATGCTGTCGAACAAGCCCATCGGCTCCCGTTCGGCCTTTCCGGTCATGCTGTCTGCGGGTGTATCGTTAAGCTCGAAATAGTGTTTATCCACCTGTACCATTAAATACCCGGCTTCGGCGAACGATTGGTCTACCAGCCGGATACGGCGCAGCGCGATGACGGAATCCGGATAGCTGGGGCTCGTTCCGAACCAGACGAGCTGGCCTTTGCCATCATCGGCGAGATGAATCCATTCCATCGGAACCCGTTTATTCAGACTGACATCTGTCAGCGGCAAGAGCATGCGGAGGTCGGGAGCGTACAGCTCCAGCGAACGGACGCCTGTTGTATACGCCTCCTGCTTGCGGGCTTCCCGCTGAATCAACTGCCGCTGCTCGAACGTTATTTCACGGCCCGAGGCTTCCTGTGCGAGAAGCTGCTGTACGGTCTCACTTGTCGCCACCTGCGCGGTGAACGTCTCGATCTGCCGGACGAGCACATCCAGCTTGCCGGACGCCTGAACGGCCGTCTGCTCAATATGCCGTTCTGCGTTGTTGCGCAGCAGCACTGATACTTGGTCATAAGTAAAATAGCCGACGGATGCCAATACGATAGCCATAACGAACATAAATCCGAGAAAAATTTGATTGCGAAGCGTATTCATGGTACGAAGTCTGCTCACGTCTTATGGACGCCTCCCCGATATCCCTATCTTTTTAGCAACTACTATACACAAATTGGGATGCCAATCACAAAATTTCTGCAATTTTTTACATCATAACACCCCCGCCGTGCGCGGGCGGGGCAGTCGGGCGGTATTTGCAAGATGGGTGTTTGGCGCATTTAAGTGCCTTTTGTCGTCTCTTATTGGGCTCGTTCGACGATTCCTGACGGATTTAAGAGATCTTGGAGGTCGTTTAATTGGGAAATTGTGCGTTGACGGGGCATGCGGGGGCATCTAAGTACCTTACGCCGTCTCTTATTTGGCTCAAACGCCGCAATATGCGGAATTAAGCGACCTTGGAGGCCGCTTAATCCGGGGTTCGATGCGTCAGCAGAGACTTGTGTGAATTTATGCAAAAAATGCCTTAAGCAAAACGCTGACAGCCGCGCTCTGCTTAAGGCATGTTCACTTACCGTTAATATCCGAAATCGAGCGCCTTGCCCGTCTCCACATAGGTTTTCAGACTGCTTAAGATCATTGGCCAGCTATTCTTCGTGCTCTCGTATGAAGGATGATTGTCCGGCCATTGATCGTTCACCAGCGTCAACTTCGTGCAATTGCCCACGGGCTCCAACGTAAGCGAGATTCTTGTCTCCAGCTCCGCATGATTGTCTCTATACGACGGGCCCGGATGCTCTGAGAAACTCATGACACGGTGCGGCTCGAATGCAAGCACTGTGCCGTAGACATGCACCGTCTCATCGCCGTCATTACCCGGTCCTATGTACCGGTATGGCGAGCCCGTCTCGAACGTCGATTGCAGAACACTGCCGAAGAAGACCGCTTTCGTTCCTTCTTCCGACAAATACACACTCCATATTTGCTCCGGTGTTGCATGGACATAAATCTCGTATTTAAGCTCTTCCATTCATGAATCCTCCCCATCGTTCATAAATGCATTGCGTGAACAGCATTGTTGCTGGTAGATTCAACTATACAGACGCCGGAATAGCAAGTATTGTAAAAACGCGACATCCAACTCTACGCTCCGGCTCAAAAGATTGGAGGAATTGCTGCTTGGAGCTCAAAGACCACTCTTCCGATAAGGGCATATTGAAAGCTGCTGCCAGCAAAAGCAAGTTCGAGCTGAACCGCTATGAGCCGTCTGCCGGCTTAGCGCCTTATATCGAGCATTTCTGGACGGTCCGCTACGACCTCACCGGCCAACCTCCGTTCCGCCAGACGATTCTATCGTTCCCGAGTGTCAACTTGTCCTTCGAGCAAGAGGGCGGCTCCTTCTTCACCGGGGTATACGGTGTTCCTCGAACCACTTATACGCGAGTCATCCAGAACGAAGGCATGGTGCTCGGCATCAAGTTCCGTCCCGGCGGCTTCTATCCGTTCTGGCAGCAGCCCGTGTCGCTTCTAACGGGACGGATATGCGAAGCAAGCGATCTTTTCGGCCCTGTCATTCAGACCCTGCAAGAGCAAATATGGCAGCAGGATAGCGGGGAACAAATGGCGAGGCTTGGCGAACGATTTCTGCTGGAGCGGCTTCCTGAGCCGGATGACAACGCGGAATTAACGGGCCGTATTATCCAGCTAGCGATTAACAACCGGGAGATGACGCGCGTCGAAGAAATGGCCGAGCAATCCGGCATGAGCGTCCGGGCGCTGCAGCGGCTGTTCTCCCGCTATGTCGGCGTCAGCCCGAAGTGGGTCATCCAGCGATACCGGATGCAAGAAGCAGCAGAGTTGCTCGAACAGGGAGGCGCCTTGGATTGGGCGTCCTTGTCCCAGCAGCTCGGCTTCTACGACCAGGCCCATTTTATTAAGACATTCAAAGCGATGATCGGCAAATCTCCCGATGCATACGTGCGAGATATTCCTCCGCCGGCCTAACGCATGCACGCGCCCAGAACAAACAACACCCCGGCCGCAGGCTCGAAACCTGCAACCGGGGTGGCTTTTTGTCAGCCGAAAGCGAGCTTGACGGTGTAACTTAAGTGCATTACCGCATCTACTATGGGGTACGGGAATACGAACCGCTTACCTGCGCCAGTAGCGGTCCGATTCCGGGCGGCCATCATCGTCCCCTCCCCCCTCTCCGTCTTCTCCCTCCGCCTCTTCTTCATCCTTACGTTCGTCCTGCTTCTGTTCCTCCGTATCCGCCTGCTCCTCATCCGCTGCAGTCGGCCGAACGCCGCGTTCCGGCTTCTCGAACTGAGCGAAAGACTTGACGGTCGGCGGCTCCGGCCGCGCGTGTCCGTACACCCCGATAAAGAGCTGTTCAATCTCTTCGCCCGTCAGGTCCCCCTGCTTCAGCAGCTCCGTCGCGATCAAATGAACAAATTCCGAATGCGATTCCAGCAGCTTCTTCACTTGGTTCATCTGGTCGTTCAACAGCTCATTAATTTTGGGGCGGAGCGCCCGGAGCCCTTCGACTCTAGACCCTAACGCCAACCAGCTGAACAGTTCGTCGCCCATGCCGACGATGCCCAGATAAGCGCCTGCCAGCTCCGTCGCCTGCCGAAGATCGGAAGTGACCCCGTTCAGCTTCTTGCCGAGGAACGTTTCCTCCGCCGCCCGTGCCGCCAAGCACACCTGAATCGCCGCGAGAATCTCGCTGTCGCTGCGGTTATAACGTTCGCTCATCGGCTTCGTTGCCGCGAGGCCGAGCGCCCCGCCGCGCCGGATAATCGTCACTTTCCATACCCGCTCATGCGGCTTGAGCAAATATTGCGCTACGGCATGGCCGGCCTCGTGATACGCCACGTTCCGCTTCTCGTCCTCGCTCATCGAGCGGAGCGGCTGCTTCAAGCCCCATTCGTACGTCTCCATCGCGACCCGGAAATCCGCATAGCCCGTCACTTTACCGCCGCGCTGATGCGCGATAACGACCGACTCGTTGACGATATGCTTGATCTGAGCCGGGCTGTAGCCGACCGTATCGAGCGCCGCCCGCTCCGGCGTCAGCGATACGCCGCGCCGCACCTTCTTCAAGTAATATTTGAACACGTCGACGCGGCCGTCGAAATCCGGGCTGTCGACCCACAGCTTCCGGTCGAACCGTCCCGGGCGAAGCAGCGCATCGTCGAGCACATCCGGCAGGTTCGTCGCGCCGATCGTTAACACAGCCGGGCGCTCCGCCTTCTTGCGCCGCAATCCGATCGAGCGCAGCAGCTTGGCGATTTTCGTATTGTCGAGGTTCGGCGGGTCCATCTGCAGCAGCAGCTCATTCAGCAGACCTGATCCGCCGCCCATTCCCATCATCCCCATCATGCCGCCCGCTCCGCCGCCCTGCCGCTTCATGCCGATCGCATCAATCTCGTCGATGAAGATAATGCAGGCGCCGTATATTCGCGCAAGCTTGCGGGCCTTCTTGTACAGGTTCATGACCTTCAAGTTGCCGACGCCAAAAAACATGTTCTGAAAGCTCGGTGCCGAGGCGTAAGCGAACGGAACCTGTGCCTCGTTGGCGATAACTTGGGCCAGATACGATTTGCCTGTACCCGGCGGACCGCACAGCAGAAGCCCTCGAACCGCTTCCCCTCCCATCGCTTTGAACGATTTCACGCCTCGAAGCAGCGTCACGATTCGCTTCGCGTTCTCGACGATTTCGGGATTGCCGCGATAGTCGTCCCATGTAGAGCCGGTCTCGCCCGGCAAGACCCAATACGTTCGCCCCCGCGCCAGAAACCAGAACAGCGCGACGAACTGGACGATCATGAACAGCATGGCGAATACGAGATTCAAGGCAAGACCAAGAAGACTGTAAGCGACTTCCCATGTTCTCGGCGCCCCGGACCACATGAGCAAGAAGAGGACTGCGATTACTGCAAGCCTAATAAACCATCTGCGCCATTTGATCGCTTGATAATCCTTCATGGTCTCCACTCCCGTAGCAATCGGATTCGATGAACAACCTTTCCTCATCGACACATCGCCGGCTGTCCGCTCAAGTATCGAAGCTCTATTTGATTACTACTATTTCTGAGGTTATAAAATAGAACATGAAGCTCCCGTCTTCGAATGTTACGTTTTGATTTCATGAATGAAAGCGATTGAAGCTGACATGGACAAGGCGGCGGAAATGCAAATATACAAAAAAATGCCGAGATCTCCGCAGCAGAGATCCCGGCACTACAAACATATGCGACTATACGATTCCATTCCATGCGTTCACAGCGTTCTATTTGATCGTCTCGATGGATAAGCTCAGACGATAGTTGGCGTGCTGAAGCAATTGTTCCAAGAAAGCGTTGAGCTCTGCTCCGCTGCGCAGCCGAACCCGCATCCAATAGCAGCCTTCCCCGCTCACGCGGTGCACCTCAGCTACTTCCTCCCGCGACTTAGCGAACGCGATGAACGACTGATGCGCCGTATTCGACTTCATAAAGATAATAAGAAAAGCATGCACCGTTAAGCCGATCTTATCCGGGTTCCAACGAAGCGTATAGCCTTCGATGACACCCGCATCCTGCAGCTTGCGAACGCGGGCACCAACCGCTTGTCCCGTCAGATGAACGAGTTGCCCGATCTCCTTATGTGAGCGCTGGGCATCCTCCAGCAGACATTCCAATATTCGCAAATCCACTTCATCAATCGATTGATTTATCATGGCTATGCCGTTTCCTTTCACCGTGAAAGTTAATTCCCCGTTATTCATTCGCCTGCTCGTAGGCGTACCGGGCCGTCTATGATACCATCCATATTATAGCAGAACAATCCAATCCCTTAAGATACAGGAGGCCGTAAAGGATGAAAATACAACTCGTTCGCCATGCCACGCTATGGGTGGAATATGCCGGCGTTAGCTTTCTAGTCGATCCGATGTTCAGCGAGGCAGGTGCGAACCCGCCGATCGTCAATACCGCGAATCCGGTCCGTAATCCGCTCGTTCCGATGCCGGGTCCGCTCGACCCTTGGCTTGCGCCCGACGCCGTCATTGTAACTCATTTGCACGCTGACCACTGGGACCGCGCAGCAGCCGGGACGCTGTCGAAGACGCTTCCTTTGTATTGTCAGCCCGGCGATCAAGAGACGATCGCCAAGGACGGCTTCACGCAAGTCACGGAAGTAAACACAAGTGTTACCATTCAAGGCATCACATTGACGAGAACAACGGGCCAGCACGGCACAGGCGAGATCGGACAGATGATGGGCAACGTTTCCGGATTTATTTTTCAAGCGCCAGGTGAGCCTGTGTTGTATATTGCCGGGGATACGGTCTGGTGTGATGACGTGCGGCAAGCTCTCGATACCTTTAACCCGGATATCGCCATCGTGAATGCCGGCGGAGCGCGCTTCTTGACCGGTGACCCGATCACGATGGATGCGGACGATGTCGCCGCTATCTGCCGCTACGCGCCAAATACGGAGATCGTCGCCGTGCACATGGATGCCATTAACCACTGCCATATAACGCGTGACATCCTGCGCGACAATCTGCAAGCAGCAGAGTTATTGGGGCAAGTGGCTCTGCCGCAGGACGGTGAGCAGCTTGTACGATAACCAAGAATTAGACCCTATCCGGCTGTCGACGGACCGCAGCTTGCTCGATGTTCCATATGTGTACCGGTATTTGCACGAGAATATGTACTGGGCCAAGAGCCTGACGTACGAAGCGTTCGAGCGCGCCGTTGCGCATTCCGCCGTCGTCGTTGCCGCTTATGACGCAGACGCGGACAATCGTCTTGCCGGCTTCGCCCGCGTCATCTCAGACTGCGCCACCTTCGCTTATTTAACCGACGTGTTTATTGTAGAACCGTACCGGGGGCGCGGGCTGTCGAAAAAGTTGATGCGGTTCATGATGAGTCATCCGGATTTGCAAGGACTGCGGCGGTTTGCACTGGTCACGAAGGACGCACACGGACTATACGAGCAGTTCGGCTTCCAGCCGTTGCATGACGCAGAGAAGTGGATGCAGATCAAAGGGAACTGACTCAGGGGAAGGCTTGGGTTGGGTTGGGTTGGGTTGGGTTGGGTTGGGTTGGG
>NZ_BILZ01000039.1 GCF_004000825.1 Paenibacillus kobensis NBRC 15729 | reverse complement strand
TTCAAATGTTCTGGTTCAAAGCTCGGTTACCCTAGCTTCGTCCCACTCCAAAGATAGTATAGAGTATTTTGAAATAAATGGCAAGATAAGAATTGGGTCGGCAGTCCGCATCTGAGCACCACGCTTCTTGATATTCCACGTATATGCTCTGAAAGGTTTCCGAAGCCAGCTCTTAAGCTGAGTGATTGGAGTAGTAATGGGGAGAATGCGGTTGCGGTGGGGGAAGAGTAAGGGTTGAAGAAAGTATAGTAGTATATGAATTGTAATGCAGAGCACGGCGAGAGGGTGCCGTTGCTCTGTATTTTTATTTTTTGGAAGTAAAAAAATCAACTGAAGAAAGTGTGTTGCAACGTTACCTCAGGGTGGTTGCATTCAAACTTCTTGTGGACATTGTTGCTTGGACTTACATGTCCTTTGAATCAACAATTAATATTACTTGGGTCAAATATCAACGAAGGATTAATAATTTAGAGTATAGGATTAATAAAATTAGAATCTTAGTACAAGAGATTTTTGGAGGGTAAATCCATTCTATGTAGAATAACTTATGTAACGATAATTATGGAGGAATACTTGGGATGAGCATGTTACACGTCAATCAAATTAAGAGTAAAATACTAGAATTATATGAGAATATTGTAGATTTAGGAGATGTTATGACTGCTCCTGATGAACATAAGAAAAACTATCTACTTACTAGATCTCTTGCAGCATATTCTCTTCAGCACTGTGCACAAATTGAGTCATCTTTAGCAGCTAGATCTATTACCGATGGCTCTGAAGATAATGGGATAGATGCGGTTTACTACGATGAGAGAAACAAGGTTTTGTATCTGGTCCAATCGAAATGGATACATAACGGGCGAGGAGAACCTGATTCTGGTGATGTCAAGAAGTTCGTTGATGGAGTTAAGGATTTATTTGATCTGTCTTTTGACAGATTTAATGAGAGAGTTAGAAAAGTTGAAGAGGTTATTACGAAGGCAGTATGTGACTCAAAAACTACATACCAATTGATTGTGTGCTATACGGGTTCCAATGATTTATCAGAACATTCGCGTAGAACTTTATATGATTTTTTAGATGAAATAAATGACACAAGTGAGCTGGTCTATCTTAATGTATTGCATCAAAAAGCCCTTCATTCATCGCTAGCTGTAGGACTTTCTGGTGAACCAATAGATTTAACTATTAGTATTAAATCTTGGGGTAGAGTTCAAGAACCAAGATTAGCATACTACGGGCAGGTTAGTGGTTTGGAAGTGGCTATGTGGTGGGACGACTACAGATCTAGGTTGTTTAATAAAAATATTAGGGGAATATTAGGGGATACAGATGTCAACGAAGAAATACGCAGGACTATAGAGAAAGAACCAGAAAAATTCTGGTATTACAATAACGGAGTAACCATGGTATGTAAGAAAGCTGAAAAGACTATGCTCGGTGGAGCGGACAGAGATGTTGGTCAATTCGTTTGTGAGGATATCAGTATTGTTAATGGAGCACAAACGGTAGGTACTATTGGTAAATATGGAGAGAAGACTAAGGAAAACTTAGATCGGGTTTATATTCCAATTAGAATTATATCTGTTGGCGAATCGGAAGATGATTTTGGTGAGCAGATTACAAAAAGCAACAATAAACAAAATAAAATTGATAGCCGGGATTTTGTTTCTCTAGATCCAGAACAAAGTAGGATAAAAACAGAGCTTGCAATTGATGGGGTAACCTATCATATTTTACGATCCGAAGTATTGGAGAAGAACGAAAACTCTTTTGATCTAAACGAAAGTACTACAGCCTTAGCATGTGCTACTGAAAATGTTAATACTGTAGTGCAACTAAAAAGTAAAATTAGTAAGATGTGGGACGACATTGAAAAAGGGTACTACAAGCAAATATTTAATCGTGCTACTACCGGTCATTACACTTGGCGTTGTGTGCAGGTACAGAGGTTAGTTGATGATGCACTTACAAATATTCTAAACGGAATTCCGAAGTCAGGAAGGGATTATGGGGTTGCAGTTCATGGGAATAGAATTATATCCATGCTTGTGTTTAAAGATTTAGATTGTAATAGGTTGAAGGATGTTAGTTTTAACTTTAACGGAGTGATCACTAAGCAGCTTATTTTTGATTATACACATAAATACTATCTTGAAATAAAAGATGTCATCGGGGAGAAATACCCTCAGGATACACTGGCTGTTTTGTTTAAAAATAGAACTAAGTGTACTGATATTGTAAATACAGTAATAAACTAGCCTTTTTATACTTGGGTCCTCATTTGAGGGCCTTTTAACTTGCTGTTACAACAGGTGAACAGTTATAAATTACTTTATTAGTTAGAGTGATTGGATAAGTTATGGGGGTAAGGGCGAAACAGACTAGACTATTATGACGAGATTTAGTAGTCCCCGCTTGAAAGAGACGGCTGGTTATAATGAGCCACAACGTTTTTTTGCCGACAGCTCTTTTGCGGGGAAACGTATCACAAGTTAACTCGACAGTTGGAGTGATTGGAGTTCGTACAGTGAAAACCCGGTTGTGACGGGAGATAAAGAAAAACCGCGTAAGGCATTACAATATGCAGATTGTAAATACATCGCCATTTGGGTTGTCCGTCACAGTGATATGTTTTTTCTTTTTTTATAGTAATTTATGTAAAAAAGCCATCAAGCAATGACGGGAATTTATGGTTAACAAATTATAATAAATGCCTAAATTCAAGATAATCCAGGCTGTTGATTCTAAAATTCAAATACGTAGTTGTAATATTATTTTTAGTATTTTCATTAAAATTCGGCTTACAATAAACAAAAAAACGCGCTCTACCTTTTAATGATAGAATTTCATTCAGTAAATTCTTCCAGTAACGTCGCATGTAGTGCTTATTTAACACTGATTCATGTACGTAAACTTCAGGATTAAAACACTTTCCCTCGTGATTAATTTGATCTATAAAACGAATTCTGTAGTCGTTGTTGCGAGCCTTAATTATTGTGGCTTCACCATAGTATATTCGTGGATATTCACTAAGTGCATTAAACTCTTGGCCATTCACTTCAACAAACATATCTTTGTAGCTTACTTTATAATCCGAGATTTTAATATGGTGCGTAGAGAGTGTACCCTCCAACAAGTAATCCTCAAATTTCGAGACCAATGGTTTTATCGTGCTATACTCAGGATCTCTTTTTGAGTTTCTCAACATGAAATAGCTCTGCTTCATTTTTTTCTTAATGTCCTTGGGGTCTACAACAGAAATACCGGAGTGAGTACTTACAATGCTTGAATGTTGTTTGAGACGTCTTAATAAGAGAACGTCTGTTTCGGAATCTACATAGCTGTTTCTAGGTACACTGGGGTCAGCGTCATCTTGTGGGCGATTTACCTTACTTTTATCAGATACAACATTACATTCTGATGAGTGAACACCATAAGATTTGAAATGAAGGATATTTTTCATTTTATCTCGTGCTTTATCTAGGTTCGCACATGTTATTCGAGCATCACAATTTTGATCGGGGCATTCAAAATTCCTTTTATCCCTAATTTCACCAGACCAAAAGAGGTCATATGCTTTTTCGGCATCCACAACATCATTATAGTCAGTGCTATATGCTTCCTCTATTTTCATTGGTTAGCTCCATTCGCTTTGGCTTATCAAAATTATAATACTAATTGTTAGAATTCTACAATTTTTTAGAGATTAAATTATAACGTTGATTAGATGCAAACAACCATTCAATGCTTCGATCTGAATCAGCCTCAGGTGTATGAAACGGTATTGCTTCCCGAGCCCCGTCATTTACGGGCTTACTGCTCTTAATGCACTCCCAAGCATCTCCAAAGAGATCGTTGCATATTGGCGTTGGCATATCCTCGGAGAGCTTAGGGTTTCGTGGGGGATAAGAAGCCGGAGTGATTGGAGCAGTAAGTGAAATTTCTACAGCTGTGTCATCTTTACTGCTGCAACCAGTTTTGTGATAAAGTAAATATAATTCTAAAACTTAATAATGCTATCGAAATGAGGTCATGAGGTCCAGATGGAGGATTTTAAAAACAAGCGGAAGATTATATATGCTAGTATGCTTTCCTTTCTCATGCTCTGTCTGCTGACTTCATGTGTACAAACGAAAGATAATGTTTCCGTTGCTCCAATGCCTACTAATACCCCCACGAAAATAGCGGATGAAGATCATTCGAGAAGGAATGATAAGCCGAAGCTAAGTTACAATCAGGCAATTGATTTAGCATGTGAGAAAATAGATATCCGTATAGATAAAATCAAGTATGTCGCTACTGACCCTACAAGTGGGTTTTATGAGGTATCCGTAGATGATATTTTTACTTATTACATAGACCCGGGAAATGGCGATTTCTTAGATGAGAATAAAGAGAAAATTATTAATCTTCTTGGTGTTCAAAATGAATACAAAGACGAAGAATATTCGGATCTTAGCATTGAGGACATCGTTATTGAAAATTTTAAAAATAATTCAAACCCTCATAGTGAAAATGTTAAATACTCGGCAGAACAAAATATCCCCTTCTTTAATTCATCCGGACAACGAAAAGAAGGGGGACTGATCATTGATAATACCTATACAACGTTGAGTGAATTGGGAATGAGCGAATCCCTTGATAGTGAATTTGGGCAATGCTATTTGACGGATGTTGATAATGACGGAATAGATGAGATAGGCTGCCATGGTTTAGGCGGAACAGGCCTTTATCCTTTTACACAATTTTTTAAAATTGACGAGGCAACCTCGAAATATTCAGAATGGAATCTTGAAATACCTGACGAAAGTGAGCATGAAGGGGAATATTCGGATATTCAATTTTTTAAGAGTAGTAATAAAGTATATCTGGTCGTGTTTGATGATATAGGACTGAGAATCTATTATGTACACGGTAATAAGGCAGAAAGGATAGCCAGCATTAATATTACCTATCCGACTTACGAAATTAGCACGAACAGTAATGAAGACGTGATCCTTTATCTTAAAGATAAATATGCTAAGAAAATGACTTTCTTTGACGAAGATATTCCAGATGAGCATGTGCTGCAAACTACTGATCATCTATATTCACTGATCGATCGTGATGCCAGGGAACCGTTTTTGGACAAAACATATACCATAGCAGACGTGGATAATGACGGAGAAGAAGAAATATTTTTTAAATGGGATGCTTGGTCACAAACTAGACTGAATTCAACATTATACGTAAATGGTTATGCAATATTTAAGAAGCAAAATAATAGGTATGAGTTGTATGACACCAATGATGAGGGGCGCAACTCCAAATATAAAATATATGATGAGAATGAAGGGTCGTCTTATCCTGAGAATATCTATTTTGAAAAGTATAAGGGTAAGATTTACACAATAATCATGGATAGAGCTTATTATGAGCATGTCGATTTTGATATACGTAATGCAGATACGATCAATGTTTATCGTATGGATAAAAGTGAGTTGAAGAAAATAGGCACAATAGATGTAGAATGGAAGCCGGATATAGCTATTACAAACCTTAAGAAGTAGCTGGCATTACAGCGTATTGGAGAATGTGTTGACAGATTTGCAGGAGCAGGTAACCTACCCTAACTCGAATCGGTGTATAATGGGAGCATCTGCAATCTATAAGATGCCAACCTAAGGGGAGTGTGCACAATGAATCAACACCATGTAGAAACGATAGAGAAATACGTCGCGCTCAACAAGGACGATCCAGCTGTATTAGCTATTTTGCTCGGAGGCTCCCTTGCACATGGTTTTGCTAAGCCGGATTCGGACGTTGATGTTATGCTCATCGTCGAAGAGTCCGAGTATGAGCGGAGGAAGGCAAGCAATCAACTTACCTTCAGTAGTTACGGCGAGTTGGACAATATTGCAAACTATCCCGGGGGCTACGTAGATTGTAAAATCGTCAGCTTGTCGCTGATAAACATGATCATAAGCCAAGGCAGCGATCCTGCGCGATATGCGTTCCAAGACTGCCGAATCCTTTGGTCCAGAATCGACAACATTCAAGAACTCATCAACCAAATCACTCAATTCCCTACACAGGATCAGAGCCGACGCCGAACTAGATTCGCTGCACAACTGTTGGCATGGAAGTGGTACTACAGCGAGGGAGTGAAGAAGGACAACCCTTACCTAAAGTCTGCTGCCATTCATAAAATCACGCTTTTCGCATGCCGCCTCATCTTGAACGAAAACCAGATGTTGTACCCTTTTCATAAATGGCTGCTAAACGTAGTCCGGTCTGCACCTCATAAACCCGCTAATTTTGACTCATCCATCGAGCATTTGCTGGCTAACCATACGCAGGATGATGTGAACGACTTCTGCCATCGAGTGCTGCAATTCATTGGGTTAGAAGAGAACTCGCTCGATTGGCCGAATCACTTCCTCCACGACAGCGAGCTCAACTGGATCGCGCATGAGCCGCCAATTGAAGACCTTTGAGTGAGCACCTAATAATACGTTGTACAGGCAAACAAATGGCCGGTGAGCCCCTCCCTTGAGGTGCATGCCGGCTTTTCTATATCGTTAGCAAAAACGGTCGAGAGCTAAAGAACGATTCGATGATAGTATTAAACCAGAACTTAGCCGGAGGAGAATATGCATTATTCAAAGCATGTACAGGAAGCCATCAACTACATCCATGCAAACCTTTCCGCAGAGATAACTCTGGCAGGCTTGGCTGACCATGTACATTTTTCTCCTTATCACTTTCATAGACTCTTTCTTCTGTGCACGGGAGAAGCGCCAATGAAATATGTACGCAGGTTACGGCTACGGGCAGCATCACAGGAATTAATATCAAAGCAGCTCAACATTATCGAAATAGCTGCAAAATACAAGTTCGAGTCTCAGGATGGATTCTGCAGAGCATTTAAAAAATATTACGGCTTAACTCCGGGTGATTACAAAAAGCTAAATGACAAAATGGCTGACCCTAAACTCGAGGAGGTAAGTACCATTATCTACGATATGAGGATTTACGAGAACCTGACTTGTAGCCATGATGAAAAGAGAGAAGCACTAAGAACGCTAGAGAAAGTGCTCGAGTTATCCGACAAGGCGCAACAGTCTGGACTATTGTCGCTTGAGCCGGAAATGGAGAGGGTCTACCCTGAATTTTTTAAAAAGTCCATTCAGTTGCTTATAGATGGAATCGAGCCGAAATCCTTAAGAGAAATCCTACAGAATTATGTCTTATGCGGAGGGTATAGAGGAAAGGAGCTGTTAATCAGAATACTCATTATGGAGGCCATGCTTTCTATTCAAGAAGGTGTCCATACTGTAGTTTTGCGGGAAAAGCTTTCTTCGTTCTTCGGTGATGATTTCATTGAAGAGATGGACAAGCATTTCGGATTGGATCGTGAATCTCAACGCAAGAAGCTGGAGACTTTTATTGCCGAGAATGAGAACAGATCCGCGGTCTCTAAAGAAACGTCCTTATTAGAGGAGCCAATCAGTCGGATGGATGACAGGTCTCTGCAGAGGCTGCTTAGGGATATTGATGAAGTCACCCTGGTTACAGCCATGTGTGGAGGAAGCGGTAAAATCCAGGCGAAGTTACTGAAGAATGTTTCGAACAAACGGGCTCTCGTTATGATGGACGGGATAAATACTGTAGGCACGCCTGCAATTTCAGATATGGCAATCTCTCAAAAACGGGTCCTCGAAACCATGCATAGTCTAAGAAATCAAGGAGATATTGTTATATAAGGATCGACACTTGGAGCACACGGAAAGAGGTGACGAACGAATTCGCCACCTCTTTTCCTTTATTTATACTGTTCTTTTACCTCAACTAAAACGCCAAGCACACTTGATGTGTCGAAGTATTCATACGCCTCATAGCCTTTTTCTTGTTTAAACAGTGATTCAAAGCCTGCATTCTTCATCGTTTCTTCGTCATTCTCTAAAGGTCCGTCCGACAACAAACAAATGGAGCAAATGGACGTGCCATGTTCCTTTAACCAAGCTGCCCAGGGGTCATTATCTCCGAGAGGCTGGATAATTTCAAACCAGAAATTATCGCTGAAAACACTCTCTACCTTCATTGGCGTATCTGTGATGTCGGCACCTTTATACTTCGTAAAAGGTGTTCTTACCGCTTTATGCTCTGCATGAAGCCCAGCAGGTTCTTTCCCTGTGCCGAGCAAAGCTTTATAGGCGGATGCTGTTTTTTCAAGATTGTCTGTTACGACAATAACCTTAACGATTTTCGTAGATGATAATGTCATTGTGATCTCCCTTTATATGATCTATTTTTTTATTCGATTATCGATTGGTGAAACCGCCGTCGGCAATAATTTCAGCGCCCGTCACATAAGAGGATTCGTCGGACGCTAAGAACAAGGCAACCGCCGCAATCTCGCTAGGTTGTCCGATATGCCCGATGGGGAGCTGCGAAACGATATGGTCTCGTAGTTCATCATCACCTTGTACAAAAGCCGTAAACGCCTTAGTATCCGTTGGACCAGGACTTATCGCATTTGCTCGAATTCCCTTCTCTGCAAGCTCTCCTGAGAACGAACGTGCCATAGATCTGACCGCTGCTTTCGCCGCGTTATAGATAATGGCGTTCTTCCCGCCTTGGAAGCCTGCGATGGACGATATGAGAACGATTGAAGATTTATCGGACATATAAGGAAGTACCTTCTGCACCGTGAAGAAAGCCGAGAAAACATTCAGGTTCATGGTCAAATGAAACTGCTCCGGCGTGACTTCTGAAATCGGGCTTGTCGGTCCGTTACCGACAATCGGTAGAACGGCCTTCAGTTTGCGCCCTGTTCTTCTAACGGATTCCGCTATTTTCTCTAAATCATTCACGTTGGTGGCATCAACCTGGAGAATGTCAACGACCTGACGGTTTCCCTCGTATAGTTTCTTTGCGTTGTCGATATTGCGATCCGCCACAATCAAATCGGCGCCTTCGCTTATGAAACGTTCTGCGATCGCTCTGCCGATGCCATTCGCTGCACCCGTGACAACGACCAATTCTTTATCCAATGACTTTCTCATTCCCATTCCTCCTAGCTGCTGCAATCAGACATCTCTTTCGCCGAGCGACCAATTCTCAGCACTGTTCTCAACAACGCAGACCAAAATATCGTCGCGCCTGATTCCAATGTCGACTAGCCTCTTTGTTAGTTCTTTATAGGTGTTTTTCTTCTGCTCCAGCGAAAACATACGAACCATTGTAATTCGAATGATGATCAAATCTTGTCTATCGCGATTGTCATAAGTCGGCGAGAAAATGATCTCTCCCTCATCATGCGGTCTAAACACCTGGAATAGATCGGTCGCATCCATGCCTAGACCCGCGACCAACGAATGATGAATGGCATTTGATAGTTCTTTTCCTTTATCCGCGAAAACCGACCTCATTAAGTCAACTTGAATCAACGGCATCATGATCACCTGCTTTTCACTAGTAATCTGCTTTTGCTGCGATTATTTCAAGGCACCGGCACTCATGCCTTTCTCAAAACTCTTCTGCATGAACAAATAAACAATGATGACGGGAATAGCGGTGAGCACGGCTGACGCTAAGATCTTCGTCTGATCATTCGTAAACTCACCTTGGAAGTATTGCGGAAGCAGCGTTACCGTCTGCATATCCGAGCTTTGCAGGAACAATAGCGGCAGGAGATAGGTGTTCCATGAGTTGATGAGCGTCAATACAATAATCGATGCAGCAATTGGTTTGGTAAGCGGAAGGATGATATACCAGAATGTCGCAACAACATTCGCGCCGTCAATTCTTGCTGCCTCCATTAACTGGCTAGGAATGCCGCTGTTAAAGTTTCTGGCAAGCAGAATGGTGAATGGCAGCTGCAATGCTGCAGTAGGTAAAATGACAGCCCAAAAGGTGTTAAACATATGCAGCTTTTGAAACGTGACGAACAATGGAGATAACAAAATAACTTCAGGTAAAGTGAGCGCAACAAGAATCAACCAGAAGAACACTTCTTTGCCGAATATGCGTAATTTCGCGAACCCGAAGCCGGCTGTCATACTGAATATATAAACCAGCAAAATGACGCCAGCCGATATAATGAACGAGTTTCTAAAATAGATTGGAACGACGCCTGTGTCCCAAACCGCCTTATAATTTAAAATTCCCGTTCCGCCGAGAGAGCCAAGGAACATTTGAACAAGCGGAATCGCATAAGGTATCGTCAGTAGAAGCAGAACGACTTGCAATACGACTTTGCTTTTTAAGCTTCTCGTTTCGAACAATTTATTTCTCGCCTCCTTTATTGGCTCTATTGATAAGGATTGCACCACAGATTGCGAGTAGAAGGAGCATGACGGATATTGCAGCCGCATAGCCAAGATGAGACTGCCTTATTCCCTGTTTGAAAATATACGTTCCTAAAAATTCGGTTGCGTGATTCGGCCCGCCGGTCGTAATCAGATAAGGAACATCGAATGTTTTTAAAGCACCTATGATCCCGAGCATGGCCAGAGAAACCGTCGTGCTTTTGCAGTTCGGCAGTACGATGCTCAATAACGCTCTGAACTTGCCTGCTCCATCTAAGTGCGACGCTTCAAGCATTTCTTTATCGATTTGACTCATCGCCGCATAATATAGAATGAAACTCATCCCCGTGAACTGCCAGACCGTAACGATCATGAGAATGAGAAGCGCCGAATCCGGACTTGCCAACCAATCAACGGTTATGCCTAAATGAAGCGTGTCGAATAGATCCTGCAGCATTCCCTGAGGCGAGAATAGCAATCGGAATACCGGTGCCATCGTCGCGGGCGCTAAGATTGTCGGTATAAAAATCAAGCACTTGTGCAATGTCGCTAACTTTACGTCTGAATGCAAAATGGCGGCAAATATAAAGCCCAAAAAGTTTTGAATGAAGAAGGTAACCAGGAAAAAAACAACCGTGTTTTTGATCGCTTTCCAGAAAATCCAGTCAGAAATCGCTTTATCATAATTGTTCATGCCTACCGTTGTCTGGATGGGATCAAGCCCATTCCAATCTAATGTAGACAATTTGAACGTATAAAATATCGAATAATAGATAAGTCCCGCAACAAAAATAAATGCTGGAAGAATCCACGGAAGTCCGTTCATCGCCGTGGATCTCGATGTATAATTGTTCTTCATGTTTACAGGTCTCCTAAACTCTACATAATAGGGGCGCTAGCATAACTAGGCCCCTATCAGAATATGATCCCCTACTCGCTATCCGCTTGAGTCTTGGCAAGCTGAGCAGCGCCATTGGAAGGAGTGATCGTTCCTCCCGCCACGCCGGCCAATACATCCATCAACGCTTGGTTCATATCCGCGTTTATTCCTCCAAAACGAGGGTTATCGCCGCTATTCATTGCGTTTTCAAGATATTTTTTGATAGGTTCGTTTTGTTGTTCGGGATTTACGAGTTTGACGTTATCCCAATCCGGAGTTGCCGTTTTCAGAGAAGGAACGACATTTAAGGAATCTGCAATAATCTGTTGACCGCTCTGAGAGGTTCCAAGCCAGACAGCAAACGTAGTTGCAGCTTTCATATTGCTCGATGTGGCAGACACTGCAGTCGAATAGTCTAAATCGCCGAACATGGATCCCGTATTTCCTGTTCCTGCAATGTCAGGGAATTGAATGGGAATCATGGTGAACGGCTCTTCTTTGGAAGCTGCGGACTCAATAGCGGACTTCATGGCATCTGGCAAAGCGTTAGACGTATACCAAGAGCCCATCATAACCATAGCCGCTTTTTGAGACATGAATAAATTGTTTGCTTCTGGATATTGTTGAAGACCAAGAGCACCTTTTTGCATAATTCCGTCATCGAACAAGCCTTTCCATAGCTCTAATGCTTTGACGATCGAATCATCACTCCATTGAATTTCGCCTCTTGTTGCTTTCGTGAAATTGCCAGGGCTTACATTGTCAGCGATTGCATGGAAAGTATCGATGTTAAATGCGCCTTGGCCTGCTCCTTGTACAAAACCATAGATGCCGTTCTTCTCGAAAATCTCGCAAGCTGCTTTCCACTCGGCAAGATTAGTAGGAATTTTTACATTATACTTATCGAATAGATCTTTGTTGATCCACAGATTTCCGGAATATACCGTTCCGACGCCTAGTGCTTTCAACTGGCCGTTGACCGTCATGGTGGTGATGGAGGCCTCGTTGAGCTTGTCTTTATAGTCTTCGCCCAAAGCCTTTTTGACAGCGTCAGTCAAGTCAATGGCTTGCCCTCCGAACACTTGAATGCCGCCATTGCCCGAACCCGCTGAAACCTCAAAGGCGTCGACGCCCTTGCCGTTTGCCAGAGCCGGTTTGAGAGCCGCGTCATAAGCATCGATCGATGTTTGTTTCCACGTCACTTTGATGTCCGGATACTCTTTGTTAAATTCCGCAATGTACTTCTCATTCGTTGGGGAACCTGGCGTCCATCCCCACCACATGACTTCGCCTTTCGTTTCAGATGAAGTATCTTCCGTCTTTTTGCTGCTGCCGCATCCCGTTAGTGCAGATGTCATCGCTAGCATTAAAGCGACTAAGCTCACAACGACTACTTTTGATTTTTTCATTCCAATTCACCCTTTCCACGATAATATTTGCTGAACGCTTAGAGCGTCATTAGTGACTTAATGTGCGCGACACTATTCAAATATTGTTCATCTGTATGAAGATGCTCGATAATAAACGGCATGTTCTTATCAAAGGATAATCCGGTTTCGATTAGGTGCTTGGTATTGATTCCACCGTCTTCGACACTGGTTTCCCTAAAGAACAGCGTATAGTCGTCCTCCATCTTGACACCCTTCAGATGGCAGCTCTTGATATGCTTGCCTAGCTTCTCGAAGCATTCGCTTATAAATTCCTCATGGAAGAAATATCTTCTTGGTGTCGTTATCCAGTTAAAAACGTCCATATGAACCGCGAATCTATCTCTGTCCACAGACTCAAGCAACTTCAGATATTCGTCTGGTCCCGTCGGGAACATCCATGGCATGGACTCGATTGTAAACCATGTATTCTTAGGGTTTACTTCATCGATGATCTGCTGAATCGTCCGAACAGCCAGTTCCCACGTTTCCTTCGTGAAATTCTCTTTATAAGCACCGTCCCAGCGGGGGCCTCGGGCGCCAATAATATTCACGCAGCAGCGGGAACCGATCCGATCAGCAAGCTCAAGCTGCCCGACGGCGTACTTCATAGTCTCTTTACGTGCAGCTTCATTCAAATCCAATGTATTGCGCCAAACCCCAACCTCTGCGATTACCAGGTCGTTGTTCCGGGCTTCTTTAACATACTCGTCAATAAGTGTTTCATCATCTTCATAAGAGAGATGGAAATTTACAGCTCCAAGTCCTAAGGCTTTATGCTTCATCACCCATTCCTGTGGACTGCTGTGGCTTAATGGCGAAGATGTCCCAAGTCTCATCTTACTTGTTGTAGCTCTCGAGGATTTCAATGACACATTTTAGATCCGGAGCATCAAAATAGTTATATTCACCGCTGCCGTCGCCATAAACGCCTCTTTGCACGAGTTGTAAACCAGCAGCTTCAGCACTTGCAATCGCAGTCTTGGAATCCTTCACTTGGAATGCAATGTGATGAATGCCCTCGCCCTTCTCCTCAAGAAAGTTTCTCCATGTCGAAGGTTCATCGTTAGGCTGAATCAGTTCAAGCTGCAGTCCCGGACCGACGTCGAAGAAAGCCATCCAGCAATAGGCACTTGGTGCCGATTTGCCCTTAAACTCTGTTTTTGTAACCGCATAATCACCAATCGGTTGCGTCGGAGGAACGTCAACACCTAATAACGCGGCCCACTTTTTCTTTGTTTCCTCCACATCTTTAACGATTAATCCTACTTGTGCCATCAAATTCGTTCCGAATACTCCAGACATTTGAAGTCTCCTCTCAGGATTGAAATTCAATATGTTTTTCTTGTCTATAAATTATCAATTTTACAAGCAACTCGCTCTCTGAAACTTGTTTATTACCTGCGCATATTTTGTTGAAATTTTTTTACATTGCAAATACTACAACCCGTAAAAACGTTGATATAAAAGCATTCTATTCATTATGTATGCGTTTTCATTCTTTTAACCTATCAAGTATTGCTCTTTTACAACGTAAATGATAGCCTAGCCATATCCAAAACTTCATCCATAACCAGTCAGGGAGGTTTGCGATCATGCAATTGAATAATTATTTCGAGAGATTGAATTTCAATAACGGGAAGAAAATTAATGTATCAAAGAAAGTCGATCTCAATTTTTCCGGGAAGATGCATTGGCATCCTTTTGTCGAGATCCTTGTAAGCCTTTACGATAATAATGAAGTAACGATTAATTACACCAAACACGTTCTTAAAACGAATGACTTGGTCATCATCTACCCGGGTGACTTGCACTCTTTTGATCATATAGATGAAAATGCTTTTATAATTGTTCAATTCCCGCTCGACTTACTGATGATCATGGGTGAATTTAATACAAACATCTCCATTTTTTATCAGTACCATTACATTAAATATGACCCCTCGAATATTGATGCTGATAGAATGATCATTTTAATCAAACAATTGCCCGATCTATATGATTCCGACACTCTGTTTAATGAAGTACGTATCTATTCGCTTCTTCTAGAGTTTTTTGTCATGCTTGGACGATACTGCGTCAATGCGAAGAAAGAAGGCTTCTCAGGCGATGCAAGCACCGATTATAAGGCTACTAAGCTAATGGCGGAAGCTTGTCTTTACATCTCGCAGAACTGCACGAGTCCCCTTACACTCGACGATGTTTCTCATCACGTAGGGGTTAGCAAATACCATTTCTCGCGTATATTCAACAAATTTACGAATATGACATTTATAGATTTCCTGACTACCGAACGAATCAAGAGGACGGAATCTTTGATTTTGAATCCCAACGCGCGTATAACGGATATTGCATTTGAGTCGGGATTCTCAAGCGTCTCTTCGTTTAACCGTTGTTTCAAAAAAATAAAAGGGATTTCCCCTAGCGAGTTTAGGGAAACGATGATTGATAACGCATTTCAGAGTCATCCATAAGTTAAACCGCAAGTAGAATCAAGCCATGCAATTTATACTCCTCTAGAATAACTATAGAATGGTTGAAACGAGGTGAGCAGACGAATGTACGAGTGGCACAAGCAAATCCAAATCATCGTTGATGAAATTGACGAGTGTATTAGAAATCGTAACGGTGAAGCCATAACGCTGCGATTTCTTTCCCGCAAGTTAGGGTATTCCGAATTTCATGCGACGAGAAAATTCAAGGAAATATCGGGTATGCCATTTAGGGATTATTTGCGGCATAGAAAATTAGCCTTTGCACTAAAAGAGGTTCGGGATAGTGAAAAAAGCATTTTGGATGTTGCGTTTGATTATGGTTTTTCATCACATGAAGCTTTTACCAGAGCTTTCAAGGGGACATATGGTGTAACGCCAAGCGAATACCGAAAACAGCCTATGCCTGTCGCCCTTCGTACAAAAATAAACCCTTTCGACCGCTACTTTTTCGGACTTGGGGAGATTGGTATGATGAAGTCTACTGATGATGTTAAAATTTATTTTGTAACCATTCCCGCACACCAATTTTTGCACATTAAGAATTATGAGAGTAATGGGTATTGGGATTTCTGGCAAAAGCAAAGCCTCATTCCGGGGCAGGACTGCGATACCATTTGCGGCTTACTCGATAGTATTAAGGGCAAATTGGATGACGACGGCGGGAGCGAATCTAACGGCGGCAGCGGTCAGATTATGGCGTACATGAATGACCCGGACGGCAGACTCTGCGATTGGGGTATTCCGCGTACAGAGTGTTATGGTGCACGTCTTCCTTGTGATTATAAAGGTGAAGTACCGTCACAACTGCTTATGATTGATGTTCCCGAAGCCGAGTATATTGTTTTTGAACATGGGCCATTCGATTATGAGCAGGAGAATCGTAGTGTGGAGGAAAAGATGGAAAAGGCAATGGCAGCTTTTGATTTTGCAGGCACCGGTTACGGCTTGGACACTTCCCCCGGTAGAATCATGTACTTCTCATATAATCCGGAGCGGTTCTGGAAGTATATCCGGCCAGTGCGGAAATTATAATCAATAAAACCCCACCCTAGCGGTGTACTAATCGGTTATTCTACTGTGATTGCCTCTCCGAAGTCTGGTCGACGTATAGACTATTAATATATACCGGAATATAATCAAGAGGTATTTGTAAAAAAATCCAATATAAGAATGGTACATGATGTTCACCGTTTAGAAAGGGGCATGATGGTGAGTCTGCTTTGTATACATGAGATCTATTTGCCCGTTGCTGATCTAACGAGATCGATCGAATGGTTTACGAGAGTATTTGGAGCGGAGATAGAATGGCGCTTCGAAGAAAAAGCTAAAATCAACTTTTCCAACCATACATCAATCGTCGTGGTACAATCCAATGAGCTTAATCGATATACGCATATCCCATTTAATCTGGAGTCTCATAATATGCCGAGGACAGTAGAGATGCTGCTTGAAAAAGGGGTCCGACTATCTAAATCATCTATTTCAGATGGATTTCACTGCGTTGATTTCTTTGACTCCGACGGGAATAGGATCGGACTTGTCGGTGCAGAAAAGCCGGCCCATATTGACTTGGAAGAAAATATTGCTGTTTGTGCGACATTTCTGGCAGTTAGAAACATCGATCGAGCTATCGAATGGTATTCGGATACTTTCGGCCTCACATTCAAACGCTGGTCGTTCACAGGAGGGGCCGGATACATCAGTAATACCGATGAACATAATCTGACGATAAAATATGCGGCGGCGGACTATCTTCAGCGGGATGGAATGGTATTCGCGGAAACCCCGAATGTAAATCGTTTGGCCCATACACCGTATGTACTTCAATCGTCTAACGCTTTCCAGATGTATAAAGAGCTGTTTGGAAAGGGTGTATCATTATCCCCACTTAACGAAGAGAACGGATTGAAATCATTTGAGTTTATTGATATCGAGGGAAATAATATTGGAATAGTTGAAGTCGTCGGGTAATCAAATTAGATCGGTATGTTGGCCCTATATGCAGAGCATGGTGGAATGACCGCCATCGCTCTGCATTTTTTTATATGGCCGAAATCAACACAGAATCAGCAGGCTAAATGCATATAATCTGGATTATCGATGCTGCGGTTTTTCTGCAGTAATCATGGAGTGCGCAGGCCACTTTAAAGTGCCTCCTTACGTACTTCCAATAAATCAATTATGGTTATCTTATGGAACTTAAATCAAATTGTCCGGTTGGATGGTCCGCACGGAAAGCTCGCGGGGCACCGACTAGAAAGGATAGGACATGGACATCGTTCAATATGTGCTCGATCCGTTGTGTTTTATTCTGGAGATCGCCGCGTTCGCAGCTTTCGGCTACTGGGGCTTCCGGCTCAAGGCGAATCTGCCGGTACGAATTTCACTGGGGCTCGGTACTCCGATCGCTGTCATCTATATGTGGGGCACCTTTCTCTCGCCCCGGGCTTCGATTCCGCCTCCTTTATGGGCAAGCATCATCCTGCAGTTAGCCGTATTTGCATTAGCCGCGCTCTCCTTATATGCGAGAAGGAGGAGGACGCTGGCGATCCTCCTCCTGTCGATTGCCTACTGTACGACGCTGCTGGTCTATTCTTTACAGTAATTCACCGAAAGGAAGGAACGATGAAGTGTTCAGCAGGCTCATAGATTATATGAAAGCAAACTTAGATCGGGATATTTCCTTAGCGGAATTATCGTCAGTCGTCCATCTCAGTCCGACGCATGTCAACCGTCTGTTCAAACAAGCGACCGGCTATACGCCTTATCAATACTTCCTCCATCTGAGAATCGAGAAAGCCAAGGAGCTTCTGAAGCGCAAGGAATTTGTGTTATCGGAAGTCGCACTCCAGCTCGGTTTCGCTAACCAAAGTCACTTCCATAGACACTTCAAAAGAGCGACCGGCCTTACACCGCGTGAGTACGAAAAGAGTTGCGAGCTTATCTAGCTGAGCGGTCGGACTTCAATTCCGAGAAATGTTCGGACCAGTCGATGACGGGCGTTGAGGCGGTTACCTCCGTCATCCTAATTCTTGCTTCTCAGCCGATCCGGAACGGGTTTCAGTTCGTCCCCCCACACGTTCCAGAAGAACTGGTCGGCTTTGTGCTGATCCACGGCAAAGTTCTGGGCTTGCTTAATACGTCCATTCTCGATTCGGTAGACAAGAACCCAGTTCATATCCACTTGATGTTCGCCGTACTCTCCCCAACCGCGATGCACATCGACGACATGGTTCTCACTGGCGGAAAGCGAAATCACTTCGGCTTTGAAATTCGCTGCGGCAATGGTAGCAAAATATTGAATGATCTCATCCGCACCATTCTTCACGCCTGCCAGCGGATGGTGGCCGGGAATAATCCACGTCACGTCTTCGGCTAAGATTTCGCGCTTCATCGTATCTAAGTCGCCGCTTCCGTAACACTCGAAAAATCTTCGAACCAATTCCAAGTTGTTGTTCGCTTCTTGAGTCATTTGATAACCAACCTCTCTTAATGGACTATGCTTCATTTCTTCCTATTTCAGCATAATGAATTCGCACTCCGTTTTCTTTTACATTACACTCTATTTTTTGTACAAAATGACCAAAAAGATCCGTACAATCCGGCTCATAAGTTATAATCGGAGTAAAGTAGAATATTGGAAGGACATCGACTCTAGGAGGCCAAGATGAACGAAGCAGCTTTTGATATGAAGTTATTTGAAAGCTTTAAACCGGGGCTAACATCGTTCTGTTACCGAATGTTAGGATCCATGGATGACGCTGACGATGCTGTTCAGGAAACCAGCATTCGGGCATGGCAAAGCTGGAGCAAGTTCAGGCAGGATTCATCCATTAAGACCTGGATCTACCGTATAGCGTCGAACTTATGCTTGGACAAGCTGAGGCAATCCAAGCGGCGCACTCTTCCCGTTGACCTAGCCGACCCAGCGGTCTCCATTGTCGAACCGAACGAAGTGCTGCCGGAATCGTCCTGGATCTGGCCCGCGCCTGAATTTGGGGAGAATCCGGAAGACATTCTCGTTCGCAAGGATACCCTTCAGCTCTGCTTTATTGCACTCTTGCAAACGTTGCCGCCCCGGCAACGGGCGGTACTCATTCTGAAGGACGTCTTTGAATGGTCCTCCAAGCAAATCGCAGAAACGTTAGGGATAACGCCGGCAGCGGTGAACAGCGCGTTGCAACGAGCCAGGGAGACGATGGACCGAACGCAGCTTCGTTCGGATGAATACAGCAAGATGGATGTCCATCCCGATTCTGATCTCCTCTCGCGTTATGTGGAAGCCTTCGAACAATTTAATATCGATGCGCTTGTGTCGTTGTTCCATGAGGAAGGCTGTATGTCCATGCCGCCTTTCGCCATGTGGATCAGCGGCCAAGACGATTTGTCCAAGTTCTTCGCGCTTACACGCTGGCATTGCGAGGGATCTAAGTTTTTGCGGGTTACGGTGAATGGCGGTTATCCCGCTCTGGCGCAGTATGTGCCGAGTGAGGAGGCACCTGTCCTGGTGCCGTGGGGCATCCACGTGCTTGAAGTGAAAGATAATCGAATAGTCCATGTTCTTAATTTCATAAACACCAAATTATTTTCTCGATTGGGCCTCCCAGAACAAATTGACCGATGAAAAAGGCAATTGGCATTCGTCTATATTAGTGAGAAGCAAAATCCCCTAGAGAGGTGTTAATTAATATGGAAACGAGTAATCAAGCGAAAGTAACCGTAGAGACTGTCATTCAAGCCCCAGTGGCCAAAGTATGGAGTTATTGGACCAAGCCGGACCACATTACGAAGTGGAATCAGCCTTCAGAGGATTGGCATGCGCCAAGAGCGGAGAACGATTTGCGAGCCGGCGGCGCGTTCCTGACAAGGATGGAAGCAAGAGATGGCAGCATGGGCTTCGATTTTGCCGGGATTTACGATGAAGTGAAGCTGCATGAGGCGATTTCCTACACAATCGGAGACGGGCGGAAGGTAGACATTCGTTTTGTTGAACAAGGTGACGCAACGAAGGTCGTTGAAATCTTCGACCCGGAGAACACGCACCCCGTTGAGTTCCAGAAGGCGGGCTGGCAAGCGATTATGGATAGCTTCAAACGATATGTCGAACAATCCTAGAGATAAAAAATAAAGCCTCTATAACACATAACCCAGTACCGCTACGGTACTGGGTTGTGTTCATAGATCGGTCTATCCGTCTCTATGGCTTATCCTTTATTGCGAACGAGAATATTACGGTATTTGCCGAAGTCACCGGTGCCTGCTTCCAGTCCGTTGAGATCAAGTAAAGGCAATTGCGGCTCGCGAGTGCCGAAGCCTGTAAAGATGCCGCCGCGGATATTAGCGAAGCCAGCATCCGACTGCAGATCGAAATCAGAAGGATATTCGCATTGAGCGCTTTGCAGAGGGAGTACATCTCCCTTGTTGAACGTAGCGGCTGGATGCTTATGGCGCAGCACCATGTTCACATCAGGCTCAAACCAGAAGCTGTCAAACAGATTGACTTGCTGCTTGGCATCGCCATCCTGTAAGAACACGCCATCCCGGTTCTCGCTGCCTACGGATACAACCACACCGCATGCTGCCGTGGCATGGGTGACACGGTCAATCAGAATAAGTGCGCCCATCGTTTTGTGCTGCAGGAACTCATCGACAACGAGAGGTTCGGAGACGACGATATCGCAGCTGACGAGCTCGTTCTTGACTGCGGTAGCCGTCACAAGCAAGCTGCCGTTATTGACGTCTACCTTATGGTGCAGATCGGTCACCACGGCCGGAAGCATCTTCGTACCCAGCTTAATCCAGTATTCCTTGCTCGGAACCAGCTGTTGTTCATCCATCCACAAGAGTGTCGTCGTGATGGTGGTCGCCGTTTTTAAGCCTGCATCCTTGGTCAGCACGCAGCCGCGTGAAACGTCGACTTCGCGGTCAAGCTGAATCGTAACCGGCTGCCCAGCGATAGCGCTGCCTGCGTTCTTATCTCCGATATGAATAGACTTAACGATTGCCGTCTCGCCGCTTGGCAGAATCGTCAGCGTCTCGCCGACTTCAACCTTGCCTGTCTCAATCTGTCCTTGGAAGCCGCGGAAGGTGTGATCCGGACGGCTCACGCGCTGAACCGGCATGTAGAAGCCGATTTCGGTGTTGTCCGTAGAAAGATCCACCGTTTCCAGATGCTCGAGCAATGCCGGACCGTTATACCATTCCATATTGGCAGAGCGCTTCGTTACGTTGTCGCCTTCTGTTGCCGAGACCGGAATGATAACCGCATTCTCCAAGCGAAGCTCATCACGAAGCTGCTGAATATCCTCTGTAATTTGCAGGAAGCGTTGTTTATCGTAGCCCACCAGATCGATTTTGTTCACTGCGAATATAAAATGCTTAATCCCCATCAACGCGCATATACGAGCGTGGCGGCGAGTTTGCACCAGAACGCCTTGCTTAGCATCGATCAAGATGATAGCGAGATCGGCGAAAGCTGCGCCGACGGCCATATTACGAGTATATTCTTCATGTCCCGGCGTATCGGCAACGATAAAGCTGCGACGCTCGGTGTTAAAGTAACGGTAGGCAACGTCAATCGTGATCCCTTGTTCACGCTCAGCCATCAGACCGTCAAGCAGCAGGGAATAGTCGATCGCTCCGTTGCGGCTGCCAACCTGACTGTCCAGCATAAGGGCCTGCTCTTGGTCGGCATAGAGCATTTTGGAATCGTAAAGAATATGACCGATAAGCGTTGACTTGCCGTCGTCCACGCTGCCGCAAGTTATAAATTTAAGAAGACTGCTTGTTGTCTGACTCATTAGAAATACCCCTCCCGTTTGCGCCGCTCCATGCTGCCTGCAGCTTCCTTGTCAATGACGCGGCTTGTTCGTTCGGAAGTCGTTGCTGACAACGTCTCTGCGATAACCTCTTCGAGCGTATCCGCCTCCGACTCAACCCCGCCTGTGAGAGGGTAGCAGCCTAATGTACGGAAACGCACTGTCTTCATCTCGGGCGTTTCTCCTGGCAGCAGCCGCATGCGGCTATCGTCCACCATAATCAGGTTGCCGTCACGCTCAACAACCGGACGCTCTGCTGCAAAGTACAGCGGAACAATCTCGATATTCTCGCGCTGGATATACTGCCAGATGTCCTTCTCCGTCCAGTTGGAGATTGGGAATACGCGCATGCTTTCACCCTTATTGATGCGGGTATTGTAAAGCTTCCACATTTCCGGACGTTGGTTCTTAGGATCCCATGCATGCTTCTCGTTGCGGAACGAGAAGATACGCTCCTTCGCGCGGGACTTCTCTTCATCACGCCGTGCGCCTCCGAAAGCGGCGGTGAACTGATGCTTCGTCAGGGCTTCTTTGAGCGTCTGTGTCTTCATAATGTCCGTATACGCCGATCCGTGATCGAACGGATTGATGCCCTCTGCAATAGCGGCTTCGTTGCGATGAACAATCAGGTCAACGCCGAGCTCCTGCGCTCTGCGGTCACGGAACTGAATCATTTCTTGGAATTTCCAACTCGTATCGACATGGAGCAGCGGGAATGGCAGCTTTTCAGGATAAAAGGCCTTCAATGCCAGGTGCAGCAATACCGATGAATCTTTGCCTACCGAATAGAGCATAACCGGGCGTTCGCATTCAGCGGCAACCTCCCGGAAAATGTGGATCGCCTCTGCCTCAAGTTTATCTAAGTGTGTCAGCGACAAGTGTATCACTCCTATATTGCTAATTTGAATCGCAGCGGACTGCGAAATATCGATGTGGTTGATATCGTTTTTCCTCGACATAGCCCACGACAAAATCAGCATAATGTTCATCTAAGTATATGGTTTTTCGATATGGAAGACCAGCATTGATTACGCAAACGTTTCACCTAAATTTCTCGCAAAAATTGCGTTCGCTTTGCGCAAATCTACTTTAATTTTGCGTAAAAACAAGCTATCATACTCAGTAAACTTACATGAACGCGGGAGATGTCTGATGACTTTAAAGCAGATCGCAAATATGGCGGGTGTATCTATCTCGACGGTATCGCGTATTTTGAATTCCCCTGACAATAGCTTTGCCACCAAAGAAGTTCGCGACAGGGTCTGGAGGTTTGCGAGAGAAATCGGTTATGTACCGGATCAGAATGCCAGAGAACTCAAACTTGGCAGACGTACTTCCCGCAAGTCGTCCCCTCCTTCCATCTCGTGCATCTTGGGGCGCACCAGACAATTGGAGGATGATCCTTTCTTTGCGCAGATGTCGCGTGCCATCGAACAGCAAGCGCTGGATCTGGGCTATGCCGTTCGTCATTCTTACTCGCTCTTTGATATAGAAACCGATACGCTGCTGGATCAGATCGAATCATCACATACGGATGGCGCCATTATATTGGGCCGCTTCAGTAACGACAGCATGAGCTTTCTCGAGAAGCATTACAAAAATTTGGTCTATGTAGGGCGAAATTTCATTTCTGCTAGCTGTGATCAGGTCATATGCGACGGGTATGAAGCTACGCAAATAGCGATGATGCACTTGATTGCCAATGGACACAAACGAATCGGGTATATTGGTGAGACGGTAAACGAGGTAAGGTATGAAGCCTACTGTGATATCATTCGCAAACACGGACTGGAATACTCCGATAAGTGGGTGAGTAACTGCCCGCAGAACGGCCCTGGCGGCTACCAGGGAGCCGAGGAGCTTCTGGCGAAAGCCTCGCCGCTTCCGACTGCCGTATTCTGTGCAACCGACATTGCAGCAATAGCCGCGCTGCGGCGATTCGCGGAGGCAAGAATCAAGGTGCCGGAGCAGCTGTCGATTATTAGCATGGACAATATCGAGCTGTCCGGTTATGTATCCCCGATGCTGACGACTGTGGGAATGCCAATCGTCGAGATGGGCAACTGGGCGGTTCAGCTTTTAATTAATCGTCTCGGCAAGCGTCACGAGCTGCCGGTCAAAGTGCTGCTGCCGAACAAGCTGATTATTCGTGAAAGCGTTGCGAAGAGAAGATAAAGATAAAGAGGGGATGAGGGCTGTGGCGGGTTACCGGTGAGTGACCTGCTGCGGCTCTCTTTATTAATGCAATTTTCGATACAGCCCCAGACCGTTCATGACATAGGGCCGAACGATGTCTACAAGCCCACCGGCTAGATTCTTTTCCTCGACATTTAAACAATAATGCGCAGCCTCATAGATAGATGAACTGGTCATGGCCGCCATGAGTTTTATATGATGCCTGTCCGCCTCGTGGTGGCTATCTCCTCTCAGAATGCTTTCTATAGTTTGCTGCAGCATTTTCTGTATTTTATCGTCGACAAGCGTAGCCATCGATTTGGAATCCATTCTGCAGATTCGATAAAAATCCACGATGTATTGGTGGGTCATCAAGATCAACTGGTTACATATTTCATCCGTAAATTCCTGTGCATTCGCCACTTGCTCTGGAAACCTCTCATGAAAAGCCTGTTCTGTTATTTCCTCAAGCAAAGCAAATTTATCTTCAAAATGGGCGTAAAAGGTGGCACGGTTAATGGTAGCTTCCTGAGCGATATCTTTGATGGTGATTGCATCAAATCCTTTTCTATGCAACAGATCTCTGAACGCTTCTCTAATTAACTGTCGTGTGCGCAACACCCTCGGATCTTCCTGATTTACCATGTCTCCGCCCCCTTGTTAAACATCAAATAACACAATGTGTTGCCTACGCAACATTCCTCTAACACTGCCGGTTGAAATCATTAGCACTGCGAAATTATTATCTTATCAAACAGGTGTTGCTTAAACAATCTGAGACTCATTCTTTGAAAGGAAGGATCATATTGAACACCAAACCGTATAGACTTTTGATATTTGGCGCCGGCGTGATTGGCAGTGTATATGCACTCCGGTTAGCACAGTCGGGACTGAACGTCACTATACTGGCACGAGGAAAGAGATTGGAGACACTGAAAAGGGAAGGGCTGAAATATAACGATAATGGAACGATCAAGCAAATATCGATCCAGACGATCGAGAAACTTGATAACGACGACATTTATGATTTTATTTTGGTCCCAGTCAGATATGATCAAGCCGAATCTGCCCTGTCAGCGATCAAGCATAATCGGAGCAAGACCATCGTCACCTTGACCAACACCATAGGATATGACTCTTGGCTTGAAATCGTGGGTGATCGCTTACTCCCGGGATTCCCAGGCGCTGGTGGAGACATTAAGGAGGGTGTTCTATACGCCCAATTCGGTTCCGAGAAACATCAAGGAACCATTTTTGGAGAAATAAATGGACTGACGACCGAGAGAGTGAAAGAACTCGGCCGAATATTTGAATCAGCGGATCTGCATTATCAAATCCAAAAAGATATTCAGGCATTCCATATTTCGCATACTGCGCTGGCTATTGTCAACAAGCATTTCTATACGAATGACGGAATGGTGGATATAGAGACGGCAAGAAGTGTGAGCACCCTAAGCAAGATTGCCGCAGAGATTAAACAAAACATTCAACTGGTAGAGCAAGCCGGCATTCCGGTAATCCCACCCGAAACGAAGGCAATGGGGGAATTGCCGGACGACGATATTATTTCTCGTTACCGCCAGATGCTGAGCAATGACTTCATTATTGATGTGAAGCTTGGGAACCACGCCGTCAGCCAAAAAGCAGAAATCCTATTATTAGACGAGATGTTTCATAAGATGATATCGATCAGGTGATGACATCGCCGGAGGGTTCATAATATCGCCCCCCTGGATGATGTATCAACCGAAACGGACTAGCGTAATTTCGAACGCTAGTCCGTTTCGGTTTGTTCATTATTCTTCTGTTTGAACTGCATTCGCTCGACATGGGCGGCTCCCCATTGATGCAGGGTTTCCAGAATCGGAGACAGGCTCATGCCGTATTCCGTGATGGAGTATTCCACTTTCGGCGGGATCTGCGGATAAATGACTCGTGTAACGAGCTCTTCCTCCTCCAATTCGCGCAGGTGGAGCGTAAGCATCCTCTGCGTAATCCCGGGCAGCAATCTTCTTAGCTCATTGAACCGCAGAGGCTTACCTTGAAGCAAATGATAAAGGATGATCGGCTTCCACTTGCCGACGATCGAATCCAGCGCCGCAACGAATTGACATTGGGCAGGTTTATCTGGCATACGTTGGCCTCCGTTACAGTACCTTTTTTCATACTATACCACATTATTGTGCCTTCTTTAAATAAGTAAGTACATAATATATGATTACTCCTGTAGATGTACTTCATTTCATTATAGAAAGGAAGTTTTGATCATGGCGACTGTACTGTACATCACCGCACATCCCCTTGATCCTCAGGAATCTGTTAGCCTCGCGGTAGGTAAACAATTTATTGAAGCGTACCATGAAGCTAATCCAACAGATGAAGTTGTGCATTTGGATCTGTACAAAGAGAATATTCCACAATTTGATGCAGATGTATTGCGTGGTTGGGAAAAACTTCGGTCGGGTTCGTCTTTCGATCAACTGTCCGAAGCCGAGCAATCAAAAGTGGCTCGTCTTGACGCGATTGTCGATCAATACGTGGCTGCCGATAAGTACGTGTATGTTTCCCCCATGTGGAATTTCTCGGTCCCGCCGGTTCTGAAAGCATACACGGATGCGACTTCAATTCCGGGCAAAACGTTCAAGTATACCAAGGATGGTCCTGTAGGTCTGTTGTCCGGCAAGAAAGCCTTGCACATTCAAGCTAGCGGTTCCGTTTATTCGGAAGGTCCTCTTGCTGAAATCGAAATGGGATACAGCTATCTGAAAAAGATTTTGCAGTTCTATGGGATTCAATCTACGGAGGCTATTTTTGCTGAAGGAACGGCATCATCAGAGCGGGCTCCAGCCATTAAAGAAGAGGCAATTGCGCATGCTAAGAAAGTAGCGGAACGTTTCTAATACGGGGTTTTTCAAAAGGTTGGGGCGCTCGCAAGAGCGCCCTGTTCTGTTCAAAACCGAAGGCGCTCGCCTGCGGTTTTTCTTATTTCGGACTGCAATAACTTCCGATTGAAATAACAACAAAAGAGAAGAGTCCAAATATCCGCCGATGAAAATAAGACAAGTATCCAAAAAGAAGAAATAATAAAGATATGCAGCTGAATCAGCACTAGATAACCAACAAATAATAAAACCGGAACGAACGCCTTGATGATCCAGTGGAGGCTGCAGAAGCAAACCACAGCGATCACTGAACTCCGTGTTAACAAGATAACGATAATAACCGCAATAGTATCCCTCACAGGATCAGCAAACCACCCGCCTGCAAGCCGGTAAGCCTCAAAAATAACAGGCAGAGCCGCAATGACCGCATAGTTCCCATAATTAATGCAGAATAGGGTGAAGAACCTGACCAAACGGGAGGAGGGATGCAGTAAGTAGTTATACCATTTCTTTGAGATCGCAAAATAGATGACCAACCCGACTGCAGTATACGCCGGATGCCACCAATTGAGCTTGTAGATCCCCAGGAATAGAAACAAGTATTCGATGCCAACAAACATTGCGGTAAATAGTATATTCCAGCGAAACCGGAGATGATATGCAGCGATTAACAAGGCTATTGAGGTAATGTAATACGATTGGGAGAAGTAAGCTCCCAGCGCATTGTCGGCATAGGGCTGTTTCAATATTCCAGGCTTGTACTCGTAGCTGTTTAAGAAGATAAAAATGGCGTCTTCCAAAAAAAGCGATATGGCATTTAAACATAAATACAGCATCCACAGCTTTAGATCCTTTTTCCTCCAAAAAATAACGATGAAGAGGATCGTGCAGAGCACAGCAGGAATGACGAACCATAGGGCTGTCAGCGGAATATCTGTCCGTATCTTTGAAAGCATTTGGTTTGTCCCCAATCGGAATTCTTATAATCCCCAGTATTGCCGTAATACGCAGGAGCACAAACCAAATTGAACCCAATTCGTCTACAGCAGGCGTTCCTCTCTGCGGCTCTAGATAAGTCCTGACATTCTCAGCCACGTTCATGACTTCCTGCAGATCCGTATGTTCGGCCGCGGCGATGGATTGCTTAAAATTCACGGTGTCTTCTGAATACACGGAGCCTTGCAGCACTCAGAACGTGAAAACATCGCCATGCGGCCAACTCGCCGCCGGCGATGTATTTTTTAGGTGCCGAGGTCGGCATGGAGTCGCCAATATTCGATGAATACAGAGCAAGGCATGGACATCGCCTTTGCTCTGTATTTTTGACACGGGGTCAATTATCATATCGTTATGAGGGGTTAATGCGAGACCTTGAAGTTCATCATTCCGTGTCCCAGGGCTGAAGCAACACGAGAAGCCAGTAAGGCCAGCCCTTCTGTTGCTTGCGCACCCGATATATCGCCAATATCGTATATTCGTTTCCAACCGAACGCCTGTTGAAGCAGGGTTGAGACTGCCTGCTTGGCGGCGCCGTCGTTCCCGCTCATAAACAGATCATGATCCCCGTCAGCGACACTGTTGGGATTCACCATCACTCCGGCGGCAATATGGTTCATGACTTTGACCACTTTAGATTCAGGGAATGCGAATTGAATTCGTTCGCCTAGCGATTCTCCGGTCGATGTAAACAGCGACATTCGGCCGTCCTTGAAATCAATCGGCAGTGACACGTCCAAGAGGACTTTTCCATGCAGATTTTGTTCCCCAGCCAGATTAAGAGCCTCGATCGCATCACGACCCGTTACCGCGTGAATAAGCAATTCGCCAAAAGCGGCCGCCTCACTAAGCGTACCGACAAAGATTGTTGTATGGTCCGCATTCTCTACTTGAACCCAATCCGCAAGTTTCTCTGGTCGCCGGGATCCAAGCATTACGGGATAACCCTGCTTGGCTAACGCAGACCCTAACGTTTTGCCGGCGTTGCCGGCTCCAATAATTCCGATCTTCATCGTATTCTCCGCCTCCTAGGGTAATTTGTGGTCCCCCTGGAAAGAGCATATAACGGACGATGTTTCTCGAAAAGAACGCAATTTTTTTTGCCATACTCTACTTTTCTGGATCAACTAATGTTTTGTAAGGAGGAATTGCCGTGAATCAACCCAATGAGAGTGAATTGCCTTGCTACCCAGCCATTGTTGCCGCAATCGAGGTGATTAGCGGTAAGTGGTCGTATTCTGTGATTTCTCAGCTGTGCCAAGGGGCCCAGCGTTTCAATCAACTTCATCGAAGTCTAACTGGCATTAGCATCCAGTCACTTACTGACACGCTTCGTCATTTGGAGCAGCGCGGTATCGTTATTCGTAAAGTGTTTCCAACTGTACCGGTAACCGTCGAATATGCATTAACGGAGAGCGGAATGGCGTATAGCGAGGTGCTTGTACAGATGCGTGACTGGGGAGTGAAATGGGGAGTGCAATCCCCTGATAACGGAACCAACTCCACAGTTGGAGTGCCGTGAACAGCTTCTCACTGCCGGAAATCTCTCCAGGGGAATTAATTGGTGCGAAGTTCGCCATCAGATTGTGATTGAAAATGCTGCCCGCATCCTCTATTATTAGACATTGATAATCATTATCGTCGGTTTATAAATTTGGAATTGAACTATAGATGGAGTGAACATGATGACACTGCTGGAAACGACCGCCGGTTCCAACGTTAAAGTTACGAATTTAGATAGCGTCCATGCGCTAGTTCGCCGACGTCTTGGGGACCTCGGCGTCATGGTGGGATCCGTCATTTCACTCCGCAAGACGATGCCGTTCGGCGGTCCTTGCACGATTGAGATTAAGGGGCAATGGATAGCTATCCGTCGCAAGGATGCAGGCAGCATTCTGGTAGAGGGCGTATGATCAAGCTTGCATTGACCGGCAACCCCAATACCGGCAAAACCTCGCTCTTCAATATGCTGACGGATTCCTATGAATATGTCGGTAATTGGGCCGGCGTTACGATCGAGAAGAAGGTCGGCATGCTGAACAATAAACGCGGCCAGCTCATCGACTTGCCGGGCATTTACTCGCTCAGTCCTCTGTCGCGTGACGAAGGGGTAACGACGCTGTATTTGCTGGACGAGACGCCTTCCATGCTATTGAATGTCGTGGATGCTTCGCAGCTGGAGCGCAACCTGCATCTGACGATCCAGCTGCTGGAATATGGCCGTCCGGTCGTCTTGGCGCTCAATATGATTGATGTAGCCAAGAAGCGCGGCTTGAACATTGATGTGGAGCAGCTTGCGAAGCAGATCGGCATTCCGATTGTACCTGTCATCGCACGCACCGGATACGGCTGTGATGCGCTGCTGGAAACCTCGATTCAATCGAGCGGTGACAGCGGCATTGCCGCTAGTCCGCGCCGATTCGATTACGGACCGGTGCTGGAGGGAGCGATCAGTAGACTGGAAGCAATGCTGCCGAAGGAACTGACGTCCGCAAGATGGCTTGCGCTGCAACTGCTGGAGGGTAACATTCCAGTTCTGCAGAAGCTTCGCCAGTATGTCGATCCGGTGCAGCTGCAGGCTTGTTACGTTGAAACGGAGAAGCTCGTTCAGGAAACTGGCGGCATAAGGCTGGCGGATTATATCCGCGACCGGCGTGCCGCCATCATCCAGGGATGGCTGCAGCAATCTGTTCGCGAGACGAAAGAGCAGCATACGACGCTATCAGAGCGTATCGATGCCATCGTCATGAACAAGTTTCTAGGTATTCCCGTGTTCTTGGCGTTTATGTATTTGACGTTCAAGCTCACCTTCGATTGGTTCGGCACACCGCTATCCGACGCGCTCGATTCGCTGCTCAATGGTTTTGTGCGAGACAACGTTTCCTCGTTCCTCGATTCGGCTGGCGCGGCCGCTTTCATTAAAGCGGTCTTGCTCGATGGGGTGATTTCCGGGGTGGGCGGGGTGCTTGTGTTCGTACCGCAGATCTTCATGCTGTTCCTCATTATTTCCTTTATTGAGGACTCTGGTTATATGGCGAGGATTGCGACTGTTATGGACAAACTGCTCGAAGGCGTCGGACTGAACGGCAAAGCATTCATCCCGATGATCATTGGGTTCGGCTGCAACGTACCGGGCATCATGGCTGCACGGACGATCGAGCAGCCCAAGGAGCGTCTGCTCACGATTCTGCTGACGCCGTTGATGTCATGCTCCGCGCGTCTGTCCGTGTATAGTTTGTTCGTCGGAACGTTCTTCGAGAAGAATCAAGCCCTTATCGTGCTGTCGCTGTATGTGCTTGGCGTCGTCGTAGCGCTGGCGCTTGCGAAACTGTTCTCCTTCACGCTCGCCAAGGAGGAGGAGTCAATGTTTATCGTCGAGATGCCGCCGTACCGCATTCCGCAGTGGCGGACGCTCTCCCGCAGCACGTGGGAGAAGGGCAAGGGCTTCGTCCGCAAAGCCGGAACGTTCATTTTCGGCGGTTCCGTCGTGATCTGGATGCTGGGTTATTCGGGCTTCTCCGGCTGGAATGTGCCAATGAACGAAAGCTTCTTGCAGACGATCGGTTCAGTTATATCGCCGATTATGCAGCCGCTTGGCTTCGGAAACTGGCAGGCAGGGGCGGCGCTTATCACAGGCTTTTTGGCCAAAGAGGTCGTCGTATCGACGATGGGCATCATCTATGCTGCGCCGACCGATGCTGGACTGGAAGGGGCGATCACGCAATTCTTCACCCCGCTGCAGGCATACAGCTTCATGGTATTCATACTGTTATATGTTCCTTGCTTGGCAACGGTCGGCGTGATTCGCAGCGAGACGAAGTCCGCGAAGTGGACTTGGTTCTCGGTCATCTATGCACTTATTGTCGCTTACATTATCGCATTCATTATTTATCGCGCAGGTCTGTTATTGGGCTTTCACTAATTCCCGGGAGGAACTGGAACCATGCTGTTCAACATTATCGCAGGTGCTGCGATCTTCGGCTATGCAGGCTGGACGCTGATGCGTTACGTGCGTAAGACTAAGCAGGGCAAATGTGCTGCGTGCTCGCTTCAATCCTCATGCCAGACGGCATGCTCCAGCGTTAGCAGCCCGCCTGCTCGCGTGGAATGAATGCTGTTATAATCTAATGACAGCGAAGGCTCTCCGAACGTCGTCGAACGATGACCTCGGAGAGCCTTTTCTTTATGACCCTCTGAGCCAACATTCGGCTTCCCTGATTATTAGCCAATACGGTATAATCCTCAAATAAACATACAAATATTTGCTCTTTTGGCGAAGCGGGAGAGTGCCCATGAATTCTGGTAAAAAAATTCTGATCGTCGAAGATGAGAGGGGATTCTTCAACGGAAGAAATTGCGTATAAAATGAAAAAGGCTACAACGGATCCAGCCCGTATTCATAAAAACGATCCCGGACACCCGGACATCTGTCCCATATACGCTTACCATCGAGCATTCCGGCCGAAGGACTCCTCTGAAATTCGCGAGGGATGCGAGAAGGCGACGATCGGGTGTTCTGCCTGCAAAGGGCTTATTACATCTGCATTAGAGCGGCTTATTGAACCGATGAGAGAACGCAGGTCTTATTATGCCGCAAGACCGGATGTTATTGATGACATTCTAATAACCGGGACTCGGCGTGCCCGCGGGATAGCGCAGGAAACGATGAAAGAAGTGCGAGAAGCGATGAGTCTTAACTATTTTGACTGAATCGGCCATAACGAAAAACACCTGCCGACAGGCTGCAAGTAAAACGGATACCCCCAATTGGAGGTATCCGTTCTTGCATCACGGTATAAATGACTTCACAACAATAGGCTAAATCCTCCGTACCTCACACTCAAAAGGCTCTTCGCACGAGTAAATCTCGTCGAAAAATCCCTCATACGGAATATCGTCCTCCATGCATTTGATGAGATAGGACAACCTCTCGTCGCACTCCGGCTCTTCGCCATTGTTACGCATGACCTCGAAGGCATCGACGATGCTTTCCAAGATCGTTACCTTAATAAATAAGGGCAGTTGTTCGAGCATGGATTGTTCGATTTCGGTCTCGGACCGGTAACCCGCAAGGACGGTTTCAAAATAATCGTCCATGAACTTTCGGCGTTTGTCGACGTCCTGCTCGAATTGGATCCAGCCGACGCCATGCGTCCAGACATTCGCCAGATCGTACATGTACCAGCAGAAACAAGAATTATCGAAATCGAATACAGTGATCTGCCCGGTGCCATAGTCAATCATATAATTGCCGTCGCTATAATCAAAATGGACCATACCGAATGACTCCGGGTTCTGATCCAACTCCGTTAATGTTCCAAGGAGCTCTGCAAGCTTTTCCTTCAGAAGGGACAACGAGTCGGGTATCAGCTTATCGATATACTCGGTGTTGTACTTATCAAAAAAGCTATACCTGCGATGGGTAGGCGTATACCCTTTCGATAGTTGGTGCATCTTGCCGAGGGTTTTGCCGCAGTTATAATAATATTCGGTAATTGGAGCGCCCTCCCGATACCGGTAATGATTGTCCGCAAGCAACATTCCCTTGGCCTTATCGAATACGCAGACAAAAAAGGGATGCTGACGATGAAGGATCTCTTCGAGCAGATTTCCCTTCTTGGAGCGGACTACATCCGAGACGCTGCCGCCGTGTTCGAACAGATACCGGATATATTCAACTTCTGCCAGAAAATATTCCCGGCTCCTGTCGCTTAAGAAGGCTATACGGATTACTTTGGCGCTAGCGCCTTCTTTCTCACAGGTATAAGCCACATTCCGTCCACCATCATGTGCATCGACAGGTCTGATTTCGTAACCTTCCAGCCCGTACAATTCCGATATCAATGGAAGCAAAAACTCGTCGCCAATCTTAACAACTTCGTTATAAGTGATCATAACTCTCTCCTTTAATTACGGAGAGCTAGATTATCGTTACTCTCCGTTTATTTTGACTGTTCAAGCTCATTTGCATAAATGTCACCCTTCGTATATGAAATATCTATCTGAACACAAGGAAACCTTGTGGTGCTGCATATATCATAATTTAATACAACATATGTGGCAATAAATTCATAAATTGGAGGATTAAAAGTTACAGAGCAGGACAAAAGCGCCATCTCCCAAGCGGGAGATGGCGCTTCTTCGCATACACATAATCCGAGCTTAGATAAACTGCCTTACATCGTTATTGCGGCTAAAGCGGTAGATGGCGACCAGCGTGAACACGGCGGCGAAGGCGATAAGAATGGCCAGGTTGAGCCCGAGACTTCCGATCGCTTGACCGTCCTGCAGCTTCGTAATCGTGTCGAGTAGCCAATGCTGCGGAAGGAAGCTCGAGATTTTCTGCACGGTATCCGGCATAATCTCAGCTGGGAAGAAGCAGCCGGCAAGCAGGCAAGTCGGCGTAATGATCAGCGTCTGCAATGCGCTGGCGCCTCTTCTGTTCTTCGAGAACGCGGTGATCAGCAAGCCAAGGCTGATGGCGACAGGCGAGAACAGGAGGAGCGTGCCGAGCAAATCTCGCAGCGGGACGCCAGAGTCGATGCCGATGGCGTACTTCAGGATCAACAGCGTAACGACAATCTGCAGCACCTGAATGATGAAGGCGACCAGCACGTTCGCAAGCACGAATCCCCGGGCCGACAGCGGCGATGAGAGCAGGCGAAGGAAGGTACGATCTTCTCTCTCCTTCAGAATGAGTTCGCTCATGTTGACCGCGGAGAAGAGGAGGAACATCAGCAGGAAGCCGATCGATTGATACGTCATGTCTTTATACTTCGCAGTATCCTTCAGCGACTCGGATTCGAGCTTGAAGCTGGACTGTTTGTAATCTGCATAGATGGCGTCGAACGCCTCCGCGTCGCTCTTCGTCGCTTGGCCGATCGCGGCGACGTTGCCAAGGTAGCCGTTAAGCAGTGCCTTCACGTAAGCGGTCACTTCCGCTCCTTTGGCGGAGACGAGGCGCAGACGGGCCGGCTCGCCGTCCCGGACGCTGTCCGCGAATCCTTGCTCGAAGATAAGGCCGCTATCCAGCTTGCCGGAGGCGATGTCCTTGTTCATGGACGCTTCGTCCGTCATCGTGATCTTCACGTTGTTCAGACCTTCGACAAAATGAATCGTATCTTGCGTCAACGTCTTGCCGCCGTCCTGATTGAGGACGCCGACGTGTAAGCTGCCGCCGCTTGCGCTTCCGTAGATCAGCATGGAGAGCAGGATGGCGGCGACTGGCAAGCCGAAGTAGACGATCCAGCTCGATTTCTTGCGGAAGGTCGTGCGGAGCAACCTGCGAACAATCCACATCATGTTATTCATATTAGAACGCCTCCCGTTTGCGCATCGTAATGGCGACGAATGCGAGGAATGCTGCCGCTATCGCGGTATTAAGCCCGATGACCGGGAACACGGCATTCAAGTCGTCGTTATAGATCAAGTTCATCAACGCCTCATTCGCCCAGCGCAGAGGCGAGACATTGGCGAGTCCGCTGAAGAAGCCGGATGCCTCGTCGACGGGGAAGTAGGCGCCGCCGAACATGGATGCCAATTGAACGAAGAGCATCATGACGGCGTTGACCGATTCGTCTTTGAATAGGAAGGCGACGCCAAGGCCGAAGCTGACCGCTAGCAGAACTTCGGTGAACAGCAGGAGGAACACGAAGCCGAGGTGATGGCCCCAGTTGGCGCCGAACGCGTATTTGCTGAACAAGACGACCGCGAGAATGCACAGGAAGTTGATGATGGAGCTTGCAATTACCTTGCCTGCGAAAATTTCCAGCTTCCCGACAGGTGCTGCGGCCAGCCGGAGCGCCGTCTTCCGCTTCACTTCACCGCGAATGAGCCAGCTAGCCGACATGCACGCATAGAGAGCAATCATCGTCGATTGCGCGATCGCGTAATAATCGATGGAGCCCGGTTTACGGTCTGGATCGAGCGAGGACTCCTGGACGAACGAACCGGCCGACGTCGATCCCGCGATGATGCCTTCCGCCGCTTCGGGATTGTTTCTTACCGCTGCCGCGGCTAAGCTGTATTTGTCGGCGAACGAGGTTAGCATGCCTTGGATGATATTGCTCGAGATCGTCTCGCGGCTGCTTCCGTAGAAGCGAATGCCGTTGTCGTCGATCTCCGCGTACGCCGTAAACTGATTATCTTGAACGGCTTCCTTGCCTTTGATGTCGTTCGCGGCAGGCGTCACCTCGACGCCTTCTCGGCCGATCGCTTGAGCGAAGCCGTTCCAATAGCTTTGCAGCTGCTGGTTCTGGGCGGTATTGTTCACAAGCAGCTTCATATCTCCGACTTCGATTCCGCTATTGAAGGCGTTCGTGAGCGCCGTTCCGAGGATCAGAATAAGCACGATCGGAAAGGCAAGCATAAAGAGCAGGGTGCGCCTATCCCGCAAGTCCTTCTTGATCTCGAATAATGCAATGCGAAGCACATTCACGTTGTTCGTCCTCCTTAGTCGCGCAGGTTCCGGCCGGTTAAAGTCAGGAACACCGTCTCCAGATTGGGCGCTTGCTCTTCGACCGAGCTGATCTCGACTTGATCACCGATCAACTGTTGGATAACCCAATTGAGATTGTTGATCTCGCCTCTCGATACGATCTTGACCGTCTGTTCTTCCAACCGAACGGAATTGACGCCGGAAATTCGCTTCAGCGCGTCCAGGTCAAGACGCTCGGGGTTCCTCACGCCGATCCAGGTCTCCTTCGTATCGGTGATGATGGACTTGAGCTGCTCTTTCGTGCCCTCCGCGATGATCTTGCCGTGGTCGACGATCGCGATTCGTGTGCAGATCTCTTCGACCTCCTCCATATAGTGGCTCGTATAGATAACCGAGCAGCCCATCTGATTCAGCTTCTTGACCGAATTCAGAATATAGTTGCGCGACTGAGGATCGATCCCTACGGTCGGTTCGTCCATGATGATGAGCTTCGGGCGGTGGGCGATGGCGCAGGCGATGTTGAGGCGCCGTTTCATGCCGCCGGAGAAGCTCTTCGGCAGAGCCTTATGCTTGTCGCCGAGACCGACGAACTCCAGCGCCTCCTCCGTGCGTTCCTTCAGCAGCGAGCCGCGGAGACCGTACAATCCGGCGAAGAAGCTCACATTCTCATAGGCGGACATCTCTTCGTAGATCGCGAGATCCTGCGGTACGATGCCGATGTTCATCTTGGCGAATTTATTCTCCTTCACGATGTCTCGGCCGAGAAGCTGAATCTCTCCCTTCGAGATCCGCAGCAGAGAGGAGATCATGTTAATCGTCGTGCTCTTGCCTGCGCCGTTCGCTCCGAGGAAGCCGAAGATTTCTCCTTCGCGAACGCTGAGATTCATGTTATCGACGGCGATGAAGTCGCCGAATTTTTTGGTCAGGTTGCGGATTTCCAATACGTTCATCCGTATCACTCCGTTTTCGTTAATGGTTATGGCTTAATTCTAATAAAAAAGGATGACCTCATGTCAGTGCATAAGTTCATCCTTTGCATATGAGAAATTTCATGTTCTGAGCATGAGTTCTTTCATCTGCCCTTCTGGAAGGGCAGGAGAGTGGCCACGCGGAAGCCTTTCGCACCGTCGACAATGACGGTTCCTCCTGCTGACGCGGCTCTCTCCTCCATGCCGACAATGCCCAGCCCTTTGACGATCTTGTCCGCGCCTTGGCCGTTGTCGGCGACGACGGACTGGATCATGCGGTTCAGCACGCGAATCTCGAACTCGATGACAGTCGCCTCTCCGTACTTCAGCGAATTCGTGACTGCCTCCGTCGTGTTCTCATGGATGATCTTCCATTGAAGAGGCGTGATTAGATTCAGATCTCCCGTATGCGTGACGGTCGCGTTCACCGCGTGATTGGCGGACAGCTCGTCAGCGAACAGCCGAAGCCGGTGGATGCCAAGCTCCTCCGAGCGGGGCTTCATATCCTTAAGAGTAAGCCGGATACGCTCCAGCCCCTCCTTGGAGATGGCAATTGCATTGCCGAGCAACTCCGACGCCTTGTCCGGATTCGCGACGAACAGACGCCTGGACGCTTCCATCTGGATGAGCGCCCCGGCCATCGCATGGCCGACCTCGTCGTGAATCTGCTGCGACAGCCGATTGCGCTCCTCCAGCTTGATGGTGTGCTCGGATTGGCGTATATATTCCTCGTTCATGATAAGGGATTGCCTCAGACGCTGCAGATCGAGGCGAAGCGTCTCCTTCTCCTCGCTGAGCTTCTCGAGCTTCTCCGTATGAACCCGCATGCCATAGTAGAGAAGCAGGCTTAAGGAGGTCGCGAGCGGATAGACCGGCGTCTCATCGCTTGGGATGAGGAACAGCGGGACAATGCCAAGCAGCAGGGCCAGGCGGTTCCTTCCTCCCGACAGCAGCACCATTTCATAGAGATTGACGGGCAGTAGGAGGATAAAAATCGTATTCATACGAAAGGCGAGCAGAGTGACCAATACGGCCGAGGCGATCACCCCCAAGAGCTGAAGGCGTCTGTGCTTCCTCAGAATCGGAATGGCCATGTTCACGCATAAGTAGGACAAGTAGGCGAGCATCTCCCAAGGAGACGCTCCGCGCACGACGGAATAAGAGACGAAGATGACATAGAAGAGCAATATAGCCTTGTTGCCAATGATCCAGAATTCCATGTCGAGATCCCCTAATCTTCCGATGGCTTGACTTCGCCCGTCAAATAATAGATCGCGATCTGCGTCCGGTGTTCAAGTCCCGTCTTGTTCAGAATGGACGTGATGTAATTGGCGGTCGTGCCCTCGGAGATGAATAACTTCTTCGAGATTTCCTTGTTGGAGAGCCCTTTGGCGATTTGCGCCATAACGTCGAGCTCGCGCTCTGTGAACGGGCTGCGGTCAAACCGATCCGAACCGGAGGCGGGTTGAACCGGCTTGGAAGCCGCAGTCGGATCGTTATGCGCTTCGCGGCTGGTCTGAGGAGTCACTTGCGCACCCATTACCAGATTGGATTTGATCTTATCCAGAACGACGTCTTGGAGAACGTGATGGTCGTTGTACACGCTCTTGATGGCGTCACGGATTCGCTCGGGGTCATTGTTCTTCAGGAGGTACCCTCTGGCGCCTGACCGAACCGCCTCGAGAATGTATTCATCGTCGTCGAACGTCGTAAGGATCAGCGGCTTCGCCTTCGTGTGCTCGGTTAGGAGGCGGGTTGCCTCGACGCCGTTCATGTTCGGCATTCGCACATCGAGCAGGGCGACGTCCACTTCGTGCGAGCGGCAATAATCGATCGCCTCCGCTCCGTCGGCAACGGTGGCGACCACCTCGAACTCGTCGAATGTGGTGAGGATAATCTTCATTCCTTCTCGGATAAATGAATTATCGTCTGCAATCAACACTTTTATTTTCAATAGATACGGCCTCCTCATGAACTCGTTTGCGTAGTGTGATCTAGTATGGACCCATTAAATTGCCGGATCCAATTGGTTCAATAGAGGCTGGATCTCTTCCGAAGGAGCAGGACGGTGATAATAATAGCCTTGGCCAATCTCGCAACCATACTGCTGTAGAATGGCGATTTCTTCTTCATGTTCGATGCCCTCGCAGACAACCTCCAGGTTCATGCTGTGGCCGATATCGATAATCAGCTTAACGATTGAAGCGGAAGGAGCGTCGGTCGTCAATTCGCGCGTGAACGACCGGTCGATCTTCAGCAGATCAACGGGCAGGTGGCGCAGAACGCTCAGCGAGGAGTAACCCGTCCCGAAGTCATCGATTGATATCTTCACGCCCAGGCTCTTCAGTTCACCGAGTACCGTGATCGACTGGCTTAGGTTTTGCATTAAACTCTCCGTAACTTCCAACTCTAGCAGGGCAGGATCGAAGTCTGTCTCGCTCAGAATCCGCGCAACGGTCTCGGCTAAGCCAGGCGACTTGAACTGGCGAATGGAGATGTTCACAGCCAACGTCAGCTCAGGGTTGCCGGCCGTTTGCCAACTTTTCACCTGCCTGCACGCTTCCTCTAGAACCCATTCGCCCAGCTCGACAATGACACCGGTCTGTTCAGCCAACGGAATGAACACGGACGGTGCGATTGGCCCGAGCTCAGGATGCGTCCAGCGGAGAAGCGCCTCAACACCCCAGATTCGTCCGGAGTTTAGTTCTACCAAGGGTTGATAGTGGACAGTGAACTCCTGTTTGCTGAGCGCACTGTGAAGATCGTTCTCCAGCTTCACTTGATAGAGCAGTTCGGTGCTCTTGGAGGCGGAGAAGAACTGAAACCCGTTTTTCTCGCTTGTTTTGACATCATACATCGCCTTGTCCGAATATTGAATCAGAGTCTCAACATCGCGGGCGTCCTCTGGGTGTAAGCTTATGCCGATGCTCGGCGTAGAATAGATCCATTTATTATGGATAAGGAAAGGTGTGCGGAAGGAGCGAATCAGCTGTTTAGCCAATGTCTCGATCTCTTCCCGATGCCTGTATGGAAACAGCAGGATGAATTCATCTCCCGCATACCGCGAGATAAAGCAAGACTCGCCGAGAACGTTGCGGAGATGGATAGCGACGTCTCGGAGCATATGATCTCCCGAGTTGTGACCCATCATATCGTTGACGTTCTTAAAATTGTCCAAGTCAAGGAACATAACGGCCGTCTGTGTCCCGTTGGACAATTCCTCGGCCATCCGCTTCTTCAGCAATTCCCGGTTGGGCAGCCCGGTGAGTGAATCGTAGTACGCCATATGTTCCAGCTTGCCGAATGCCGCTTGAAGCTGTACATTCAACTCCTCGTTAATTTTATTCTTGTGACTCAGACCTCGGAAGTAGAAGGCCAGCAGAGAATATAGAACACAATTGATGACAGCACCGATCATGATCGTGCTGATCATCTCCGGCTGCACCTCGGGCGAATAGGACGGGGTGAAGTATAGATAATAGCCTGTGGCGACCATCGTTGGCACTGGAGACGGCAGCAGGAAGGCCAGGAAGACAAGCGACAAGTACATGACGCTGACCAGCTTATCGAAAGTCAACTCAGGCAAAGCGCTGAAAAAAGCGACGAAGGCCGCAGCAGAAAGCACGTACTTGATTGGGATCGAGCGGACAAGAATGGAAGAGAAACTTAGAACAGCGAAGCAGAGAGCAGCAATGAGGCCTCGCGAACTGTTAACGGAGCTGGTGAGATTCAAGGAGAGGGAAGCTGCAACGAGTACGGTGATAATAAGAGGCGTTTTTTGTATTAGGCGTTGCACAACGAATTGAAGGGATTTCATTAACCGGCACCTACTTAAATATTGATAACCATTGGTGTAATATTACAACTTCTGTACATAGATTGAAACAAATTCTTTACGAAAGTCGCGGGTAGAAAGAAGTTTCTTAGATAGCCCCAATCAACGGAGATTGCTGAGGAGAATCGGGCTGAATCACGTGACACACGATGTCCCGATAACGAATGAGCAATTAATAAGCAGGAAAAACATGCAATTTGTAGAAGATTGTAAAAAATAATCAATATCTACGAGAAAGGTAGTTGAATGCGATTGAATCGGGACAGTGAACGAAATATTTTTCGACTACGAATACATCGAAATGGAAAGCGTTGGCCATCGTGTTCGGAATCATCGTTCTTCTGTTTTTAATGGTTACGCTTTTTGTCTGAAAGGCATCTTCCGCAAATGTTGAAAACATCGCCAGGCGGCTTATCGCCTTGGCGATGTTTTTATGTTCGAACTCAACAAACGATACCTGAAAGTAAGGGTATGCTGGGAATATTTCTATCGAGTGGCTCACAAATAAATCCTAATATGTTAACCTATCCTCATATTCGTTCATCCATGGAGGAACTTATGAAGCTATTAATCGTTGAGGACGATATTGCGATTTCATATACGATTGCAAGGGTTATGCGGGATGAAGGGTACGAGGTTATGGAATGCCATAACGGAGAAGAGGGCCTGCATCACGCCATGTACGGCGAGTTCGATCTGATTATTTTGGATATTATGCTGCCTAAGGTTGATGGATTCACGTTTATCCAAGAGACTAGGAAGCTAGGAGTGGAGACACCAATCCTCTGTCTGACGGCCAAAGACGGGTTGAGCGACCGGGTAAAGGGGCTGACGATCGGAGCGGACGATTATGTGGTGAAGCCGTTCGAGGTCCCTGAGCTGATCGTTCGAGTCAAAGTGCTGCTGCGCCGCTATGGCAAGATTAATCAAGAAGAGCAGATTAACTACGGGCCGATCGCCATTCAAGCCAGAAATCGGGTGGTAACCGTTAAGGGGGAAGAGCTGACTCTAACGGAAAAAGAATATGAGCTGCTTGAGTACTTGCTTATGAATAAAGAGCAGATTGTAACAAAGGAGCAAATCTATAACCGGATTTGGGGGCTCGACTCGGAAGCGGGAATCGGCATCGTCGAGCTTTATGTCCATTATCTCCGGAAGAAGCTGTCCTCCTGGCAGGCGGATCAATTGATCCAAACGGTAAGGGGCTTGGGGTACAAGCTCAAAATGTAGTCAAAGGAAAATCTAAGGTTCACTCATTATATTCTCCTTAATCAATAAATAAGGGGGATACAATTCATGAGCCTTCTAAGACAGATATTTCAGAATACTCGGTTGACCTTCTTCATGGGAGTTGCCCTATCTTCCTGTCTGCTGCTGACCTCCTGCGATGACAATCCTGCAACGACAGAGGCGCAGCATACTTCGGTTGCGCTGGATGCATCCGAGGCGACCGGGTCAAGCGATGCTTCGATCAACGGCTCGACGGCAGCATCGGACTCGTCTTCGAGCAAGGCTTTGATCACCTACGAAGCAACCCGGAAGGATGCCCAGGAGAAGGCGGCTCTCCTCACGACAAGATACGGCACGAACAGCGTGCAGTACGCCATCATCGATCATGGCAGCATCGTCGTATCCGGCCAATCCGGCAAGAATGATGAGCAGGGACAAACGCCGCTCACGAAAGAGACGATGTACGGGATCGGATCGACGAGTAAAATGTTTACCACGGTTGCCGTCATGCAGCTGGTCGACCAAGGGAAAATCGATATCGATATGCCGATCGTCCAATATATCCCCGAGTTTACGATGAAAGATGAACGCTATAAGCAAATTACGCCTCGCATGCTGCTGAATCATTCTTCCGGTCTGAACGGATCGTCGTTTACGGACGCTTTTTTATTCGAAGACAATGATACTTACGTCCACGACACGCTGCTGAAGCAGCTGGCCGGACAGACTTTGAAGGCGGACCCGGGCGCTTACTCGGTTTACTGCAATGACGGATTTACGCTGGCCGAGATTCTGGTTGAGCGTGTCAGCGGCATGGATTTCACCTCTTACATCCATAAGTATATTACGGAGCCTCTCGGTATGGCTAATACGGAGACGCCGCTCGATTCCCCGAACGCAGCCGAGATGGCGGGGCTCTATTATCCTGCTTATACAGGGCAACTTCCCCACCAGACGGTCAACGTGATTGGAGCGGGGGGCATCTATTCCACGGCAGAAGATTTGGTTCGATTCTCGCAAATTTTCACGGGGAAAGCGAAGGAAGTGTTGTCCGGCCAATCGGTTGCGTCTATGGCGGATGAAGAGTATAAGACGTCATTGTGGCCTGACGATGCGGACAGTCTAGTCGGATACGGTCTCGGATGGGACAGTGTCAATCTGTATCCTTTCAGCGAATATGGGATAAAGGCGCTTAGTAAAGGCGGGGACACGATTCTCTATAAAGCGTCGCTCGTTGTGCTTCCCGAGCAGAACATGGCAGCAGCTGTCGTCACTTCCGGCGGGGATAGCGGGTACGACCAGCTTCTGGCGAACGAAATGCTGCTTCAGGCGCTGAAGGAGAAGGGGGCGATCACCGAGTTCAAGCCTGAGAAGTCATACGGCGCGGCAGTAAAGGCCGAGATGCCGGAGTCCGTTCTGCAGTACTCGGGAATTTATGGGGCGTACAACGGAACGTCTAACATCGATATTACCGACGGTGGCGTCCTGACCATCACTTCGGAGCAGTCGCCCAATATTCCAGCTCAGATCTACGAATATTCGGCGGACGGTACGTTCCGGAGCTTGGATGGGAATGTGATGATCAGCTTCGTGACCGAGGAGAACGGCCGTACCTACTTATGGATTCGCCGATACGCTTCGGTTCCTGGTCTTGGGCAGACGGCTGTGTCAGAGTACAATGCCGAGAGGCTCCAGCCTCGAGATCTTCCGACTGGGACAATGAAGGCATGGAAGGAGCGTGACGGCAAGAAGTATTATCTGTTGAATCAGAAGTATACGTCGCTTGTTTATTTGATGGCGTCGCCCGATCAATTCAATATGTCGCAACAATTGCCGGGGTACGTGTTGGATAAGCGAATAACAGGCCCGAATACGGCCGTCTCCGAATTGCAAATTCCGGGAAACAATGGGCGCGATCTCTTCGGGTTAACGTTCTTCACGGAGAATGGTGTTGAGTATCTGAGAACGGGTGGAAGCATCTTGATGAACGGGGATGCCGTGAAGCCCATCGACGTCGGTAAGAAGTCTATCGTTAAGATCCCGTCGAGCGGATACGCCCAGTGGTATACGATAAGCGACGAGGACGAGGGAAAGAGCATTAACGTAAGCATGTCCTCGAAAGCGTCCTTCGCTATTTATGATGCGGATGGAATATGCACCTATTTCAGTATTATCGGACACAAAGATCAGATCACGCTGCCTGCGGGAGGAACCATCGTATTCGCCGGAGATGCCGGCTCGAAGTTCGAAATTTCTCAAGAGTAACGTGGAACAGCAAGTGAATTCATACCTCCAATCGGTTCAATACAAAGGAGAGCAAACCCCAGCATGATCAAACGCACACTTGTACAAATGACGATATGGAACAGCTTCATCGTATTTCTGTTGTTCGTCATGCTGGGGGGTTCTTTATACGGACTGGCGCGTTATAAGATTTATTCCGATATTGACCGTCTGCTGGTGTTCGATATTGATCACATGCGGCAGGTGTCCCTGAGCACGGGGGAGCAAGTCATCAGCATTGATTCGAATGAACCGGAACGGTTCACGGTGGTTTACTACTGGGATTCGAACGATGACCTAGTAGGACGCGTTTATTATAAAGAGCCATTGATCTCGGTAAGTTCGGTTCTTCGGGAGAAACAAAATAGCATGGGACCCGAGACGATACATTTGGACAAGAAAATCTACCGGTTCGTAAGCAGACCTTATCAGGGCCAATTACCGGATGTTGAGAAGCTGTCGAAATTACCCTTGAAGACGGTCCAGATCATGACGGAAATTACGGCCGAGGCGTATTATTTGAACCGGTTGTTATGGAGTATCGGATTCGGAATAAGTGTCGGTGCTTTATTGTCGGTCATCGCGGGTTATGCATTGGCTAGAAGGGCGCTCGTGCCGATTCAGAAAGCTTGGGACAAGCAGCAGCAATTCGTGGCAGATGCCTCCCACGAGTTAAGAAGTCCGCTATCCGTCGTTAGAGGGCAAGCGCAGTTATTGTTACGCCATCCTGACCGTACAATCGAAGAGGAAATCGTCCCTATTTCCGTCATTTTGAAAGAAACGAAAAGGTTGAGCAACATGGTAGACGGGCTGCTTCTTCTGGCAAGAGGCGATTCGAATGAGGAAGTTATCTCCTGCAAGCCTGTGCGATTGGACGGAATTATTAAAGAGCTTGCAAACAGTATTGAGCCAATAATGGCATATAAGCAGTTGCGGCTGCAACTCCATGTCGAAGATGCAGAATTGCTCATTCATGGAGATGAGGACCGGCTTGTACAGATGCTCATGATTTTGCTGGACAATGCAATGAAATTTACGCAGGAGCACGGACAGATCGACCTTGGATGCGTAAGGCAGGGGAAATCCGTTCTTGTGACCGTTAAGGACAATGGGGCAGGGATTCCGGAGCGCGAGCTGCCGTTCGTATTTAACCGCTTTTATAAAGGGGACTCCGCTAGACAAAGAGGGGGTCATGGAGCGGGCTTAGGGCTATCGATCGTTCGCTGGATCGTTGACCAGCATCAGGGCTCTGTCCATATTAGTAGCGAAGTGGGACAGGGCACAACGGTTGCCATTCGTTTTCCGGTGTTGAACGCTTATGAGATGCGCAAAGGGATTGAAGCTAAAGTACAGGGGGTTAACGAATGATCGAGGAATACCTTCAAGAATGGTCTTACTTGGCCGTGTTCATGTTGTCGGCGCTGCCGTGGATTGAGTCTTCGGCGGTTGTTGTCCTTGCCATCGCGCTTGGATTAAATCCGATTTGGTCCACGCTTCTTGCTTTTACGGGAAATTGGCTAACCGTGGTACTCATGATTTTCCTCTTTCATAGATGGCAGGAATGGAGAAACAGAAAACGCATGGCCAGCGGGAAGCCGGCGCAGGAGAGCAAAAAAAGCAAACGCGCCCATCACGTATTCGTCAAGTACGGATTGCCGGGTCTTGCCGTCATCGGTCCGCTGCTGATCGGAACGGAGATTGCCGTCGCCGTCGCCATGATTTTTAAAGCCCCGCGTAAAAAGATCCTCATTTGGATGACGACGAGCCTTGCATTTTGGACCATTCTTTTCGCGGCAGCTGCGTATTACGGTGTTGGATTTGTTGAATTTATGAAATGAGGTCAAGCAAGCTGTAGCGAGGGGAGGGCCAGGTCCGCATGAACATGATCGCCAGATTGGTGCAAAGAGCGAAAGAGCGCGAAGTGCTGCACAAGCTGAATGGTTATCGGGACATAGCCGCAACGATAAATAAACAGGATTTGCGAGCGTGGAACGACGAGCAGCTTAAAGCTGAATCGTTACGGCTGCAAAGTGAGGCCAAGGCGGGAACACCGCTCGACAAGCTGCTGACAGATGCGTACGCATTAGTGTGCGAGGCGGCGCAGCGGACGCTTGGCATGCGGCCTTTCGAGGTTCAAGTGATGGCGGCCATTGCCCTTCACGAGGGGAAATTGGTTGAAATGCAGACAGGCGAAGGGAAGACGCTTGCGGCCGTTATGCCGGCGTATTTGAACGCGATAACGGGCAAAGGGGTGCATGTCCTGACGTTTAACGATTATTTGGCGAACAGGGACGCGGAGTGGATGGGACCGGTCTATCGGCTTCTCGGCCTATCGGTAGGGGCGGTTCAATCGGGTATGAGCTTAGCTGAGAAACAGCAAGCTTATTCGGCGGACATTACTTACGTGACGGCCAAAGAAGCGGGTTTTGATTATTTGCGCGACTCGATTGCGATGACCACAGGCGACACCGTCCATCGGGCATTTCATTACGTGATCGTCGACGAAGCGGATTCGCTGCTGCTCGACGAGGCGCGCATTCCGCTCGTAATCGCAGATGAAGCTGCAACTGCTGGACAGGACGGCACAAGGTTCGCGGATGTGGCGAAGCAATTGCATCTTGACGAGCATTTTATTTTCGATGAATTTAAGCGCAACGTCTTTTTAACCGAAGCGGGCTCCGACAAGGTAGAGTCGCTATTGAACTGCGGTAATTTATACGAAGCCCATAACGTTCATTTGTTAACGTCCATCCATTGCGCTCTCCACGCCGATGCTCTATTACAACGGGATATCGACTACATCGTACGCGACGGCCGAATCGAACTGATCGACGAATATACCGGACGCGTGGCGGAAAACCGGCATTTGCCGGAAGGGCTGCAAGCCGCGTTGGAAGCGAAGGAAGGGCTTGCTTCGAAGGTCGGTGGCACCATACTCGGCACGATCACGCTTCAGCATTTGTTGAGATTATATCCGACCATCAGCGGAATGACGGCTACCGCTCAAGCCTCGGCGGACGAATTCGACTATGTTTATTCGCTGCAGGTTGTTCGAATTCCGCCCAACCGTCCTTGCATCCGCATCGATCACCCTCACCAGATTTATACCCGCAAGGAAGCGAAGCTGAGAGCGCTGGTCGATGAAATTGCGTCTGTCCACGCGACCGGAAGGCCGATTCTGATCGGCACGTCGAGTGTCCAGGAATCAGACATTTTGGCGGATCGGCTCAGGGAAGTGGGAGTTAGCTACCATGTGCTTAACGCGAAGAACGATTCGGAAGAAGCCGAAATCATTGCCAGAGCGGGAGAAATTGGCGCCGTGACGGTGTCCACCAATATGGCTGGACGAGGCGTGGATATACGGCTTGGCGGCGGAGACGCGAAGCAGGCGGATGCTGTCGTGGAGCTTGGCGGTTTGTATATCATCGGTACGCTCGTGAACGAAAGCGTTCGAATCGACAACCAATTGCGCGGCCGCGCAGGACGGCAAGGAGATCCGGGAGCGTCCAGATTTTTTGTAAGCTTAGAGGACGATTTGCTATTGCATCGCTCCGGCATCGACCAGGCGATCCCTTCCTCCTACAGGAAACTCAGACAGGACGAGCCGCTCGATAAACCGGCGCTGCGCAATAAAATCGGTCATGTTCAGCGTGTGATCATGGGCCAGAACTTCCAAATCCGCCAAGAGTTGAACCGCTATTCGGATATGGTGGAGGAGCAAAGGCTCATCCTGTATAAAGACCGCCTCGCTATTCTGACCGGTGAAATGCCAATGAGTCCCTCGGAACAGCGCGTCAGATTGTTCTATATCGACAAGTTGTGGGCTGAGCATCTTGCTTATGTATCGTATATTCGCGAAGGCATTCATCTGGAAAGTCTTGCGGACCTTAATCCGATCGACGAGTTTCATGCGCGGATTATCAAGGCGTTCGGACGAATTCAAGCGAAGATCGAGAAAGAGACTTCAAGAATGCTGGAAAGGCTCAGCGATTCGAACGATCCCTCCGAGTGGGAGCGGTTAGGCTTGAAAGGCCCTTCTTCGACGCGGACGTATATCATAAATGATCATTATACGCAGAGATTAACCTCTTTGGTTGAAGTTGCGGTTCTGAAAATGGTTCGGAAAGTGAAACATGCAATTGGCCATGAAAGTTCGTAAATACTATTCAAATTTTAACTGAAGCGAATCACAAATTGGCGTATAGCCTATCTTTTGATAGATGCTATTAGATGTAGGGTTTGCTAAGTCCGTATATAAGACGCACTTAGTAAATCCTTTATCCAATGCTAGTTGGCTTATTTGCGCCACAATTGAAGAAGCGTAACCCTTCCTGCGCTCATATGGAGGGGTATATACAAAGGCCACTCCAATAGCCGTTTGCATTTCCCTCGTATATCCTGCCATAGAAACGGGTATCCCGTTGTCCTCTAAAATATAGAGTTTTTTTGATGCTATTCGGTAGAGGTAAGGGTCTGCATTTTGTTGCGGGATGGACATTTCTGTTTTGCCATAACTCCCCGCTGCATAGAATGCTTCAGCCCAGTATGGGAAGAAGTGCATGTCCTTTTCATCTAGCAATCGAACGGTACCAACCATTTTAATGTCCGGGTTTACTGCCGTAAGTTCATATATACGTTGGCTCATGGTTGTTTTGAAGGTTCTTCCCTTGCGCAAGGTATATTCTTTGGCAAAATACTCTGCCAAGGTTTTTTCGGATATAACACCTGGAATTTCACGGTCCTTCAGCCCATCTATCAGACAGTCTACAGCTCCTGGGCTAATAATGTTGTCTGTTGCATAAAGCGTAATATGGTGCGGCGGCGTCATTACGGCGGTAAGTTGTATGCCCTTAGCATCCGAAATAGTTGCCATAAGCCAATTTACAGGGTCGCGCCAGTCTGTTTTGTCTTTTCCTTCATGCCCGATTATGATATTGCCAAGAGGAATCAAATTTTGTGCTTCGTGACGCATCAGCACATCATAGGTATCGTTGTAAAACTCATGCACATCCGTATACAACTTGAATTTCATTGCAATATCACCCTTTCATCTGCTCTTTCATTTATGAAGACGCAAAAAAGCCCCATCCCATTAGAGACGGAGTTTCTCCGCGGTACCACTCTGATTGACGTTATAATAAACGCCCCCTTAGCCACCGTCCAACAACGGTGCTTCTTTGTAACGGTAGAATCCCGGGCCCATCTACTATTCATTCGGGGGCCAGCTCTGAGGTGATTTTTGATTCGGATATCCGCTGCCTCGCACCAACCGGCAGTTCTCTGAACGGCGTTTCCGGATCTACTTGTCCTCGTCATCGCATTCGATAATTATAAATTAAGTTCAATATAAGATATGCAGAATATTCTGTCAATAACTCAAACAACAACAGCTCACATTATTAAACAGTCCCCACCAACTGGATGAGGGCTATTTGACGTTTGCGCTGCTTATGAATCCCTTTAATTCACCGTTGAAGTCACATGCGGTGTGATCATTATCACAGCTAGATGTCCGCATATTCTTTATGATCTGAATAACCGGTGATCATCATCTCACCGAGCTAAGGTTTGAGCTAGTTTACAATCTCAAAATTAGAGGTGAACGGATATGGAAGCTGCCGCACTTAAGAAGGTGGAACAGCTGGCCTTGAAGAAGCTCAAGGTGTTCAAGCAGAGCCGGCTTCGGTATATTGCGCGTTCCGCGCTAGCGAGTATGTTCATCGGGTTCGGTGTTATCGTGGCATTCAAGACGGGCAGCTTCTTCTATGGGGAGCATTCCCCGCTCACTTATCCGATGGCGGCGATTACGTTCGGGGCGGCCATCATCCTGATCTCCTACGGGGGAGGGGATCTGTTCACCGGCAACACCTTTTACTACACGTACACCGCGCTGAGGCGAAAAATGGAATGGAGTACCGTACTGAAACTATGGCTGTACACCTACATTGGCAACATTATCGGCGCAGCCTTTTTCGCATTCATGATCTATACGACCGGGTTATTCGCTGAGTCGTCCGTTAACGGATTCCTGCTCAGCGTCGTGGATAAGAAGATGAATTTGCCTATGACGGAGCTGTTCTTCCGGGCTATTCTCTGTAACTGGCTCGTCTGTCTTGCCTTCTTCATCCCGTTGTCCCTTAAGGGCGACGGTGCGAAGATGTTCGCCATGATTCTGTTCGTGTTCTGCTTCTTCATCTCGGGTTACGAGCATAGCATAGCCAACATGTGCACGTTCGCGATTGCGCTGGTACTGCATCATCCGGGGACGATATCCATGGGCGGGGTCGCTCATAACCTGATTCCGGTCACCTTAGGCAATATTATAGGCGGAGCGGTACTGATGGGCATCATGTACTACTACGTGAACAAGCCATTTCTGGATGAACTCGATGCAACGACTACTATTACGGAGGGCGATTCGAATGAGTAAAACAAAGATCGTAGTTATTGGAGTAGGAGCCGTCGGCGCGACGACTGCTTATACGCTGTTGCTCAGGGAGCGGGCGGACGAGCTGGTGCTCATTGACGCTAACAAAGGCAAGGCGAAAGGCGACGCCATCGACATGAACCACGGCCTTCCTTTCCTCGGGAGAACGAAGGTGTGGGCGGGCGATTATGAGGATTGCCGCGATGCCAACATTATTATCATTACGGCGGGCGCTGCCCAGAAGCCAGGCGAGACGAGAATCGATCTGTTGAAGAGAAATGTCGACATCTTCGACAGCATCATGACGGAGGTGCTTAAGTATAACCAGGATGGCGTTCTGCTGATCGCATCCAACCCGGTCGACATCATGAGCTACTTCACGTTGCACAAGTCGAAGTGGCCGGCTAATCGGGTTGTCGGCTCGGGCACGCTGCTCGACAGCGCGCGCTTTCGTTATCTGATCGGCGAAGAGCTAGGCATCGACCCTCGCAGCGTGCACGCCCATATTATCGGCGAGCATGGCGATTCCGAGCTTCCGGTGTGGAGCTTGGCCAATGTCGCCGGAACCCGCATTCCGTTCGACGAAGAGACGAAGGAGAGAATTTTCACAAGCACAAGGGATGCGGCTTACGAGATTATCTCGGCTAAGGGGGCTACCTACTACGCGATTGCCCTCGCGCTGGACCGGATCTGCACCGCAATTCTCCGCGACGAAGGCGCCGTGCTTAATGTTTCGACGCTGCTTCAGGACTACCATGGCGTATCGGATGTTTATCTGGGCGTTCCTTGCGTCGTGGATCGCACCGGCGTCCGCGAGGTACTCCAGCTGGAAATTTCGGATGGAGAACGCGAGAAGCTTCACCGTTCGGCACAGAAACTGAAGGAGCTTATTCAATCGATCCAAGTGTAGAGATAAAGCAAAGAGCCTGAAGGGATAGCTTCCCTCAGGCTCCTTTTCATTTAAAGAAGAGAAGACTGCGTTTGCTAATAGACTAAAGCTTAGGCATGTTCAGAATGAGCTTCACGCCCTCGATCTTCAGCTGATCCATGCGAACCACCCAATCCTTGAACGCTTCGTATTTCTCGTCGGAGATACCGAATTGCCGCTTCATCTCCATAATGATTTCCTTCTCATCGTCATTGTAATCGCCGTCGGCATAGCTAAGCAGCAGCATTTCCACCATAAAAATATGCCGTACCTGCTCATCCTGCACGCAGCCGAGAATGTCCGTGAGTGTACGCGATGCCGGAGCCGCCTGCAAATCCAGCTCTGCCGCAATTATGCGCAGCCCGCCTTTTTCCTTAAGACTAACGAAGCCGTCGGCGCTAGCTACGATATTCGCCAGCTCGAGGAAGGCTTCCTTATGCTCCTTCTGTTGCAAAAAGTGTAAAAACACGCTGTCAGCTCCCTTATGGTTATAATCGTCGAGTATTCTTAGTTTCTACATAAACCGTTATTTTCCTACCGTGCCCGGTACTATACGAAATTAGTACTATCACAGATCCAATTACTACCTTACAATAAGCTTAGAATTCGCAGGGAGCAATGGAAAATAGTACAAAGATTTTCTAATCTACTGTAGGAGAGGATTCCTCATGAATCACAGATATCGCAGACGCAACACGGCGGCATTCACGGGAGCATCGTATTTTGCGCTAATTGCAGGTCTCTTTCTATTCTGTCTTGGCGTATATAACGCGGACTGGGAATTGAACGTCAAAGGGTATTATCTGCTTTGCATGGTGTTGATCACGATTACTTGTATCATGGTGCAGAAGGTTGTCCGTGATAATGCTGAAGATAAAGAAATACGATTGGATAATCCGAAACATAGGATGAGGAATACACAGGCATTCACGGGTGTAGCCATTGCGGGTTTAGTTATCGGATATGCGATGTTCTTCATCGGCCTTTACAACGCAACATTCGAATTGAATGTCAAAGGATACTACATTGCGGTTATTCTGCTGATCTCCTATAGTGCGATTGGCGTTCAGAAAGTGACGAGGGATAACGCGGAAGACAAAGAGATTCTCGCCGAGCAAGATGCGGGGCGCGAAATTAGAGGGTAATGAATGTTAAAGGCCGGGTCAGCTCATAGGTGAGCTCCCGGCCCTTCTCATATATTAAGGTTCATTGTTAGTCTCGAATCAACAACGAAGCATCAACTCCGCAAATACATAGACCCTAATCAACACTCTAACAGACCGGAAAGAAACAGTCTATACTTTTCTATGCAATTTTTATACATTTATGTTGCCGGCCGGCAAATACAGATGAACGGAGCGTTATACGATGAAACCTGCTAGTCATCTCACTCATGGAGAAATACAGGAGTATATGCACCAAGTATTTGGCACCGGCTATTCCGTGGCTGAAGTCGCAAGAACTTACGGTGGCGCGCAAAAAGTCATTTACAAGATCGACTGCAAGAACGGGTTTGCTTGTGTGCTCTATGTGTGGGATCTGTCCCGCAACTACTTCCAGGAAGAGGTCTTGAACGATCCGGCATTCCAACGTTCATACGGCAGCCATCTCTTCGCTATGAACAATCGTTATCTCCGACAACATGGAGTCCAGACGCCTGCCTTATATGATCTGAATAACAAGAAAGACCGGCATCCTTTTGACTTTGCACTTGTCGAGTATATAGAAGGGCAGAAAGCCGAGGCATATTTTCACCATGAAGACCCCAAAGTTCAGGATGAGTTGTTTCACCGGATTGGGAGTATGTTGTCTAACATGCACGCAATCGAAAGGGATTATTACGGAAATGCCGACTTTGACGGAAGCAACGATAGACCGTGTTCTGAAGCTCAGCGGAAGCATGCGGAAATGTCCCTATCGTATGCCTTCGAGCACATGCAGGATGTGAGGGAGAGTTATAGCACCTTGCTTGATAAGTTATACGAACTGGAAGCAGATATAGAGCCCGGGAGCCGGTACAGCTTCATACATGGGGAACTCGGTCCTGATCATATATTAATAGATAGTAAAATGCAGCCGTACCTTATTGATATTGAAGGAGCGGGATTCTTCGATCCCGAACATGAACACAGCTTCTTAGAGCTTCGGTTCGGAGAGTTCTATCGTTACTTAAGGAATAACAATCTTGATCCGAAGCGGATGATGTTTTACCGGTATTGCCATCACCTGTCGTTGACAGCAGGGGGATTGAAGCTGCTTCACCGGCATTTTCCCGATCAGCAATTCGCGAAGAGTCTCGCAGAGTATCATGCCCGATGTGCGATTCAGATAGCTACCGGCCGAAATCGATAGCATTCAAGCCAAAAAGCCGCACTTCGTGCGGCTTTTTGAGTTACCAGACGGTGTGGCGGATGGGAGTTGGGATCGTTTCAGCTTGCGGTGACCATGATTATCGCAGGGACGAAGAGCGAGATTATGCTAAGTCATCCCGGTGATTGGAATGAATCGACTGATCCAATGACTGATCCAATGACTGATCCAATGACTGATCCAATGACGGATCTTCGATCTTCCGATCATGATCGTCGGAGGGCTCATTCTCATCCGGCGAGAGGGCGGCGTTCATTGCCGATAGAGCCTCAAGGCTTACGAGATCTTCCACTGCGTCGAATGGCTTGTTATCGCTCATGGCAATTCTCCTTCAGTAAGGGTTTCATTACCACAGTGATTATTCGCCCGTGAGATGCATTTTATTCCGAGCGAGATCGCCAGCTTTCGATAAACGTGTTCAGAAACGGTAATCTGACAACCTTACAAAGTTCCTCAAGAATCACTTGTTGACAAAATGGTAAACCAAGGATACCGTAAAAGATACCAATCGGTATTTTTTAGGGAGTGAAGAGCATGTGGTTCAAGGAACCCAAGTACGCTTGGCTCATCGTCGGCTTTTTATGGATATTCGGATTTCTGGGCTCCGTAGGTCGTATCATCGTTCAATATTATCAAGCCCCGATCTCCGAGTCGCTTGATGTTACGAGAGGCTTTATTGGCTATGCATGGTCTGCCAGCATCTTGATCGGCTCGTTGTGCGCCCCGTTAGGCGGTTGGTTGACCGACAGGCTCGGGTACAAGGTGACGATGACGGCGGGAACCGCCATGGGGGTCGTCTCTGCGATCGTTATTTTGGCGTTTCGGCATCCCGCCGGCTATTTTATCGGATTCGGTGTGCTGGGCGGGCTGGCGGGGATCGGTGCAAGCACCAGCTATGTGATCGTTGCGCAGTGGTTCCGGCATCACCGGGCCAAAGCATTGATGATCATCAGCAGCGCCAGCTCGATCGGCTTGGCTGCGATTACACCGATTTTTGTGCATAATGATTCGTGGCTCACGTGGATGACGGCTTACAAGATTTCCATCGCCATTGGATTGTCGTCGATATTGCTATTATGGCTTGTAATGAGGGAGAACAAAGATAAGTTCGAAGAAGGTCCGCAGTCTGAACAAAGTCCGGACGATGACCGCGCAGAACGGAAAGCTGGATGGAAACAGTCGATGAAGACGTTGTCCGGCTACACGCGGAATCCGACGGTCATGACGGTTATCTTTGCTCTGTTTACCTGCGGATTCAGCATAGGCACAGTCGAGATGCATCTGATGGCTATTCAGCAGACCGCGCATGTGTCCCATTCGATGTTTATCGCTTCGCTAAGCATTCTTGGTGTGCTGGAGATGGTTGGCGGTTTCGTATTCGCAGCGCTGCTGGACAAAATGCCGCGGGCGCTGGCACTGGGCTGCCTGTACTTGATTCGAGCTATTGCGTTCGCAGTGCTGTTCGCTCAATTTCACTTGTCTCCCGTACTATTTACCTTAATCTTCGGAGCCACTTATCTCGGCGCGATTCCGGGAGGCATTCTGCTGGCGGGCGAAAGCCTCAAAACAAAGTCAATCGGTCTACAAACCGGCATTTTCTTATTGTTTCATCAATTAGGGGGAGTGGCTGCTGCCAATGTAGGCGGCTTGAACTATGATCTGTTTCATAATTACCAAGCGTTAATCGCCATTAATGTGGTTCTGAGTCTGCTCAGCAGCGTGGGCTATGTACGGGTATACAAAAGTAAAAGAACGGGACGGGATGTCGGGGGCGTGCAAGGGGTGGCGAGTTAATCGTAATTCCTTGGCCCGGCAACCGTGATGAAGATATTCGAATTTAGAGGATTTAGAATCTGACACAAACGAAGCCGCCGAGACCTCGGCGGCTTTCTTCTATCTTCTTCATGCCAATCAGCAATTGCCTTTGCAATTATTATAGATGGCGTCGGCTTCCTGTAAGCATTCTTGTGCAGGTCTGCCCCTTAGCCTGCAGGCAACAATGTATTGGGAATAGGCAAGACGGCATAATGGGAGCCTGATAAAGCAAGGCACCGCAGCAGAAGCAGCGGATTTTCTCGTTTGAGATGTGATCAACTCGCGTCTTAGCTTGCGAAAGACCAGCGTTATAGCACTGCTGAGTTCTTTAATCTTGTTGCGGTTATAGACTTGAATTTGTTGCCGGACGCGTCTTGTTTTACAGTTGCAGTTCTTGCAGTGGCATGATTTCGGTTTGCCGCTGCTTGAGGCAATAATCAAAGGCTTGCCGTTCAAGGAGATTTGCAGCACTCCGTTCAAGCTGCCTTTCGGTATGCGTTGGGTTTCTACAAAATTGACCTCCAGGATGCCTTGCTTGGTCTTCACTTCGGCATCAGCGGAGAATATCGCGGTATTCCCGACTCTTTTGAATATAACGGCCATTTCGGGTCTCCTCTCATATGCATCTACCCATTCATATATGAAGGAAACAGACACAAAGGAAACCGGACAGCCGCCTATTTTGAATGCATCGGGCTGCTACCCGTATTAGTGGTAACAGGATGGCAACTTCAGCACTTTGTATCGTTATTTTATAATGGTTAAAATTGGTGATTGATTATTGGGGAAGATGCGTGCTAAGATAGATCTCGCCGCCAAAACGGCAAACAATTTACGAGAAACACAAACACAACAGCGCATTAAACGCGGTGAAAAAAGTGTTTGACACTCGAAGTTGAAATGTGTTACATTATAGATCCTGTCGCGAACAACGACATGGAGACGAAAGATTTGTTCCTTGAAAACTGAACAATGAGCGATATGTTTTAATAGCAAGTCAGCTTTAAATGAGCTAAACAAGCACTTCTTTTATGGAGAGTTTGATCCTGG
>NZ_BILZ01000038.1 GCF_004000825.1 Paenibacillus kobensis NBRC 15729 | reverse complement strand
CACGGCGCCGCCGTCGCCGGCGATCTGCCGCGCCGCGCCGAGCGCTTCCAGCGCGACGCGGCGCAGCCGGCCGTCTTTGCATTCGGCGAAGACTAAACAAGAGATGCTCATCCGATGGGACCTCCTTCATTTCTCCTTAGGGAGAGGGGGAATGGGCAGCTGCTTCGCGTCCGGTTCATATTCATTAGAGCACTTTCGCTTCCTCGCGAAGCAGACGGGCCAGCTCTGCGGCCAGTTCGGCCGGTGTGCCGCCGTTAAGCCGCTTGCCGGCGGAGCGGGGAGGGACCGCTTCGATCGACACTTGCGAAGTGGCGGGAGCAGCAGCGTCCGCGGCCAGATCGCTGCGGCTGACGACGCGCAGCGGCTTGCGTTTCGCCTTCATAATGCCGGGCAGCGACGGATAACGCGGCTCGTTCAATCCTTGCTGTGCCGTCACGAGAGCAGGAATGGGAACCTCGACGGTTGCGGTATCGCCTTCGATGTCGCGGTCGGCGACTAGGTTGCTGCCGTTGATCTCAACTCGAACGGCTGCCGACACATGCGGGATTCCGAGCCGTTCCGCTGTCTGCAAGGCAACGCTGCCCGCGCCCGTATCGACGGCGAACAGCCCGGCGAGAAGCAGGTCTGCCTTCAACGGCCGAATGGCGGCGGCGATCGCGGCAGCGACCGAAGCGCTGTCGTCGTCTGGCGACGGCTCGATGCGCACGGCCTCGTCCGCGCCCATCGCCAAAGCGGTCCGCAGCGCTTCCGCGCTTTGCTCCGGTCCGCAGGCGACCGCCGTTACGGTGCCGCCATGCTTCTCGCGCAAGCGAAGGGCTTCCTCCAGCGCATATTCGTCATACGGGTTGACGATGAGCTTAACGCCGTCCGCGGCTACCCGGCCGCCTTGGACGACGATTTTTTCCTCCGTGTCGAACGTTTGCTTAATGAGCACGACGATGTGCATCTTGTTCGCCTCCTCATGCCGTTTCTTGACCAGGTGTTGCCTGTGATTGTGATTGTGATGCCGATGCCGGTGCCCTCGGCGGGGTTCGTGTCCATCAGTGCTACGATATGTCCATGGCCGATTGATTAGACTAGCGGATGCGTGGCTGCAACAAGTGCATAAAGGCAGCCTTGAAAACACCTTAATCTCGGCGAACCACCGTTCCTATTATTGTTGGCGCCTCGCCGCATCCACCACTACAAGATCCCCAGAGAGTAATATGAATCCTCGCAAGAAATAAGCAAATTCCCTAATTGTACGTCCTGGTGCGCCAGCGACTGCCGCCGACCGCCGACGCATGTTCGCGGTCACGGGCTCATATACTTGAACAACGCGCAGTTGTGAAAGCGCTTCAACAACTTGTCCAATATCGAAGTCGCACTAGGGGGGCGATGCTGCGTTGACAGATGAAATGGTAATCCGGACGGTCAAGTGGCTGCTGTTCGCTGCTGTGTCGGGGACGGCCATCGGCTGGTTTGTGCAGGCGGTGGTGAGGCGAGTCGCGTATATGCGGCTAGGGCGGGGATCCTTTCGTCCGCCGCCTCTGCCTGCCGGTCAAGATCCAGCGGGGGAACCGTTCTCAGACAACCGCATGGAAAGCAGCGGCGGCAAGAAGGCGAAAGGGAACAACAGGACGAAGCCCGCCGGTTTCACTCCAGACGGAAGTGCAGGCGGACAAATTTTCGGCCATCGGAAGCTGCTGCGCGACATTCGAAGCGGCGTAATGCACCTGCTTCTTTTTTACGGCTTCATTGTTTTGCAGTTCGGGGCGCTCGACCTGATCTGGAAAGGGCTCGCAGGCTATTCGCTGCCGTACGCCCGTTTCGGCTGGTTCTCGTATATGCAGGAACTAACGGTAGCGGTTGTTTTTGTCGCGGTGCTGTATGCCGTGTTCCGGCGGTACATTGAGCGGATTGAGCGGCTCAAAAGGGGCTGGAAGCCCGGCATCGTGTCGCTGTTCATCGGCGGCATCTGCGTAACGGTGCTGCTGACGCTCGCGTTCGAACGGATCGCCGAGCCGGCCTCCGTTCCCGGTGAAGCGTACGCGCCAATTTCTTCTGCAGCCGCGGATCTGCTCCAGTCGATAGGGGTAACGCCGGGTACGGCGGAGTCCGGTTACGAATCGGCATGGTGGATGCATCTGTTCGTGCTGCTGGCTTTTCTGGTGTATGTACCGCAATCGAAACATTTTCATCTCTTTACGGCTCCGGTTAACTTGTGGCTGCGCCAAAAAGGGGGCCGGATCGGCCGCTTGGAACCGGTCGATCTCGAGGACGAAACGGCGGAGTCGTTCGGCGTCGGCCGAATCGAGGATTTCCGGCGCAAGCAGCTGCTTGATCTGTATGCCTGCGTCGAGTGCGGGCGATGTACGAACGTCTGCCCGGCGTCGAACACTGGGAAGCTGCTGTCGCCAATGCATTTAATTGTGAAAATGCGTGATCATCTGACGGAAAAGGGCGCCGCCGTTACGAAGCAGAACGCTTACGTTCCTGCATGGGTGTGGGCATCGGGCGGCACTTCGCCGGATACGAGCGTCTCGGACGGAGAGCAGAGCGGTCGGGATCGGCTGCCTGCGGGCAGCTTCCACGTCATGGGCGCATCGGTGCCGATATGGAGCGGAGGGCGCAGCGCGGCCGATACGTCAATCGCCCCGACGATGGAGGCGCAGGCGGAGGCTTGGCAGCGTACGGGAACGCCGGGCGGCGACGCCACGGAGGTCGTGCTTATTGGCGGCGTCATGACGGAATCAGAGTTGTGGTCCTGTACGACATGCCGCAATTGCGAGGACCAGTGCCCGGTAGGCAATGAGCACGTGGACAAAATTATCGACATGCGCCGCCACCTCGTGCTGATGGAAGGGCGTCTGCCCTCGGAAGGGCAACGCGCGATGCAGAACATCGAGCGCCAGGGCAATCCGTGGGGGCTTCCGCGCGCCGACCGCGCCGCTTGGATGGAAGCGTGCGCCGAGCAAACGGGCATTACGGTGGAGACGGTGCAGAGCTTCGAGCAGCGCGGCGAACGTCCGGAATGGGTCGTATGGGCAGGATCGATGGGGGCTTATGACGTTCGCAGCCGCAAGGTGCTGTTCGCTTTCATTCGGCTGCTGGACGCGGCCGGCGTCCGGTTCGCAGCGCTTGGCTCGGAAGAGCGAAATTCCGGCGATACGCCGCGGCGGCTTGGCAACGAGCTGTTATTCCAGGAGCTGTGCAAGGAAAATATCGAGACGCTGGAGAGGTACGGCATCCGCCGGATCGTCACGGCTTGCCCGCATACGTTTCATGCGATGCGCAATGAGTATCCGGATTTCGGCCTTCACCAGGATACCGAAATCGTCCATCATACGGAGCTGCTCGCCAGGCTGCTGGATGAAGGGAAGTTGGTGCCGTCGCACAGCGTCTCGGAGCGAACGGCTTATCACGACTCTTGCTATATGGGGCGCTATAACGGCGCTTATGAGGCGCCGCGCCGAATTCTGCGGGCTATCCCAGGCATGGAGCTGACGGAGATGGAGCGTTCCGGCCGCAACGCAATGTGCTGCGGCGCCGGGGGCGGCATGATGTGGATGGAGGAGCGCGCGGGCGCCCGGGTCAATGTGGCGAGAGTAACGCAGGCGCTGGCTGTCCAGCCGACGGTGATCGGTTCCGGCTGTCCATACTGCTTGACGATGATGGAGGATGGTCTCCGCCAGCTCGAACGCGAAGGCGTTGCTGCGCGGGACGTTGCAGAGCTGCTGGCCGCTTCTGTTTTAGGCGAGACTTAAGTGCTTAGGGGGCAGCAGGCGGACGGATGCACATTGCTTGCAGCCTCTGTGTTAGGTGAGGCCTGAGATCGCAGCAGGCAGCAGGCGGGTGCGGTTTGGACGCCACTGTTTTAGGCGAGGGCTGAGAGTCCAGTAGGCGGACGCGAATGTGTCTGGTGACGGGTGTCGGGTGTGACGGATGTGACAGCAGAAGTGATAGCCGAGAGGTCGGGCTAGCATAGGCAGTGATGCGTGATGCGTGATGCGTGATGCGTGATGCGTGATGCGTGATGTGTGATGCGTGATGTGTGATGCGTAATGCGTAATGCGTAATGCGTAATGCGTAATGCGTAATGCGTAATGCGTGCGTGATGCTCGTGAAATAAGAGTCTCCTAAGGTTACTTAATTTCACGCAGAAGCTATTCCAGTTCATTTAAGCGACGCCAATAGACTCTTATCGCATGATCGAGGCGGCAATTCCTTACCCGTATGCATCATTAAGAGTCTTTTGCAGTCTCCTATTCGGATACTTTGACCTAACCGCGACCGTTAAGCGACCTTTGAGGGCGCTTAATTCAGTTGCACACGACGGACCTCGGTGGATCCGGTACGGTATAGTCCGGCGCGGAGGCTGTTAGTTCGCGGGGACGTAGATCCGACAACCCATCAGCATGAACTCGCACCGACGATGCCATTTTGACTCACTTAAGGGAGGGAATAGCGTGAATCAATCCCACAGACCGATTCGCCGCGCGGCGGTTATCGGTTCGGGTGTTATGGGGGCGGCGATAGCCGGCCATCTCGCGAACTCGGGCATGCGGGTGACGCTGCTCGACATTGCGCCGAAGTCGCTCACGCCGGAAGAGGAGAAGGCGGGGCTGGCGCTTGAGCGTCCCGAGGTGCGCAAACGTCTCGCTGCTGCCGCGATTGAGAAGCTGAAGACGTCGAAGCCGGCGGCACTGTACGATGCGTCATTCGCTAGCCGGATAACACCTGCTTGTCTGGAGGACGACGCGCAGGTGCTGGGCGATGCGGATTGGATTGTCGAGGCGGTAACCGAGCGGGTCGACATTAAGAAGAGCGTTCTGGATACGATCGAGCGGCACCGGGCGCCGGGATCGCTCGTCAGCACGAACACGTCCGGATTGTCGGTGGCATCGCTTGCGGAAGGGAGAAGCGATGATTTTCGGCGGCATTTTATGGCGACGCATTTTTTTAATCCGCCGCGTTATATGAAGCTTGTCGAGATTGTGCCTGCTCCGGATACGGATGTTGACGCACTTGCTGAGCTGACTAGGGTATGCGAGAGGCAGCTTGGCAAAGGCGTTGTCGTGGCGAAGGATACGCCGAACTTCATCGCGAACCGGGTCGGCACTTACGGCATGCTCGTCACGCTGGAGGAGATGGAGCGGTTCGGGCTGACGGTCGAAGAGGCGGATGCGCTGACCGGACCCGCGCTCGGCCGGCCCAAAACCGCGACGTTCCGCATGCTCGACCTTGTCGGACTGGATACGCTGCTCCATGTGGTCGACAACGTGCGGGAGCGGAGCGGCGATCCGGAGGATGCGCTCGTTTTTGCTCGGCCCCCTGTGCTGGAGAGACTTGTTCGCGACGGGCGGTTAGGGGAAAAAAGCGGCCAAGGCTTCTACCACAAACGCCGCGGAGCAAGCGGCAAGAGCGAGATCGAAGCGCTGTCTCTCGTTACGCACGAGTATGGGCCTGCTGCCAAAGTCTCATCGTCCATCATTGACGCATCCAAGGCGGCCAAAGGCGCCGCAGCGAAAGCGCAGGCGCTGCTTTCCGGCGTATGGCAGGCGCCGGTCGCTTGGCCGCCGCGCGGCGAAGCCTCGATCAGCGGAATCGCGAGTCCGTCGGGCGATAAGCAGGCAGATACGCAGGAGGTGGCCGGCCCGAGCAGGGGCGGTGGCGAGCTGACGGAGGATACCGCTGCGTTGCCGCCAACTGCTGGATCTGGCGCTTCAGCCGTCCCGCCGCCGACCGCTACTGTCGCCGATACTGCCGCCGCCGCAGCTGGCGCGCCGTCATCTGCTACTGTCGCCGATACTGCTGCCGCTGTCGTCCCGCCGACTTCCGCTTCCGTCGCCAATGCCGCCGCTTCGCCGCCTTTATCTTCGCTGCCCCGCGATGTCCGCTATACGCTATTCGCTTGGCATTCGCTGAAGCGGACGCTGCTCTATGCCGCGCGTCAAGTCGGCGTCATTGCCGACTCCATCGTCGACATCGACCGGGCGATGGAGTGGGGCTTCAACTGGGAGCTTGGACCGTTCGCGTTGTGGGATGCGCTGGGTGTCGAGCGAACAGTGAAACGGATGAAAGCCGAAGGCGATACGGTGCCGGATTGGGTGGAGCAATGGCTGGCGGACGGCAACCGGTCTTTCTACAAGCAGGAAGGAGTCGTCAGGCTGTACGTATCGGATGGACGCTACCGCGAGACGGAGGAGTCGGATGATACGATTTCGCTTCCGTCGCTCAAGGCGGCGGGGCGCGTCATTCTGAGCAATGCCGGCGCAAGCTTGATCGACCTCGGCGACGAGGTAGCATGCCTTGAATTCCACTCGCAGAATAACGCCATAGGTGCGGATATTTTGAGTGCGATCCGACAGTCGACCGAGGAAGTCGGGCGCAACTGGCGGGGGCTGGTGCTGGCGAATGAAGGACGCAATTTCTGCGTCGGCGCGAATCTGATGCTGCTGCTGATGGAAGCGCAGAACGGCGAGTGGGATGAGGTCGAGGACATCATCCGGATGTTCCAAGGCAGTATGCTCCGGCTCAAAAGAATGGCCCGGCCCGTCGTAGCCGCGCCGCACCGGATGACGCTCGGCGGGGGCGTCGAAGCTTGCTTGCCTGCGGACCGGATCGTGTTCTCGCCGGAGACGTACTTCGGTCTCGTCGAGACCGGCGTCGGGTTAATTCCCGCCGGCGGCGGCTGCAAGGAGGCTGCCATTATGGCGGCATCCCGCATGCAGCCGGTTAACGGAGCCGGCTCGCTGCACGAGCAGCTTGCCGCGCTGTTCGAGACGATCGCGATGGCGAAGACGACGACGAGCGGCCATGAGGCGGCTGCTCTTGGCTTCATGCGTCCGCACGACACGGTCATTACGCGGCAGGACGCCCGTATTGCCGAGGCGAAGCGGGCGGTGTTGGAGCTTGACCGCGCCGGATATGCGGCGCCGGACCCGGGCGCGCGCGTCACGGTTGCCGGCCGAGAGGGCAAAGCGATTCTGCTGCTCGCCGTCGATTCGATGAAGCGCGGCGGTTATATCAGCGTCCATGATGCCCGCATTGCGTCGAAGCTTGCGCATGTACTGGCCGGCGGCGATGCGCATCCGGGAGCGGAAGTAAGCGAGCAATACTTGCTCGATCTGGAGTGCGAGGCGTTTCTCGCGCTGCTGGGCGAGCCGCTGACTCAACAGCGGATGCGCCACATGCTTGAAACCGGCAAGCCGCTCCGGAACTAGGACACTCGGCTCGAATATTCTCTCTAGAAGGAGATGAGCGCATGCCATTCGATAGGGAACGCGATCCCGTCATCGTGTCGGCCGTCCGCACGGCGGTCGGCAAAGCGAAGAGAGGCTCGCTGTCGCAAACGCGAGCCGAAGATCTAGGCCGGGCGGTGCTTCGCGCCGCCATCGACCGGGTACCCGGGCTGTCATCCGGCGACGTCGAGGACGTCATAATCGGCTGCGCAATGCCTGAGGGCGAGCAGGGGCTTAACTTCGCCCGCATCATGTCGCTGTACGCCGGCTTTCCGAACGCGGTGCCGGCTCTAACCGTGAACCGGTTCTGCGCCTCCGGCCTGCAGGCGATCGCTTACGCGGCCGACCGCATCCGGCTCGGCGAGGCGGATGTGATCATCGCAGGCGGCGTCGAGAGCATGAGCCATGTGCCGATGACGGGCTTTCGGCTGTCGCCTCATCCGGCGATCGTCGATGCGATGCCGGAAGCGTATATGGGCATGGGGCATACGGCGGAGGAGGTCGCACGCCGCTATGACGTAAGCCGCGAAGCGCAGGATGCTTTCGCAGCCGCCAGCCATGCGAAGGCGGCTGCCGCGATCGCCGCAGGCAAGTTCAAAGACGAAATCGTGCCTCTGGAAGTATCGCTAGGCTCTGTCGATGCGGGCGGAAGGCCGACGGAGCGCCGGTTTGTTTTTGACACGGACGAAGGGGTAAGGCCGGATACGACGGCGGAGCGGCTGGCGAGACTGAAGCCTTCCTTCGCGCGGGACGGCAAGGTGACGGCGGGCAATGCGTCGCAGATGAGCGACGGAGCGGCGGCGGTCGTCGTCATGAGCCGTGCGCGCGCCAGGCAGCTCGGTGTTAAGCCGTTGGCTGCTTTCCGCTCCTTCGCGGTAGCCGGGGTCGCACCGGAGGTAATGGGTATCGGTCCGATCGAGGCGATACCGAAGGCGGTTGCCCGGGCAGGCATCACGCTCGATCAGGTCGATCTGTTCGAGCTGAACGAGGCGTTCGCCGCGCAATGCGTGCCGATTATCCGCGAGCTGGGTCTTCCGGAAGAAGCGGTCAACGTCAACGGCGGCGCCATTGCGCTTGGCCATCCGCTCGGTTGCACCGGCGCGAAGCTTACCGTGTCGCTGCTCCATGAGCTTCGCCGGAGGGGCGGCCGGTACGGCATCGTCACGATGTGCGTGGGCGGCGGCATGGGGGCCGCAGGCGTATTCGAGGCGGAGCCGACCGTGCAGACGCATATTGCAGCACCGATTAGCGACGAAAGGAGCGTGTTCTAAAATGGCGACGGACCATGCAGCGAGCGGCGGCCGATTCGTCGTGGACGATTCGGCGCCTCAATCGATTGTGACGCCTGAGGATTTAACGGAGGAGCAGCGCATGATGGCGGATGCGGCGAGAGCATTCGTCGAAGGGGAAGTGAAGCCGCGCGACGAGCAGATCGAGAAGCTCGATTATTCGCTGACCGTCCAGCTGATCCGGAAAGCCGGCGAGCTTGGACTGCTCGGTGCCGACGTGCCGGAAGCATACGGAGGGCTCGGGCTTGATAAAGTGAGCACGACGCTGCTGGCGGAGACGATGGCGGAGGCGTCCTCCTTCGCGTTGTCGGTCGGCGCGCACGTCGGCATCGGCACGCTGCCGATCGTCTTCTTCGGCACGCCGGAGCAGAAGGCGCGCTACTTGCCGGACCTTGCTGCCGGCACGCGAATCGCGGCTTACTGCCTGACCGAGCCGGGATCAGGCTCCGACGCGCTCGGCGCGAGGACGACGGCGCGGCTGTCGCCGGACGGCACGCACTACTTGTTGAACGGCTCCAAGCTGTACATTACGAACGCGGCCTTCGCGGATGTGTACATCGTCTATGCAAAAGTGGACGGCGATCATTTCACTGCCTTTATCGTGGAGCGGGGTACACCGGGCTTCACCGTCGGTCCGGAGGAGAAGAAGATGGGCATTAAGGGCTCGTCGACGTGTCCGCTCTTCTTCGAGGATGCACCGGTACCGGTCGCCAACGTGCTTGGCCAGGTGGGCAAAGGCCACTTGATCGCCTTCAACATATTGAATATCGGACGGTTCAAATTAGGCGCGGGCTGCGTTGGCACCGCGAAGGAGACAATCGCGCTTGCAGCTTCGTATTCAGCGTCGCGCAAGCAGTTCGGAAGACCGATCAGCTCGTTTCCGTTGATCGGCGAGAAGCTCGCGGATATGAACATCGCCGCGTTCGTCACCGAAAGCATGGTGTACCGGACGGCTGGGCTGATCGACGAGCGGCTCAGCACCGCTGATCCGAATGCTCCTGACGCGGGAGCACAGGCGGCCAAAGCGATTGCCGAATACGCGCTGGAATGCTCGATCGTGAAGGTGTTCGCGACCGAGGCGCTTGATTTTATCGCGGATGAAGGAGTGCAAATCCACGGCGGCTATGGCTACATCCAAGAGTACAAAATCGAGCGCATATACCGTGATTCGCGGATCAACCGCATTTTCGAAGGGACGAACGAAATTAACCGAATGCTTATTCCCGGCACGCTGATGAAGAAGGCGCTCAAAGGAGAGCTGCCGCTGCTTCGCAAGGCGCGGGCGCTGCAAGAGGAACTGCTGCAGCCGATGCCGCTTCCATCATTCGACGGAGCGCTGAGCAGGGAGACGTACCGGTTGGGCCAAGCGAAGAAGACGTTCCTTGCCGTTGGAGGGCTCGCGGTGCAGAAGCTTGGCCTGCGGCTGGAGCAGGAGCAGGAGGTGCTTGTCGCACTGGCCGATATCATGATCGGCATCTATGCGATGGAAAGCGCGCTGCTGCGCGTCCGGAAGCAGCTGGCCCGCGTCAGCGAGGCGGCGGCCGCTAATGCGGTCGATATGACCGTCGTCTTCGTTCAAGACACGATGGAGCGGATCGAGCGGCTCGCCCGCAAAGCGCTAGCGGCGATTGAACAAGGCGATGCGCTGCAAGTGCAGCTGTCGGTGTTGAAGAAGCTGATGCGAGCGCCGCTTACCGATACGATCGCGATTAAACGGTCGATCGCTGAGAAGGTGAAGGCGGCAGGCCGGTACGTCGTGTAACCGCAAGAGCAACAGCATGCGCCGGAACATGTACAAGTGCATGTGCATGTGCATGTGCATGTGAAGGCCATGCGCAAGTGAGCCCATTGTGAGCGGAAAGGGTGAGGACGATGGAACCGATCGAACCGCGTCCGTGGCTGCGCCATTATCCCGAGGAGGTGGCCGAGACTTGCACCTATCCCGATCTTGCGGTTACCGACCTGCTGTTAGAAACCGAGCGCAAGTACGGCAACCGGCCGGCCGTTTATTTTATGGGCCGGACTTTGACCTACAGCCGGCTGCTGGAGGACGTCCGCCGTATGGCGGACGCTCTTCGGCGGCTAGGCGTTGAGAAAGGAACCCGCGTTGCCATCATGCTGCCGAATTGCCCGCAGGCCGTTATCTCGTACTATGGCGCGCTGTTCGCCGGCGCAATTGTCGTTCAGACGAATCCGCTCTATGTGGAGCGGGAACTTGAGCATCAATTGGCCGACAGCGGCGCGTCCGTCATTATTACGGTTGATTTGCTGTATGCCAGGCTCGCGCGCGTGCGGGGTGAGCATACAGAACTAGGACCTGTGCCCGATCTTCGCGCCGTTATCGTCACATCTATTAAAGATGGGCTTCCTTTTCCGAAAAATATATTGTACCCGCTCAAGCAGCGGAAGGAAGGCTTTCGTCCCAATATCCCGTACGGAAAGCTTGGGGTTCATGCGTATACGCGTCTAATGTCGGATGCGAGGCCTGCAACTTTCCCGGCAGAGATTGACCCAAGCCGCGATCTGGCGCAACTGCAATATACAGGAGGCACGACCGGTCTTGCCAAAGGCGTCATGCTGACTCACCGCAACTTAGTCGCTAACATGGTGCAGACATCGGCTTGGATCTATAAAGCGGAGGACGGCAAGGAGCGGTTTCTCGCTGCGCTGCCGTTGTTTCATGTGTTCGGTCTGACCGTATTGATGAATTTGTCTGTCTATAAAGCGGGAGAGCTTCTGTTGCTGCCCCGGTTCGAAGCCTCACAGGTGCTGAAGACGATCAAGGAGCGCCGCCCGACGCTGTTTCCCGGTGCGCCGACGATGTACGTGGCGCTATTGAACCATCCGGAGGCGGCCAAATTGGACCTGTCCTCGATCGAAGTGTGCATTAGCGGCTCGGCGCCCCTGCCGCTAGAAGTGCAGCAACGGTTCGAGGCGTTGACAGACGGCCGTCTGATCGAAGGGTACGGGTTGACCGAAGCCTCGCCGGTGACGCATGCCAATCCGGTATGGGGAAGGCGCAAGATCGGCACGATCGGACTTCCGTTCCCCGATACGGACTGCGCCATCTTCGATCAGGAGACAGGAGAGCGATTGCCGCCCGGCCGAATCGGAGAGCTGGCCATACGCGGTCCGCAAGTGATGCAAGGGTATTGGAACCGTCCGGCGGAGACGGCTAAGGTGTTGAAGGACGGCTGGTTGTATACGGGCGATCTCGCCACGATGGACGAAGAAGGTTATTTTGCCGTCGTGGACCGGATCAAGGACGTTATAATTGCAGGCGGCTTCAACATCTATCCCCGCGAAGTGGAAGAGGTGCTGTACGAACATCCGGGCGTCCGGGAGGCTGCCGTTATCGGCATTCAGGATGCTTACCGGGGCGAGACGGTCAAAGCGTATATCGTGCCGAAGGACGGCGTCTCGCTGTCCGAGGAGGAGCTGAACCGGTGGTGCCGCGAGCGGCTGGCTTCATTCAAAGTGCCTCATGTATATGAATTCCGAAGCGATCTGCCGAAGACCATCATAGGCAAAGTGCTGAAGCGAAAGCTGCACGAGGAGCTTGAAGAAACACAGTAGAATCAGTGTGTAAGCTCGCAGATGAATAGTCAGATCGACTTTTGTATCTGTCTTCGTTGCATAATTTGCAATGAAATTCAGGTTTTTCGCACTGGCAACAGTCTTCCTTGCAGTCCGTACAATGAAAAATCCGGAAAATCCGCAAAAAGAGCACAATTCGCTGTTTGAAAGAAATTTCCATTGTATAAGATACAATGAAGGCGTAGTGAATGGAGCTTCATTGCCCCGTTCGTTGTATGGAATACAATGAACCGTAATGGCGCATAACCCGCCGAAACAAATTGGGCAACCGATAAGGAGGGACTCCTATTATGATGCCGCCGGAATCAGAAGATTGGGCTCGGATGGAGGAGAAGGCCCGGTCGACTTTCTGGGGGGCGCTCGGCTGCGAGATTGAGAGCGCAGAGCCGGGTAAAGCGGTCGTTCGGCTTTACTGCGAGGAGCGCCATTTGAATATGGCGGGGCTTGTTCACGGCGGCGTGCTGGCGTCGCTTATGGACAACGCGATGGGGTTGGCTGTGATGCTCGCATTTCCCGGAGAATTGCTCGTCACGGCGCAGCTGAACATTCATTATTTGGCCTCATCGACAGGCGGCCCTCTGCGCTGCGAAGCCTCGATGGTTCACCGTTCCAAGAGGACGGCGACGATGCAGGGACACATATACGGAGATGACGGCAGTCTGCTCGCTTGGGCTAGCAGCGCGTTCCGAATCGCAGGCTCAAATGCAATCAAAACGTAACATTTAGAAGGGTTCCGATCTGTTGAAAGGGGCGGTTTTTTTCGTTATACTTAACTTTATATGGAAAAACGGTTGTGAGGGGGCGTCAGAATGGTTGAAGGTTGGGTGACTACCCTTGTTGTCGTTTTTGGCGTAGCCGTGGCCGTTGTCGGCGTTGTCGCATATCTGCGAATGTTCAGGAAAGGCGCAGGTGCTGCAACATACCGTTCGACAGCAGGCGACAATAATTCCCGGCCATCTGCCCCCTCCCAGCTAACGGATGCGCCTATTTTGACGGATGATGGAGATCGAAATTTGTAGAGTAAAATTTGTTAATTTTTATATATGGAACCGTTTTAATTTGTGTATTCCCTTTTATAGCTAACTGCCAGATGGTATAATAGTAAGAAAAGTTCAAATTGTTTTGCATTTTTTTGACCGTGGGAGCCGCTGTAATCCACCCTGGATGGATTAGCGGGTGCCGTGCCGCCTTCCGTAATCGTACCGTGAAGTTTGAGGATAACCATCCAACGCTTAGGGGGGAGATTTCATGGCCAAGCATAGCCAGAATGAAGTCAAGGAAAGCCTGAAAGAGCTCACGCGAATTTTCCAGCCGAAAGATCCGCGCAAATTTGTGAAGGACTACATTCGCAAATATCGGATAACAGGTGGTTACGAAGAAGAATTGACGATGCTGGTGGAAGACGAGCTCGGCAAGCTGAACTCCTCGGTCGGTTGAACAGTCGATGAATAGAAGATCGTATAACAGCCTTACTCCTGAATACAGGGGTAAGGCTTTTTTCTATTACTCATGGATATTGGAAAGGTTGGTTAACTTAATACTGTTTGTTACTGACGACCAGTTGCTTGGGGGTGTGCCAATCTGATTGAACTGAAGGCGATAACGAAAGTGTACCGGTCGCGCGCAGGGGTAACGGAAGCGATTCGCGGAATCGACCTGCATGTACGGAGCGGTGAAATATTCGGCGTCATCGGCCATTCCGGCGCGGGCAAAAGTACGCTGCTGCGCTGCGTCAACCTGCTGGAGAGACCGACGACGGGCTCCGTCACAGTCGGCGGCGTAGAGCTGACGAAGCTTAGCGCGAGACAGCTGCAGCGGCAGCGAAGGCGGATCGGCATCATTTTTCAACATTTCAATCTGCTCTCGACGGCGACGGTCCGCGATAATATTGCGTTTCCGCTACGGCTGGCCAAGCGTCCCCGCTCCGAAATTCGTGCCCGGGTCGACGAAATGATTAAGATGGTCGGTCTGGAAGGACACGGGGACAAATATCCGTCGCAGCTGTCCGGCGGTCAGAAGCAGCGTGTCGGCATCGCCCGGGCGCTGGCGAATAAGCCGGAAGTGCTGCTGTGCGATGAGGCGACATCGGCGCTAGATCCGCAGACGACGGAATCGATACTGTCGCTACTGCTAAGCATTAACGAGAAGCTGGGCTTGACGATTATGCTCATCACGCATGAGATGAACGTCATCCGCTCGATATGCGACCGGGTGGCGGTCATCGATGATGGCGTTATTGTGGAGTCGGGCGAAGTGATCGACGTATTCCTTCATCCGCAGCAACGGATTACGCAGGAGTTCGTCGCGCAATCGGGCGATGCTTCGGACGAATTCACATCAGGACTGGACGGCGCCCGCAGAGGCAGGTTGCTCCGTGTCCGGTTCAAAGGCGAGATGACCTACGAGCCCGTATTGTTCGAAGCCGTGAAGGAGACGGGGGCTGTATTCTCGATTCTGCAGGGCACAGTGTCGCGGATGAAGAGAGTGCCGTACGGCCATTTGCTTGTCGACGTACGCGGCAGCAACATGGACATGGACCGGATCGTGGAGCGGCTGCGGACGGAAGGGATCGAGGCGGAGGTGCTGTCATAATGTTCGGTAATTTTAGCAATGTAAGGCCGGACGAACTGCGCGAGGCCGCCTACGCTACACTGCGGATGCTTGGGCTTTCAATCATGTTTACGGTGGTGCTCGGGCTGTTGATCGGGATCCTTCTGTTTCTTACTTCACGGGGCCAATTGCTGAGCCAGCCAGTGGTATACGGCGTTCTCTCGTTCGTCGTCAACGTGCTTCGTTCCGTTCCGTTTGTGATTCTGATGATTTCGATCATGCCGTTCACGAAATGGCTGACCGGCACTTCGATTGGCGTCGAAGGCTCCATACCTCCCCTCGTCGTAGCCGCTGCGCCGTTCTTCGCGCGGCTGGTGGAGACGTCGCTTCGCGAGGTTGACCGCGGCGTTATCGAGGCTGCGCAGGCGATGGGAGCTTCAAGCTGGAGCATCGTCCGCCGCGTGCTGATCCGGGAAGCGGGCGGAGGCCTGTTGGCCGGCGTTACGATTACCGCGGTAACGCTTGTCTCTTATACGGCGATGTCAGGCGTCATCGGCGGCGGCGGACTTGGCGATCTAGCGCTGCGTTACGGCTATCAGCGGTTTCAGACGGACGTCATGTTCGTCACGGTCGTGCTGCTCGTCCTTCTCGTGCAACTGCTGCAGTCGATCGGTGATCTGCTCGTCCGGCGGATCAGCCGCAAGTAAAGCAAGAAGAGTCATGGATTCACTCATATCATGAAGCGGAGGTTGTATGTAATGAAGCGAATGGTTTGGGACAGACGATGGGTGGCATTCGCTGCGGTGCTGGTGCTTGTCATCGGTTTGACTTCGGCATGCGGCGAGAAGAAGACGAATGAGAATAACGAAGAGAATAACGGAACCGCGGGCGAGACGCCGGCGAGAGTGGTGCTCAAGGTCGGTGCGACGCCGGTTCCGCATGCGGAAATTTTGAAAGAGGTCCAGCCTGTTCTCCAGGCGCAAGGCGTCGATCTGCAGATCGTCGAGTTCAACGACTATGTGCAGCCGAACGTGCAAGTGTACGAGAAGCAGTTGGACGCCAACTTTTTTCAACATACGCCCTATTTGGACCAGTTCAATAAAGACAAGGGGTACGATTTGGTCAAAGTAACAGGTGTGCATATTGAGCCATTGGGAGCGTACTCCAAAAAGATTCTGCAAATCAGCGAGTTGAAAGACGGCGCCTCCGTCGCGATTCCGAACGATCCGTCTAACGGCGGACGGGCGCTGGTGCTGTTGGAGAAGAACGGTCTGCTGAAGCTGAAGGAAGGCGTCGGCGTGAATGCGATCGTACCGGATATAATTGATAATCCGAAAAACTTGAAGATCAAAGAATTGGAGGCGGCGACGCTGCCCCGCGTGCTCGATGAGGTAGCGATGGCGGTCATTAACACGAACTACGCGCTGGAGGCCGATCTGGTACCGACGAAGGATGCGTTGTTCCTGGAAGGCAAAGATTCCCCTTACGTCAATATTCTTGTGTCCAGGCCGGACAACAAGGACAGCGATGCGATGCAGAAGCTGGCCCAGGCACTGAACAGCGAGCAAGTCCGGATCTTTATCGAGCAAAAATATAGCGGAGCCGTCGTCCCGGCATTCTAGTACACTCGGGGATCCGCCAGCGGTACAGCAGCTGTTGATAGGTGCCATTGGACACTGATTTCGCCCGCTTTTTCCGAACGTTCATCACTTGCTTCCATGTTCTGATCTTTATTCACAACGAATAAATTAGACATGAAGACCGACGGGAGTGATGGACGCGATGGAAAGAAAGACGCAGGAAGAGATTCGCCGAATCGCCAAAGCGGGACGCGTCGTGGCCGAATGCCACCGGGCTATCGCCAGCCGCATTGCACCCGGAGTGACCACGCTTGAAATCGACCGTTTCGTTGAACGATTCATGCGTGAACGCGGAGCAACGCCAGCGCAGATCGGGTATAAAGGTTACCCGTTCGCGACATGCGCCTCCGTCAACGATGTGGTATGCCATGGGTTCCCGGACGCCGAGCCGCTCGAAGAGGGCGACATCGTCACGATCGACATGGTAGCGGACGTCGAGGGTTGGAAAGCGGACTCGGCATGGACGTATGCGATCGGCAAGACGACGCCGCGCGTGAAACGTCTGCTGCGGGCGACCCGGTCCGCATTGGACAGGGCGATCAAGCAGGCCGTACCGGGCAAGCGTCTGGGCGACATCGGACATGCGGTTAAATCCAGTGCAGAGGAAGCGGGATTCAATGTCGTCACGACTTTTGTCGGACATGGGATCGGGAGAGAAATTCATGAGCTGCCGCATGTCGAGAACAACGGGCGCCCTGGCAAAGGGCTGCTGCTGAAGCCTGGAATGGTCATTACGATCGAACCGATACTGACGACCGGCTCGGCTGACATCTGGATCGGGCAGGACGGCTGGACCGCACGGACGCAGGACGGTGCTTTGGCCGCACAGTTCGAACATACGGTAGCGGTGACGGAACGCGGCCCCGCCGTGCTGACGGATTGGTGAACGATTAGGGAACAGCATGGGAAGCGTACTGACGAGAGGCAAAGCTGAAGACCTTGCTCGAGGTGCAGGAATGCACCGGGGGAAGCTGGATTTTGTCGGCAGGCGCCTTCTTGGAACGGAATAGAGTGAACAAGAGCCGTCTCGATGGAGACGGTTTTTGTTTGTGTCTCAAGGGGAAGAGCGGGGGTGCGGTGAGGGGGAAGCGTTAATCGTGCTTGTATGCGCTTGTTCGTTACGTGTCTGTTGTTGAGTGACTATTGTTGTGAGTCTATTGTTGCGTTTCTGTTGTTGAGTGCGAGCAGGCTTTCAGGTTGGTTGGTTTCATATGAAGCATGAAGGGGAAAAGGGCGGTGGTTTGATTAGTCGGCGTCCGACCTCGCACCGGGAGGCGCTCGCGGTGTAGAAATGCGTTGGTCGAGGACTTTCATTGCATACTGTACAATCAAACGCGCTTAAAGAAAGGTGTGTCTGCGGCCTCGTTGTATTCTATACAACGGAAATATGACAAAGACTCCGGATTCCCGTCATTTTGGCTGCTATCCTTGTTAATCCATTGTACGAAGTACAACGAGCTATAGCTTGCGATATTAAAGGCTGGATTTCGTTGTACGGAGTACAATGAAGCCTAGCTGTTCGTGAGCTGCAGCTCCGTATGGCGAAGCGCAGCTGTTAATGGGCGGCCACTCCGATGGCGAAGCCCAGCTGTGCGAGAACTGTAGCTCCGTATGACGAAGCCCAGTTGTGCGTGAACTGCACTCCGTAGGCAACAGTTTTACAAGCGGGCGCATGTGTGCGAAGACTCCAATGTTGTTTCTGCCAGCTCTTGTCTAGCCGCACTCCTTTAATTTTTACTGATGCTGTTGGAAGTGTGGAGGTATTTGGAATATTGTGCAGAATTAATGCTCTTGAATGTCGAATATTTCTACATCAGGGGGAGCAACGATGCAGGAACAGCCTAAGGAATGTCCAGCATGCGGTCTGACGTTGACGGTTAATTCGGGGTTTACGGTATGGTGCACAAGCTGCGAATGGAACATCGATCCCGATGGAACAAGCAGAAAGAATCAGTTGGGGGAGCGAATGGCAAGGAAGCTAGGCGTACGTTGGACGGAATCGCTGTATAACAACATGGCTTATGAATTAGGTGCTCCGACGGCAACCTGGTTGAGAGTCGTGTCCTATTCGGCAGCGGCATTTTATTATGTGCTGTTCTTATATTTGATGGTGTACGGCCTATATCTGCTTCTCTTTTTTCAGTCTGTATTCGGGCTGCTGCTGGGAATCGCAATGCCGCTGTTCGGCTTCTTCATGCGGCCGTTCGGTCGTCGCAAAGGTTCTCCGCTTCGACTCAGCCGTCAGGATTATCCTGCGATTTACGAATGGGTTGATACCTTATCCGAGACTATGGATGCGCGGCCCGTACAAGAAGTTCACTACAACGACAGTTTCAATGCATCGTATTACGAAAATATATGGGGAGGCAGCCGGACGCTTACGATCGGAATGCCGCTTCTGTCGATTCTATCCGAGGATGAAATGCAGGCATTGCTTGGCCATGAGCTCGGTCATAATCGGCACCGGGATCTTGCGAAGCACCGGTTTACGTTATTCGCACTGTCCGGTTTGGGCCGACTTTATTACGAGCTAATACCGAAGACTGACTGGAGCGAATGGTTCGGACCCATTCATCATCTTAATGTAGCAGTTCGCCGGCTCTTGCGGTACATCGTGTTCGCATTCTATAGCGTTATCGGACTAGCGGTTTGGTTGGACAGGCAAAAGGCCGAGTATCGTGCGGACGAAGCGGGAGCAGAGGCTGGCGGTGTACGTGCCTCAGTATCGCTGCTTCAGAAGCTTCATTACAGCGAAACGTTCTACCGTTCGACCGAACGTATCGTTCATTATGCTTACCGTGCTAACATTTATGATGAGTTCCGCGAACGGATTCGATATTTGCCGGAGTTGGAGACGGAGCGGATTAAGCGGTTGATGGAACGCGCAAGCACGAGTGTTGATGCCTCGCACCCGCCGACCTCCTACCGCATTCGGCATTTGGAGCGGAGGCCGAACATCGAAGGGGCAACTCGCTTAGCGTTGTCCGCTGGCTGGAGAGAACAGTTTAAAGAAGAGCTTGCCCGGCTTGAGCAGTCCAGCTCGAAGAGGGTGTTGGACGGATGGCGCAGCCACTTGTATAGTTAGTCGCTTAACAAGGTTGACGCGGCGCCTAGTCGTCTTTACTATGGAAAGTAGCGAGAAAGTGCTTTCTATTTCGAAATAACAGATGAAAAGGTGCGTATTGCTATGAAGAAAATAACAACGTTGCAACAATTATCAGCTTCCGGCGTCGTCGCCGTGCTCCGTGCGGATTCTGCTGAAGAAGTCGTAGAGATGGCACGCCAAGCGATCACAGGCGGCATCAAGGCTATAGAGATTACGATGACCGTGCCGTTCGCGCTTCGGGCGATCGAACAGCTGGCATCGGAATATTCGTGCGAGGTCGATCCAAGCTCCGAGAAGTTCGCGATTATCGGCGTCGGCACTGTGCTTGATCCGGAGACGGCGCGCATGGCGATTCTGGCAGGCGCTCAGTACGTCGTGGCTCCTGCGTTCAACGCGGATACGATCAAAATGTGCAACCGTTATGGGATCCCGGTCATGCCTGGCGCGGTCACGATTCATGAGATTCAAAGCGCGCTCGAACTCGGCGTCGATATCGTGAAGCTGTTCCCGGGCAACCTGTTCTCGCCAAGCATTATCGGCGCGATCAAAGGTCCGCTTCCGCAAGCGAACTTGATGCCTACCGGCGGCGTATCGCTGGACAACTTGAAAGATTGGATCAAAGCAGGCGCTGTCGCAGTCGGCATCGGCTCCGATCTGACGAAGGAAGCGTCCAAGACAGGCGACTTGTCGTCTATCGCCCGCAAAGCGGCAGAGTACATGGAAGCATACCGGAACGCGAAAGCGTAAGCCTAACGGCTGTTCTCGGATATAAATTCAGGTTTAGAATAATCGGCTAACCGATCTCATGATGAGACGGGGGCCGATTTTTTTTGTCCAATAAGCAGAAAGTTCAAAAGAAACTGTCGAAAGAAAGAGCGGAGCGGCTGACGGGACAGGATTATTTTGATAGCAAAAGATGTGCGATTTGCTACAATTCTGAACTTTTTGTTACAAAATCATCCAGTGCTTAATCGTAAAATGAGTAGGTCTTATATAGGAAAATTGACGCATTATGTCGAATCGAGACGATTGCTTTGTCGAATGGAAAATGGCTCTCATCCATCGCCGTTGTGCGATTTTATGCTATAGGACTAAAGTCGCACTAATTTTTGTGAAAAGTAGCTGGAAACGATTGACGGGGGTCGAGAGGTATGGTTAAATGTACACATCGAAACTGTTACAGAGTGACGCAATTTGTGTACAACACCAACAATTTTACTAGGACTCTAGTTCAGGCTGAGGTGAGGCTATGCGAGAGGTTCGCAAGAGAATTGGTGATCTGCTTGTTGAGGCAGGCGTCATTACAGATGCTCAACTGACGCAGGCGCTATCCCAGCAGCGTGAGCTCAAGATGCGGTTAGGCGACGTTCTAATCACGCAAGGCTACATTTCTCAGCAGCAATTCATCGAAGTGCTGGAGTTTCAGCTCGGTATTCCTCATGTCCAGCTATACCGCCAGAAGATTGACCAGAAAGTCATTCAACTTATCCCCCACAAGATGGCCGAACAGCATTCCGTACTCCCGCTGCGCGTGGACGGCAACAAGCTGATTCTAGCTATGGCCGACCCGCTCGATTATTTCGCTATAGACGAAATTCGTATTCTGACCGGACTTCGGGTTGAAGCGGTCATTGCATCCCAAGAAGAATTGCTGCGTGCGATTACAAGGTATTACGGCCTGCAGGGCAGCATCGAGCAAATCGCCACCCGAATGCAGGAAACCCAAGAGGAAGAAGTGCTTCAGACCGCGCAAAATGACGATTCTCCGGTTGTGAAGACCGTCAATCAGATCATTATGCAAGCTGTACATATGCTCGCAAGCGACATTCATTTCGATCCGCAGGACGACGGCATGCGCATCCGGTACCGGATCGACGGCGTGATGCGGATGGAACGGACGCTGCCGATCGGCATGATGCCGGTCATTACGGCCCGGATCAAAATTATGGCCAACCTGAACGTCGCGGAGCGAAGGCTGCCGCAGGACGGCAGGGTCGAACTTGATCTGGACCTTCGCAAAATCGATATTCGCGTCTCGACGCTCCCGACGCTGCACGGCGAGAAAATCGTTATGCGCGTGCTCGACATGAGCGGATCGCTCGCAGAGATCAATCAACTCGGCTTCTCCGAACCGAACCGGCTTGCCTTCGTTAATGGCATCAGCCGGGCACACGGCGTAGTGTTGCTGACAGGACCGACGGGCAGCGGCAAGACGACGACGCTGTATTCCGCACTATCCCATCTGAACCGCGACGATGTGAACATCATCACGGTTGAAGACCCGGTCGAATATCATCTGACCGGTATCAATCAGGTGCAGGTCAATTCGGTGACAGGGCTCACGTTCGCGAAGGGACTTCGTTCGATTTTGCGGCAGGACCCGAACGTCGTCATGGTGGGCGAAATCCGCGACACGGAAACGGCGGAAATCGTCGTCCGCGCCGCCATGACGGGGCATTTGGTGCTGAGTACGCTTCATACGAACAACGCGGTTAATGCGATTAACCGGTTGATGGATATGGGCGTAGAGCCGTTTCTTATCTCATCGGCGGTCAGCTGTATCGTTGCGCAGCGGCTTGTCCGGCGCATATGCCCGTACTGCAAGGAAAGTTACGAGCCTGAACACAGTGAGGCGGAGCAGTTGCGTAAGCACGGCATTCACGCGAAGCAGTTATACCGGGGTAAGGGCTGCGGCGAATGCGGCCGGACAGGCTATAAAGGCCGACTGCCGATTCACGAAGTGCTGACGGTCGACCGGGGGCTGCGGACGCTTATTTTGCAGAAGGGCTCGGATCAAGATTATGCGGATTACGCGATGGAACACGGCTTAATTCCGATTATCGCGGACGGTTTGCGCAAGGCGGCTGAAGGACATACGACGATAGGAGAGGTGTTCCGCGTAATCGGAAGAGAGGCGTAGGAGAGGGCAATAGGAGGGCAAGTGATGAATTGGAGCATGGAGGAGCTGCTGCGGCAGGCCCATGACAACAACGTGTCGGATATTCATATGACCGCCAAATCGCCGATCATATTTCGAATACGCGGAGAGCTTCAAGCAGAAGGCCAACTGCCGCTGGAACCGGAGCATACGGAGGCGGCAGCCCGGTATCTCATGACAGAAGAGCAATTCGAAGCCTATGACCGCTCGGGCGATATCGATTTCGCTTATTCGCTCGAAGGCAAGCGGCGTTTCCGGGTTAACGTCTACCGTCAGAGCGGCGCCGTTGCACTGGCGATTCGCCCGATCGGCTCTTCCATTCCGGGGATGGGACAGCTAGGGTTGCCGGGTGTTGCCGAACGTCTCATCATGAAGCGGCAAGGGCTGCTGCTCGTCACAGGACCGACCGGCAGCGGCAAATCAACGACGCTCGCGTCGATGATCGGCCGAATCAATGAGACGTTCAGCGGCCATATCGTAACGCTGGAGGATCCGATCGAGTACGTGCATCCGCACCGCAATTGTATCGTTAATCAGCGTGAGATCGGCTCGGACACGCAGTCATTCGCAAGCGGCCTCCGTTCGGCGCTGCGTCAGGACCCGGACGTCATTCTCGTCGGCGAGATGAGAGATTTGGATACGATCCGAACGGCCATTACGGCAGCGGAGACGGGACATCTCGTGCTGGCGACGCTCCATACGGAAGGAGCGTCGCAGGCGGTGGACCGGATGATTGACGTATTCCCGGCGGAGCAGCAGCAGCAGATCCGGTACCAGTTGAGCAGTACGCTGGTCGGCGTCATCGCACAGCGCCTTCTGCCTGCGGCGGACGGGACGAGCATGACGGCGGCATTCGAAGTGCTCGTCAATACGCCTGCTATCGCCAATTTGATTCGATCGAACAAAGGGCACCAGCTTCGGTCGGCCATTCAGACGGGCGGAACAGATGGCATGCAGACGATGGATTCGGCGATTCGCCGGTTAGTGGCATCCGGTATGGTGACGACACAGACAGCGAGACGGTTTCTGGATGGACTGAATACTGGAGACCAGCAGAGGTGGGAGTGATAAGGCATGCCGAAATACGGCTACAAGGCGGTTAATTCGGCAGGCCATGCTTTCTCGGGCGTGCTGGAGGGCGCGACGGACCGGCAGGTTGCTGAGCAACTGAAGCAGCAGGGGCTGTGGGTGACGAAGCTCGTTAATCATGATAAAAGCATCCTGCACCGGGACTTGTCGCTTTCCATTGGCGGCGGACCGAAGGTAAAGCTAGAGCCGTTCACCGTATTTTGCAGACAGCTTGCGGTGATGTACAGGGCCGGGATCAGGCTAGTGGACGCGGTCGGCATGCTGAGCGAGCATGCTCCGTCGAAGCCGTTCCGCTCTGTGCTGGCCGACATTGCTGAGCAGCTCAGCGACGGCAAGCAGTTCTCCGCTGCGGCGGCGTCTCATCCGTCGGTGTTCAGCCCGATTTTTATTAATATGACGAAGGCCGGAGAGATGAGCGGAACGCTCGACGAGATGCTGGAGCGGCTCGCGGTCTACTACGAGAAAGAGAACAAGACGAAGAAGAAGGTGCAGTCGGCGCTGGTCTATCCGGCGATTATGTCGGTCGTCACGGTTGCCGTCGTAATCTTCATGATGATATTCGTTGTACCGAGGTATGTTCAGACGTTCCGGGATATGGGGATTGAGCTGCCGCTTTCTACGAGGATCGTCATCGCGGCTAGCGATTTCGTCAGCGGTTACTGGTATATAGTCCTTGCATCGCTGTTCCTGCCGAAGCTTATTACGGCGATGATACGCCGAACGGATGGCGGAGGAACAAGGCTTGATTATATCAAGTTGAAGGTTCCTGTCTTCGGCAAGCTGTGGCACAAGCAGGCATTGGCGAGATTCAGCCGTACGTTCGGATCGCTGTTCGCGGCAGGCGTACCTATAATGGAGAGCTTAACGCTTGTGTCGCAGGTTGTAGCGAATGAGGCTATCGGCAGCGTCATCAACCGTGTGAAGGATGGCGTCATGAAGGGTGATACGTTGTCCGAGCCGCTGCGGCGCAGCAAGCTGTTCCCGCCGATGCTCGTACAAATGATGACCGTCGGCGAGCAGACCGGCGCGCTCGATGGCATGCTGAACAAAATCGCTGATTTCTACGAAGACGACGTCGACGCGATGGCAGACAGGCTGAAGTCGCTGCTCGAGCCGATTATGATTCTAATCATTGCGGGCATCGTAGGAGTTATTGTGCTCGCCGTCATGACGCCGACGTTCAAGTTGATGCAGGAGATGTAAGAGATGGGATTTACGCACTTGTTTATATAAAACTATTTGAAGAGGAGATGGGTTTATGGAAACGGCAGTACAATCGGGCAAATCGATGTTGAAGAACAAGAAGGGTCTGACGTTGATCGAGCTTCTGGCTATTATCGTCATTATCGGTATTATCGCTGCAATCGCGATTCCGGCGGTTAACAATATGATCTCGAAGTCCAAAACGAGTTCGGATGCTGCGACGGATCGAATTGTTCAGGAAGCGGCGGTTCGTTACGGCATGGATAATACAGTAACTGATGATCAGGAGATTAACATTACGGAACTGCAGACCAAAGGATATTTAACTACATTGCCTGACTGGAATGATACCGCCAAGAAGAAAACTAAGGTGACATTCAATATCGATGCTAATGGAGTAATTACGGCCACGTTGACTAAATAAACCAAAGAAGAACCTAAATACAGGTACGCGTATTACTTAAAAAAAGGTAACCCGTCCGGGTTGCCTTTCTTTGCTGAATTGCTTGGCTGCCTATCATTTTACGAAAGAACAATCCGAACATCAGGGGGAGTCTGATCCATGCTTCAACCTCACATCTATCTCGCCCTCTTCGGTTTTTCGTTGGCGATGCTGCTGAACCTTCTTGCGGAGCGGCAGCTAGATCATCCGTTCGCTTGGAGGGAGCAGGAGCTGCCGCTTCCAAGTCGCTTATATGCTGGCGGATTCGTGCTGACGTTTCTGCTGCCGTTCGTTTATGTCGTCATCGGCTCGGGTTGGGAGCTTGTTATCGTTTATACCTTGCTTATCGTGCTCTATCTGACGACGCAGACCGATCTGGCCGAGATGATCATTCCGGACAAGTTCGTATTCGCCGGACTGGCGGTGGCGTCGGGGCTTCGGCTGACCGATCATCCGTTGCCATTGTGGAATTACTTGGCGGCGGCGTTCGCTGGAAGCGGATTTCTGCTTGTCGTCGGTGTCGTTGCCAGCCGATTGCTCCGGCAAGAGGCAATGGGCGGCGGCGATATTAAGCTGTACGTGCTGATCGGTGTTGTGCTTGGACTGAAGCTGACTCTGCTTAGTATTTTTGTAGCTAGTGTTGTTGGATTGATCGTTGCACTCATTCATAAGTTGATAGGGAGCGGAGGGAAGATTGACAGACCAATGCCATTCGGCCCCTCTATAGCAGTAAGCGCGCTGGTGTGCTGCTTATGGGGAGACCGGCTGCTCAGTTGGTACTGGAGCTCTATGCACGCCTAAAACTCTAGGGATTTCAAAATGGCGAGGGGATGCACCCGATGAACAATCAACGCGGACTAACGTTAATCGAACTGCTCGCGTCGATAACGCTGCTTGCTTTCGTCGTGATCACCGTTACTTTCGTGCTTCAGCAGTCTTCGCTGTTCTCCAAGTCGAACAGCGACAAGGAGAACAACGTACTTATTGCCAGAACCGTAATGGAAAACATCAAATCAGGTCTCAAAACAGGCGACACGGTAACGTTGTACGGATCTGCGGTATCGCTGTCCGGCCTCAAGGCAAATTCGAATGCCGCTCTGCCGGCGTTATTGATTCCTAATTCCGCTAGTCCGAAGGTGCGGGTTGATGTGCGGACGCTGCCGATTCCAAGCGGTACCGTATCGATCCGTACCGATGCTTATCATATCGGCGATTATTTCAGACTCGTTCAAGTGACGGCGACGGAAATGGCCACGAACCGCTCTTACAGTTTGAAAGCTTACGTTGAATACAATTAGCCAAGGAGGCTGCCTATGCTGCCGCAATGGATGAATCGCTGCATCAAGAAGACTCGGCAAGGCGATGGTGCTGCCTCCTTCACGACCATACGTAAGACGAATGCCGGACTTACGTTGGTGGAAGTGCTTGCTACGATTGTCCTGATCAGCGTTGCTTTCACTGCCGTGTTTTTTGTTATTAATCAGACGCACAACGGCGTTAAACAAATCACTTCACGCGAACAGATGATGGACGAGTCCCGTACGATCATCAATCATATCGTTCAAGCTTCCCGCCGCGAATCGGCGGTCGTGACAGCGGACCCTGCCCGTTCGCTGGACTTGAAATACGAATCGGGCGGTCAGGTCGCTTATAGTTACGATGCGGCAAAGCATGAGCTGTCCTATACGTCGACGGTCAACGGAGAAACACGGTCTGGCGTACTATCGGCCCATGTGGGCAGTGTCTCATTCACACCGGACCGTGCGGGCCGGCGAATCGATATTTCGCTAACGATGACAACGCCCGGCGGCGGAACATACGTTGCCTCGACGGTCGTCAATCTTCCATCACTATGACTTACTGCGAGGGAAGAAGCTGTAGAAGGGACGACGACGTTCATCTATTTGGCAAAGGAGAGGAGCATGCTGCATGTTAAAGTCTCAACGGGGCAACACGTTAATTCTTGTGCTCGGATTCGTTATGATACTCGGACTGCTCATTATCCCTCTTACTGGAATGTTGAACAACGGTCTGCTTCACTCTGCGACGGATGGTACGACAGAAGCGGCATTTATTCAATCCGAATCAGCTGCCGTCGTCTATAAACGGCTTTATGCGGAAGCGCAGGCCAAAGGTACCGAAATGACCGAGGCGGATGCCAGGCAGCTCGCTGCCGGGATCACGTCTCTTGGATTATACGACCGGCTGAACGTGGATGTGACGCCAGCGAGCGGGATGCCGGAGCGGATAGCGTTCTCGTCCTGGAGCGGAGCGGGGCAGCAGGAACGCGGCCAGACGGTCGAACTGCAATTCGCCTATAACGAGCAGACCGGCGGCGGCGGTCTGGCGCCGAAGGATGACGTCTTTTATCGCAAGCATGCGGTCATTACGGACAAACGGAATTACGATTATTTGTTCACGTATTGCGGGTCGGAACGGCCAAGTGAAGATTTTATCGGAAAAAATTATGATCGAGCCAAATATACGACCGAATTTAACGAGTATATGGACCGCTACACCGGTTCAGCGTTCGACGAACGGTTCAGCAGAAGGCCGCAGCCGCTGGCTCCGCTGGCCGTGCCGGATACGGTGACAACGATACCGAATGTGAAGACGAAAAGTACACCGTATACGTACAAGGCGGGCGGACCGGGCGTGAAATATGACGGTGATGTCGAGATAACGGAGACTAAGAAGGACTCTCCTTATATCATTGGCACGATGACGACGCCGGGGTATACGGGCATTGCGATTCAAGCCGCAGGCAACCTATCCATTGCGAGCTGGAACGAAGGAGCCACCATTAATGGAAAGCTTGTTGTGGGAGGCTCCCTTGCGGCCCCCGGAAGTACGTCGCTCACCATTAATGGGGACACATTAATCCGAGGGAATATGACGATCGGGCAGATGGGCCTGCTCATCGTGAAAGGCAACTTGATAGTGAACGGGAATCTTGCATTTACTGGATCTGTTGGCAGGTTGGTCGTTGAGGGGGATTTAATCGTAGGCGGCAACTTCTCGATTGCTGGTCATATCAGTGAACTAAAAGTACAAGGGACGTTCAGTTCCGGGAAAGATATGAAATTCACAACAGCCGACCTTATTTCCGCAGGTAAGTGGACCGCTTCGGGACTGATAGACGGTAACGACCGAAACTCGATTATTGCGGGGGGCAGCTTCAACTTTACGCAGATCAATGGGCTTAAAACAACCGGCGATTGGAGTATGGCGTCCTCTAATTCTTTCGGGAAAGTTAGCAATGTAACGTTGGGCGGTTCTTTCCTGTCTGGGAGCAGCGCTGTTTTTCAATCCAAAGTCAATGAATGGTTCATTCCAGGGGATATCAGTGTAGGCGGTACATTGACCGTTGAATCCGTGAGCAATTTGCATATTGGAGGCTCCTTGTATGCTGTTGCCGGCGTCACCTTGAGTGATATAGGAAATTCATTTGTGGTTGATGGTTCTATGTTATCGCGCGGTCCAATCTTGTTCAGTAACACCTTTAAAATTATGAAAGTAGCGGGAGATATTATATCACCGCAGACCATTACGTTCGCGAACACCGTTGATGACCTGAATGTCGGGGGGTCAGTAGTATCAGGATCGGATCTCACATTCAAAAACTCCGTAAATAAATTAAAAATTGAGAAGGACTTACTATCATCCGGCAACATCACATTTGAAAATGTCATCGGATCTCTGTTTACAACAGGCGGTATGACCGCAGCCCTTAAAAATATTGCGATGCAAAATACGATTAGCCATCTGACGTTAGGCGGCTTTTATGCAGGGGGAACTCTTACTCTGCCTGATTACTATAGAGAAGATTGGGGCAATGGCAGGAACGCCATCTGCATCAACTACAATCCGCCGTCCGGCGGGAAGACGGTTGCACCGTCCAAGCAGCTTATTATTACGTCGACGTGGAGCTCGCGCAGCTACCGGAGGCCATAATTCGGAGAGGAGGGGCCGTTATGAAACAGGACTCCATATGGAATAAACAGATCGACTGGAAGCGGCTTTTCACACCGAGTCCGAAGAAACCGGGCCGTCCGCCATTGAAGCCGAGCCTGCCATCGAAGCCAAGTGCGAGTCGGCCGAAACAGCTGAGTGAGCTATGGAGAACAATGAAGCGGCCGAGCTCGTTCCTTGGCATGGAAATCACGGACAGCCACGTGAAGCTGTGCGAGCTTGAGAACAACTCGGGAGGCGTACGCGTGCTGCAGTCGGCGAGGATCGAGCTGCCTGCGGGTGCGATGAGCGACGGCCGAATCGTGGATTCGGCAGAGCTGGAGCGGACCATCGGCGAGCTGCTGGCCAACCGCTCTTGGAGCAGCCGGAAGGTTCATTTGGCCATACCGAGCCAGATGGTCATGATGAAGACGGTGAAGCTACCGGATCTTCCGGACAAGCAGATTGAGAAGCTTCTGCGCTATGAGTTAGCGCATGGTCTCAGTCTGCCGTTCGACCGGCCGTATTACGATTATTACCGGATTGGTCCGGTTATGGCGGATGATAGTAGGATGGAAGCGGAGTTCGAGGAAGGCACGGGATTGGCCGGGCCTCGCGCTTCGGAAATGCTGTGCGAGGTGGCGATCGTTGCAGCACCAACGGCGCTGTTGGAGCAATATACGACGCTGCTGCACGATGCGGGGCTCGAGCCTGTCAGCTATGAGGTGAAGTCGTTCTCCTTGGCGCGGCTCAATGAGAGAACGTCGGCAAAGGCAGAAGCAGCAGAAGAAGGAAAAGCTGGAGAAGCTGGAGATGCGGGCACCTGTATCTTGATGGACGTGAACACGACGAACTGCGAGATTACGATTGTGGATGAGGGCATTATTCGAATTATGCGCAATGTCGAGGTTCAATTCGAGCGTGGGGGAAGCCCGCATGCGGCATCTCTGTCCCCGCTGTCGTATTTGCTGGATGAAGACCATCATTTCAATAATGCTTGCCAGGACATTATAGCCGAGCTGGAACGGCTGCTTAACTTCTACCGCTATAAGCTGAACCGCCGCGACCGAGAATTCAACCGGATTATGCTGACGGGCAGTCTTGCGCGAATGGACCGGCTGCGGGAGACGCTAAGCAGCCAAATGTCCCGCCAAGTCGAGACTGCGCAGTGGGGGCTGCTCAAGCTTGCGCCGGATTCCGCCGCCATCGATGTCTCCGCGTATGCGGTACCGATCGGATTAGCGATGCGGGGGAGAGAATGATGAGAACGATTAATTTATTGCCCCGCGTTCCTTATATCGTCAGACGAAAAAGCTGGCTCATCCTGTTGGCGGGGTCATGCGGACTGCTGCTGCTCGTCGTGCTTATTTTTCTTCATATGCACTGGGAGGACGACCGATCGTCCATTGAACGTGAGATTCAACAAGTGTCGGAGGAGGTGCGCGAGCTCGAGCACTCGACGACGAAGACGGAGACGACCACTGCATTCGACCAGGCGATTAACATGTCGCATGATCTAGAGAAGCAGCAAGCCGATTGGGAGATGCTGCTCCAGCCGCTGCTGGGCTCCGTTCTGATGGACGGTCAATTGATGACGATTGAGGCTGGCGAGGACCGGAAGTTAAAAGTGACGAGCGTATTTTTGTCGGAGGAAGAAGTTACAATAGCGCTCGCGAAGCTGGAAAAGGCGCCTGAATATAAGGATATGAAGCTGTCCATAACCGAGCATGTGAAGGGAGAGACGCCGGGGAAACTTAGTCTGGTCCGGTCGGACGGGCAGAAGCTAAGGCTGGATAACGTCGATTATTACACCCTTGCGCTTGAAATCGAGATGAATGAACGGCAGGAGGAGAAGACGCCATGATCCCGTCCCAAAGCTACAAGCATCTGTATGAGCAGCACATCCATAAAGCAGCTTGGAAAGTAGCCGGATCAGTCGCTGCCGCTGTATTGTTGAACACGGTGGTCGTACTTTGGTTTCTCTTGCCTGCCTACAACCGGCATCATGATGCGGCCCGTGAGCTGGCATCGCAGCGGCTGGCGCTGGACGCGCTGAAGCAGAAGCCGATTGTGCAGCAGGCGACAGATTCGGGAATTGCCGGTATCATGAAAAGGCTGCCTCCTCGACTATTGCTGTCGGAGCTGACGACGACGATTCGGGAAGCCGCTGCGCAGCGGGAAGTTCTATATGTGAAGCTGCAGCAGGACGATGCCGCGCAGCAGGCAAATTCCGGGACAGCTGCTGGCGCCTCGGAGCAATCGGGACAGACAGCGCAGTCTTCGAACGGTTCGCCGAACGAAGTGAAGTTTCGCTTGACGATGTATGGCGATCTTCGTTCGCTTATTTCATTTGTAACCTTATTGCAGCATCAGGAGAAGCTGCTGATTGTTGATTCGATCAAGTATCAGAAGCTTGAGGATACAGAGGGATCGACTTCTCTTCAATTGCTCGCACAGCTGCCGTCGTGGCGGGCCGGTAAGATTGGCTACTCGCTGGAGTTGACGTTCCGGGCGTTCGAGCTTCCGGCATCGGTCAGCAGCAAATTCGAGAATATTTCCGTTGCAATGAACTAATCTGGATTCTTAACGCTATATGGAATGAGCAGTGGCAGACACCGAGGAGGTGGGGCTGTCCGAGGCTTACTCCATATAGCTTTATTATTTGAATTAGGTTGTTGGGAGGAACGTTTTGGAAGAAGCAGCATTAGGGTATTAATGGGGTAGTTGGGCGACAATAGGGTGAGCGATGTTTGTTTAGGAGGATGAAGCGTTGGAATACCGGATGGAGAAAGATACGATGGGCGAGATCCGCGTTCCCGCGGATAAGCTGTGGGGCGCGCAGACGCAGCGAAGCTTGGAAAACTTCCGTATCGGCGGCGACCGGATGCCGGTTGAGGTCGTTCATGCGATGGCGGTCGTGAAGAAGGCGGCGGCACAAGCGAACGGTGAGCTTGGCGTCTTGGATACGGAGAAGTCCGAGGCGATTGGCCAAGCAGTCGATGATATATTGAACGGCGAATTGGACGATCAGTTCCCGCTCGTCGTCTGGCAGACCGGCAGCGGGACGCAGACGAATATGAATGTGAACGAAGTGGTAGCCCGGCGCGCGAACGAGCGGCTGGAGCAGCAAGGAAGCGGGACGCGCATTCATCCGAATGACGATGTGAACCGGTCGCAGAGCTCCAATGATACGTTTCCGGCGGCGATGCATATTGCTGGCCTGCTGGCGGTTGAAGAGACGCTGCTGCCGGCGCTTGCAGAGCTCCGGGATACGTTCTCTGCGAAAGCAGAACAATTCCGCGGCATCGTCAAAATCGGCCGAACGCATCTGCAGGACGCAACGCCGCTGACGCTCGGACAAGAGGTAAGCGGCTGGCACGCGATGCTCGCCGAGACGGAGGCGATGCTGCAGTCGAGCCTCGGCGGGATGCGCAGCTTGGCTCTCGGCGGTACGGCCGTCGGCACCGGCATTAATGCGCATCCGGGCTTCGCGGCGCTCGTGGCGGAGAAGGTGAGCGGGCTGACGGGTCAATCATTCGTGACGGCGCCGAATAAGTTCCATGCGCTGACGAGCCATGATGCGATCGTGTACGTGCATGGGGCGATTAAGGCGCTTGCAGCCAATCTCATGAAGATCGCGAACGACGTTCGCTGGCTTGCCAGCGGCCCGCGCAGCGGCATCGGCGAGCTGATTATTCCGGAGAACGAGCCGGGCAGCTCGATCATGCCGGGCAAAGTGAATCCGACGCAATGCGAAGCGCTGACGATGGTCGTCTGTCAAGTGATGGGCAGCGATGCGGCGATCGGCTTCGCGGCGAGCCAGGGCAATTTTGAGCTGAACGTGTTCAAACCGGTTATTATCTACAACTTTATGAAGTCTGTACGGCTGCTCGCTGATGCGATGCGCTCCTTCAACGAGCACTGCGCAGTCGGTATCGAGCCGAACGAGGGAACCATCCGCCGTAATTTGGAGCAGTCGCTCATGCTGGTCACGGCGCTCAATCCGCATATCGGCTACGAGAATGCGGCGGCGATTGCGAAGAAGGCGCATAAGGAAGGCACGACGCTCCGGGAAGCGGCGGTCGCAAGCGGCCTGCTTACCGGCGAGCAGTTCGATACTTACGTCCGGCCGGAGAATATGGTCGGTCCGAACGCATAGATCGTAAATACGAAAGTCCGCTCTGTACATGCGCGTCGTGCGCTTGTGCTGGAGCGGACTTTTTGGCCTGGAAAAAAGGTTGCGTGCACTGGAATCGAGCCGATCTGGAGCGTTCCGGCCCCGGCCCTGACCCTGACTAATGGCGGAGCTTGTTCCTTCTTCTTCTGACAATAAAGGCGGTTGCTGCGAGAGCGAGAAGAAGGGCGGCGATTGCCGCAATGATAATATGGCGGATATTCGGAACGTTGACCGCAACTTGTACCGTATTCGGTTCGGTGAGCGACAAATGCCAGACGAGCGTCCTGCCCCGGTCCTGGGCGGCATCGGCGTTATGCGACTCGGCCGGAATCGGCAGCGTCAGCTTGAATTCGAAGCTGAGCTGGCGAAGCACCAGACTTCGCACGAGCGGAGAGAGGGAGTCGAGCCGGGCGGTTAGCTTCTGCCACGTTTCATTCGGGATTAACGATTGCAAATCCGTTGATGCTGTCACTTGCTCCCTTGTGACGAACCAGCCGTGTGTATTCTGCTCGCGCGTGACCGTAACGCCGGGAATCGGCGCTTCGGCATGTTCGGTTAGATCCAATGATTTGGTTGCGCGCAGACTTTGCTTGCCGCCGCTGGATTCGATGGGCCGGACGGTAAAGCCGTCATCGTTCAGCCGCTGGCTGAGCTGATCGAGCAGCCGTTCATCGGCGACAGCTTTCAGCGCTGTTCCGCTTAGCGTGAACGACAGGTCGAGCTTGCCCGTCCCGTTCGCTTTTACCGTAAGATGGGCCTCGCCTTTCGCACAACTGCTCAGAATAGCAGATAGGCCGATTAGTAATAAGAATAGAATAAGCCATCTGATGGCGGATAGGGATAATTTCAAGGTTATTCACCGCTTTTGGGTTAGGGTAGGTGATCTGATCGAAATGCTGCTTGCGGTCGGACATGCATACTATCTATACGATAACCTTCTGCGGCTGCCAGATCAATAACGAGCCGCTCGCGCCGGATTGCCGGTGTGGTATAATAATGGGATGAAGACGGATTATCGGGAAAGAGCGTGAATATACGATGCACTTATTGTCTGTAGAACATTTGACGAAGACGTACGGCGAGAAAACGCTGTTCGAGGATATTTCATTCGGCGTCGCGGAAGGCGACAAAATCGGCATCATCGGCGTTAACGGCACCGGCAAGTCGACGCTTCTCAAAGTGATTGCGGGCCAAGAGACGGCGGATTCCGGTCAAGTGACGATGTCGGGACGGGTTACGGTCCGCATGCTGGCGCAAAACCCGGCTTACGATCCGGAGGAGACGATTCTGGAGCATGCGCTCGGCGGCGACTCGCCGCAGCTTGCGGCTGTGCGCACCTATCATGAGGCGCTGCAGTCGCTCGAGTTGAATCCGTCCGACGAGACGCTTCAGCAGAAGCTCGTTGCGGCGAACGCCAAGATGGACGAGCTGGATGTCTGGCAGTTGGAAAATGAAGCCAAAACCGCGCTGTCCAAGCTTGGACTGAACGATTTCTCGCTGCGGATGGGCGTGCTGTCCGGCGGTCAACGCAAACGGGCCGCGATGGCAGCGGCGCTTGTGCAGCCATCCGATTTGCTGATCCTCGACGAACCGACCAACCATATCGACAACGAGTCGGTGGCGTGGCTGGAGTCGATGCTGCAGAAGCGGCGCGGCGCGCTGCTCATGATTACGCATGACCGGTATTTCCTTGACCGGGTAGCGAACCGGGTGCTGGAGCTGGACCGGGGACGCGCTTATTTCTATGAGGCGAACTACAGCCGGTTTCTTGAGCTGAAGCTGGAACGCGAGGAGCGGGAGGCGGCATCGGAGGCGAAGCGGCAAAATTTGCTCCGCAACGAGCTCGCATGGATTCGCCGCGGCGCGAAAGCGCGGACGACGAAGCAAAAGGCGCGCATCGACCGGTTCGAAGCGCTGAAGGCGCAGGCGCCGAGCCAAGCAGGCGGCAAGCTGGATGTGTCGATTGCATCGTCCCGTCTCGGACGCAAAATCGTCGAGCTGGAGCAAGTCGGCCACAGCTTCGGCGGACGTACGCTGTTCCGCGATTTCAGCTATAAGACGGTGCCGGAAGACCGTGTCGGCATTGTGGGCCGCAACGGCAGCGGCAAGTCGACGCTGCTTAAGGTGATCGGCGGCAGGCTGACGCCTGAGCTGGGCGTTGCGGAGATCGGCCCGACGGTGAAGATCGGCTGGTTCTCGCAGGAGCACGAGGAGATGGACGAGTCGCTGCGCGTCATTGAGTATATCCGAGAAGGCGCCGAGCAAGTGAAGACGGCAGACGGCAGCAGCGTGTCGGCGACGCAGATGCTGGAGCGGTTTCTGTTCCCGCCGGCCATGCAGTGGACGTACATTAACCGGCTGTCGGGCGGCGAGAAGCGCCGGCTGCAGCTGCTGCGCGTACTGATGGAAGCGCCGAACGTGCTGCTGCTCGACGAGCCGACGAACGACTTGGACATCGCGACCTTATCGGTTCTCGAGGATTATTTGGAGGACTTCCCGGGCGTCGTGTACATTGTCTCCCATGACCGTTATTTCCTCGACCGTACCGTAGACCGGCTGTTCGCTTTCGAGGGCGGCGTCGTATCGATCCATGCCGGCAACTATACGGAGTACGAAGAGCGGACAGGCGAACGCGATGCGGGAGGTGCAGCGGGCGGCGACAGTTCCTCCGGCAAGCCGGCGGCGGCAGCGAGCGGAGCGGGTGCTCCGACCGGCAAGCAAGGAGGCGGCAGTTCAGCGGCGGACAGCGGAAACGCGGACGGAGGCGGCCGCGCCAAATCGCTTAAGATGTCGTACAAGGAGCAGAAGGATTTCGAAGCGATAGACGGCTGGATTGCCGAGACCGAAGAGGCGTTGGCTGCGGTCGCGCAGCGTATGGACGAGTCCGGCAGCGATTCCTCGCTGCTCCAGCAGCTCATCGTCGAGCAGGGGCAGCTAGAGGCGAAGCTTGAAGAGCTGATGGACCGCTGGACGTACCTGAACGAGCTCGCCGAGCAAATCGAAGCTCAGAAGCGGAACAAGTAAACGGATGAGAGGCGTGCAGAGGATTCTGCACACCTCTTTTCGGATGCGGAGCGAACGATATGATGCTGGATGCTTCATGCATTCTCCCTTATGAGTGGGAGGATTAAGCGTCCCTCGGGGGCGCTTATTTTATCGGGTACTGATGCTGGTGGGCATTAAGAGTCCTGTAACGTCGCTTAAAAGCTCATTTGGGGCGGAAATGCACGGATTCGGCGGATTTAGTATGCTATGGGAGACACTTAAAAAGTTAGAATGTGTGAGTGGAGAGAAATAAGCGTCCTTCGGGGGCGCTTATTTCATCGTGTACTGATGCTGGTGGGCATTAAGAGTCCTGTAACGTCGCTTAAAAGCTCATTTGGGGCGGAAATGCACGGATTCGGCGGATTTAGTATGCTATGGGAGACACTTAAAAAGTTAGAATGTGTGAGTGGAGAGAAATAAGCGTCCTTCGGGGACGCTTATTTCAGTGGTATACCGTGCTGTGCTGCTGCAACAAGAGAGCCATCACACCGACATATCAGACGGAGCAATGGCTCTTGTGTTTTACCGCTTCCGAAGCTCGAAAAATTCGCAGCTGGTGCGGGAATAGTAGGCGACGTCGCTGACGGTCGACTGGATGACGATCGTGTTGTCGTCGAAGCGGACGATGACGCCGCCGTTCTCGATCATATGATCATCCTTGAAGACGCGAAGCTTAAGCTGCTTCTCCAGCGCCTCTTGGAAATCGGCGTCCGTCATTAATCGGCGGTTGATAGACAAAGGAATGCTCCTCTCTGCAAGTTGGCCCGTCTAATACTTCTGGCTATAGTCCACGACGTTGCATTCCGGTCGGCCGGTTGCGGTGTACGCGCGCAGATTGCGAATGAACAGGTCGGCGACGCGGCCGCTGTAATGGTCGGTCTGTCCGGCGGTGTGCGGGGTAATAATGACATTGTCGAGCGCCCACAGCGGGTGGTCCTCCGGCAGCGGCTCCGGCTCCGTCACATCGAGGCCGGCTCCTGCAATAATTCCGTTCTGCAGCGCATGCACCAGATCGTCGGTAACGACCGAAGGGCCGCGGCCGATATTGACGAAGAAGGCGGAAGGCTTCATGCGTGCGAACGCATCCGCATTGAACAGCCCAGCCGTTTGCTCGGTCAGCGGCAAAATGTTGATGACATAGTCGCTTGCCGCCAGTACGTCAGGCAGTCCGCTCATGTCATACATTCGGTCGAAAGCATCCAAAGGAAGGCCTGACCGGCGGACGCCTAGCGTCGTCATGCCGAACGCCCGGGCGAGCCGCGCCAGCTCCGATCCAATCTCGCCTGCGCCGATAATGCCAATCGTCGCGCCGTGAATTTCGCCGTAGCGGCCCTTCGGATCCCACTTACGGCCGACTTGGTTGCGCACGGCAGTATGTACGTTGCGGGTCCAAGCGAGCATCATGGCGAGCGCGGTCTCCGACACCTGCTTCGGATGTACGCCGCTCGCATCCGTCAGCACGACGCCTCGCGCTGCCAGCTTGTCCAGCGGCAGTTGGTCGACGCCTGCCGACCATGCCTGCACCCAGCGAAGCTTCGACTCCGGCAGCAAGCCGTCCGTTACGATCGCGGGGCTCCAGCCGATGACTGCTTCTGCTTCGCGGAACAGCGAGCTGTCCAGCTCTTTCATTTTGCCGAAGATCACGTTCCAGCCCTCCGCCGCTTCGCGGATGCGATCCTTCTGCTCAGAGGAATAAGCGCCCATTGCAATTAACATTTTCTCACTCATATCGAAACCTCCCGGCCATATAATCGTCTAATCAGTATAACAGAAAATGGAGAGTGACACTTGGATGGAGAAAGACACTGCACCGGCAGCATCAGACAAACCAACAGAGATCGCGCAATGGATGCTGCATGAACTTCAGAATAAAGGCATTTTGCATCAATCGGAAGCGACATCCTATATCGCAAGCCACTTCGGCGAGTCGTATCTCTACGTGAATGATAACGGCAACTTGTCGATTGGCAAGGACGTGAAGAAGGCGTTCCGCAAGCTGCATAAGGGCAGGGCGGCATGGGAACGGGATGGCTTCTTCTGGGGCTGGACGTAAACGCGAGAGACATCCGCCAGGCGGGAGGGAGGAAACGAAATATGACCAAATGGATCGGATCCATTCTGCTGGCCGTTATCTTGCTGTTCTCGGCTTACAAAGCTTACGAGTGGATCTACACGTATCCCCATAAGATCGACGTGACGCTGACGGGCGTCAAATACCAATTGGGCGCCGAAGGGGAGAAGGCGGGAACAGAACCGGCAACAGTCGTAATTAAAGGAAAGGTGCACCGCAACTTCTGGAACAAGCGCAGCACGCAGGGCGAACGCACCTTCGAAGGCGAGGTCACAATCGTCGGCGAACAAATTCCGGTGCCGGAGGATCAGCGGAAGCTGGAAATTCATTTTACGGACGATGGATGGGGCGCGATGACTTACCCTCTTATTCATCATAAAGCCAATGGTGCTGTCTCGAGCATCACCTTTTACCAATCCCACTCGATATTCGCGAACAAAGATTTTTCGAAAGTGACATTGTCGCTCGTAACGCCGAATGGCATAGCCGACGGCACGCAGACGAACGGCGGCTCCAGTTGGTCAGCGGAAGACGGCTACATGATTTCCGCACCTGCGGCAAACCGTGACGATGCGCTCGCCTTGTCGAACGAACTTATGATTAAATTTTTAAACCGGCCTGGAGCGGAGACGTATACGCTTAAGTAAAGTAACATGGAATCCACCGCACCTTTCTTCCAACCGAGCTCCCGGCATCGTTACGGAGAGGAGAGAATGTCGTTGAGTCGAAAAGGATGGATCATCACGATAAGCTCGCTGATCGTTATTGCTTTGGCAGCATCCGCTATTTATTACACTTTCCCGCGCAATGTCGAGGTCCGATTAACCGGTATCAAGTACCGGCTCGGCGAAGAAGGAGCGAAGGCCGGCACGGAACAGGCGACCGTCTTCATTAAAGGGAAGTCGCGCATGACTTGGAAAGGCAAGCGGATCTTCCGGGGCGAGGTCGGCATTGTCGGCGAAGACATTCCGGTGCCGGAGGATCAGCGGCGGTTGACCATTCATTTTGACGATAAGGGCATGGGAGCGATGTCTTATGCTTACTTCGATTATGATCGTCCCGGCGGAACGGCACATCCGAGAACTTACCGCTACCATACGCTGTTTGCTAACAAAGACTACAGTGAAATCACGCTTTTGCTAATGATGCCGAGGGGCGGCAATACGGACACGAGCTCGAAATGGTGGAGCGGTGAAGACGGCTTCATGCTCTCCGCCCCAGCCAATAACCGGGAAGAGGCACTGGTTGTCTCGAATCAGCTTATGCGCAAGTACTTGAGCCAGCCGGGGCTGGAACGATTCCGGCTACAATAAACCCTCATAGACGTCAAGAAGGGGCTGTCTCCCTCGGTAGATTCGAATCTTCCCGAGGGGCAGCCCCTTCATGCTTGCTATAGCTTAGAATCGTCCGGTGGACCGGTGCGATAGGGCGGCGACGTCGTATGCCATCCGCCTATCCTATTCCTATTAAACCGAAACCGACTTGCTGTGCTCTTCTTCCAGGAAACGCTCCGCTTCCAGAGCAGCCATGCAGCCGCTGCCGGCTGCCGTAATCGCTTGGCGGTATTTCGTATCCTGCACGTCGCCGCAAGCGAATACGCCTGGAATGTTCGTCTCGGTCGTGCCCGGCTTCACGACGATATAGCCGTGATCGTCCGTCTCGATCTGACCGCCAAGGAAGCCGGTGTTCGGCGTGTGGCCAATGGCTACGAATACGCCGTCCGTCTCAATGATTTCTTCTTGGCCTGTCTCGTTGCAGCGAACTTTCAGGCCGGTAACGCCGAGGCCGCCTGCAACGACTTCGACTGGCGTATTGTTGAGCGCCCAGCTGATTTTCTCGTTGGAGCGCGCGCGGTCCTGCATGATTTTCGAAGCGCGCAGCTCGGAACGGCGGTTAACGAGTTTGACTTCCGAAGCGAAGCGCGTCAGGAAATGCGCTTCTTCCATGGCGGAGTCGCCGCCGCCGATGACGACGATTTTTTTGCCGCGGAAGAAGAAGCCGTCGCATGTCGCGCACGTGCTGACGCCGCGTCCGACGTTGTCTTGCTCGCCCGGAATGCCGAGATATTTCGCCGATGCGCCTGTCGAGATAATGATCGATTCCGCTTGCAGCTGTTGGCCGCCTTCCACGTTGACCGTGAACGGCCGGTTGCTGAAGTCGACGCTGTTCACCCAACCCGTCATGAACGTCGCGCCGAAACGCTGCGCTTGCTTGCGCATGTTCGACATGAGCTCGGAGCCGAGAATGCCTTCAGGGAAGCCAGGGAAGTTCTCGACTTCCGTCGTCGTCGTCAATTGGCCGCCCGGCTGCGGGCCTTCAATGACGAGCGGCGCCATGTTGGCGCGCGCCAGATAGATAGCAGCGGTGAGTCCAGCAGGACCGGTACCGATAATGATCGTTTTGTACATAAGAATGTCCTCCCGATGAATACAATTGAATTGTGTGCAATTGAAAATAATTTGTTCTTTAAAATTATTATAAATAAGCTCGTTTGTCAACCGCGTTTAGCCCTGCATAAGCTTCACGTGATACTGTCTTCTGCGCGGCCCGTCGAACTCGCAAAAGTATAGGCCCTGCCATGTGCCAAGCACGAGGCGGCCGTCTTCGATCAGGACGGTCTGACTAGTGCCGACGGTCATCGCCTTCAAGTGCGAAGCGGTGTTGCCTTCGGCATGGCGGTACTTCGGATGCTCCCAAGGATATACCTCGTCAAGCCTCATCAGCACATCATGCTTAACGTCGGGATCGGCGTTTTCTTGTATCGTAATGCCTGCGGTCGTATGCGGGCAATAGATGATAGCGATACCGGTGCGTACGCCGGATTGGGATACGAGGGACGAAACTTTGCGCGTGATGTCGATCATTTCATCGCGGCGCGACGTCGACAGCGTCTCGGTCATGATCATTCGTATTCGCTCCTAACTTGTCGGACTGGAGTTGGAAAGCAGCGCCATCCGTTGTCCAGTGTGGCATAGGCAGGGCGCTGGTGTCAAACGATAGCGTCCTTATTTTTAAGCCTGCTCTAAGGATTGGACCGGAAACGGTGTGCTATGATGAGTTTAGAGCAGGTCATGAGGACGGATGAATAGAGACAAGCCTCGCGCCGGGGTGCGCGGAGAAGGGGATTTGTACAAATGGCGAAAATATTAGTCGTAGACGACGACGCGAACATTCGCGAGCTGTCGAGTCTATTTCTAAGACGGGAAGGCTTCGAAGTGATTCAGGCTGTGGACGGCGAGGATGCGCTTCGTCAATTGGAATCGGTTCGGCCGGATATGGCAATTATGGATATTATGATGCCCAGACTCGATGGCTGGGCGTTATGTGAAGCGCTGCGAAGCAGCTACGGGCATGATATTCCGCTGCTCATGCTGACGGCGAAAGGCGAGACGGCTCATAAGGTAAGAGCATTCGAGCTGGGAGCGGACGATTATATGGTGAAGCCGTTCGATCCGATTGAGCTGACAGCGCGAGTGAAAGCGCTGTTGAAGCGGTACCGGATCGTTGCCTCGCAGACGGTTGAGATCGGCGAAGTGTCGCTGAACCGGACGGAATATGATGTGTTGGCGCCGGAAGGCCGCGTTAAGCTGCCGCCGAAGGAGTTCGAGCTTCTGTTCAAAATGGCCAGCTATCCGAACAAGACGTTCGCGCGGGAGCAGCTTATCGAACAAATATGGGGCGTCGACTACGAAGGGGACGAGCGGACGGTCGATGTCCATGTGAAGCGGCTGCGCGAACGGTTTCCCGAGGAGACGTCCAGATTCCGGATCGTCACGATACGCGGGCTCGGCTATCGGCTGGAGGTGACGGCCGGTTGAAGGTCCGCAGCTTATACGTCCGGCTGGTCGGCATGTTCCTCGTGGTCGTGTTGGTCAGCATTAGCGCTTCATTTCTAATTACAAGCCAGCAGTTCAGACGGGATATTAAGGTTGAAATGACGATGCAGCTGGCGAATACGGTGACGGATATCGAGCGGCTGTACAATGCGACGGCCCCGCGAGGTTTGATGAACTTCTTGTCGGAGACGGCACGGCTGACGAACGTATCGCTCGTCGGGATTAGCAGAGACGGCCAATGGTTCGGCTTCGGACAACGGTACCGTTCGATCGCCAATCAACTGGAGCCGGAGCAGGTTGCGGACGTGTTCGCGGGCTCGACCGTATCGGTCCAGATGGAAGACAACGGGACAACGGATAACAAGATGAGGATGCGTACGGTCGGTAAGCTTGCGCATTTCGGAAGGGTGGAGCTTGCCGTATTCGTAAGTCCGGACCGCGTCCCGCAAGAGCGCAGCTTTATGCGGACGTCGAATATGCTGCTTCTGACTTTGCTTATCGTAGGCAGTTTGCTATTTCTCGTCGCGGCGCATTACGTCGTTAAGCCGCTCAAACAGTTGAAGAGGGCGACAGGACGGCTGGCCAAAGGCGATTTCTCCGTGAGGGTGCCGCTTAATCGTAAGGACGAGCTCGGCGATCTGGCCGACAGCTTCAATACGATGGCTGACAGCCTCAGCCGGCTGGAGGCGATGCGCTCGGATTTCGTGTCCAGCGTATCCCACGAGCTGCAGTCTCCACTGACCTCGATCGGCGGCTTCGCCGAGGCGCTTCGCACTTCCGAAATGACGGATGAAGAACGGAATCATTATGTCGATATCATTAAGCAAGAGAGCGGCAGGCTGTCGCGGCTCAGCGACAATATGCTGCGGCTGGCATCGCTCGATTCGCGCCATCATCCTTTTCACCCGCAGCCGTTCCGTCTGGACCGCCAGCTTCGGGATAATGTGCTTGCTTGCGAGCCGCAATGGGCGGACAAAAGAATTGAGCTTGAGCTGCACCTGCACGATACAGTCATTCATGCCGATGCCGACAGCTTGAGCCAGGTATGGATCAACGTGCTTCACAATGCGATTAAGTTTACGCCGGCTGGCGGACGAATCGCCGTCGGCATGCAGGAGACGGGAGGCGGGACAGTCACCGTCCGGTTCTCCGATTCAGGCCCGGGTATTCCAGAGGATGCCCGGGGGCGGATATTCGAACGGTTCTACAAAGCCGATCCGTCACGGGACCGAAGCGCTGGAGGCAACGGGCTCGGATTGTCGATTGTGAAGCAGATCGTCTCGCGGCACGGCGGGACGGTTGAAGCGGAGCCCGGCGGCGCTGGGGGCGGCGCGGTCATTGCGGTAACGCTGCCGCTCCTTCCGCAAGAAGAGCTGGATGAGTAAGCGGGTTCATTTGGAAGGTGCTTTGCCTTCATTGTTATTTTTGAATGAGGAGTCGCATACGATGGCCAATATGGCATGGTGATGCACGATCAGAAGAAGAAGGGCGGTAGCCGATCCGATGAATGACAGACCACGGGTACGCAAAGCGATTATTCCGGCTGGCGGGTTAGGTACGCGGTTTCTGCCGGCAACGAAGGCGCAGCCCAAAGAAATGCTTCCGCTCATCGATAAGCCTGCGATTCAATATATCGTCGAGGAGGCGGTAGCCTCCGGCATCGAGAGCATTATGATCGTCAGCGGCCGTAACAAAAGAGCGATCGAGGATCATTTCGATAAGTCGGCGGAGCTGGAGACGGAGCTCGAGGAGCGCGGCAAGGAGGAACTGCTCGAGATGGTCCGGTCCATCTCGACGCTGGCGAATATTTGTTATGTCCGCCAGCGTGAGCCGCTCGGACTTGGCCACGCCGTACTCAGCGCGAAGACGTTCACGGAGAACGAACCGTTCGCTGTGCTGCTCGGTGACGATATTTTGCTGTCGGATCGACCTTGCCTGAAGCAAATGATCGATGTGCACGAGCAGTCGGGGGCATCCGTCGTTGCGGTTATGGAAGTGCCGTGGGATCAAACACATAAGTACGGAATCGTTGAGCTTGACCGCCCGGGCTATTCGAACCGGATACGCGGCATGATCGAGAAGCCGGCTCCGGGCGAAGCATCTTCCAATCTCGCGGTCGTCGGAAGATACGTCCTCGACCCGTCCATCTTCGGCTTGTTGGAGCAGGCGCAGCCCGGGAAGGGCGGCGAGATTCAATTAACGGACAGTCTCGTTAAGCTGAACCGGTTCTCGCCGATCGAAGCGTTCCCGTTCGTCGGCGTCCGCCATGATATTGGCGATAAGCTAGGCTTCGTTCAAGCGACGATCGATATGGCGCTGAAACGGCCGGACTTGGCTGACGAAGTACGGGCTTATATGCTGGAACGGTTGTCCCCTTCACATACCTGAGGGGGGTATGTTAGAATGATGGCAAACGACGACGGAACGGGGGGAGAGCCGCAGTGAACGAGGAGACGATACCGTCAGATCATGTTGTTGCGCACGACGACCACTGCTGCACGAACGAAGAGGGTTCGCCGCGCAAAAGCCATCATTCCGATAAAGTGAAGACGAGTCTGACGAACCGGCTGAGCCGGATCGAAGGGCAAGTGCGGGGTTTGAAGAACTTGATCGAGAAGGATGCTTACTGCGACGACGTGTTGAATCAGATCTCATCGGTACAATCGGCGCTGAACGGAGTCGGCAAGCTGCTGCTCGAGCACCATCTTAAGAGCTGCGTCATCGAGCGGATTCAAGAAGGCGATTCCGAAGTGATCGGCGAGCTGCTCACGACGCTGAACAAGCTGATGAAGTAGCGAGCGTACAGAGTTTGAAGCGAATGATTTTCGCAGAGAATGACAAGAGAAGTAAGGTCCCTTTCAGGCACAGGCCGCGTCCGTACGCACGGGCCGCTGGTGCCGGGAAGGGCTTTTTTGTCCCTTAGAGATGAGTAACGAACGGTGTTTTGCTCCGTTAGCGTAAAGTGTGTCGTTAGAGCGCTGAAGGGACGGCAGGAGTACCGTTAGAGTAACAAAGTGTGTCGTTAGAGCGCCGAAAGGACGACTGGAGAGCCGTTAGAGTAACAAAGTGTGTCGTTAGAGCGCTGAAGGGTCGGCAGGAGTACCGTTAGCGTAACAAGGTGTGTCGTTAGAGCGCCGAAAGGACGACTGGAGAGCCGTTAGCGTACCAAAGTGTGTCGTTAGAGTGCCGAAGGGTCGGCAGGAGCGCAGTTAGCGTAACAAAGTGTGTCGTTAGAGCGCCGATAGGGCGACTGGCGAGCCGTTAGCGTACCAAAGAGTGTCGTTACAGCGCCGATAGGGCGACTGGCGAGCCGTTAGCGTAACAAAGAGTGTCGTTACAGCGCCGATAGGGCGTCTGGCGAGCCGTTAGCGTACCAAAGTGTGTCGTTAGAGCGCCGAAAGGACGACTGGAGAGCCGTTAGCGTACCAAAGTGTGTCGTTACAGCGCCGGAAGGACGACTGGAGAGCCGTTAGCGTAACAAAGAGTGTCGTTACAGCGCCGATAGGGCGTCTGGCGAGCCGCTAGCGTACCAAAGTGTGTCGTTAGAGTGCCGGTAGGGCGTCTGGCGAGCCGTTAGCGTACCAAAGTGTGTTGTTAGAGCGCTGCCGAGACATCTGCAACACCGGTAGCTTAACGATTGAAAAGCAAAAAAATAGAAAAAAACCTATTGACTTATATAGGGTAGGGGGGTATTCTATAAACAAGAACAACAGCCACCTAATAATAGGGATTAAAGGAGAAGATAAAGATGACGACAACGAAACTTCAAGTAGCAGGTATGAGCTGCCAGCATTGCGTGCGGTCGATTGAACAAGCGCTTCAAGGTTTGGGAGGCAGCGCGGCAGTCGAGCTGGAGACGGGGATGGTCGAAGTGACGTTCGATGAAACGAGCGTAACGCTGGAGCAAGTGAAAGAAGCAATTGAAGAGCAAGGCTACGATGTAGCTTAAACCGATGCCGGGCGCAAGCCGCCGAAGGGAGAATGGACAATGGCAACGAACCATGTTGAAACGGATACTGTCTCGCTCGAGCAGACGACGCTGCAAATATCGGGCATGACTTGCGCGGCTTGCGCAAACCGGATCGAGAAAGGGCTGAATAAACTGGCGGGCGTGTCGACTGCCAGTGTGAACTTTGCGCTTGAAACAGCGCATATCGAATATGACCCTGCCGAAGTATCGCTTTCGGATATGGAGCGCAAGGTAGAGCAGCTCGGCTATAAAGCGGTATTGAAGCAAGCGGCAACGAACAGTGCTGCTCTTCATGAGGAGACGATTAAAAAGCAGCAGCTAAGGTTCCTGGTTTCGGCCCTGTTGTCGCTGCCGCTGCTATGGACGATGGTGTCGCATTTTGCCGTGCTGGATTGGATTTACTTGCCGTCTTGGCTTGAGAATCCATGGGTTCAGCTTGCGCTGGCAACCCCGGTCCAGTTCATCATCGGCGGCCCGTTCTACGTCGGCGCGTACAAAGCGCTGCGCAGCAAGAGCGCGAATATGGATGTGCTCGTGTCGCTCGGTACTTCGGCGGCTTATCTGTTCAGCTTATACGAGACGGTTAACTGGGAGCTGAACAAAGGCACCGCTCATGGACATGAAGGCATGGGCATGGCGGGACCTTCGCTGTACTTCGAGACAAGTGCGATTCTCATTACCCTCGTTATACTCGGCAAGCTGTTCGAGGTGCGGGCGAAAGGCAGAACGTCCCAGGCGATTCAATCGCTTATGAAGCTGCAGCCGAAGACGGCTGTGCTTATCATCGGCGGCGAACAGAGCGTCGTGCCGATCGAGAGCGTGAAGTCCGGCGATACGCTGCTTGTGAAGCCGGGCGAGAGCATTCCGGTTGACGGCGATGTGCTGGAAGGGCGGTCGACGGTTGATGAATCGATGCTGACGGGCGAGAGCATGCCGGTTGACAAAGGTCCGGGAGACCGCGTCATCGGCGCCACGATCAACCGCAATGGCGTATTGAAGGTACGCGCAGTCAAGGTAGGCCAAGATACGGCGCTGGCTCACATTATTAAAGTTGTAGAGGATGCCCAAAGCTCTAAAGCGCCAATCCAGCGGGTAGCTGATGTAATCTCGGGCATATTCGTCCCCATTGTAGTCGGAATTGCAATAGCTGCGGCGCTCGTATGGTATTTCTTCATTGAGCCTTCCGATACGGCGAAGGCGCTCGAAATCGCGATTGCAGTGCTCGTCATTGCTTGCCCTTGCGCGCTCGGTCTGGCGACGCCGACATCGATTATGACCGGTTCCGGCCGTGCGGCGGAATTCGGCGTTCTCTTCAAGGGCGGCGAGCATCTGGAGCAGACGCACCGGATCGATGCTGTGCTGCTCGACAAGACGGGCACGGTTACAAATGGCAAACCGGAACTGACGGATGTGCTTCCGGCTCCTGCCTGGGCAGACGGGATGAGCGGCGATGAGCCTCGCAATGCTTTGCTCCGGCTTGTCGGGGCGGCGGAGAAGCTGTCAGAGCACCCGGTCGCCGAAGCGATCGTGGAAGGCGCCGGCAAGCAAGGCATTGTGCTGCCGGAAGCGGACAGCTTCGAGGCTATCCCTGGATACGGCATTCGCGCTGCCGTTGGAGGAAGAACGATTTTCGTCGGCACGAGACGGCTCATGGAACAGGAGAACATCGATGCGGCATCGGCGGCGGATGCAATGGAGAAGCTCGAGGCACAAGGCAAGACGGCAATGCTCGTTGCGGTGGACGGCCGGTATGCCGGGATCGTCGCCGTGGCGGATACGGTGAAGGAAACGTCGCGTGCAGCGGTTTCGCGCCTGCATGCAATGGGCATACAAGTAATGATGGTTACAGGTGACAACGAGAGGACTGCCCGTGCGATTGCAGAGCAGGCTGGCATCGAGCATGTGCTTGCTGAGGTGCTGCCGGAACGCAAGGCGGCAGAGGTGAAGCGTCTGCAGCAGCAGGGTTTAAAAGTTGCGATGGTCGGAGACGGCATTAACGATGCGCCTGCTCTGGCAGCGGCGGATGTCGGCATCGCGGTTGGCACGGGAACGGACATTGCGGTGGAGACGTCGGACGTGACGCTGATGCGCGGCGATCTGAACGGTATCGCGGATGCAATCTATATGAGCCGGGCAACGATGCGGAACATTAAGCAGAACTTGTTCTGGGCGCTCGCTTATAATGCGCTGGGCATCCCGATTGCAGCCATTGGCTTATTGGCGCCATGGGTAGCGGGCGCGGCGATGGCCGCTAGCTCGGTGTCTGTCGTGCTCAATGCGCTTCGTCTGCAGCGGCTTCAGATTAACCGGCCATCATGATCTGAATCGGCAGGAGTGATATAGGTTCGATGAAACGGTTAGCGGTTATTTTGTTAATTACCGTACTCGCAGCGGGCGCTGTGACGCTCGTATACGAGAATAGAAAGACGGAGACGACCGAGACGACAGCTGGGAAGACGGATGAGCCTACGGAGCATAGCGCCACGGAACACGGAGCATCAACGGAAGCTGCGGATGACGGAGGCACTCATCGCCACATGAACGAATCGAACAGCGAAGGGGACCATGCCGGTATGGAAGGTATGGAAGGCATGGATATGGAGGAGGATGCCGGTTTTCAGGCGGTGCTCGCGGCAGCGGGCGACGGTCTGAAAGCAGGCCAGGATTCGGAGCTTACGATTCGTATTCAAGACGATGACGGCGCGCCGGTGACGAAGTTCGCGATCAGTCATGAGAAGCTGCTTCATCTGATTATCGTCAGCGAGGATTTGCGTGATTTCCGCCATATTCATCCGGGCTATGACGGCTCCGGCGTATTCCGGGTCATGACGCAGTTCGCATCCGGCGGCAGGTACAAGTGGTTCGCTGATTTCGTGCCGACCGGGAGCTCAAGCGTCACGCGCAGCGGCTGGCTGACGGTGGACGGCAAGCCTGTCTATGACGCTCCGGCTCTTCAAGCGGACAGCAGCCTTATCCATCAAGTAGAAGGCACGCAGGTCGAGTTGGTGATGGGAAAAGCAGCGGCAGGCCAAGAGGCGGAGCTCACATTCCGGTTCCGCGATGCGGCAAGCGGCAAGGAAGCATCCGGCATGCAGAATTACTTGGGTGCAGCGGGTCATGTTGTCATCGTGTCGTCGGATATGGAGCAATACCTTCACGTTCATCCGGCCGATTCTCAGCAGACAGCAGGGCCGGAGGCGAAATTCAGCACCACTTTCCCAGTGGACGGCCTGTATAAAATATGGGGGCAGTTCCAGCGCGACGGGCGTGTCTTGACCGTACCGTTCGTCGTGAAGATCGGCTGAGGTTCGAAACCGGAGACAACTCGCGTATAATAGAATTCAGCGGTACAGGAGCAGGAGAACGAAGGAGGCGGAAGAAATGACGGTACAACAAACAACGCTTAAAGTGTCGGGGATGTCGTGCGGCCATTGCGTCAAAGCAGTAGAGGATGCGCTGCGTCCGATTGGCGCGCAAGGCAAAGTCAGCTTGGAGCAAGGTCGTGTCGACGTAACGTATGACGACAGCCGCCTGTCGCTCCAGCAAATCCGAGAAGCGATTGAGGAACAAGGCTACGATGTAACGAATTGACCGTTGGAACAAATGGCATGGAGCGTCATTCAGTAAGTTATGTGTAACATAACATCAACAGCCGCAACGTGGTCTACGGACCTCGGAGCGGCTGTTTGTTCTTTTTAAACCAGCATTAAGGTACGTACAAGTGCAGCCATGTGTTATACTCGGAACAGACAACTTACTGAATGAGGTGCGGAATGAAGGACCAGTCGGTTCCTAAATATATACAGTTGAAGCAAGAAATTTTGACCTGGATCGTAACGGCTCAATTCAAGCCGCATGACAGGCTTCCTTCGGAGAACGAAATCGCCCGTCGATCCGAAATGAGCCGCCAGACAGTCCGGCAGGCGCTTGGCGATTTGGAGCAAGAAGGTTGGTTATACCGGACGCAAGGCAAAGGAACGTTCGTTGCCGATATGCAGGCCGCTGAGCGCAAACCGGCACCGCAGGGGATGACGATCGGGATGATTACGACTTACATATCGGATTACATTTTTCCAACGATCGTACGAGGGGTTGAGGCATCGCTGCGAGAGCATAGCGCCCGGCTTCTGCTCTCCAGCACGGATAACGAGAAGTCGCGGGAACGCGGCAGTCTCGAGTCGATGCTGCACGAACCGCTTGCCGGACTTATTATTGAGCCGACGAAAAGCGCGGAAGGGAATCCGAACTTCGATTTTTTCCTCGCTCTCGATGCGCGCCAAATTCCGTATGTCATGCTCAATGAACGGTATTCCGACGTCGATGCGCCGTGTCTAAGAGTGGATGACGAGTTGGGCGGGTACCGTGCGGTCGAGTATTTGCTACGTCACGGCCACCGGCGAATTGCCGGGTTCTTCAAGACAGACGATTACCAAGGGGTTCACCGGATGCGTGGGTTTCTGCGGGCGTTCCGGGAGCGCAAGCAGCCGGTGGCAGCTGATTGGGTCATCCGTTATTCGACGGAAGAGAAGGGGAACCGTCCGCTGGAAGCGCTCGACCGTATGCTGGACCGCGGACCGGAGGAACGGCCGACCGCGATCGTATGCTACAACGATGAGCTTGCGGTAAGCTTGCTCAATATTGTGCGGCAGCGGGGGCTGTCTGTTCCGGACGACCTATCGATTATCGGCTATGACGACTCGAGCTTGGCGGTTGCGACCGAGGTGAAGCTGACGACGTTTGTCCACCCGAAGACAACGATGGGCACGGATGCAGTCGAGTTGCTAATGAAGCTGATCGGCAAGCGGGCTCCCCGCTCAGCGCAGCACGATATCGTATATGAACCGGTGCTGATCGAGAGGGAGTCTGTCAAACCGCTCGCTTAGTCATGCAATGCAGCGGCAGACGGGAACGTGGACGCAGTTGAACGGCGGCAGCAAGCAGTGAACAGTGAACAGTGAACAGGGTGATTTGAGCAAGAAATGTCCAAGGAGCATCCGGATATAAGCAAGGTGTCAACGGTTCACAGGAGAGAGGGCAAGGACGACGAAATCGGCCTTGCCCTCTTCGATTTATCGGTAACGCCGGCCGAAAAAAAACGTGACATACTTGTACGTACAACCTATAATAAAACCATAGAAATCATTCATGCATGTCCGTATAAGTTAGGAGGCGCTGCATTCATGTTGGAAGCATTGAAAGAGGCCGTATGCGAAGCGAATATCGAGCTTACGAAATACGGATTAGTTACGTTTACTTGGGGCAACGTGAGCGGCATCGACCGTGAGCGCGGACTTGTCGTCATTAAGCCAAGCGGCGTTCCGTATTCGGAAATGAAGCCGGAGCATATGGTCGTCGTCGACTTGAACGGCAATGTCGTAGAAGGCAATCTTCGCCCTTCATCCGATACGCCGACGCACATCGTGCTGTACAAAGCTTTCGAATCGATCGGAGGCGTCGTGCATACCCATTCTCCTTGGGCGACCAGTTGGGCTCAAGCGGGCCGTTCGCTGCCGGCGCTCGGAACGACGCACGGCGATTATTTTTACGGAGAAGTACCTTGCACGCGTTCGATGACGCAATCGGAGATCCAAGGCGCCTATGAGCATGAGACGGGTGTTGTAATCGTAGAAACGTTCGAGCAGGCTGGCATTGATCCGTCGCGGGTTCCTTCGGTGCTCGTTCATAGCCATGCGCCGTTCAGCTGGGGCAAAGATCCGCACGATGCGGTTCACAACGCGGTCGTACTCGAGGAATGCGCTAAGATGGCGCTTAACACGTATGCGCTCAATCCGAATGTACAGCCCATGGATCAGAATTTGCTGGACCGCCATTACTTGCGCAAGCATGGCGTTAATGCCTACTACGGCCAGAAATAAACCGCAACCATTTGGTAGAAAAGGAGCTTAGGCGATGAGCACAAAATACGCAATCGGCGTCGACTACGGAACGCAGTCCGGCCGTGCCGTCCTGGTAAATCTGTCGAACGGCCATGAAGTCGCGGAGCATGTTACGCCTTACCGGCATCATGTTATTGACGAACAGCTGCCTGGAACTGGCATTAAACTGGAACACGATTGGGCGCTGCAGCATCCGGCCGACTATATCGAAGTGCTGGAGACTTCGGTCCCTGCTGTCATGAAGGAAGCGGGCGTAAGTCCTGCTGACGTTATCGGTCTTGGCATCGACTTCACGGCATGCACGATGCTGCCGATCGATGCGGAAGGGACGCCGTTGTGCTTCAAGGAAGAACTGAAAGACAATCCGCACAGCTGGCTGAAGCTGTGGAAGCATCATGCGGCGCAGGATGAAGCGAACCGTATTAACGAAATCGCGGCTGCTCGCGGCGAACGATTCTTGCCTCGTTACGGCGGCAAAATTTCGTCCGAATGGATGCTGGCGAAGGTTTGGCAAATATTGAACGAGGCGCCGGACATTTATGAGCTTGCCGATCAATTCGTCGAAGCGACGGATTGGGTCGTTGGCGAGATGACGGGCAATATCGTACGGAACAGCTGCACGGCCGGCTACAAAGCGATTTGGCACAAGCAAGAAGGCTATCCGAGCCAAGCGTTCTTGAAAGCGCTTGACCCGCGTCTCGAACAATTGGCGGAGACGAAGCTGCGCGGAGACGTTGTCGCGCTCGGCACGAAAGCCGGCGAGTTGACGGCGGACATGGCAGCACGTATGGGACTGGCGGCTGGCACAGCTATTGCGGTCGGCAACGTGGACGCGCATGCAGCAGTACCTGGCGTTGGTGTGGTAGAACCGGGTAAGCTGGTCATGGCGATGGGCACATCGATCTGCCATATGCTGCTTGGCACGGAGGAGAAGGAAGTCGAGGGCATGTGCGGCGTCGTCGAGGACGGCATCATTCCGGGATATTTCGGCTATGAGGCGGGCCAATCGGCGGTCGGCGATATTTTTGAATGGTATGTGGAAGAAGCGGTGCCGGCATATGTGAAGGAGCAGGCGGATAAGGAAGGCGTCAACATCCATGTCTATTTGGAGCGCATGGCCTCTGAGCTAGGCGTCGGTGAATCCGGACTCGTGGCGCTCGACTGGTGGAACGGCAACCGTTCCGTTCTCGTCGATACCGACTTGACCGGCACGATCGTCGGCTTGACGCTGCTGACGAAGCCTTGGGAAATCTACCGTGCGCTGCTCGAAGCAACGGCGTTCGGCACGCGTAAGATCGTCGACGCATTCCACAGCAACGGCGTAGAAGTAAATGAGCTTTATGCGTGCGGCGGCTTGCCGCAAAAGAACCGTCTGCTCATGCAAATCTATGCCGACGTGACGAACCGCGAGATCAAAGTGGCAGCTTCCAAGCAGACGCCAGCGCTCGGAGCGGCGATGTTCGGTGCGGTTGCTGCAGGCGCGGCTAACGGCGGCTATGACAGCATCGTCGAAGCGGCACAGAAGATGGCGCGCGTGCGCGAGGAATCGTTCAAGCCGATTCCGGCTAACGTGGCGGTGTACGAGAAGCTGTACGCCGAGTATAACGCGCTGCATGACTATTTCGGCCGCGGCGCGAACGATGTAATGAAACGTTTGAAAGCAATTAAGGAAGAGGCTGCGGCTTCGTCGCACTAATTCATTAGATTAAGGCCTCCTGCAGGTGCGCAATTTGCGCTTGCGGGAGGCCTCTTGCGTTTAAGTAGTACTGGAGGCTTGTTTTAACGACACAAATCGTGTCGATAGAGAGCCGGGAAGTGGCAGTAACGACACAAACCGTGTCGTTAAAGTGCTGGAGAGCGTCGAGTGAGAGCGCCGCTAGAGTAACCGCTATGGTTCAAGTAGTATAGGAAGATGTCCCCAATCGGCTTCCTACGCATTTTTCCTGACAGCAGACACACTATTTGGTTAGAAAAATTAGAGAATCTTAGGTTGGATAATACGCATGTATTCATATAAAATGTAGGTTGACAGATTTGCACCGGCACGCAGCTGGCACATAGATAGATAAATAGATTTTGCTTAACGTAGGAGATGGGTTTGGTGTATTGTACGTACTGCGGCAAATTGAATCATCAGCAGGACGGCAGGTTTTGCAGTTATTGCGGCAAGCCGCTCGTGCTTGAAGATAAATGGGAAGAGCAATCGGAGCAAGAGACAGCCGCTTCGGCCAACTCAGCTATTTCGGCGGAGGGTGAAAACCGGGTATCCGGCGAGCAGGCCATGGAATCGTTGTCTGATCGGACGTGGGACACGGAAGAATTTGAAATAACCCGGGTGTGGAAAGTTTCGGATTTGCATGAGGCGAATGCAGCGGCAGCATCTGGTGCTCCGCATGAGCATCAGCATGAGGCATATGCACAGACCGACTTCGAAGAGGGAGAGGCAGCAGAGGCAGAGGACCAACTGACCAGTCCGGCACATCAAGCGGCGCGCAAACCAAAGGGCATTAGCGCTTATGTATGGCTTGTGCCGCTCATACTGGCTCTGCTGGTCGGAGCTTTGTTATATGGGTATTACTCATTCGAGAAGCTTAAGAACGACCGCGTCGAAGGCTTGCATGAGGAGGCGAAGCGGCAAGCGCTGCTGGGCAGCTACGACAAGGCTGCCAATCTGCTCGAACAAGCGATCAAATCGCGGCCGAAATTTGAGGCGCTTCAAGCTGACCGTGCGATTGTGCGGGAGGCAGCGGAATTGAAGGCTAAATTGGCGGAAGCGGCGGATCAGCTCGGGAAGCAGCATCTAGAGGACGCGGGCAAATTGTTGAATGAGTCGCAGGGGCAGCTGGATCAGCATACGGAACCGCTATTCGAGCCTCTTCATGCAGGCTTGCAAGAGCAGCGGACCCGGCTTACGGTCATGTCGATCCAGTCGGAACTGGACGGGCTTACAACCGTATCGGAGCTTGCGGACAAGCTGCGAGTCGCGGATGGGTTGAACAGCGAAGAAGCCGAAGCGGTCCATGATCAAATCGTAGGAAGAATCGTCCATGTCGCGCTGGCGGAGTCGGAGCGGCTTCTTGCGAAGAAAGATTATACCGATGCGACGGCCGTCGTCGAAGAAGGCTTGGAGTATGCAGCCGACAATGAGGAATTGCAGGCGATGAAAACGCATATCGACAAGGAGAAGAAAACGTACGAGGCTGCGGAGCAGAGCCGGATTGAGCATGCGATGCAGAAGGCGGCGGAGGAAGATCTGAAGAACCGGACTGCAGCTGTACAAGCGGGCACACTTAACACGACGCTGGACGAGTTCGGCGATCTTCATGTTCATATCGAGCTGCTGAATGTGGCCACCAAGACGATCTATTCCGTCTATGCGGAGTATACGCTGCTGGATCAGGACGGCAGCACGATTGGTACGGGTACAGCCTATGCGACGCCGGACAGTGTAGAGCCGGGAGATACGGCGGTAATCGATGATATTTATTACGGTGCATATAAGAAAGCAACAGTCCGGGTGGATAAAGCCGGTTGGTATTTGGATTAGGAGTGGACATGCAATGAGAAAAGAAGGGTGGATTTGCCTCATCGCCAGCCTTGTCGTGTTGTGCGCAGGCGCGGCAGGCGCGCTGCAGATCGACAGCAAAGCGGCGGCGTCCCTGAAGGGCCAGCCGCTGCTGGCGATGCCGGCTGAAGCTTCCGGGCCGGAGCCGGTCTTGGCGGACCGGCCGCTGAAGGATATTATTTTCGCCACACAGAAGCTGGTCGTTATGCTGGAGACGGAGGATGGCTCGCTCGGGTCGGGATTTCTGTACAATGACCGGGGCGATTTGATTACGAACGGTCATGTCGTCGTCGGCGCCAACCACGTTAGAGTGAAAACATCGGACGCCCGCGAGCTGGACGGCACCGTCATCGGAATCAGTCCGGATATCGACGTAGCCGTCGTTCGGGTCCCAGAGCTGGCCGGTACGCAGCCGCTTCCGCTGGACAGCAAGAAGAGAGGCGAGCTGGGCGACGAAGTGCTTGCTATCGGAAGTCCGTTAGGTTATCAGAATACAGTGACAACGGGCATCATTAGCGGCGTAGGACGGGAACTCGATATCGAGCCGTACGCGTATAAGGATATGTACCAAATCTCGGCCCCTATCGCGCCAGGCAACAGCGGAGGACCGCTTGTCGACCGGGAGACGGGGGCGGTAATCGGCATTAACTCAGCCGGGGCGGAGCAGGGCTCGATCGGCTTCAGCATCCCGCTGGACCAAGTGATGGCGCTCGCCGAGGGCTGGTCGGATTCGCCGATGGAGCAGCTGCCGGATACGGCGATGGATTCGGATACGTTCGAAGAAGGCGGCGTGGGCGATGTATCGTTCGAGGATATGGCCAGCTATCTCGTCACTCATTTCTACGACAGCTTGAACAGCGGCGATTATGTATATGCGTATTCATTGATCGGAAGCACATGGTTGACGGGTACGACGTATGAGCAATTCCGCGCAGGATACATTTCGACGAAAAATGTGGCCATCGACCATGTCGATGTCAAAGTAACCGAAGAAGATCATGCGGAAGTGACGGCGTTCATTACGGCGGAGGAGCGCGCGGACGGAAAGCAGCGTACCAGCAAGTATAAGGTCGTCTATACGGTTGGTTATGAGAACGACCAATTGAAGCTGCTTAGCGGCAAAGGCGAAGAAATCAAATCCTAAAAAACAAAACCTCCTAGTTCGCGGGCGCTGACTAGGAGGTTTTGTTATGTTCGTTAGCGGGAAATAAGACGCAAGTCCGAGACGAGCTCTTCAATCGAGCGGTTGAGCCGGTCAATCAGTTCATCCGCCAGCGTGAATGCTGCGGCATGGTCTTGGCTGCGCACTACTTGGTTGTCTGTCGCGTAGATCGGGCTAATAAAGTTCCGCGCGCCGATTGCAGACAGCACAGGCTTAAGCGAGTAATCGATGGACAGCAGATGTGCGATCGTGCCGCCGATAAAGACAGGTGCCACGATTTTGTCCACGAGTCCTTTCTGCGGAAGCAGATCGAGGTAGGTCTTCAGAATGCCGCTGTACGACGCTTTGTAGACCGGGCTGGCGATGACGACCGCATCCGCCGATTCGACGAGCGCATTGGCTTCGGCGATGGCAGGGCTGTCCCAACGGGCGAGAATCAAGTCCTCTGCGGGAAGGGATGTGACCGAGATCGTGTCGGTATCGATACCGCGGTTAACGAGCTCTTGGTGAAAATAGTCCGTAATTCCGTTCAGACGGGACGAGGGATTCGGAGTAGCAATAATAAATACGACCTTAGACACCGTTGTTCAACTCCTTAAATGGACGGAATACACCGAATAAGATGAGGTTGTCATGGTTGGATTTCAGTTAATTCCGATGGAAATTATATGAATAAGTTCACTATATCATGGGTCATTGGGCTGGTCAACGACTAATCCAGGAAGACCATGCGGATACAGTGAAAACTCCCCATACCCTAATAATCATCGGCATGGGGAGTTCGCTTTAACCGTGAAACTATACTTGTCGTTAGTCGCTGTTCTCGTAATCGTCCGCTATAATGACGCTCCGGTCTCCCTCATATTGAATTTCCGGTACGCCGTTGTATATGACTTCGTCCTCGTCGCGCAGCGGCGGCCGGAATTGCAGCTCAAGCTCGACAGAGTCGCCGCGCTGCAATGGAGCGTTCACCAGAGTGGACGGAATCGGCCGTCCGTTCAGAATAAGCGTGTACGTTATGCCGTCTGTAATCGGAATGCCTCCAACCGATGTAATCTGGCCGTTGAAGTTGATCGTTACTGCACCGGTACTCCGCAGCGCTTGAGCGATCGTCATTCCTTGAAAGAAAGGAATGGTATACGCCTGCGTGACGTTCGGGAACACCCGGCCTCCGTTGATCAGTACCGTTACTGCATTCGGTATCGGTATTGGCCCCGGTCCCGGCGGTATCGGCACTGGAATTGGGATCGGTATCGGTATAGGCCCCGGCGGGAAAGGCGGTCTAGGCGGCGGGAACGGCCCCGGCGGGAACGGCGGTCTAGGCGGCGGGAACGGTCCA
>NZ_BILZ01000037.1 GCF_004000825.1 Paenibacillus kobensis NBRC 15729 | reverse complement strand
CTTTTTTGTTGTGTGATCGGACCACATGCGTACCTATTCGTCTCAGAGAGGGTCCCAAAGGGGCCCTCAGCCTCCTCAGCCTCCTCAGGACTTCTCCGGAGACTTCCCTTTACTACGTCAATTGTTCGTCTACTATTACTTCTGCGAAGTAAAGATTCAAGATAGAGGCACTCGGATTTATTCGATTAGCCGGTGATTTATTCGAATATACAATTACGTCACCGCTGTATGTTGATACTTAATAGATGTTGCGGGAATATGTCTCGATTGATTACAGGATTGTCCGTTTAATGGAGATTGCGAGGGCGCCAACTGTTAATCCCCCTAACGTCTCCGAAAAGCATAATCAAAAAGCCGTTCAACGTATGACGATGGATCGTCATGCGATGGACAGCTTTGTTTTACGAACAATTAAATGGTTTAACGATGATAGTACTGGATGCATTCTGTTTCGAGCTTGACGATGCCGTCATGCTTCTGTTTGCGAAGCGACGTAAGAATGGACAGCGCAGGGATGGCGAGCCACAAATGCCATGCAGCGAGCTCGAAGAACCCGGCTTGTCCGATCCATGGCAGCAGCATACCGATAATGCAAAGACCGATCCAGAACATGACGAGCTCCGTTCTGCGATAAAGTCCGAGCGGTACTTCAATGAGAGGCGTATAGCCCATAAAGGGGATATTAATACTCCATCCCCAGCGCTGACGTTGATAGTTATCTACGCGTAACAGCGTCAGCCTGTTCAATAGGAAACGAAGCAGAATGCTTATTGGAAGTCCGATTAGGCCATATAGGACGCCGCTCCAACCGTATGCAACGATTCCGGCTGACATGAAGAGGAATGGAATCGTTTTATAGCTGAGGAGCAGCTTAGGATGAATGTTTATTTTACGAATGAGCTGGTACTGGTAGACGGTTGCGTTTTTTTGCTCTTGTAAGGTTTGTCGCATGGTAAGCTTCCCTTTCTGAAGGATTCAACACATATATCGGAATTAGCGAGCTGTTCTTGAATACGGCCGCTTAATATCGTTTATTATTCACCAATGTGCTGGTGCCCACATAATCTGAATAAAAAAGGTGAATAACGTTAAGAACCTGACTAAAGTAGTAGATTTTGCGCCATAATAATAGATAAGCCGTTATTCCCCCTGATAGGAGGCATCAGCATGGAGGAAGCGCAGCATATGTGTAAATGTATAATATGTGGCGAGACGAAGCATGAGGAAGAAGGCATTCGGATCGTAACCGAATTTATTTGCGAAGATTGTGAGATTGATATTGTCGCTACGGATGTCCTTGATGAGAAATATCCCTTCTACATTCATCAGATGAGACAAATATGGGTTCAGCGGAACGCCTGATGTACGCCTTTCCTTAAGTCGGAGAGGCTTTTTTATTTAGGGTTAATCATACGGCAGTGTTACAATGAATACCAGAGTTTAATGGAGTCTGGTATGAGGATGAGTGTCATGAACAATTATAAACGTTTCACTGCCCCTATATTTCAACAATTGTCCAAGCATGCGGACGAGAAGCCCGTATCCTTTCATGTGCCAGGTCATCGATATGGCGAGGCATGGAAGCAGCATGGACATAACCATAATAATGGACTGTTGGAGCGTGAAGCGGCAGACCGCTTTGGCCGCTTGCTTCCGATCGATGTAACGGAGCTGTCGACGACCGATGATCTGCATGCGCCGGAAGGAGTTATTGCAGAAGCTCAGCGATTGGCGGCTGCTATGTATGGCGCAGATGAGACGATGCTGCTGGTCGGGGGGAGTACGGCTGGCAATATTGCAATGATATTGGCTGCATGCGAGCCGGGCGATACGATTATCGTGCAGCGCAATGTTCATAAGTCGGTTATCAATGGTCTGCGGATGGCTGGGGCAAAAGCTGTATTCGTGCGGCCGTCATACGAGGCGTCGGATGGAACAGCGATTATTCCGAGGCTGGGTGATATCGAAAATGCGCTGAAGCAGTACCCGGAAGCGAAAGCGGTACTGCTTAGCACGCCGAATTATTACGGGTATGCCACATCGATAAATTTATATGCCGAGCTGGCGCATCGTCACGGAGTTCCATTATTGGTCGATGAGGCTCATGGGGCTCATTACGGCTTGCATGAAGCGTTCCCGCATTCCGCTTTATCGCAAGGCGCTGATGCTGTCGTTCAGTCGACGCACAAGACGCTCCCGGCGATGACGATGGGCGCCATGCTTCATGTCCGAAGGGGCCGGATCGATATGGAGCGGCTGCGCGAAATGTTGACGATGGTGCAAAGCTCAAGCCCGTCATACCCCATTATGGCATCGCTCGATATTGCCCGGGCAATGGCTGAATCGGCCGGCGGTCTAATGTTTGAATCTGGCTTGGCAGCAGCAGAGAGAATACGTGGCCATTTGTATAGCCGAGCAGGCCGGTTATCGATCGGTGACAATCGATTAAAGGAAGAAAGCATGATAGCGAGTATGCCGATCCGGCAGCAGGGGGAACGGAAACAACAGAGCTTACCGCTGAATAACAAACATGAAATGAAAGTAAGGCAGGATCCGCTTCGTATCGTGATACGGGACCGGCTTAGCTTGGTTAGCGGTTACGAGCTGCAAAGGATGCTGGAGAGTCATGGCTGTTGGGCGGAGATGGCGGATGAGCGGCGTGTATTGCTTATTGTTGGCCCATTCATAAGCGATGAGGATACGGCACGCTTTATTGCTGCATGTGAGGCAATCGAGAAGGAACTCAATAACCGGGAACAGCCGGAACAAAAGTCGGAGAGCTTCGCGAACATATATGGGGAAGGCGAGGAATTACTCGCTGTATCTGAACCTGTGCCGTTCTCTCTGCATCGCATTAACCGTGATTTAATCGATACCTTGCCGCTTCAAGAAGCAACAGGCTGCAGGAGCGCCGAGACAGTCATTCCTTATCCGCCCGGTATTCCGCTGGTCTATGCGGGAGAGACGATAACGGCAGGGATTGTAACGGAACTGGAAAGCTTGTCGGCACGCGGAGCTAAGGTGCAAGGAGCGGCCAATCCGAAGTTGCAGACGATCCGAATAATCCGGTCGTAACGGATGACTCACCGGATAAGCTTTGTTATGATGGAAGCAAGAACGGATACTAGATGAATAGAGGCGTTAAGCTTGAATACAGGTTTATTCATTTCAATAGAGGGCGGCGAAGGTTCAGGCAAGACGACGCTGATTTCGGGACTGGCATCGCAATTGTCAGCACAGGGCTATCAAGTGACAACTACGCGTGAGCCAGGGGGCATTCCAATTGCCGAGCAGATTCGAGAGGTTATATTGGACCGGAGCAACACGGCAATGGATGGACGTACGGAGGCGCTGCTGTATGCGGCTGCCCGCAGACAGCATCTTGTAGAGAAGGTGGTGCCTGCGCTCACGCAAGGACATGTCGTGCTATGTGATCGTTTCATTGACAGCAGTCTCGCTTATCAAGGGCATGCGAGAGGGATCGGAATCGACGAGGTGATGGCCATTAACGAATTCGCGATTAATGGGCTGATGCCGAAGCTGACTCTCTACTTGGATGTGAAGCCGGAGACGGGCCTTCGCCGCATTCAAGAAGCGGATGGACGCGAGATTAACCGGCTCGATCTCGAGAAGGCATCATTCCATGAGAAAGTGCGCGAAGGCTTCCTGCAGCTCTCGGCACGTTTCGCGGACCGTATTGCAGTAATTGACGCAGAACGTCATCAGGAGGAAGTATTGGCAAGTTGTCTGTCGATCATTATGGAGCGCGGGCAGGAATTTAGCCAATCGGTGTCAAAATAGTATCGTATATCGATAATATACGACGCTTTTACGGTCACGGGAGGGATTGAGGATGAAGCTAGTCATCGCAATCGTGCAAGACAAGGATAGCAATCGTCTGTCCAATGCGCTCGTTCGGGAAGGGTTCCGGGCGACTAAACTGGCCAGTACGGGAGGATTTCTTCGTGCGGGCAATACGACGTTCATGATCGGGATCGAGGATGAACGTGTGCATGAGGTACTGCATGCCATTCGGTCGAACTGTAAAGTAAGAGACCAGCTTGTAACGCCAATGTCGCCGATGAGCGGCTCAGCAGATTCGTATATTCCATTTCCTGTTGAAGTGCAAGTAGGCGGAGCGGCCGTGTTCGTCGTACCCGTCGAAAGATTCGAGCATTATTAATTTACGATTGAATGAGTACCAATAAGACAGCAATGATTCAGCGATACCGACAGATAGGGCGTGACGACAAGTGAAGATTGAATCGGGGTGGCGTCCGCTCGAGCAGCGGTCGCGTACGGATCAATCCAATAAAACCGTTGCAACAAGAAGCTTCTCGGACGTGATGCAGCAGAATGATCAAGAGCGTACAGCCGAGCAGTTGCAGCGCAAGCTCCAAGATATTTATAATCAAGGCGAACGGCTCGCTCGTTCCATGACGGTGCGAGAGCTGAAGCTGTATCAGCAGATGGTACGCAAGTTTCTCGAGGATACGGTCAAACGCGGCGTCGGCTTGAAGGAGCAGCGGAGCTTCGACCGCCGAGGCAGAATGAAGCGGTATAAGCTGCTGGACGAAATCGACGGCAAGCTGATCGCAATGGCGGAGGAACTTCTGCAGAGCGAGCAAGGACGCCTTGAGCTGCTTAGCAGCATTGGCGAGATTCGCGGATTGCTAATTAATTTGTTTTTCTAAAGAAAGGAATTCCGCACCATGAGTATGGAACAAGTGCCGGGCCAATCCAAAGCGAAGTCGTTGCTGCGTTACGGACTGCGAACCGGCAAAGTATCGCATGCTTATCTGTTCAGCGGACCGCGCGGAACGGGCCGGAAGGCGCTTGCACTCGCATTCGCCAAAGCGCTGTTCTGTACGGCAGGCGATGAGGACGCATGCGGGCAATGCATAGAATGCCGAAAGTTCGAACACGGCAACCAGCCGGATCTGCACCAACTGGAGCCGGACGGACAGTCGATCAAGCTCGGACAAATTCAGCAGTTGCAGCGTGAAATGTCGTACCGGAATGCGGGCGTGCAGCGTAAGGTATATATCGTGGAGAAAGCCGAGACGATGACGCTGCAGGCGGCGAACAGCTTGCTCAAATTTCTCGAAGAGCCGCAGTCAGAGATTGTGGCTATTCTATTAACGGATAACGGACAAGCTATTCTGCCGACCATCCGGTCAAGAGTGCAGCTCATTCCGTTCGTCCCACTGTCGCCGCAGGAGCTGGCTGCTGCGCTCGAAGCGGAAGGAATTCCTTCTATTACAGCGAGAACGGCTGCTAGGCTTGCTTCCGGAACGGATGCTTGCAGAGAACTTATCCAGCAGAATGGGTTTGCAGAAACAAGAAACGTAGTGATACAATTAGGCAAGGAGAGCTTAAGCCGATTTACCGCAGCGATCGTGACGGTCCAGCAGCAGGTCGTCAAGTCCGAAGCGGGACAAGATCCGCAGCTTCTGCTCGCCATGTTGTTATTATGGTTTAAAGATATGATTCATTATCAAGCCGGCAGGCTTGAAGAAATCGTTTTTATAGATCAGTCGGAATGGATTGGCAAGCATGCATACGCCCGTACCCCGGACGGTTGGGTGAATTGCATGGAGCATGTGCTGGAGTGCGGCAAGCGGATACGCGCACACGTATCAACTCAGCTTGCGCTAGAGCAATTACTGGTGAATCTACAGGAGGGCTAATGCCTTGTATAATGTCGTCGGTGTTCGCTTCAAGAAAGCGGGCAAGATCTATTACTTTGATCCCGTCGACCTGCCCGTAACGAAGGATCAATATGCGATCGTCGAGACGGCGCGCGGCATCGAATACGGGAAAGTCGTGGTGGGACAGAAGCAAGTCGGTGAATCGGATGTTGTCCTCCCGCTTAAGAAAGTAATACGAATCGCCAATGAAGCCGACGCGAAGGTAGTGGAAGAGAATAAACGGTCGGCCAGTCAGGCTTTTACGACGTGCTTGGACAAAATTCGCAATCATCAGCTTAAGATGAAGCTCGTCGATGTAGAATATACGTTTGACCGCAACAAAATTATTTTTTATTTCACTGCCGAAGGTCGAGTCGACTTCCGTGAGTTGGTTAAGGATTTGGCTGGCGTATTCCGTACCCGAATTGAACTAAGGCAAATCGGTGTAAGGGATGAAGCAAAGATGCTGGGCGGAATCGGACCGTGCGGCCGCGTGCTGTGCTGTTCTTCGTGGCTGGGCGATTTCGAGCCGGTATCCATCAAGATGGCGAAGGATCAGAATCTGTCGCTTAATCCGACGAAGATATCGGGATTATGCGGACGACTGATGTGCTGCCTGAAGTATGAGCATGATAACTACGAGAGTGTCCGCGAGGAAATTCCGTCGATCGGTAAGGTGGTCGTTACGTCGCTTGGCGAAGGTAGAGTAACCGGAATTAATGCGGGGAGCAAGACAGTCTATGTACAACTTCTCGACGTCGGAGGCAAGCCTAAGGAGCTTCCATTGGACGATGTCGTCGTGAAATAACCCGTTCCATCACGATTCTGAGGTGGGAACTGTATTGGATAACCAAGATCTTTTCGTACAAATGGACGAGCTGGAGGGCCGCGTAGGCGCCGTACATGCAGAGCTCGGGTTGATGAAGCAGCATTTGAAGAGGCTGCTGGAAGAGAATAAGCGGCTTAGTATGGAGAACCACCAGCTTAGAAAGTTGCTCCGGCAAGGGTCGGCGTTCTTGGATACGATGCAGGAGCCCGCAGCTGCAGATGAACTGCCGGATCAAGAGGATGCTTCGGAGCAGTTGGACGCGAAGCAAGCTGCACCGTCTGAGAACGAACCGATTCCGGTTATCGGAGGCGGGCATGATAACTTAGCTCGCTTGTATCATGAAGGATTTCACATATGCAATGTCTATTACGGACATTTGCGGACGGAAGGCGATTGTTTATTCTGTCTGTCTTTCCTGAATAAATAACGCCTTCAAGAAGAAACATGCGGCTCCGTCTTCGGCGGCGGTGCAGCAATTCGAACAAGACCCGTAAGGGTCTTTGTTTTTGTTCCATGACTTTTAGCGCTATAGGGGCAAGGATGGATACGGATGGAGGATACGAATACGGTGCACAATGAGAGCAATCAAGTACAACAATTTGGCGGGGCATTAGCCCCCGGCGTCGAGCTTCTCCCAGGTGAGCGGCTGGATGATCTGATGACGAAGGAGCTTCAAATTATTCAGAGCCGGGAAGTGTTCAGCTTCTCGATGGATGCAGTATTGCTTGCCCGGTTCGCTTCCGTGCCGCCTAGGGGCAAGATTGTCGATCTATGTACCGGTAACGGCGTTATTCCGCTTTTGTTGTCGACGCGAACGCGTGCCTCGATTGATGCCGTTGAAATACAGCCCCGATTGGCCAACATGGCGAGCAGAAGCGTATCGTTCAATAAGCTGGATTCGCAAATTCGAATTATCGAATCCGACCTGCGCACCTATCCGAAGGAAGCGGGCAACGGCATCTATGATGCGGTAACCGTCAATCCTCCCTATATGCAGGCACAGTCGGGCGATCAGAACGAGAATGAGCATTATGCGATAGCTAGGCACGAAATTCATTGTACGCTCGATAATGTTGTCGAAGCATGTGCAAGGTTGGTGCGTACGGGCGGCAAAGTGTCGATGGTGCACCGTCCGAACCGGCTCATCGATATCATGGAATCGTTCCGCCGCTGGAAGCTGGAGCCGAAAAGAATCCGGTTCGTTCATCCGCATGCGGGGGCGGAGGCAAACATGCTGTTAATTGAAGCGATTCGCGATGGGAAGCCATTCTTGAAGGTACTGCCGCCGCTAATTGTATATACGAAGGAAAGAGAATACACAGAAGAGCTCAAGCTGCTCTATTATGGCAGCGATGGCATTTGGGCAGCCGGTCAAACCGGAGGGGAGAGTGAATGATGCAAGTACAGCGCAGCTTTGAAGCAGGGTCAGACCGTACGACAGGAACGCTCTATCTCGTCGGAACGCCGATCGGTAACTTGGAGGATATGACGTTCCGCGCAATCCGTACGCTTCGCGAGGTGGATCTGATCGCGGCGGAGGATACAAGACAGACGCGAAAGCTTCTTACTCATTTTGAAATTTCGACAAGAATAGTGAGCTATCATGAACACAATAAGAGGGCAAGCGGCCCGGAGTTGCTCCGTCTGCTTGAGGAGGGCACTTCGATCGCGCTTGTCAGCGATGCTGGATTGCCTGCTATATCCGATCCAGGCGCCGATCTGGTGCGCGACGCTGCGGAGCGCGGTATTGCGGTCGTTCCGGTGCCGGGTGCCAACGCTGCGTTAAGCGCGCTTATTATGTCGGGTCTTCCGACTGAGCGGTTTCTGTTCATGGGGTTCCCTCCGCGACAGAAGAAGGCGCTGACCGAGTGGCTGACTAGCTTCGCGCATGAGCGCGGAACGGTGATGCTCTATGAATCGCCGCATCGGGTGTCGAAGACACTTGCGGTTATGCTAGAGGTGCTTGGCGACCGCAGCATAGCGATGGTCCGGGAGTTGACCAAAAGGCATGAAGAAGCGGCAAGAGGCACGGTATCCGAATGTATCGCTTGGCTGGAGGAACATCCCCCTCTTGGCGAATACGTCATTATCGTAGAAGGGCGGAAGATAGAGTCGGCTCGATCAACGGCATCGGTATTGTCGCAGGAAGATGACGGAGATGGAACGGGAGCGGCTATGACCGGCATGAGCGGCGAAGACGCCGTATGGTGGTCATCCTTATCTATTGAGGAGCATGTGCAGCATTACGAGGATCGCCAGTCGTTAAGCCGGAAGGACGCAATCAAGCGTGCGGCGGCGGATCGGTCAATGCAGAAGCGGGACGTATATAATATGGTTATGCGAAAAAACGAAAGTGGATAGCGCTGCGCGTTATCCACTGTTTATCCACGTATTGTCCACATAAAAAAAGGACCTTCCAGGCCGGGTTTAAGCGCTGGAAGGCATAAGGAGTATGAAAAAGGTTAGAATTAACATGTGGATAACTACATTATAACCTATTTCTTTTATTTTGTCACAGGGGTAGGCAATTCCGAGAGACAAACATTGCAAACAATTTTTCCTTTGAAGTACGCAACGTTCTCTGCATTGCCGCAGAAGATGCATGCTGGCTCATATTTCTTCAGCATGATGCGCTCTCCGTCCACGTAAATCTCAAGCGCATCCTTCTCACCAATGCCCAACGTACGGCGCAATTCGATTGGAATTACGACGCGACCCAACTCATCAACTTTACGAACGATACCAGTAGACTTCATCATAATAAATTTTCCCCTCTCATGATTCTTATTAATCGTCACTATTCGACACGGTTTTACTTTTTATGATTAATATAATACCAAGAATACCCAGAACAGTCAACCTAGAAATAATGCTATAAACCGCCAAATATTTCTGTTAATCCTGTAATGTAGGGCGATAATGCGATACTATTATCATACAACAACACGATAACGTTTGGAAATGATCCTACGACACTTTTCGACAAAAACCTAAGAGCTGTGTCGAAATATTGAACAAATTTGCTGTAAGGGGTGGAATTGTCACATGGAGAGGTTGTTGGCTGAAGAGAAAGTTTTTAAGGATCCCGTACATAAATCGGTATATGTGCAAGATCAGTTAATCTGGAATCTAATTAATACGAAAGAGTTTCAACGGCTTCGGCGGATTAGACAGCTCGGCACCTCTTATTTGACGTTCCATGGGGCTGAGCATAGCCGATTCTCGCATTCACTTGGTGTTTACGAGATTACGCGCCGAATCATCTCGTCGTTCGAGCGTAATGAGTATCCGGACTGGCCGAGAGAGGAAAGGCTGCCGGCGTTGTGCGCAGCGCTGCTGCACGATCTTGGCCACGGACCGTTCTCGCATTCGATCGAGGAAGTATTCGACACCGACCATGAGGATTGGACATGTCGAATTATAACGGGGGATACGGAAGTTAATCAGGCGCTTCGGGAAGTGGACGATCAGTTCCCGGAGCGGGTTGCTGCTATTATTAAGAAGAAATACGACAAACCGATTGTCGTAAACCTGGTATCGAGCCAGATGGACGCCGACCGGATGGATTATTTGCTCCGTGATGCGTACTTCACAGGCGTTCATTATGGAACATTCGATCTCGAGAGAATCCTTCGGGTGTTGCGTCCGCATCAGGGGCGAATTGTCGTGAAGGAGAGCGGGATGCATGCGGTGGAAGACTATCTGATGTCGCGCTACCAAATGTACTGGCAAGTATACTTCCATCCCGTGACACGAAGCTCGGAAATCATTTTGCGTCAAATCTTGCGGCGGGCGAAGGAACTCTACCATAATGGCTACACGTTCGATTGGCTGCCTCAACCGCTGCTTCGTCTGTTCCGCGGAGAGCTGACGACGGACGATTATTTCCGGCTGGATGAAGCGCTTGCACAGACGGTCTTCATGGCTTGGGCCGATGAGCGCGACGAATGGCTGTCCGATCTGAGCAGACGATTTTTGCACCGGCGGTTGTATAAAGAAGTTATTGTAAGCGATCATAATGAAACATTGTTCGAAGAGGCGAAGCGTCAGTTGAAAAAAGCAGGGCTGCATCCGGACTATCATCTCGAAGTTGACTTTCCGTCCGATCTTCCTTACGATGTGTACCGTCCAGATGCCGGGCCTGGATCAGGCAAGAAAGGCAGCGATAAGCCACCGATTCTGCTGCTTGATTCTGAGGGCGTGATGTCGGAAATATCGGCTCGTTCGGACATTATAAGATCGCTAACCGGTCTTCATCAGGACAAGCACCGGTGGTATTTCCCAGATGATCTGCTTCGTCCGGTTGCTCACCGGTTGGACAGCCATATCCGGTCGATATTCGGCTATTAAGATATCCAGCAGTTTCAGCAATGCGGTATATATTAGAAAGGGGAAACATCATGAGCGGAAAACTTTCATTAATCGACACCCATACTCATATGGACAATTCTAAATTCGACAGCGACCGCGAGGAGGCAATCGCCCGGGCACGCGAAGCGGGTGTCGAATTGATGATCAATATCGGATTCGACCGGGAGACGATCCCGACGACGATGGCGCTTGCGGAGCGTTATGATTTCTTCTATGCGGCAGTCGGCTGGCATCCTGTAGAAAGCATTCATATGCAGCCAGGCGATCTGGAATGGATCGAGTCGCTGATGTCGCATCCGAAGGTCGTCGCGATTGGCGAGATCGGACTTGATTATCATTGGGACACATCTCCGAAGGATGTACAGCATCGCGTGTTCCGCGAGCAGATCCGCCTTGCGCGCAAAGTCGGCAAACCGATCGTCATTCATAACCGGGATGCCCACGAGGATGTCATACGTATATTGAAGGAAGAGAATGCAGCTGAGGTTGGCGGCGTTATGCACTGCTTCTCCGGCAGCTGGGAAACGGCTAAAGCTTGTCTCGACATGAACTTCTATATTTCGTTCGGAGGACCGGTTTCATTCACGAATGCGAAGGTGCCAAAAGAGGTGCTGGCGAAGGTGCCGGACGACCGACTTCTAATTGAAACAGACTCCCCATATCTAGCCCCTCACCCTTATAGAGGGAAACGAAATGAGTCCGCTTTCGTAGTTCAAGTGGCGGAAGCCGTGGCAGCAATAAAAGGAAAAACACTAGAAGAAATCGGATATTTAACGTCCGTAAATGCCAGAAATTGTTTCCGTTTGGAGCGGAAGTAGGCGCAAACCGGAGTAAAACGTATCTAACGTGTGATAAAAGTAGATTTCTTCGGTAAAACCGCTTCTCTTTTGCTTGAATTTCCTTAAATATCGCTAAAATCGTCTTTAATCAGTTCTTTACAAGGTTAGCGAACACGGGGTATGATTCATTTCAGAACTTACACAATGTATTGGATTTCCAGTAACACGCTTAATCTCCTAACGGAGAACGGGGGACCCAGATGTGGAAGCCGGACAGATGCTGATCTAGGGCATCAAGAAGGTGGAAGCATGTACCATTGGGGTGAATTTCGCGACATGCATCCGGGCGTACCGGCGCAGGCGAATAGGGCAGCTCTCTTGCCCGAATCCGACAGCTAACCTCGTAAGCGACATAGAGAGATCAACCTTCGAATCCCACTTACCATGCCTAGCTGTGACCAACCCGGGAAGCCACGAAGCAGATGATCCTCTGTCGACGGCTTCTTTTCTTTTTGAATAAAGCGTAAAACGTCGACATAGGGTTAATCATGGAGGTGAGTGAGAAGGAACTGGATGCGTGATTCGTCACGCCAATATACTATAGTCGCGTCAACTGTATCATGCGAGACACTCGACGGCGGGGCTATGAAGGAGGACCGAAGAAGTGGGCGTAATTCCGAAAGAGGACACCCATGGGAAACGATCATCCAGCATGTCTTTCGCATTGCGATGGAAGCATGAAAACTTGCGGTTAATTATTTTGAGTGCCATTATCTCAATCGCTATGACTTTCATGTTATTGGTGTTGTTGTACGGAACGGCTGAGAAGAGCGTCTCCGTAGTAGTGAATGGACAAGAGAGCATCGTGAAAACGAAGCAATGGGTCCTGCAACGCCTACTGGATGAACAAGCTATTACGGTTGGTGAACATGATGAGGTTTCAATGCCTCTGAATGCTGCCATCAAGGATGGAGACCGGGTCGTTATCGACCATGCTTCGTCTGTAACTGTAACGGCTGACGGCAAGACTCGGACAGTGTACACGACCGAGAGAACGGTGCAAGCGGCGATCGAGGATTTAAATATTCCGATTCGCGGATACGACAAAGTATATCCGGGCATGGATGCGGCAATAACGCCGGATTTGGCGGTTAAAGTCGTTCGCGTCGAACGTAAAGTGACGCAATCCGAGCACAAAGTTCCTTTCACGGTAGTGAAGCAGAATGATCCGACCCTCGAGTCAGGGAAGGAGAAGCTGGTGAAATCCGGCGCAGACGGACTGGTCGTCAGCCAGTTCGAGAACGTATACGAGGACGGCAAGCTGGTATCGACGACTCTCGTTGAGAAGTCGGTGAAGACGGCAGCCGTTGATAAAGTCGTTGCGGTCGGAACGAAGAAGGCGGAAGTGACGACGCTGTCGGCGAAGTCCTCTGGCGTACAGACGGTTTCGATGAAGGGCGTTACGTTCAAGTCGAAGAAAGTGCTGAAGAACGTCACGCTGACTGCTTATTCCGCTGGCGTGAAGTCGACCGGCAAGAGCGAGAACCATCCACAATACGGCATTACCGCATCCGGAACGAAAGTGAAGGAAGGACGGACGATTGCCGTTGACCCGAACGTTATTCCGATCGGGTGGTGGGTATACATCGAAGGTATCGGCTTCCGGCGGGCAGAGGATAAGGGCAGCGCGGTGAAGGGCAGCAAAATCGATGTTTATTACGACAGCGAGGATTACGCAGAGAAATTCGGCACGAAGAAGGGTTACACGGTTTACGTGATTGGACCGAACAAACCATCTTCGAGCTAATGGCTGCAAGGCTGCGTATCACATATGTATCGTATTTCGATGCTAAATATGCCATGATAAGAAGAGGCGATGCCTCTTCTTTTTGCTTGTGTACGAACAGGCATTTCAGCGGCATGCCGTAACGAAAGGAATGGCGGAACGTGATTAAAGAAATCATTGTAGTAGAAGGCAAGGACGATACGGCTGCGATCAAGCGGGCAGTCGAGGCAGATACGATTGAGACGAACGGATCTGCAGTTGGCGAAGACGTACTCCGCCGGGTCGAGCTCGCGATGCAGCGCCGCGGCGTTATTATTTTTACAGATCCTGATCATGCAGGCGAACGGATTCGGCGTATTGTTGCACAGCGCGTTCCGGGGTGCAAGCACGCTTTCCTTCCTCAAGAGGAAGCGATGTATAAGGGCGATATTGGAGTAGAAAATGCGTCGCCCGAAGCGATCCGCAAAGCGCTGGACAATGTGCGGACGGAGCAGCTTGCAGGTGAGGGCGGTTCAGTGGAAGTGACGTGGGACGATCTGATCGAAGCGGGACTCATCGTCCATCCAGAGGCGTCCATGCGTCGAGAGGTGATCGGCAAGTTGCTCGGCATCGGCTATGCGAATGGCAAGACGTTTTATAAACGGTGCGTCAGCTTCCGGATTACAAAGACCGAGTTTATTGAAGCATGGCGCGTAATGGAGCGGCAGCTGGAACAGGAGCGTGGCTAGAAGATGAGCGGAAATACGGGCAGACCGGCAGAGGTGGCAACCCCCTCGCGTACGCGGGATATTGTAAAGAAGTACGGCTTTGAATTTAAGAAGAGTCTCGGTCAGAACTTTCTGATCGATCAAAATATTTTGCACAAAATCGTATCGGCGGCAGAGCTCGACAAAACGAAAGGCGCGCTGGAGATCGGTCCAGGCATCGGTGCGCTAACCCAGCACTTGGCTGGCGCGGCAAGCCGCGTAACGGCAGTCGAAATCGATAACCGGCTGATTCCGATTCTGCGTGACACTCTTGCGGGCGAGACGAATGTTGAAGTGGTGCATGCGGATGTGCTTAAGCTTGATCTAGCGCAGCTGTTCGAAGAAAAGTTCGCTGGCTTGTCTGGCGTGAGCGTGGTCGCGAACTTGCCTTATTATGTGACGACTCCGATTCTAATGAAGCTGCTGGAGGACCGTCTTCCGCTGGAGCATATCGTCGTTATGATCCAGAAGGAAGTGGCGGACCGGATGGCGGCGAAGCCAGGCGGCAAAGAATATGGAAGCCTCAGCGTAGCGGTGCAGTATTACTGCGTCCCGAGTATCGTCTGTACGGTGCCGCATACGGTGTTCATTCCGCAGCCGAATGTCGATTCGGCCGTTATCAAGTTGACGCTGCGGGATAAGCCGGCTGTTGAGACGCCGGATGAAGCCCATTTTTTCCGTGTGGTACAAGCTTCGTTCGCACAGCGGAGAAAGACGCTCATGAACAACTTGTCTTCTTGGCTCGGCAAAGACCGCAGAGAGCAGCTGACTACGCTGCTCGGGCAGTGCGGCATCGATCCGGGACGCCGGGGAGAAACGTTGTCGCTGGATGAATTTGCGGTGCTCAGCAAGTCGCTTCATGAAGCGGGACTCGGTTTGTCTTAACAGCTGGATAGCGGCAATCGGCAGTCACCTTCTTCCGCCTTCACCCATAGGATAGACGAAGAGGTGATCTGCCCATGAAGCAAGGGGACCTGGTCGTCCGCAAATCATACGGCGGTGACGTGCTGTTCCGCATTGAATCATTACGAGATAACCAACTAGCTGTCCTGAAAGGCACGGATTATCGGCTGCTTGCGGATTCGCCGCTTCTTGACCTAGCAGTCGTGAACGATCCTGATTCCACGCAAGCATCGCAGCAAGTTCGGATCAAGGTCAAGGAATCGATGCGCCGCATGCAGGAGAAGAGACCTCCTCTTCAAGAGGATGATCCGCTCCGGCTGGCGTCGCAGACCAGTCAATCGCAATCGAACGCGAACCATCCGTTCTACGAAATGCCGGGCAAGGTGCTTCATTTGGACGGAGACAGCAATTATTTGCGCAAGAGCATGCAGTTGTATTCACAAATGAGAGTGCCGGCACACGGCGTTCACGTTCATGAAGGACAAATGCCGGAGCTGCTGTACCGGCTGCTGCCGGAGCTGAAGCCAGACATCGTCGTCATAACCGGACATGACGGCGTACTTAAGAATAGACGGCAAGAAGATCTAGGCAGCATCAGCAGCTACAAGAACTCGCAAAATTTCGTCAACGCAGTACGCGTCGCGCGCGACTACGAGAAAAACCGCGATTCGCTCGTCGTCGTAGCGGGCGCTTGCCAGTCGCATTATGAGGCGCTGCTGCAGGCGGGGTCCAATTTCGCGAGTTCACCTGGCCGTATTTTGATCCATGCGCTTGATCCGGTTTATATCGCCATCAAGGCAAGCGCGACGCCGATCCGAGAGACGATCGATCTGCCGGACGTCATTCATGGCACGATCAGCGGCATCGAAGGAATTGGAGGCGTTGAGACAATCGGCCGTCTCCGCAAAGGGCTTCCGAAGCCGAAATGGGTCAAGGCGCCAGCCACTGCAAGCACCTCTATATAAGAGGATTAGGGCAACTATCTAAATCTCTAAAATTGGTCAAAATAACTATTGACATAGAGTTTGGTTGATTGATATAATTATTAGCTTGTTTGACTTCACCTCTTCGAACCGTTATAATGGACGAGGAAAGAGGTGGTAGTGGACAATGGCAAAAAATGCGCTGTCGGAAATCAAACGCAGCTTAGAGGCCCATGTCGGTTCCAAAATTCGCCTTCGCGCCAATGGAGGCCGACGCAAGACCGTCGAACGCACCGGTGTACTGGAAGAAATCTACCCATCTGTTTTCATTGTCAAGCTGGACCAGGAAGAAAGCGCGTTTAAGCGCGTGTCATACAGTTATGCCGACATCTTGACCGAATCCGTCGAAGTGCACGTGTGCAACGAGGAAGGCCAGATTCGGATAACTTATATACAGTGAACGGATTTTGCCGAATGATCGGCACTCAAGGCGTGTTCCCCCTTAGCGCGGGAAGGCGCTTTTTTTATACACCCAAACCCTAAGAGGGCTCCAAAGGGCTCGCGCCCTCTGGACTCCCTCCTGTTTAGGGGCTCCGCCCCTCAGGCTCCCTTCTACACCCAAACCCTTAAGGGCTATTTTTCTACCCACCCAAACCCTCCCTGGAAGGGAGGGCCCCAGAGGACTCGCGCCCTCTGGACTCCCCTAGGACTATTTTAGACACTGTTGTCCGTCTCCTCGCTTTCGTCCTTTCGGACACGCTTTACTCTTTCCCGTATTTACATCCGTTTGATGCGTCCGCATCTCATTCGTTGCTCACCCCTACACTTGCTGGCTGAAGCCGCTTGCCGTCCCTTTGGGACACGCTCAACCGTGATGCCTGACCACTATGCAGGGCTTGGACTTCGTCTGGCGCCCTGAGTGTGAACGACCCGAAATGGAAACGAGATTCCCGCATGAAATAGCGGGGATGTCCGCATACTGAGGGTGTATCATGCCATAGTTCTATTTGAGGAGGAGGATGACTCATGAGCAGACGCAGACGCAGTGTAATGTCTGAAAGCTTGAAATATGAGCTTGCGAAGGATCTTGGTTTCTACGACACGGTTCAGCAGGAAGGCTGGGGCAGCATCCGCGCGAAAGACGCCGGCAACATGGTGAAACGCGCGATCCAAATGGCCGAACAAGCTGCCGCGGATAAAACAAACCGATAAACAGCGTAGCCGTTGCAGTAATCATTGCGGCAATTCAAAATAAGCGCCCCTCAGGGCGCTTATTTTGATGTACACCGATCAAGAGTCCTTCAATGTCGCTTATTTGCACAATCAACTTGGAGAACAAGCCGTCGTCAACCAAACAGGGTTCTTAAGTCTCTTTATACTGTTGCGTTCAATCGATGAATCATCAATGGGTGGTGACAGGTGAGGACGAGCGAATAAAGTGTGAGGACGACCGAATGTAACCAGGGTGCATGAACGGGGAGCTTTGCCGTGGGCGGCAAGGGCGGGCGGACGATACATAGTGAGCTAGGGTGCGTCTTAGCGGAGTCCAGAGGGCGCGAGCTCTCTGGGGCCCTCCCTTGCAGGGAGGGTTTGGGTGGGTAGAAAATAGCCCTTGAGGGCCTGGGTATAAACTCTGGTGATTGAGGGGCGAAGCCCTTAACAGGTGTCCAGAGGGCGAAGCCCTTTGGAAATCCCTCGCTTGAGGGTCTGGGTGTAAACTCGGGTGTTTGAGGGGCGAAGCCCCTTAACAGGTGTCCAGAGGGCCAGCCCTTTGGATCTCCCTTTTAGGGAGTTTTGGGTGTCCAGAGGGTACTTCCCTTTGGCATCCTTCACTTCGTTTGTTATAATAGGTGAAGTTAACCATACGAACGGGTGAAAATAATGAAAATATATGAAAAAGCTCCCGCCAAAATCAATTTGCTGCTTGATGTGCTGCGCAAACGCGAGGACGGCTTCCATGAAGTTGAAATGATTATGACGATGGTGGATCTGGCCGACCGGCTGGAGATGGAAGAACTGCAGCGCGATCAGATTATTATATCGAGCCAGGCAGGGTACATTCCGCTGGATGAGAAGAACTTGGCGTTTCAAGCGGCCAAGCTGATCAAAGACCGTTACGACGTCCGCAAAGGCGTCTATATTCACTTAGATAAGAAGATTCCTGTCGCTGCAGGTCTTGCCGGCGGATCAAGCGACGCGGCGGCAGCGCTGCGCGGCCTGAACCGTCTGTGGGGTCTGGGTATTTCGGATGAAGAGCTGTGCGTATTAGGTGCAGAGCTCGGGTCTGACGTCCCATTCTGCGTAACGGGCGGAACCGCGATCGCAACTGGACGCGGAGAGCGGCTGGAGCGGATCGACAATCCGCCGCAATGCTGGGTTGTATTGGCCAAGCCGCCAATCAACGTATCTACTGCTGACGTATACGGCAAGTTTAGAGCGTCCGAGGTCAAAGAGCATCCTTCAATGAAGGACATGCTGTCTTCGATTGCACGCGGATCGTTCACGGATATGTGCGCTTCGCTGGGCAACGTTCTGGAGGAAGTGACGCTTAAGCACTACCCGGAGGTGCTTCAGTTGAAGGAGAGCATGCAGAAGCTTGGCGCCGAAGGCGTGCTCATGTCGGGAAGCGGGCCCACCGTGTTTGGTCTCGTGTCGAAGGAAGCGAAGCTGGCACGCATCTATAACGGGCTTCGCGGCTTCTGCAAAGAAGTGTACGTGGTAAGAATGCTCACATAAATAACGGACGATTGTCCGTTTTCCTTGATTAAATCCGTATAAAAATGTTATATTGGCTTTATAATATTCGGATTTAGCGAGGAGAGGTGATTTTTTGAAAAAATTAAAACGAAGCGCTCGACTCGTGGAAATGACACAATATTTACTGAGCCGTCCCCACACGTTAATATCTCTCACCGCCTTCGCGGATCGCTATCAATCCGCTAAGTCTTCGATCAGCGAGGATTTGGCGATTATTAAAGAAGTATTCGAAGAAGAGGGCATCGGAGAACTGCATACGTTGGCAGGAGCGGCCGGAGGCGTAAAGTTTACGCCGAGAATCGGTCACGATGCGGCGATTTCAATTATTCATAATGTATGCCGCCAGTTGGAGCAGCCTGAAAGAGTGCTGCCTGGCGGCTATTTATTCATGACGGATATGCTCGGTCAGCCTGAACTGCTATCGGAGCTCGGACGGATGTTCGCGACGGCTTTCGCGAACCGGGAGATCGACGTCATTATGACGGTCGAGACGAAAGGCATTCCGCTCGCGTATGCGACGGCGGCATGCTTGAACCTGCCGGTTGTCATCGTCCGGCGCGACAATAAGGTGACGGAGGGCTCTGCCGTGAGCATCAACTACGTCTCGGGTTCCAACAAGCGAATTCAGACGATGTCGCTTGCACGCAGAACATTGAAAGAGAACGCCCGCGTTCTTATTATCGACGACTTCATGAAGGCTGGCGGTACGATTCAAGGCATGATGGATCTGCTTACCGAATTTAATGCGAAGGTAGCTGGCGTCGGCGTCTTCGTGGAATCGGGCGAGCTTGGTACGGAAGAGCGTCTGTTGGAGGATTACGTGTCGTTAGCGAAAGTGACGGCGGTTGATCTGAAGTCTAAACAGACGACGGTAGTGCAGGGAAATTTCTTCAATTAGTCTAAATCAAAAACTGTATTTACTTGATATGTTCAGCCATACATGTTGTGGGGCTGAACATATTTTAATATGGAATTATATTGGAGGTAAAAGATATGAAATTGCAACCACAATTGATCAATGCGGCTGGAGCTCCGGCTGCCATCGGACCGTATTCGCATGCGGTGAAACTGGGTAACCTGCTGTTCACATCTGGACAAATTCCGCTTGGTGCAGACGGTCAAGTTGTTGAAGGCGGCATCGAGGAACAGACTCATCAGGTGTTCCGCAATTTGCAGGCCGTCCTTGAAGCAGCGGGCGCTTCTCTGTCTGACGTCGTGAAAGCGACGGTGTTCATGAAGGATATGAACCAGTTCGCAGCGGTTAACGCAATCTATGCATCGTACTTTGGCGACCATAAACCAGCTCGCTCGGCGGTTGAGGTTGCGCGCCTGCCGAAAGACGTTCTTGTCGAAATCGAATTGATTGCATCGACTACTGTCGAACAATAGCGAAAAGTTTTCAAGCTGAAAAAAAATTTATATAAAGAGCATAAGTTTACCAAAAAAACAGGAGGAATTTGCTCTAATGTGTGGAAGTATACACCAAGTCCTTGAGAGGCAAAGGTGGTGAACACAAGTGCAAATTACAGATGTCAGACTCCGACGTGTAAACTCGGAGGGCCGAATGAAGGCCATCGCTTCGATTACCATTGACAATGAATTCGTCGTTCACGATATTCGCGTTATCGACGGCAACAATGGCATGTTCGTTGCAATGCCAAGCAAACGGACTCCGGATGGAGAATTCCGGGATATCGCTCACCCGATTTCTTCGACCACCAGGGAGAAAATCCAAGCTGCTGTACTCGCTGAGTACGAGCGTGCTGCTGCGGAAGAAGAGGTTATTGAAGAAGGAGCGTAATAATGAGACGAAGAGAGCCTGCGGGCTCTCTTTTCTTTTACATACGGATAGGCTATATTCTATAGAGATTATGTGTACCAATAGGGGGTAAATGTTGTGAAACTGATTGCGATCGTGCTTGCAGCTGGACAGGGCAAGCGGATGAAATCGAAGCTATATAAAGTTCTCCATCAAGTGTGCGGCAAACCGATGGTCGAGCACGTGCTCGATACGGTCGATGCATCGGCATGCGAGCGGAAGGTCGTCGTCGTCGGACACGGCGCGGAGCTTGTGAAGGCGACGCTTGGCGACCGTGCGGAATTCGTTCTGCAGGCGGAACAGCTTGGCACGGGCCATGCGGTTCAGCAGGCGGCTTCGCTCGTGGGCGATGAGGAAGGCACGACAGTCATCCTGTATGGCGATACGCCTCTCGTCACGTCGGAGACGATCGGCAGGCTTCTCGAGCAGCATACAGCGGTTATGGCAGCGGCAACGGTACTGACAGCGGTCGTTCCGAACCCGCAAGGACTTGGACGTATCGTGCGCGGCGAGAACGGCGAAGTACTGCGCATCGTTGAGCAGAAGGACTGCTCGCCAGAGGAAGCAGCAATTACGGAAATCAATACAGGCATGTACTGTTTCGATAACCGCAAGCTGTTCGAAGCGCTCAAGTCGGTGAAAAACGAAAACGCTCAAGGCGAATATTATTTGACGGACGTACTTGAGATATTACGCGTTGCGGGCGAGACGGTCGGCGCTTATGTGGCAGCTGATTTTGCAGAAGGCATCGGCGTGAATGACCGCGTCGGCCTGGCGGAAGCGGAGCAGCTAATGCGTGCACGCATCGTACGCCAGCACCAAATCAATGGTGTCACGGTTATCGATCCATCCTCGACCTATATTGAAGCGGACGTCGTCATCGGCGCGGATACGATCGTACATCCGGGGACGGTGCTTAGAGGCGGTACGGTCATTGGCGAAGATTGCATCATTGGTCCTCAAGCGGATCTGACGAATGTAACGGTCGGCAACGGCGTATCGGTCAAATATTCGGTCGCAGCCGATGCAGAGATCGGCGATAACAGCTCTGTAGGTCCGTTCGCTTATTTGCGTCCGGGCTCGAAGCTGGGCCAAGATTGCAAGATCGGCGATTTCGTCGAGCTCAAAAATGCGACGCTTGGCGATGGCAGTAAAGTATCGCATCTGAGCTATGTCGGCGACGCAGTCGTCGGCAAGGACGTCAATATCGGCTGCGGCGCGATTACGGTCAATTACGACGGTTTCAATAAGTCGGTTACCGAGATCGGCGACAACGCCTTTATCGGCAGCAACGTCAACCTGATTGCTCCGGTGAAGGTCGGCGATGGCGCCTACGTGGTGGCGGGCTCGACAATCACGCAAGACGTGCCGGCGAATGATCTGGCGATCGCGCGCGTACGCCAGGAGAACAAACCAGGCTATGCGGACAAAATCCGTTCACGCGCGAAGTCGAAGAAGGAACGGCTGAGCAAATCGGATAAATAACGGCTAATAGGTAAGTCTAATGAGGAATCAGTCTGCTGCTGCTAACGAGGGCGGACTCTCGAAGGAGGATTCCGAATTGGGCATTCCATTACCTGTTGAAACAAGAGCAACGCATACGAAGCGAGAGCTGAAAGAGCTGCGCCGGCAGGGTAAAGTACCGGGTGTTGTTTACGGTACGGGCCTCAAGACGCCAACACCGATTGCGCTGGCTGAGCGTGATCTTCTGCCGCTGCTTCGCTCTCATCCGAACGCTGTGCTGGACGTCGCCATACCGGGCGGCTTCACGGAGCCGGTCATCATCTCCGAAGTACAGCGCGATCCGCTCACGCATAAGGTCGTTCATATCGATCTGCATAAGATCAATATGAATGAGAAGCTGAAGACGCATGTCCGGCTGGAAGCTGTCGGGGACAGCACCGGCGTTCGCGAGGGCGGCATCCTGACGCTTCTTATGCATGAGCTGGAGATCGAGGTGCTGCCGAGCCAACTGCCGGAAGTGATCGAGGTCAACATTTCTTCACTCGGTATCGGCGAGAGCGTGCTCGTAAGCGATTTGGCGCTTCCGGCGGGCGTAACCGCCCGTTCTGACGCCGATATGGTCGTCGTGACGGTGCTGATGCCGCAGAAAGATCTAACGGCAGAAGAAGCGGAGGCGCAGGCCATCGAGGCGCACGAAGCCGAATCGCGTTCGAAGGCGGCGAAGATGCAAGAGGTTAAGACCGGCGTCGGCGGCGAGTCCGTGTTCCAAGGAACGTAACCGGGAATGCAAGAGCATGTGCAAGGCAAGGCTGCTGCGGCAGCCTTTTTTGTCATGAATAGAGGATTCCGGCTCTCGTCTGTTGTAATCCATAGAATATTGCAATTATAGGAGTGAAGCGTTCGTCATGAAATGGATCGTAGGGCTGGGCAATCCCGGCACGAAATATCAGAATACGCGCCATAACGTCGGATTTATGGCTGTCGATACACTCGCCAAGCGGTGGGGAATCAGTGTGACGCAGAGCAAATGCAAGGCGCTGATCGGTGAAGGCAATGTCGGCGGAACGAAAGTAGCGCTCATCAAGCCGATGACTTATATGAATCTGTCGGGCGAGACGGTAAGAGCTTATATGGATTATTACAAGGTGCCGCTAGAGGATCTCATCGTCATCTATGACGACTTGGATACGGAATTGGGCCGCATTCGTCTTCGATATCAAGGAAGTCCAGGCGGCCATAACGGCATCAAATCCATTATTCAGCATGTCGGCACACAGACGTTCAATCGGATTCGGATGGGTATTACGCGCCCGCAGCCGGGCGGCAATATTGCGGACTATGTGCTGGACAATTTCGCGAAGGCAGAGCAGGATAAGCTGGCAACGATGATTGAGCAGACCTGTGATGCGGCCGAATTCGCGCTGAAGGCGACGTTCGAGCAGACGATGGCGAAGTTCAACGGGTAGCAGAGCGGATGTCTAGCCAGCTTCCGAAGTTCGATCGTTATAACCGGGCCAAATGGGGCATACTGGTGCGTATAACGATTGTTCAGGAGGCATACATATGGCTGTGAACTATATTTGCCGGCACTGCCGGACTTCGGTTGGCTCGATCGACAACAGTACGGTAACGGAGCAGCAGCTCGGTTTCCATTTCTTGACCCCTGAGGAGCGCAGCGATATAATAGCGTATAATCCGAACGGGGACGTCATTGTTAACGTAGTTTGTGATTATTGCCGTGAAGCAATTGAAGCGAATCCGGAGCTCGTGCTCCAGTCGAATCCGCTCCAATAGTCCGGTAACGAGATTCAGCCTTGGCCCAGGCATCTGAAGGGCTGAGGCTTCTTTGTGTGTTTATCGTGATGCGGTGTGAAGGCGGCGATCCTGCCAGAGAAGTTCAGCAGAATATGCCTTGGACTTGTGCCGCAGAAAGAAGGTGCCGTTTACTTTGAAAGCGTTAATTCAGGCTTTTGCCGCGGATGCGGATTACCAGACGGTGCTCTCAGGCGTAACGACGGGCATGCGGGAACAGCTCATATCCGGCCTTGCCGGTTCCTCCCGCCAAGTGCTCGTATCGGCGCTCCGAACTGATCTGGACCGTCCGATGCTGGTTGTGACCCACAATATGTTCGCTGCCCAGAAAATCGCCGAGGATTTGCAGGAAATGCTGCCTGCCGGCGATGTCCTTCTCTATCCCGCTAACGAATTGGTAGCGGCCGAAGCGGCGGTCTCGAGTCCCGAGACGCTTGCACAGCGCATTGATGCGCTCATTCGGTTGTCCCAAGGGTTTCGCGGGATTGTCGTCGTTCCGTTCAGCGGCGTACGCCGCTACTTGCCTGTTAAGGGAGTTATGGCAGAGGCTCAAATCAGCCTAGCTGAAGGCGAGACGATGCCGATGGAGCAATTCCTTCGTCTCATGACCGGCATCGGTTACGAGCGCGTCGACCGCGTTGAGTCGAAAGGCGAGATGAGCGTAAGGGGCGGCATTGTCGACTTCTATCCGCTTACGTCGCCGGTGGCCTGCCGTGTCGAGTGGTTCGACGACGAGATCGATTCGATCCGGACGTTCGACCCTGCCGACCAGCGCTCGCTTGAACGGCTGAAGTCGTTCGTTGTGACGCCGTGCCGCGAGCTTCCGGCTGACGAGCGCCGATTCAAGACCGCTGCTTCGCAGGCAGCCGATCTGCTCGAGAAGCAGTTGGACCGGATGGCCGACCGCACGGCGAAGGAACGGCTGCGCGGCGAGATCGGCAGCGAGATGGAGAAGCTGCGGGAAGCGCAATATTTTAGCGAGATGTATAAGTATGTCTCCTTGCTCTATCCGGAGCGTCAGACGCTTCTCGACTATCTCCCGGCGGATACGCTGCTTATTCTGGATGAGCCGCTGCGGCTAATTGAGACAGCGCGCCAACTGGAGCGGGACGAAGCCGAGTGGGCGACTCATCTGCTCTCGCACGGCAAGTCGCTGCCTGGTCTGGCGCTTGCCCGCGACACGGATGAGATTCTGCACCACCGGGCGTTCCAGACCGTGTTCTTATCGCTGTTCCTGCGTCAGATCCCGCATACGCAGCCGCAGAACATACTGAACTTCATGTGCCGGGCGACGCAAAATTTCCACGGGCAGATGAACGTGCTGAAGTCGGAGATGGACCGCTGGAAGAAAGCGGGCGCGACCGTCATGATGCTGGCGGGAAGCGCGGAGCGGATGGACCGGATGCGCCGGGTGCTGCACGATTACGGCATCGAGCCGCCTTCGCTCATCGAAGGCAATCTGCAGGCCGGATTCGAGCTGCCATCAATTCACTTGGTCGTCATTACCGAGGGTGAGATGTTCTCGCAGAAGCAGCGCAAGGCGACCCGCGTCGATAAGAAGATCGATAACGCGGAGCGGATTAAGAGTTATACCGAGCTGAAGGTAGGAGACTATGTCGTTCACCAGAACCATGGCATCGGCAAGTATCTCGGCATCGGCACGCTCGAAATCGGCGGCATTCATAAAGATTATATGCACATCATGTATGCGGGCGGCGACAAGCTGTCCGTCCCGATCGAGCAGATCGACATGATCCAGAAATACGTCGGCTCGGAAGAGAAAGAGCCGAAAATTTATAAGCTTGGCGGCAATGAATGGGCTCGGGTGAAAACAAAGGTCCGCTCTTCGGTCAAGGATATCGCAGACGAGTTGATCAAGCTGTACGCGGACCGTCAATCCAGCCCAGGCTTCGCGTTCGGGGAGGACACGCCATATCAGCAGGAGTTCGAGGCGATGTTCCCGTACGACGAGACGCGTGACCAGCTGCGGGCAATCGATGAAATCAAGAAGGACATGGAGATGACCCGGCCGATGGACCGGCTGCTGTGCGGCGACGTCGGATACGGCAAGACAGAGGTGGCTGTTCGGGCGGCGTTCAAGGCAGCGATCGAGGGCAAGCAGGTGGCCATACTTGTCCCGACGACGATTCTTGCTCAGCAGCATTACGAGACGTTCCGCGAGCGGTTCTCGGGTTATCCGTTCAAGGTGCAGGTGCTGTCGCGTTTCCGCTCCCGCAAGGAGCAGACCGACACGATGAAGGGAATTAAAGAGGGCACGGTCGATATCGTCATCGGTACGCACCGGCTGTTGTCGCAAGACATCGTGTTCAAGGATCTCGGACTGCTCATCGTGGACGAGGAGCAGCGGTTCGGCGTATCGCATAAGGAGAAGCTGAAGCGGCTGAAGACGAACGTCGACGTGCTGACGCTGACGGCGACACCGATTCCGCGGACGCTCCATATGTCGATGCTCGGCGTGCGCGATCTGTCCGTCATCGAGACGCCTCCGGAGAACCGGTTCCCTGTGCAGACCTACGTGCTCGAATACAGCGCAGCGCTCGTTCGGGAAGCTGTAGAGCGCGAGTTGGCGCGCGGAGGCCAGGTGTACTACTTGTACAACCGGGTGCAGGGCATCCATCAGATGGCCGATCAGATCAAAGCGCTCGTACCGGATGCCAGAGTAGCTGTAGGGCATGGCCAGATGTCCGAGCAGGAGCTGGAGAAGACGATTCTCGATTTCCTCGACGGGGAATCGGATGTGCTCGTCAGTACGAGCATTATCGAGACGGGCGTCGATATTCCGAACGTCAATACGCTGATCGTACACGATGCGGACAAAATGGGCCTGTCCCAGCTGTACCAGCTCCGCGGACGGGTAGGCCGGTCCAACCGGATCGCTTATGCCTACTTCACCTATCAGCGGGACAAGGTATTGACCGAGGTCGCCGAGAAACGGCTGCAGTCGATTAAGGAATTTACGGAGCTCGGCTCCGGCTTCAAGATCGCGATGCGCGACCTTGCGATCCGCGGCGCTGGCAACCTGCTTGGCGCGGAGCAGCATGGCTTCATCGCGTCGGTCGGCTTCGATCTCTATTCGCAGATGCTTGCAGATGAAGTAGCCGCACGCAAGTCGCAGCTTGACGGGGCGCCGCCTGCGGAAGAACGGAAAGTATCGACGATGATTGATCTCAGTCTCGACGCTTATCTGCCTTCGGATTATATTTATGACAGCATTCAGAAGATTGAAATCTATAAGAAGGTGGCCGGTATCCGCGTGCTAGCGGAAGCAGAGGATCTCCGCGAAGAGCTCGTCGACCGGTTCGGCGACTTGCCGCTTGCGGTCGAGAATTTGCTTGCGGTCTCCCGCCTGAAGACGTACGGGGCGGAGTATGGCATCGAGCAGATTTCGCAGAAAGCCGACGACTGGACGCTTAAGATTGCTGTTAGAGAAGCAGCGCGAATCGACAAGAAGAAGGTTGATCTGCTCTGCGTGAAATATGAGAACCGGTTCAAACGGTTCGAAGATGAAGCCAGCGGACAGCCGATGATTCTGCTGAGGGGCAAAGGCTTAACGGCAGAGCAGAAGCTGGAGCTGCTGGAGAAATTTCTTGAAGACTATCAAGAGGCGTTGAAATCGAAGGGAGCACTCCAAGATGTTGCACAATAATTCGTTAGCGCGCCGTTCCGGCTTCCGCGGTTTGACCGCGGGCCTGGCACTGCTGCTGGCGCTGGCTGTTCTGGTGACGGCTTGCGGCAAGAAGGAAGACGACAAGAAAGCGCCTGGCTCGGGCGAAGGCACCGTAATCGCCGAATACAAGGAAGGCGGGAAGGTGACGGACAAGGAATTCGACCGTTATCTCGGATTCCTGTCGATTGTCAATTCGCAAGCGCAAGCGGTGCTCGGCGTCAGCAGCATTCGCGAGCAGTTTTTGAAAGAATATATCGGTTACAGAGTTCTCTATGCTCGCGCAGACGAGAAAGCGAAGGACGCGGCGAAGGCGGACGTCAAAACGTTTATCGATCAGTTCAAGCAAGCGTCTGACAGCAGCGAAGAGATGAAGGCCGAGATGAAGAAGTCCGGCCTAACGACCAAAGATGCGGAATGGTTCTACCGGATGATTGTCACAGTTATGGAGAACTCCGAGCAGCAAGTAACGGATGCGGAAATCAAAGCTTCGTACGACAAGGCGCCGGCTGATTTCAATAACGTAACATTGCGGCATATTCTGATCGGCTTCAAAGATCCGGAGACGGATAAGGAGAAGTTGACGAAGCCGGATGCGCTGAAGAAAGCGGAAGAAGTGAAGCAGAAGCTGGAGTCGGGCGGCGATTGGACTGCGCTTGCGAAGGAATACTCGGATGACGAGGGTTCGAAGGAAACGGGCGGATTGTACGAGAACAAGGAGCCTCGCATTTGGGTGGATGCTTTCAATAAGGCAGCCAACACGCAGGAAATCGGCAAGATCGGCAACCCTGTCGAGACGGAGTACGGTTACCACGTGATCAAAGTCGAGAAGCGGGAGACGCGCACGTGGGAGCAAGTGCCGCAGGCGACGAAGGACGAGCTTCGCCGTTCGGCTTCGACTGCGAAGCTGAATGAGTTCATGGAGAAGGAACTGCCAGGCTTGATTACGAAGATGGAGCTCCCGAAGGACGAAGCAGCGGCAGGTGAGGCTGATAAAGCAGCCGAGGGTGCTGGACAAGCCGGCACCGGCACAAGCGAAGAGAAGAAGGACGAGAGCGCGAAGTAAAGGCAACGGAGACAAGCCAGCGAGCAGATGAAGGTCTGCTTGCTGGCTTTTTTGCAAACGGGCGGTAGAGTCATCCCTTACTTTAAGCAGGAATATATTTGTGAAGGAGATTAATTGAAAATTGTGTGTAGGTTCCGAAAATGCTTTCTTTCGGGAATGAATCTCTTCAAAGGAGTTGCTATGAAAAAAATAACAACCATTCTTGTGGCCTGCTTATTGTTGTTGTCTGCTGCTGCCGCTTGCTCGAATAAACAAGAAATAAAACGCGACAAGCTCTATCATTTCTCCGGTGTCGTTACAAGCGTAGTAAAGGCGAATGGTAAGTCGACAAGTGACATTAAAGAGCGTTTTTACTTAACGTTAGACCATTTCTATCCTGCCGGAAAGCCGTTCGAAACCTATAACGGAATGTTTAATGATGCGTCTACTGACGTTAAGAATAATCGGTACATTTCAATCACCGATAACACGAGAATTTATAAGTTCGTGGTGGACGGAATCAAAGAGGAAATTACTGCTGCTGAGCTGGAGAAGAATCGAGACAAAACGGTGGAGTTTTGGGTGTTTCCTTATGGGAATATGCTTGAAGCAATGGAGATAGATCTGTTGAACAAATGAGTCCGGTCAAACAGATTAGCGCATCCAGCACAACGACGCGAAGGCCGTCCCGGTACAACAAGGGGCGGCCTTCGACGTTGCCGCGCCAATCGTCAATATGAATTTCCACAAGGTAACATATCTCCTTTAAGGAATGATTAAGGTTGGTAGTGTAGGATGCTTATTAATATAGTTTCTAAGTAGGCGTAACAAGTGAGGGCGGCAGTCGGCGACAGGATCAGTTTCCCATCGCAAAGGCCTTCGGCGTTGCCGCGTCATTCATCAGCATGAGTTTCCAATAGGTAACAATAGTTGCTATGAATCGGTGCGGGGATGAATAGCCAACCCTATTGTAATCTGATACAATACAAGAAGTTGACATTTTGAAAGGGGATTCATAATGAAACAGACTACTCGTGTTTCCGCATGGCGTCGCAGTTTTCTCCTTGCAGCGGCCTTGCTTCTCATCCTGTCTGCGCTAGCGGCTTGCGGCAAGAAAAACTCGACTTCCGGAGCGGGAAGCGATACGGTCATTGCAACGTATAAAGGCGGTCAAGTAACAGAAAGCGAGTTCAACAAATATACAACGTTCTACTCGATGTTCGACCAATCGTTCGCGATGTACCTGAGCATTCCAGAGGCGAAGGAGCAATACCTGAAGGAGTATGTCGGCTACAAGGTGCTCTTCGATCGGGCAACTGAAGAGAATAAGAAAGCAGCCGATGCGGATCTGGACAAGTTCGTCGAGCAATTCAACCAATCGATGAAGGACAATGCGGAACTGAAGAAGACGGTGGACGCGGCTGGCTTGACGGCAGAGGACGCTAAAAACTTCTATCACCAAATCGTTACGATTCGCAAGTATTGGGAAAGCGGCACGACGGATGCAGATATGAAAGCCGAGTACGAGAAGAACCCAGGGAACTACAATCTCGTTAGCGTTCGACACGTTCTGATCGGTACGGTTGATCCGCAGACCGGCGCGGAGAAGCGTAAGGAAGACGAAGCGCTCAAGATCGCGAAAGAAGTGAAAGCGAAGCTTGATGCAGGCGGCGACTGGACGGCGCTGGCGAAGCAATATTCCGACGACGACGGCTCGAAAGAGAAAGGCGGCTTGTACGCGGACGTGAACCCGAACGACTGGGTAGAAGCGTTCAAGCAAGCGGCGTTGACGCAGCCGGTCGGCCAGATCGGTGAACCGGTGTTGAGCCAATTCGGCTACCATGTCATCAAGGTCGAGAAGCGTGACAGCAAGAAGTATGAAGAGCTCGCTGCCGATGCGAAAGAGCAAGTGAAGACGGGCGCGATCAATACGAAGATGAACGACTTCATGACGAATGAACTGCCGTCGATCATCGAGAAGATCAATCTGCCGAAAGCAGAAACGCCTGCTGCATCTGAGGATGCAAAGAAGGACGGCGCGGCGGCTGGCGATGCAGCGAAAGACGACGCGTCGAAGGACGCCGGAACGAAAGACAGCGGCGCAGCCGAGACGAGCAAATAAGCAGTTGTTGAATAAAGAGAACGTCCCTTTGCCGCAGATGCGGAAGGGACGTTTTTTTGTATCACGAAAAAGGTGCTTAAATATCCGATTGTAAAACAAGACGGCAGCAGAAGACGATTCGAATCGTCTCCTGCTGCCGTTCAGCTTTCGAAAAGTACCTGTACGCTTGATCAGTGGAACTGTATGTTGTTCTTGCCCTTCCGTTTGGCACGGTACATAGCATGGTCGGCGCTGCCGACAAGCTGCTCCAGCGTCTCGCCGTCCTTCGGATAGACGGCCACTCCGACGCTGAGCTGTACGCGCAGCAGCTCGCCGTGAACGAGTATGCCCCGGTCGAACCGTTCCTGCAGCTTCGTTGCATGGGCCCGCAGCGACAGATCATTCGCTTCCGGCATGAGCATGACGAATTCATCGCCGCCGAAGCGGGCTACGATATTCGGCGGCGGCATTAGCCTCTGCAGCTCTCGAGCCACTTGCCGTACGACTTCATCGCCGTAAGCATGCCCTTGTGTATCGTTCATTTGCTTGAAATTATCGACGTCAATAAACCAAACCGCGAAAGGGGTACCGCCGCTCTCGCTCGCATTCTTCAGCTGCCGTTCAATGAAAAAAGTCATACGCCTGCGGTCCGGCAAGCCGGTGAGCGGATCGGAGAAGGCGTAGCTTTGAAGCGATTTCAACATGCGGTTGAACGAGCCGCCGAGCCGCCCCCATTCGTCGCGTGACGACTGCGGCATCTTGACGGAGCAATCGCCTTCTGATATGCGGGTGAAAGCCTCACGGTATGCGCGAATCGGCCGAAGGGCACGGGTGGCGAACAGCGCCGCTACGAAGATGCCGATCAGCATCGTCAGCACAATAATGAACGCAATGGAACGAAGCATTGGCGTGGCGGCAGACCGCGCTATGGCAAGCGGCGCTTCGGCGGCAAGCTTCCATCCGGTTGTTCTGACTGTCGAGTAGTAGAGCTGCATATCAGTGCGGCCCGTATTGGATAACAAATAGGACCCCTCGGAAGAGGAATCGAACATAGATGTGTAAGCGGTGTCATTAAGGAGAGTGCCGGGCTTAACTTGGGATGATGAGTCTGAGATGATGGCACGGCCGCTGTCAGCGAGCATAAACCGGACACCAAGCGTGTTAGACTCGGTAACCAGCTGCTGGGAGACGCTCTCCAGCGAGAGCCCAATATTGATCGTTCCGCTCCCGTCGGGCAGTGCGGCGACGACTGTCGTCTCCAGCTGTCCGTCTGCATTCTGGTAGGGCGGCATTGCGACGGCAGGCCGGTCTTGAAGGCCAGGCACAGTCGAAGAGGCTGCATCTAGGTCCGGGATCGGATATGAAGAACGCTGTGCGATGAGCTCGCGGGACAGACCCTTCTTGACGAGGATGTAGTTGTAGTTGTCATGCTTCTGTAGAAATAGCTGAAGCCATTCCTGCACGTTGTTCCAATCGGTCCGTAAGGCCCCGTTCGTCCGGCTGTCGTATATAAGCTGGGATAGCCATTCCGAATCTTCGTACGCTGAGCTAAGCGAATGGTCGATCTGTTGGTTGATGGAATAGAGACTGCTGTGGATACGCTCGTTAACGAATTGTTCGGCTTGATGATCGATGAGGCGGTATGCGAGCAAACTGACCAAAGAGGTGGGAACAAGCATGCTAAGGGTTACGGCTATAACGAACCTGTGCCGCAGACCTAGTCTCGGCATCGGGAGTCGCATCATAGGTCTCACCTTAGTCTGGTTATTTAGTACTAGATACTACCAACCTAATATTACCATGATTATCCTTAAAGTCCAGTATTGGAACAAGAAATTTAGAGTAAATATAATATTTGTCTCCTTTTTGCAAGATTAGGGTTCATAGAAATTAGGAACTTTTTACTTATGAGTGTAAATCCCATGTCATGTTAAAACTAAATCACCTTAATATCCACATTAAACACGAGGATTTTGAAGTAATAATGTTAAGTTATATAACATATACTTAGGAGTTAAGCACAAACCACTCCTATTTCACTCGATTTTAAAGAATGCCAAAAAACTGATGTTAACTATATTGACATCAAAGATAGCCGCCATCTATAATGAGAATCACGAATGATGGAACGGATTGGAAGACTATCGTTCGGAAATCGAGTGCTATAGGGGAGTGGGAGAAATGAAGAAAAAGAGATCGATGGTTCATTACTCGGTGTTGTTGATGCTTGCGTTGTGCCTTGGGCTTACGGCCTGCGGCGATAAAGACGAACCGGCGTCCTCACAGACCAGCGGCGGCGATTCGGCGGCGAGCGGCGATACGATCAAAGTCGGCATTCTACACTCGCTCAGCGGCACGATGTCGATCAGCGAAGTATCCGTGAAAGATTCGGAAATGATGGCTATCGACGAGATTAACGCCAAGGGCGGCGTTCTCGGCAAGAAGCTGGTGCCGGTCGTCGAAGACGGCGCATCCGACTGGCCGACCTTCGCGGAGAAGGCGCGCAAGCTTTTGTCGGAGGACAAAGTGGCGACGGTATTCGGCGGATGGACGTCGGCAAGCCGGAAGGCGATGCTGCCGGTATTCGAGGAACTGAATGGGCTGCTATGGTACCCGGTGCAATATGAAGGATTGGAGCAATCGCCGAACATTTTCTATACCGGTGCAACGACGAACCAACAGATCGTACCGGCCGTATCTTGGTTGCTCGAGAACCGCGGCAAGAAGTTCTATCTGCTCGGGTCGGACTATGTATTCCCGCGGACCGCGAACAAAATCATTAAAGAGCAGTTGAAAGCCGAAGGCGGCGAGCTGGTAGGCGAGGAGTATACCCCGCTTGGACATACCGATTACAGCACAATCATTACGAAGATTAAAGAAGCGAAGCCGGACGTCGTCTTCAATACGCTGAACGGCGACAGCAACGTCGCATTCTTCAAGCAGTTGAAGGACGCAGGTATTACGTCCGCTGACCTGACGACGCTGTCGGTATCGGTAGCCGAGGAAGAAATTCGCGGCATCGGCGCAGATGTGCTCGCAGGGCATCTAGCGGCATGGAACTACTACCAAACGACGGATACGCCAGCGAACAAGACGTTCGTCGAGAACTATAAGAAGAAGTACGGGGACGACCGTGTTACGGCCGATCCGATCGAAGCCGGTTATGACGCCGTTTATCTATGGGCTGCTGCTGTAGAGAAAGCCGGTTCCACCGACGTCGATAAAGTGAAGGAAGCGGCCAAAGGGTTGGAGTGGGATGCACCGGAAGGCAAGGTGAAGATCGACGGTGATACGCAGCATTTGTACAAAACGGTCCGGATCGGCGAAGTCGAACCGAGCGGCCAGTTCAAAGAACTGTGGAATTCCGGCGAGCCGGTGAAGCCGGACCCTTACCTGAAGTCGTTCACTTGGGCAGCATCGCTTAGCTCGGGCAACTAACCAGACTGCAGCATGAATACGTGACACGCAGTTCAGGGGGAGCATTCGCTGCAGCCGCTTCGAATGTTTCCCCTTTTCCTTATGTCTACTAATCGATCGACCGGTGAGGTGGATTTATGACGGTTTACATCACGCAGCTGTTCAACGGGCTGAGCGTCAGCTCTATATTGCTGCTTATCGCATTAGGGCTCGCTATAACGTTCGGACTTATGAATGTCATCAATATGGCGCACGGCGAGCTTATTATGATCGGTGCTTATGCGACGTATGTGACACAAAATATTTTCAAAAGCGCGCTTCCGGACTCCATGTTCAGCACGTACTTCATTCTGGCGATACCGGTCAGCTTCGCCGTCGCATTCGTCGTCGGCTTGCTGCTGGAGACGACGCTTATCCGGCATCTGTACGGGCGCCCGCTCGACAGCTTGCTCGCTACATGGGGGGTTGGCCTTGCGCTTCAGCAGCTCGCGCGTTCCATCTTCGGTGCGCCGAACGTCGGCGTGACGAGTCCGACTTGGCTGGACGGAGGACTCACGGTGATGGAAGGCGTCGTGCTGCCGTATAAGCGGCTGTTCATTATCGGGCTGGTGGCGGTCTGTCTGGTTGCCATGTACTTGTATATTTATCGCAGCCATGCCGGGCGCAATATGCGTGCTGTTATGCAGAACCGCGATATGGCGGCATGCTTGGGCATTTCGACTCGCCGGGTAGATGCAACGACATTCGCAATCGGCTCCGGCATTGCCGGCATCGCGGGCTGTGCGCTCACGCTGATGGGGCCGATCGGACCGTCGCTCGGAACGTACTACATCGTTGATGCGTTCATGGTTGTCGTGCTCGGAGGCGTCGGCAAGCTCGTCGGTACGCTGTTCGGCGCATTCGGCATCGGCATGACGAACACGCTGTTCGAATATTGGACGACGGCATCGCTTGGCAAAGTGCTCGTCTTCATCTGCATCGTCGCATTCCTGCAATGGCGGCCGAAAGGTTTTATTGCAATGCGTACGCGTTCTCTTGATTAATATCAGCTGATCATGCGCATGCGAATGGACCGATGGGGGATGGCTGCGTTCTTGAACGGATGCAGCGGCCGAGGACGGCATCGGTAAAGCTGTGAATCTTAGGGGGTGGGATATATGAAGAGCAATCCATGGACGGCGGCGCGGATATGGACGCTGATCGGCTATGCGGCCGCGTCGGCCGCGCTGTTCGCAGCGCCGCTCTATCTGAGCGACTTCCGCTTGAACTTGCTGGCGAAGTTTCTGGCGTTCGCGATCGTTGCGCTAGGACTCGATCTCATATGGGGCTATACCGGTATTCTAAGCTTGGGGCATGGCGTATTCTTCGGTCTAGGCGGCTACGCCATGGCGATGTATTTGAAGCTTGAGGCAAGCGGCGGCCGTATGCCTGATTTTATGGAGTGGAGCGGGCTGACTGCGCTGCCGGCGTTCTGGAAGCCGTTCGAGTCGCTTGGCTTCGCCTTCGCGGCTGGCATTCTGATTCCGGGCTTGCTGGCGTTGTTCCTCGGATACGTTACGTTCCGCAATCGAATTCGCGGCGTGTACTTTACGATTCTGACGCAAGCGCTTGTCATTATTGCGACAACTTTGTTGATTGGCCAACAAGCCTATACAGGCGGTACGAACGGCGTCACGGGATATTCCAAAATAGCCGGCTATTCGATCTCGAATCCGGATACGAAGCAAATGCTGTACTGGATCACAGCTGCATTCCTAATTGTGGCCTTCATCGTCTGCCGCTTCCTGGTCGCAAGCCGGTTCGGCAAAGTGCTGCGCGCTATCCGCGACGGCGAGAACCGGGTGCGGTTCATCGGCTACAATCCGGCGCTGTACCAGATGACGGCGTTCGCTATATCCGGCGCTCTCGCTGGACTTGCGGGCATGCTGTTCATCCTGCATGTCGGCATCATATCGCCATCGATGCTCGGCATCGTGCCGTCCATCGAGATGGTGCTGTGGGTCGCGATCGGCGGCCGCGGCACGATGATCGGTGCTGTGCTTGGCGCCGTCTTGATGAACTGGGGCAAAAGCGAGATTAGTGCACAGTATCCGGATGCTTGGCTGTTCGTGATGGGCGCATTGTTCGTTGTCGTCGTCGTGTTCCTGCCCAATGGCGTGGCTGGCTTATTCAGCCGATTAACTTCCATCAAGAGGAGGGTGACGGGCCATGATCAAGAAGCCGTCCGCAATCCTGCAGTGTGAAGATATTACCGTTTCGTTCGACGGTTTCAAAGCGATTCAAGGTATGGGTCTGACGCTTGAGCGCGGGGAATTGCGGTTCCTGATCGGACCGAACGGCGCGGGCAAGACGACGATGCTTGACGTGATATGCGGCAAGACAAAGCCGTCTTCCGGTAAAGTTGTGTACAACGGTGTCGAAGGTGCGGGTCAGATTGAGATTACACGAAAGAAAGAACACCAAATCGCGGAGCTTGGTATCGGGCGAAAATTCCAGGCGCCGTCCATCTTCCCGACGTTGACCGTATTCGAAAATCTCGAAATCGCTATGCGGCAAAACCGCAGCGTATGGTCCACCCTGTTCGCCCGCATGTCGGCGCCAGACCGGGAGAGAGTCGATGCGCAGCTGTCGCTAATCGGTCTGCAGGAAAAATCGTCCTGGCGAGCCGGAGGTCTGTCGCACGGCGAGAAGCAGTGGCTGGAGATCGGCATCATGCTTATGCAGGAGCCGGGCTTGCTGCTGCTCGACGAGCCGGTGGCCGGCATGACGGATAAAGAGACGGATAAGACGGGCGAACTGCTGAGAGAAATCGCCAAGTCGAGGACGGTCGTCGTCGTCGAGCACGATATGGAATTCGTTCGCAACTTCGCCAGCAAAGTGACGGTTATGCACGAAGGACGGCTGCTGAAGGAAGGTACGATGGACGAAGTGCAGAGCGACGACCGGGTTGCAGAAGTGTATCTGGGCAAAAGGCGGGATGCGGATGTTAGCCGTTCAACAGCTTGAAGCAGGTTACGGAGAGAGTGTTATTCTGCGGGATGTATCGTTAAAAGTAAAACCGGGGCAGGTCGTCTGTCTGCTTGGCCGCAATGGCGTCGGCAAGACGACGCTGATGAAGAGCATTATGGGCGTGCTGAAAGCCCGCCGGGGCTCGGTGTCGTACGGCGGTGCCGATCTGACGAAGTCAGCCCCGGCGAAGCGGGCGAAACGGGGGATCGGATATGTGCCGCAGGGGCGTGAAATATTCAGCCAGCTGACGGTATACGAGAACATTTTGGTCGGGCTGGAGGCGTCACGGGAGAAAGGGTCCGGCAGCATTCCGCCTGAGGCGATAGCAAAGTTTCCGGTACTGCCGTCGATGTATGAGCGCCGCGGCGGCGATCTGTCGGGCGGCCAACAGCAGCAGCTTGCGTTCGCCCGGGCGCTCGCGTCGAAGCCGGAGCTGCTGCTGCTCGATGAGCCGTGCGAAGGCATTCAGCCATCGATTGTCGATGACATTCGAGACGTTATCCGCTCCATCAAGCAGGACGGCAAGACCGCCATTCTGCTCGTCGAGCAGAGCCTTGATTTTGTCCGCAGCGTCGGCGACTACTTCTATATTCTCGACAAAGGTGCGGTCGCTTGGGAAGGCGAGCTCGACCGGCTGAGTGACGAGGTTGTGCGAAAATATTTGACGGTATAGAGAAAGAGAGAATGTCTGGCCAAAGGAAAGCCCCTCTGCGGCGAAATGCTGCAAGGGGCTTGGTGTATCGGCTTCTAGGATTGTTTCGTAGCGTGACTCACGTTATAGTCTATAACCATTCGGTGCTTTGTTTCCGTTTCTGGGGAGTCCAGGTAGGCCTCGCTTTCTCGCATCACTTGTTTCCAGTCGAGTGAAAATATCTTCGATTCATCATGGCCCTTTTGTATCTTAACCAGCTCGCTAATCATTTCATGTAAGGCACGCATTACCTCGACGGCGGAGTCCGATAGTTGAATATACTCGCCCTTGCTGTCGGTCGATACGGTATTCGCAGGATCGTACGATAAAGTGGATGCGAAGAATATGTCAAAGTCCTGAAGCATGGAAAACAGTCCATGTTCCCCTATATAGTGACTCGACTCTTCATACGAGTGCAAAGGCCCGTAAAGAAACGTTAATTCTTGATAGGTATAAGCGACTTGATTCATCGTTTGCTGCAAGTAAATCATGTCTGATGTATACAACCTGCGGTCCGATATGGCGTTAGTCAAATAGCCTGGAACATATCTTATTCTGGAGTAGTCCGTAATGTCCTTAGATATGACGGTGTTAACAACACTGTCCAGGGTGGACTTCGTCTTGTCCGCTTTGTTGTTCAACACGAAGTTCAGAATGACGGAGAATAGCAACAGTCCGGCGAGAAGGACGAGCGAATAAGTCTGATATCGTTTCGACATGGGATCACCTCATCTGTCATAATGAAAGCACGATATAAATACGGGAGTTTAAAGATGAATTTCGACGAGCCGAGACAACAAATCCTTCAGTGCCGGCTATGTGAGCCGAAGTTCGGATTTGAGCCGGTTCCTATATTCCAGGGTACGGAGCGCTCGGCCATCGTGCAGATCGGTCAGGCGCCATCCAGTACGGTTCATATGACGAAGAAACCATTCAATGATGCGTCCGGACAGAAGCTGAAATACAAGTGGTACGAAATAACGGATGAAATATTCTATAACGAAGACTTTTTCTATATTACGGCCATGGCCCATTGTTTTCCTGGTAAAAATGCCAAAGGAGGGGACAATCCGCCTCCCCTGGCATGTGCGAGAAAGTGGTTGAAGCAGGAGTTTGCGCAGGTGCATAACGAGATCTATATCATCATCGGCGCGAAAGCTGCGAAGTTTCTGTTCCCCGACGACAGCTTTGAAGAACTTGTCTTCAAGGACAGTGTGTTGAATGGCAAGCCTGCGTATGTACTGCCTCATCCGTCGCCGCTGAACGTCCGCTGGTTCAAGGATCATCCGCAATTCGAGGAACAACGGATTTGTGAGATCCGCAAGGTGATCTGGCGGGTGCTTGGCTTGAGAACGGGTGAGCAGGAATGAAGCGGTTATCGTTCTCCTGCTGTCTTGATTGATAGCCGGACATCGGCTTGTTCTCGTTTCGTTATTCCCCGTATATTACTTGTCTTTCTCCGTCGCGTCGCTTCTCAGCACGAATGCATATTCCTTCATCTTCCCTGCGTTATTCGTTACGAACCGGAAACCGCGAATGGTCGCGCCGGGCTCGTAGTCTGCCGATTGCGAGCTAAGCGAGGCCATAGGGCTGGGATTCAGAATGAAGGCTCCGGCCCCTTCCTGGAATGACATCGCCATCGGCTGCTGAGGGGGTTGGTCGGGAGATGGGGCATATTTCAGTGATCCGTCCGGGTTCAAAATATATTCCGTCATCCGGTACGATTCCGGTGTAATGCCATGCAGTTGGACTTCTACCGCCGATCCGAGCTTGATGTAAGGAATGTCTGCCGTGCCGGCTGCGCCGACCATCGATTGGAACAGCTCCGAATCGGATTCGTCGTACTCCGCAACCGTCCTCGATTGGACTTGCAGCTCCGTGCCGTCTGCAATGATTTGCACTTCCGGCAGTGTGGCTGCCGGCTCGCTGTTGTCTTTGCTGCTGCATGAGGCGAGCATCACCAGCAGCAGTACCGCCAGAATGCTCCAGCCTGCCTTGAACATGATAAACCTCCTTTGGATTTGGCCCCGCGGGAATGGCGCCGGCAGCCAATTGGTATGATCTAATCATATATCAAATTCGGACAAATTTAACCCATAATTGGAAATGAAAATAGAGAGCGGTTTAAGCTCGGTTTGCCTGCATATCCTGCACTCATCCGCTTTCGCTTCATCACGTCCGTAAGCCTCGATTTTAGGCCGATTTATGCCTGAAACTTCACATCATTGCTTCTCCCTCCCTCTTTTACCCCGACGAAGTTATCGCGTTCGTTCGACATGTCTCGCGAATCTGGTGGGTCTCTTTGTTCGGTTTTGAACATATTTACAAATTTAAATGTAATATAATCTAACATAATGGTTGACAATCCCGAACAATCTTAATAAACTACAGGTAAGTGTTAGGTTTCATGACAACAAAATATAGTTCTCGCCGAGCAATAAGGATGGGGAACGACAAAGCTGTCTAGGGTTCCGACGGTTCATCTGCAGGAGGCGCAACCGCCTTACTGCCCGGGAATCGGGTCTGGTCCAAGAGACGGCGTGCATCCAGACGGAAGCTGCCAACGGCTGACGGACGATTGCATAACACGGAAGGATAAAAGCCTGGGAGACTTCTCTCCCAGGCTTTTTCTTATACATTTTTATGTGAAGAAGAGGGAGTGGAGTAGATGAGAAAGTCTCGGAGAATGGTGCTTCTATTGCTTCTGGCTGTCGTCATGGCGGTTGTGGCAGGCTGCGGAAATTCGTCCAAGGAGTCAGCTGGCGGCGGCAAGGGTGATCCGGTCACGATAGCGCTCAGCCCTTGGCCGGGTTGGTATATGTGGTATCTCGTCGAAGAGCAGGGACTGTTCGAGAAGCACGGCGTCAACGTGGAGTTGAAGTGGTTCCCGGTGTACAGCGATTCGCTTCAGGCGCTCGCGACCGGCAAGGTAGACGCCAATTCGCAGACGCTCAGTGACACGCTCGCTCCGGTGTCCAAAGGAATAGGGCTGAAGGCTGTTCTAGTGAACGACAACTCGAACGGAGGAGATGCGATCGTCGCTCAGCCGAGCATACAGAACGTGCTGGATTTGAAGGGCAAGACGGTTGCTACCGAGCTCGGAACGGTCGATCATCTGCTGCTCCTGACGGCGCTGGACCAGAACGGGATGAAGGAAAGTGATGTTAACTTTGTGAACATGACGGTGAACGATGCGGGGCCGGCTTTTATAACAGGCAAAACCGATGCTTCGGTGCTGTGGGAGCCGTTCCAGACGAAGGCCGTTGTAGAAGGCAAGGGCAAAGTACTGTTCTCGTCTAAGGATACGCCGGGTCTGATCCCGGATCTGCTCGTCTTCCGCGAGAGCGTCGTGAACAACCGGAAGGACGACGTGCAGAAGATCGTGGACGCTTGGTTCGAAGGACTCGACTACTTCAACGCTCATCCGGATGAGGCTGTGAAGCTGCTCGCGAAGAAGGCGGAGACGACGCCGGAAGACTTTAAGCTGGGGCTAGACAGCATTAAGCTGTTCACCCGCGAGGACAATGTGAACGCCTTCGGCAAACGGGACGATTATACGTCGCTCGCCTATACGGCGCAGAAGACGGCTGATTTTCTGCATAAGCTCGATATGGTCGATAAGATCGACGACTTCGACGCCATTTTCGATTCGTCGTTCGTAGCGGCAGAATAGCAAGGGAGGCGAGGCTTGATGAATCCACCACAGGCTGCTTTCGAAGACTCGGCTGCATCGACTGGCTCGGCGAAGGCGAAGGCGAATGCGCAGGGACTGGCAGGAGCGAAGACCCGTCAAGAGGTGCCGGGAGGCAGACGGCGCAAAAAGCCGCATCGGCTGCAAATTTTCAAGGATATCGGCCCGAGGCCGTTCGCGCTGACGGCGGGCTTCTCCTTCCTGCTGCTGCTGCTCGTATGGTCCGCGCTGAGCTACACGAAGGCGGTAAATCCGATATTTCTGCCGTCGCCGGACATCGTGCTGCGGGAGATGATCCATCAGCTCGGAACGTCCGCTTATTGGCATCACATCGGCATTAGCGTGTTCCGGGTCACGGGAGGCTTCCTGCTCGCTTGCCTCATTGGCATTCCGATCGGCATCTTCGCAGGGACATTCAAGTACGGCGAGGCTTTCATCGAGCCGCCGATGGAGTTCATCCGCTATATGCCGGCCGTCGCCTTTATTCCGCTCATCATGGTATGGGTAGGGATCGGGGAATGGGCCAAAATCATGCTCATCTTCATCGGCTGCTTCTTCCAGCTCGTGCTGATGGTTGCCGACAATGTCCGCCGTGTGCCGCAGGATCTGCTTCAGGCGTCGTTCACACTCGGCGCAAGCCGGTGGAAAGCCATTGAGACGGTGCTTATTCCGGCGATCCAGCCGCAGCTTATGCATACGCTCCGCCTTATCCTCGGCTGGGCGTGGACGTATCTCGTTGTTGCCGAGCTTGTCGCCGTCAACAGCGGTCTAGGCTACGCCATTATGAAGGCGCAGCGATATCTCAATACCGATCAAATATTCGTCGGTATTATCGTGATTGGCTTGCTTGGACTTATAAGTGACCGAATATTCGCACTAATGAATAAACGATTTTTCCCGTGGGTGTAGTAGGACGGCCCAATACCAGTAGCTGATAACCCTTAATTTGGTAAGGAGGAGACAATCCGCATGAACACGATATGGAATACAACGATCCGTCCTGGAGGCAAGTGGTCGGGAACGATCGGGCGGGGCAAGCTGGTTCGATTCACTGCGCTCGAAGCGGGCGCTAACGTCTCAATCCAATTGTTCAACGCACGGGATTTGACCGAGCGCTACAATATGCCGGATACGCTGAAAGCCCAGCATACGGCGCATCTGACTCGCGGCAATGTGCTGATGAGCGATAATGGCCGCGTTCTGGCGGCAATCGTGGAGGACAGCTTGGGCTGGCACGATCCGCTGGCCGGTTATTCATATCGCGAGGCGACAGATGCAAAGTATGGTCTAACGAGCTATCAGGAGCTTCGCAACGATTGGCTCCGCAGCGGCCAAGAAAACTTTGCGGTCGAATTGGTCCGCTGCGGTCTTGGGATGCGCGACATGATGCCGGTCGTCAACCTGTTCTCGAAGGTGGCGGTCGAAGACAGCGGTCGAATGGTATATGACACATCCCACTGTCAGACGGGTGCAACGGTTACCCTCCGCACGGAAATGGATGCGGTGCTAGTATTGTCAAACACCCCGAATCCGCTTGATCCGCGCACCGGCTATCCATCCGTGCCGGTTCTGGTGGAGGTGCTGGCGGCGGAAGTGGTTGAGGCGGATGATTACTGCGTCAATTATCATCCGGAGAACCGGCGGGCGTACGAGAATACGTGGGAATATTACGCGCTTCTTGGCGTGTAGACGATAGGGAGGAAATAACGATGCAGACGGTATTCAATCGAATCGAAAGCAGCCGCCGCCCGGAAGAGGCGGTCTACGACGAGACTGTACTGGCAGGAGACGGCTGGATGCATCAGCTGCGGCCGGGGCAAGTGCTTCGCATTGTTGATCTGGAGGGCAATCAAGCGGCGGATACGATTTTCTATGATGCCGACAATCCGGAAGATCATTACAGCGCTGTTGCGACGATTGCAGCACAGGGGAACGTCTATCTGACGGCGGGATCGGTGCTGCGCGCCGAGTCGGGCAAGCCGCTCGTCGAGATCGTTGCTGATACGTGCGGCCGTCACGATACGGTCGGCGGCAGCTGCTCCGCACAGAGCAACACGGTGCGGTACGCGCACGAGAAGCTGCATATGCACAACTGCCGCGACACGTTCATGCTGCAGCTGTCGAAGCAGCAGGATGTCCGTTATACGAAGCGCGATCTCGCTCCGAACGTCAATTTTTTTATGAACGTGCCGTTGTCGGAGGACGGCGGATTGACGTTCGCGGACGGCATCTCATCTCCAGGCACTTACGTCGAGCTGAAGGCTATCGCTCATACGATGGTGTTGATCAGCAATTGTCCGCAGTTGAACAATCCTTGCAATGCCTATAATCCGACGCCGGTCCGCGTCCTAATCTGGAATCAGTAGCGGATTCCGCCAGAGGAACGGACTGGGGGCCGCACGCGTTGAGTGGGCATCGCGTGCGGAGGACCGCGGACCAGGATCACGATACATCGCAACAGGTTAACGACCGGGGAGGAGAATGATTATGTTTACGAAAGTGCTTATTGCCAACCGCGGCGCCATTGCCGTCCGCATCGAGCGGACGCTGCGCAAGCTCGGCATCGCCTCGGTTGCTGTATATACGCAGGCCGATCAAGACAGTCTGCATGTCGACGGAGCTGATGAGGCCGTATTGATCGGAGAAGGCGCCGCGAAAGACAGTTATTTGAATGGGGAACTTATTCTCCGCATTGCGGAGGAGACGGGGGCACAGGCCATTCATCCGGGATACGGCTTCTTGAGCGAGAATGCCGAGTTCGCCCGCGCTTGCCGCGAGCGCGGCATTGTCTTCATCGGGCCGACGCCGGAGCAGATGGAGATGTTCGGTCTGAAGCATTCCGCGCGCGAGCTGGCCGAGCGGGCAGGCGTGCCGATGCTGCCGGGGACGCCGCTTATTACGGAACTGGATGAGGCGGTCGAGGCCGCTTCGCGCATCGGCTATCCGGTCATGCTGAAGAGCACCGCCGGCGGAGGCGGCATCGGCATGCGCGTATGCGAGAGCGGGCAGGAGCTTAGCGCCGCATTCGAAGCGGTACGGCATTTGGCAGAGACGAACTTCAAGAACGGCGGCGTGTTCCTGGAGAAATATATTGCGAAGGCGCGGCATGTCGAGGTGCAAATCTTCGGCAACCGGTTCGGCGAGGTCGTCGCGCTTGGCGAGCGGGACTGTTCGATTCAGCGCCGCAATCAGAAGGTGATCGAGGAAAGTCCGGCGCCGAATCTGACGCAGGACGTACGCGAAGCGATGTTCCGTGCCGCGCGTGATCTGGCTGCCGAGGTCGGCTACCGGAGCGCGGGGACGGTCGAGTTTCTGTATGATGCGCAGGCGGGCGAGTTTTATTTTCTCGAGGTGAATACACGGCTGCAGGTGGAGCACGGCGTTACGGAAGAAGTGCTCGGCGTCGATCTGGTGGAGTGGATGGTGAAGGAAGCGGCTGATGAGCTGCACGGATTGGATTCGTATGTTCCGGCACCTCAAGGGCATAGCATTCAAGCGCGGATATACGCGGAAGACTGTCTGCATGACTTCCGGCCGAGCGCTGGCCAGTTGGACGTTGCTATGTTCTCGGCGGAAGCCCGTAATGAGACGTGGGTGCGCGATGGTATAACGGTCACGTCGCTGTATGATCCGATGCTGGCGAAAATTATAGTACACGGCGCGAACCGCGAGGAAGCGATCGACAAGCTGGCTAAGGCGCTATCGGCAACGCGTATGTATGGGATTACAACGAACCTTCAATATATAGAAGCATTGTTAGGGGAGTGCGCTGTGCGGGAGGGTGATGTGTTCACCCGAATGTTAGCGGGCTTCCAGCCTTCCGAGCGCGCGATTGAAGTGCTGGACGGCGGCGTTCAAACGACCGTTCAGGATTATCCGGGGCGTCTTGGCCATTGGGATGTAGGCGTGCCGCCATGCGGTCCGATGGATCCGCTGTCGTTCCGGATAGGTAACAAGCTGCTCGGCAACGCTGACGATGCGGCAGGCATTGAATTAACGCTGCGCGGCGGATCGTATCGATTCCGCGGCGAGATGACATTCTGTCTTACCGGCGCGGATATGGATGCGAAGCTCGATGGAGTGAGCGTCCCGCAATACGAGCCGGTGCTGGCACGGCAAGGGCAGACGCTTCGCTTCGGTGAAGCGAAGGAAGGGCTGCGCACTTACCTGCTCGTAGCGGGCGGGCTCGACATGCCGCGCTTGATGGGCAGCGCATCGACGTTCACGCTCGGCGGCTTCGGAGGCCACGGCGGACGTGCGCTTCGCACGGGTGATGTACTGGCGGTTAACAGTGGCAACGGTGCGGCTCGAATGAGCGGCGGTTCGCTTCCGGAAGAGCATCGTCCAGCGCTGACACGCGAATGGACGATCGGCGTAATCCCGGGTCCGCACTGCACGGAAGAGTTTCTGCTGCCGGCATTTCTTGAAGAGTTAGCTATTGCTCAATATGAAGTGCATTTCAATAGTTCGAGGACCGGCGTCCGCCTGATCGGCCCTGCACCGTTGTGGGCGCGTGAGGACGGCGGCGAGGCGGGCTTGCACCCGTCGAACATTCACGATAATGCTTACGCGGTCGGCACGCTCGACTTAACCGGTGACATGCCGATTCTGCTCGGGCCGGACGGACCAAGTCTTGGCGGCTTCGTCTGCCCGGTGACGACGGCTTCGGCGGAGTTCTGGAAGCTTGGACAGCTGCGGCCCGGCGACAAAGTCCGGTTCCGCCTCATTACGCTGGAAGAAGCGGATCTTATGCGCGATCGGCAGAACGAACGGCTGGCGGCGATCGGTTCCAGGGAGCGCGGGGCGATTGCCCGGGAAATGACACTGCCTGCAGCTCGTCCGTTCGATACCGGGTATCCTGTGCTGGCGCGGGAGCAGGAAGGGCGCGCGATTCCGGTTACGATCCGCTGCAGCGGCGATGAGAATTTGCTCGTCGAATACGGACCGATGGAGCTGGATCTGAAGCTCCGGTTCCAAGTTCATGCGCTGATGCAGTCCATACAAGACAGCGGAACCGTTCCGGTACTCGATCTCACGCCAGGCATCCGGTCGCTTCAGGTGCATATCGACCGTTCCCGCATTACCGTTCGCGAGGCATGCGACCGGATCCTGGAGCTGGACCGCAAGCTTCCTCCGCTCGAATCGATCCGCGTTCCTTCGAGGATCGTCCGTCTCCCGCTGTCATGGGATGACCCGGCAACGCAGCTCGCGATCGAGCGGTATCAGCAAGGGGTTCGTCCGGATGCTCCATGGTGTCCGAGCAACCTGGAGTTCATTCGCCGAGTGAACGGTCTTGCGAGTATCGAGGACGTTCGACGGATCGTGTATGAGGCGAACTATCTTGTGATGGGGCTTGGCGATGTCTATCTCGGCGCCCCTGTCGCGACGCCGGTCGATCCCCGTCACCGGCTCGTGACGACGAAGTATAATCCGGCCCGCACTTGGACGCCGGAGAATGCCGTCGGCATCGGCGGCGCGTACATGTGCGTGTACGGAATGGAAGGGCCGGGCGGCTACCAGTTCGTCGGACGGACGATTCAGATGTGGAACCGGCTGCGTCCGGCAACGGACAGCTTCAAGGACGGTAAGCGGTGGTTGCTCCGGTTCTTCGATCAGATTCAATTCTATCCGGTTGAAGCCGATGAGTTGCTTCGCCTGAGGGAGCAGTTCCCTCGCGGACGCTATGAAGTCGAGATTACGGAGACGACGTTCGACCTGGGCGAGTATTTGAAGTTTCTCGATGAGATCGAGGAGAGCGCAAGCGAATTCCGCGTCACGCAGCAAGCGGCATTCCAAGCGGAGCGCGAGCAGTGGAAAGCGCTAGGCCTTGCCGAGTACGTATCCTCCGAGCCGGAAAGCAGCGGATCGGAAAGTGCTGAACAGTTGCCGGAAGGCGCGGAAGCGGTACGGTGCAATATGCCGGGCAGCGTCTGGAAGGTGCTTGTCGAGCCGGGACAGCGTGTGAAGAAAGGCGATCCTCTCATTATCGTCGAGAGTATGAAGATGGAGTTCTCGCAGCTTGCGCCATGCGACGGATATATCGTCCAGGCGGAATATGTGAAGCCGGGCGACTCGGTTCACGCCGGTCAACTGATTGCGGCCATGCGTACGGCGGAATCGGAGGTGGCGGTGTGATGGCGATGAATACAGGTATAGGTGCAGCTTCTAGTGTCGACGATTGGCCGGAACGGTTCACGGTGGAATGGTTGAAAGGTCGGTATGCAGCGGGAGCAGTCACTCCGGAGGAGGTTATGCTCGAGGTTGTGCGCCGCGCGGAGCGGGATGCGGAGATGAATATTTGGATTACGCCGCCTTCGGCGGAGTTGATCATGCCTTATGTGGAGCGTCTACGGATGCTCGATCCGGCTGGCGCGCCGCTCTGGGGCATTCCGTTCGCGATCAAGGACAACATTGATCTGGCAGGCGTGCCGACGACGGCGGCTTGCGGTCCTTTCGGTTATATTCCTGCTGAGCACGCGGTCGTCGTGGAGCGTCTTCTGGAAGCGGGAGCCATTCCCGTCGGCAAAACAAACCTCGACCAGTTCGCAACCGGTCTCGTCGGCACGCGCAGTCCGTTCGGCGAGACGCAAAATGCGCTTCGTCCGGAGCTGATCAGCGGCGGCTCAAGCTCGGGCTCCGCTGTTGCAGTCGCTCGCGGGCAAGCCGCGTTCTCTCTTGGCACCGACACAGCCGGCTCGGGCCGCGTGCCAGCGGCGCTGAACCGGCTTGTCGGCTACAAGCCGAGCCTTGGCGCATGGCCGGTGAAAGGCGTCGTTCCGGCATGCGAGAGTCTCGATTGCGTCACCGTGTTCGCGCATAGCTTGGACGATGCTTACATCATCGACGATATTGCGCGCGGGTTGTGCGGCGATGATCCGTGGTCTCGCAGCTTGCCTGCGCCGGGTTCGCTTCGGCCGTCCCGGCTGCTGCTGCCGTCCGGCGGGTTATCCTTTTTTGGATCATATGCAGAGGGGTATGAAGCGGCTTGGCACACAGCAATTGAGCGGCTGAAGGAGCTAGAGATAACGGTAGAGTATATCGATACTGGTCTGTTCGCGGAGGCAGCGGAGCTGCTGTACGGCGGACCTTGGGTAGCTGAGCGGTGGGCAGGGATCGGCGCCTTCGTCGAACAGAATCCAGGCGTGACGTTCCCGGTAACGGAGCAAGTGCTTCGCTCCGGCGCTGCTGAAGCCCATACGGCGGCATCGTTGTTCAAGGCGAAGCATAAGCTGCAGCGGCTGAAGGCGGAAGTGCGCCGATTACTGCATGATGCCGTGCTCGTGCTGCCGACGGCAGGGGGAACGTGGACGCGCGAGCAGGTGCGGAACAATCCGGTTGCGGCGAACACGGCGATGGGCAGCTATACCAACCATTGCAACCTGCTCGACTTGTGTGCGGCGGCAGTCCCGGCAGGGGAAGCGGCCGAGGATGTGCCGTTCGGCATCACACTGTTCGGCTTGGCGGACGAGGAGAGCTTGCTCCGCGGAGCGGCAGAGCGGTTTGTTGGAGCAGCGGGGCTGACTGCGAGTGCTCTTGCTGGTGAAGCGCCGGTATCCGCCGCCTCCGAAGACACGACACTTGTCGCGGTATGCGGACTGCATATGCGCGGCTTTGCGTTAGAGCCGCAAATGTTCGGCAGCGGTGCGGTGTTCGTGAAGGAGACGCATACCGCCGCCAAATATTCGCTGCTTCGGCTGGCAACGACGCCAGCCAAGCCGGGGCTGCTCAAGCACGCCAATGGCGGCGAGGCAGTCGAGCTTGAAGTTTGGTCGATGCCGCGATCGGCATTCGGCGCATTCGTCGCCGCGATTCCGTCGCCGCTTGGCATCGGGAAGATTGAGCTTGCGGATGGCACGGAAGTGCCGGGCTTCATATGCGAAGGCTATGCGGCTGCGGTGGATGCTGGTGCGGAGGATATTACCTCGTTCGGCGGATGGCGGGCATATATGATGCATTGCGACGAGACGAGGCGGCTGTCGGATCCTCTTGAAGCTTAATCCTGGTTGTCGAGCGGCGCAGTTTGAATGAAGCAAGCGATGGCTTGAAATAGTGTGCGGGAGGGATTGCGATGGTCAACGGAGGAACGGCCGCAGATACGGCATCTGTGCAGGGGGATGACGGGCAGCGGCAGGCGGAGAACGATTTGATTCGGGGTAAAATCGAGATAAACGGGCTGAACAAAATATATACGTCCGGCAAAGCGCGGTTCGAAGCACTTCGCGATATTGATCTCACGGTTGAGCCGAACGAATTCGTGACGATTCTCGGGCCTTCTGGCTGCGGCAAGTCGACGCTGCTTCGCATTGTGGCGGGGCTGGAAGACTATTCATCCGGCGATGTACTGCTTAACGGCGATCCCATTATCGGACCGGGCGCTGACCGGGGAATGGTCTTCCAAGGTTATACGTTGTTCCCATGGCTGACGGTGCGGGAGAACATCGAATACGGCTTAAAGCTGAAAGGCGTTCCGACGCTTTCAAGGCGCGGGTTGTCGAGTTATTATTTGAAGATCATTCGGTTGGAGCCGTTCGCCAGTGCCTATCCGAAGCAGCTGTCCGGCGGCATGAAGCAGCGCGTTGCGATCGCGAGAGCGCTGGCGAATCGGCCGAAGGTGCTGCTCATGGACGAACCGTTCGGCGCACTCGATGCGCAGACGAAGATCGAGATGCAGGAGATGCTGCTGGACGTCTGGGAGAAGGAGAAAACGACGGTTCTCTTCATTACCCACGATATTGAAGAAGCGATTTTTCTGTCGCAGCGCATCATCGTGATGGGGGCAAATCCTGGCCGAATCCTGCAGGAGTTCCAGATCGACTTGCCCGCCCAGCGCACGGCTGAAGTGCGGGAGATGCCGGAGTTTCTCCGTCTGAAGCGTGAGCTGGCTCAGCTTCTGAGGCACGAATAGTCTAGTTCGAGTCGCAACGTCATGAACATGGGAGAACCGCTAGCGTCGGCGTGTGAATCGAAAGTCTGCACAATGTGCAGTAATTTCGGCGATTGAACCGATGCGAAGGACAGTTACTGTATATAGTGCAGGCATTTGTGGTTCTCCCTGAGGTTTAGGCGTTGGAACGGGTGAAATCCCTGCACTTTGTGCAGGGATTTTGCTTTGTGGCGGCGAGAGCGGGGTGAGATTCTGCACTTTGTGCAGGAACACCGAATAGGATGTTGAAGGTAGCTTTAATCGGTCTAGTCGGATGCTCTAATACGCGCTATAATGGCTTCAATGAGACGAAGAACGTCCCAGCTCTTTCCGAAAGGAATGTAGCGGGGCGTTCTTTTTTTGTTACTGGGGAGGAATGAGGGATGACGTTTGAACAAGCATATGAACACTTTATTCAGTCGCATTTACAGAAACGGACTGGAGAGCGGAGGGGGAGATTGGAGCGTGGTCATCGGGAGGCAGAAAAGCAGTTTTGTAGTCATGTATGGTGGCCGTTAGTAGGAGGTTTTGATGATTTGCATCCAGAGTATGAGGTGTTGGACTGGCGTGGGCGGCCGTATTTTTGTGATTTTGCTTGGCTAACGCCATATGTGAAACTTGTTATTGAAGTGAAGGGGTATGGACCTCACGTCCGCGACATGGATCGGCTTAAATACTGCAATGAGTTGAATCGGGAAGCCTTTCTTTCGGCGATGGGTTTTCAGGTTATTTCTTTCTCGTATGATGATGTATCTCAACGCCCGGAGTTGTGCGTTACATTGCTTAGAATGGTGCTTAGCCGGTTTATGACAAATACGTCGAAATCAGTATCTCCGGCAACTGCTGCACATAAAGAGCTCATAAGGCTGGCGAATGCTTTGGGAAGACCTTTGCGTCCGATCGATGTGGAGAGGTATTTGAACATTAATCATCGTACGGCGGTTAATTTGCTTCGAACCTGCAGTAAGTATGGGTGGTTTGCTATGATTGCCGGTGCGAAAGGTAAAAATATTGTGCGGTATGAGCTCCTTCCGAGCGGGATTAGACAGTTATAGGCACAAAAATTTTCATCTCGTTAGGTAGAAATGTAGGTGTGAAGGCCCTCATAGTCACATATGGCAGAGTGCCGTCGTGTGAATCTTGCTTCTGCACTGAGTGTAGGAGCAGGATGATCCCAGTCTAAAATGAGTTGTAGGAGAATCCTGCACAACCTACAGTAATTTCGACGATTGAGCCGATGCGAAAGATAGTTACTGCATAATGTGCAGGCATTTGTGGTGCTCTCGGGGGGATTAGGCGATGGAAGGGTTAAATCCCTGCACTTTGTGCAGGGATTTTGCTTTGTGGCGGCGAGAGCGGGGTGAAATCCTGCACAATCTGCAGGAATGCCCACGTTCGCAGTGAGCCTTAGGCGCGCCGGTATGAAACTGAGCACCAAAGCGTTGAATCAGCGTCGGAAACGGGGGTGCGTCGATGTGTGAATCGAAATCCTGCACAAAGTGCAGCTCGTTCGAATGGAGTCGATGAAGCTGCCCGCTGATGGACTGCAACCGCGCCAGTCAAACCTTACATTGTTAATCAATTGAACAGGGAAAAGCCTCAGGAAGAGAGTAAGGAAGCGGCGTGTATTTGCGTTGTTAACTGCTTGACGAAAGTGGGGGAATGAACGATAATGGAAAAAAGTCCATGTTAGATTATCTGACATTAGTGGGGCGGTGAATGACGATGCACATACCCGATGGGTTTCTAGACGCGAAGACATGGATCTCGACGACCATCATCGGTGCTGGGGCGGTGAGCTACAGCCTGCGCAAGTCGAAGCTGTCGCTGGAGCCGAACAAAATTCCGATGGTCGCCTTAATCGGCGCATTTGTTTTTGCGGCGCAAATGATTAATTTTCCTATAGCAGGCGCCACTTCCGGCCACTTCCTAGGCGGAGCGATGACCTCTATTCTATTCGGTCCGTGGATAGGAACGATCGTTATGGCTGCAGTGCTGCTGGTACAGGCAATTGTGTTTCAAGATGGTGGCATTACGGTGCTGGGAGCGAACATTTTGTGCACGGGTTTTATCGGTTGTTTCACAGGAAATGGAATATATATGTTAGGTATTAAACTGTTAAAAGGCCGAGGAAGGGCGGCTTTGACGTTCATTGCATCTTGGATGTCGATCGTCGCCGCCGCTTCGGGCGTGGCATTGCTTCTTGCCTTGTCCGGCACATTCGAACTTGCAACCGCGATACAAGCGATGGTGGGCTGGCATATGCTTATCGGCATCGGGGAGGGTGTTATCACGATGCTTGTGACGGGCTATCTCATGGAGAGAAGCACAGCTATTCCCGCGAGAGGGGGACAGGCGGCGTATGAGAACGTTCCGCGTCACCGCGCATAGAACGAAGTGGATTGTAATGGCCGTTATTACGATTGCAACGGCGGCCGTTCTGTCGCCTTGGGCTTCTTCCCATCCTGACGGATTGGAACGTGTAGCTGAGGATCACGGATTTCTGCATCAAGCAACCGCATGGAATAAGCTGGCCCTGATTCCGGGTTACGAGTTGTCTAGCATCAAGTGGACGGCGGCCAGTGTCGGCTTAACCGGATTGATTGGGATTGCGGTAATGGCAGGCGCGCTATGGGGGTTGACCCGATTATTAACGCGAAGCGGAGGCGGTCGGAATGAGCAATCGGCACCTGACGGAATTAAGCTCAAGCATGACAACGGCTAACGATCAACCGAACCTGGGCAATCCAGCCCCGGATCCGGAATCACAAGCCCGAAGAAGCAGACGAACGAGTATGAAGCTGTTAAGTGTTCTGGGCCTGCTGGCCACGGTTATGTTCTTTCGGCATCCTGCTGTCCTGATGGGGACGGCAGGATGTTTTCTATTCGGCATGCTTTGGCATGGCATTCCGCTGCGGACGATCGGCAAGAGACTGCTGCTTATCGTTCCGTTCGCTTTAGGCGCGATTGTATTTGTTCCGTTCCAGCACACGACAGGAGAAACGTTAATTTTTCATTTCATGGGCAAAGCCGCGACGGAGGAGGGCGTGGAGCGGGCGTTTGTTCTGCTGCTGAAAATCGTGTGCGCCAATCTGCTCGTCACCTATCTCCTTCTGTCGACCCCCATCTTCGAACTGATCAAAAGCATGCGGGCGCTCGGCGTGCCTGCCGTACTGCTCGAAATCGTCGGCCTCATGCTGCGCTACCTCGTATTATTGAAGGAAGAGGTGCGCAGCATGGTGAAAGCGCAGCAATCCCGCGGGCTTCGGCTCGACGGTTGGCTGTGGAAGAAGAGCGCATACCGCCGGTTCGGCGAGCTGCTCGGTGTATTGTTCCTTCGGGCGTACAGCCGCAGCGGCAGAATCTATCAATCGATAGCCGCCCGCGGAGGCTTTGGAGCTGGATTTGAGGTCGGAATTGTCGGCAACGGCACTCAGTACGCGGCTTCAGCAGATTCTGAGCGGCAAGAGCAGGAGGGAGAGACGGAGATGGCGATACAAGCGATGCAAGCGATGCAAGTGCAAGAGGTTACTTATCGGTACGGACAAATGGAAGCGCTGCGCGGGATTACATTTCATTTGGAGCGTGGTGCGAAGGCTGTCCTGATGGGGCCGAACGGAGCGGGCAAGTCGACGCTCATTTCACTGTTGAACGGTCTGGAGCAGCCGGCGGGCGGAGTCGTAACGGTATTCGGCGAAGTGATGACGAGAGACAACGCGCTGCGGCTTCGCCGCAGAATTGGTGTCGTCTATCAGGATCCGGACGATCAGATTTTCTCTTCGACCGTAGAGGAGGATGTCGCATTCGGGCCGCGTAATCTGGGACTGTCCGAGCAGGACGTAGAAGAGCGGGTTGCGGAGGCGCTGAAAGCGGTCGGGATGAGCGAATACCGGCGCTGGTCGCCTTTTGAGCTTAGCTATGGACAGAAGAGACGGGTTGCGATTGCAGGGGTACTGGCGATGCGGCCGGAAATGGTTATTTTGGACGAACCGATGGCGTTTCTCGATCCAAGAAGCCGTGACGAGCTGCAGCGGCTGCTGGAGCAAATGCACGAAGACGGCTATACGCTGCTCGTGGCGACGCATGATGTCGATTTTGCGGTCGAATGGGCGACGGATGTGCTTATCCTGAAGGACGGCAAGCTGCTTGCCTCCGGTACAGCGGACTTGCTGTTCGATGACCGGCTGCTGACGAAGGCGGATTTGCATTTGCCGAGATTGGCGAGGCCGTTCCGATTGCTGCAAGAGATGGACCATGTACGTCCGCGCACCGTTCGGGACGCAGCGCAAGCGATTTGGCAGCTTATGGCCAGGGGCGGAGAAGGAACGAAAGGACGATTGTTCAAAAGAATGGATGGAGAGTCCAGACAGCGGGAAAGATAACAGTGCCCGCCCGAGCGGGTTCCTTCAGCCGGGAGCAAGTGGCGCTGGTTCCGTAAAAAGGTGGAAATTCGTCAAGCGACGGGCCGGAACCGGGAACTTTCGGGCATTTCGGTGAAAAGTCAGGTTTCAGCTACTCCGTTTAGGCGGCGAATAAGAAAATGGGAGGGGATGAATACTATGGTCAAGTTCCAACATCCCTTCTACAAAATATAAGCGGACGGACGAGCGGCGGTTGACTCACGCTTATAGCAGGCAAGAATTCGGAACGTAACACAGCTTCCTTCACAGTGCGATAACCGGCGGCAGGTATCCAGTGGACTTAAAATCTTCAGGGAAAGTGGGGCAACAAGACATGAAAGCAACTGGTATTGTGCGTCGCATCGACGATCTTGGCCGTGTAGTAATCCCGAAGGAAATTCGCAGAACGCTTCGCATCCGCGAGGGCGATCCGCTGGAAATTTTCGTGGACCGCGATGGCGAGGTTATCTTGAAGAAGTATTCACCGATTGGCGAGCTTGGCGATTTCGCGAAGGAATATGCAGAATCGTTGTCCGAAAGCACGGGCCATGTAACGATGATTTCGGACCGTGACACCATCATTGCAGTGGCTGGCGCTTCCAAGAAGGAATTTATGGACAAGGCGGTCGGCAGCATTCTAGAGAATTGTATGGAGAATCGGAAGACGGTCGTGGAAACGAACAGCGGCTCTTTCGAACTTATTAAGGATTTGAACGAAACGTACGCTTCTTACGTCGCGGCACCAATCATTGCAGGCGGCGATCCGATCGGCACGGTTGTTCTGCTCTCTAAGGAAGACAACGTGAAGATGGCGCAGATGGAACAAAAGATGGCGGAAACAGCGGCCGGCTTTCTGGCCAAGCAGATGGAGCAGTAGTCCCGTTCCGCCGTATCCTGTACGAATATTACAGCCTTCTCGCAGCTAGGGCCGCAGGCCCGGCATGGGGAAGGCTGTTTGTTGTGCTGCCTCTATGACGCAGACAAAGCCCGCTGTTGTTTCAGTTGTTCCCGGAATTCGGGATCCTTGAGCAACAGAAGCTCGAATCCGTTCATTAAGGCGGACAGTTTCTCGACCAATTCGGGATTCAGTTCGTTGAAGAAAATCGCAGCCTCGGTCGCATTGCCCTGCTTATCTTCAGCGTAGATGGCTTCTGTTAAAATGCAGGCGGTTGATCCGCCTTTCCTGCCGGCTTGCGTCAGCCATTGCTGATTGCTCGGATGCTCCATAATTGCTTCTAGTATGATTTTTAAATGAGTTTGAACTGTTGGATCATAGTAGTTGCCGGCATTGATATACCGCATGATGGTGACGTATTCCCTGGTCGTGGAAGAGATGAAGCGTTCGGAGTTCATCTTGTCCCAGTCCGTGTCGTACCAGCTGTGAAGATCGGCCGATGTTTTATAAGAACCGTCCGTATCCGCTTGCAGCAGCAGATGAATACGATAAGCTTGCTTGCGGAACTCATCAGGAGACATTTCGCGAAGGCTGGATTTCGCTTGGCTCACGGCTTCTTCAGGGGGAAGGCCAGAATATTGCTTCGACCATTCATACGGAATAAGAAGGCTCGATACAAAAGGGTATAGAGGTTCATGACGGGTAAGTCCTAACTCTATTAAATTCCGGTTAATGTTGTCGAGGCCGAGTTGCTCCATTAAGTATTCCGCATTTGCATTCGAGCTGAATTGGATCATGCCTTTCGCTACTTCCTCCAACCGGATGCTATCGTTCGTGATCCGGTCGTTCTCTCCTAGGAATGCAATCCAGTTCGGGTGCGCGTCGCCATCCAAATCCTTGAGATAGAAACGGTCCAACTCACTTAGCATAACTAGTCTATCAGGCTGAATACGCCCCGATGCAGCTTGCTTCGCGTATTCGATGGCAACGATAATTTTGACGGTGCTGGCTAGCGGCATCAATCGGTCAGGATGCGCCTCGAACAGTACTTCCCCGTTATGAATGATCTGCGCGGAAGATTGTTCGGGATGCTGCTCGATAAACCTTAGAATGGCATTGCCTTTGCGATTGATGCGCTGTCTTATCCTTCGTCTTGCATACATAGGTACCAGAATGATGAGTATAACGGTCAAAATAATAAATTCCACTCGATCTCCTCCTTACGGTAAGAAGGAATACGAAAGAATGGAAGTAACGTTCCGTTTAATGCATCCATAACCGCCAGCCGCCCATTTGAAAGAAGACGATCCATGCGAAGATGAACGTGACGCCAATGGCGGCCGTCTCTACGACGGCGGCGCTGGATTTGCCGGAGCGCATGAGCGGAATGCGCAGTTTCCATGGCAGCGGAGGCAGCGGCTGAATGCCCCGCTGCGACAAAGCGTCGGCTAACAGATGAAGCAAGTAGGACAGACCGCCTGCGATCGGAACTGCGGGCGATTGCGGTGCCATCCAATACAGCGCGGCGCTCCAGAATGCGGTTGCATACAGCGTGTGCGTGAAGCCGCGATGGGGAACGAGAGCACAGATGACGAGCGTCAGTCCAGCGGCGGTCAACCTTGCATCATATACGGTGCCGCCTATCGTGAGCGCTCCGCCGACAATAAGCATGAGCAGCTGGCGCAGCCAGCGGGTTGAAGCGATGGCTGTCAGCCCGATAACGGCGCCGGCCGCCCAGTTCAGAGGGTATTGCGCACGGGTGAGCCAGACGGCCGCCCCGGCCGCGAGCAACAACGCGATCTGAAGCGCCCGGATCGCCGGCTTCGGGAACGTCCGGTTGGCGAGCATGCCATTCGGCTCGTCGAGATCGGGCAGCAGACTGCCGATGACGGCTGCGGCCGCCGCCGCAGGCGTTAAGGATACATCCAGCAAGGCGGATATGGACAGCGATATGCCGGTGCTGACGACAAGATGTGTGGAACCTTTCAATGGCGCACCGCCTTTCAATGACATGGGTGTAATGCAGTACGATCATTGTAGTAAAAATAACAGGCATATGCAAACATATGTTTGCATATGCGATGTTGAGGCTAACGAGCGAATGCCGAATAGGTCTCTAGTTCCGCTCCTCGCGAGCTTGGCGGCAATCGATTATTCATAGGGGAGTATAGGCCTGCTCTATTCTTTTTCCTGTTATAATGGAGCAATCGTATTATAGGAGAGGTAACGGATAAGAATGAACAGTGTAACGGTGAATGAACGCCGAAATTCGGTGTGGAACGGCGCGCTGCTTATGGCCGCGGCTATGATTCTATCGAAGATGATAGGCGTGCTTCAGAAAATCCCGCTGCAAAATTTAGCCGGCGACCGCGTGTTCGGCATCTACAATGCGGTATATCCGCTGTATCAAATGCTGCTCGTTGCCGCGACGGCCGGGCTGCCGCCTGCGGTGGCGATCATCGTCGCCAAGCGGTTGGCTGACGGCGACCGTGCGGGTGCGCGCAGCGCGAAGCGGGCGGCGCTCTGGCTGCTCGGCCTCACAGGGGCGGCAGGTTTTGCGCTGATGTGGCTGGGCGCGCCGGCAATCGCAGCGGCGATCGGCGACGAAGAGACGGCTGGGGCGATCCGGTCGATCGCATTCGCCCTCTGGTTTGTGCCGGCACTGTCGGCTCTTCGCGGCTATTCGCAAGGGATGAACGATATGCCGGCTTCCGCGCTATCGCAAGTGACCGAGCAAGTGCTGCGCGTTGCTGTCATGGCGGGGATGCTGGCCTGGGGTATGTCGAACGCCTGGCAGGACGGTGATATTGCCGCAGGCGCGATGGCCGGCTCGGCCGCAGGCGCGGCGGGGGCGATGGCGCTTATGGCATGGAGGCAGCGCCGTCAGCAATTGGGCAGCCTGCAGGCCGCCATTGCAGCAGTGCCGGCAGGCGCAGCGGTGCAGGGAGATAGCAGGCAGCCTATAACGCCGCGACGACTGAGGCTTCGTCAGCTTGTATCGGAGATGGGCGGCCTCGGGAAGCTCGCTTTCCCGATGGCATTCGGCGCGGCGGCGGTTCCGCTTGCAGCGGTCGTAGATGCATTCATGGTGCCGAGGCTGCTAAGCGGCTCTAATCTGACCGATGCGGAAGCAATGTTCCAGTTCGGTTTATACGGGCGGGGCCAGACGCTTGTGCAGCTGGTGGCGATGGTCAGCGGTGCGGCAGCCTCGGCGTTGGTTCCGTCGCTGGCGCTTGCACGCCGGCAGAACGGATGGCAGGAGGCGAGGCTGCAAGCAAGCATTGCAATGCGGGCGTCATGGTGGATCGGAGCGGGCTCCGCACTCGGTCTCGCCTTGCTTGCGCGGCCGATCAATGTTATGCTGTTCGCCGACGACCAAGCGACGGGCACAATGGCTCTCGTTGGCTTAACGACGCTGGCTGCGGCCGTTCAGACGGTGTCTGCTGCCGTGCTGCAGGGATGCGGCAGCGTTCGGCTGCCGGCGCTGCTGCTCATATGCGCCGCCGCGCTCAAAGCGCTGCTGAACGCCGTGCTCGTGCCGGCCTACGGCATCGACGGCGCGGCGGCGGCTGGCGCGATTGCGCTGACCGCCGCGGCTCTTGCCGCCGCATGGGCGGCGCAGGGCGCGCTGAGCGGCGGCGATGGCCC
>NZ_BILZ01000036.1 GCF_004000825.1 Paenibacillus kobensis NBRC 15729 | reverse complement strand
CCCACCCAAACCCTCAAAGGCTCTCCCTACCCACCCAAACCCTCCCTGCAAGGGAGGGCCCCAAAGGACTTCGTCCTCTGGACTCCTCTAAGACTTATCTAGTCACATTGAACGCTGAATCGCTTTCCGTCCCTCCAGGACACGCTCCACTTCTCCCCACCTTGTTAATCCCCACCGTACGCACCACTTTCGACGCATTCACAAACTTTCTGCTTGTCCTCGCTTTCCCTCCCTGCGGGATACGCTCCACTATTGTGGCTCTCCCACTCCCCTCCCCTTTGGAGAGTTTCGGGCTCGGCATTCCCCTCGCTTCAACCCAATTCCTTTCACTCCCCCGTAACCAGCCGGGTCTAATTTTTAACGAATCGTACGAGCGCTATTTCGCTCGATTTGACCTATTTTAAAAGCTAACGAACTCCAGAAACGCTATTTCATGCTCTGAACCCCATTTTGATCGAATGTTAGTCAAATAACGCTCCCTGAGTTCGTTAGAATCTCTAATCAATCGATTCCGAACAAATAAGGCGCCCTCGATTCGCTAGAGCAACAGTAGGACTTGTTCCTCCTGCTAGGAGTGACTGCGAATGGAGCGGCTTGTGAATAAAAAGAGCAGCTGCGAGTGGAGAGGCTTGTGACTTCAAGGAGTGAATGAGAGAGGAGCGACTGCAGCACAAAAAAGCCGGGGGAGTCCCCCGGCTTGGTTAATTCATTTTGTTAAATCAAATCGCAATCTTAGTGAGCGTCCCAGCTGTCGAGATACGCTTTTTGCTCGTCCGTCAGTTGGTCGATGCCCATGCCGAGCGCTTCGAGCTTCAAGCGGGCAACTTGCTCGTCGAGATGGTATGGCACGTTTGCAACTTTGTTGCCGAGCGTCTGGTACTGATCGTTCACGTGGCGCAGAGCCAGCGCTTGAAGCGCGAACGTCATATCCATAATTTCCGCCGGATGGCCGTCGCCTGCTGCCAAGTTGACAAGGCGTCCTTCCGCCAGCAGGTAGATGCTGCGTCCGTCCTTGAGCTGGTACTCTTCGATGTTGCGGCGTACCGTACGGATGTTATTCGACAACGCTTCGAGCTCAGGTTTATTCACTTCGATGTCGAAATGTCCTGCATTGGACAAGATCGCGCCGTTCTTCATCACTTCGTAGTGCTCGCCGCGAATGACGTCGCGGTTGCCCGTCACCGTTACAAAAATATCGCCAAGCTTCGCTGCTTCGATCATCGGCATAACGGCGAAGCCGTCCATGTAAGCTTCGACCGCTTTGATCGAGTCGATCTCGGTAACGATAACGTTAGCGCCGAGACCTTTGGCGCGCATCGCTACGCCTTTACCGCACCAGCCGTAGCCGACAACGACGACCGTCTTGCCTGCAACGACGAGATTCGTCGTCCGGTTGATGCCGTCGAATACCGATTGGCCCGTACCGTAGCGGTTGTCGAACAAATATTTGCAGAACGCGTCGTTAACAGCTACCATCGGGAATTTCAGTGCGCCTTCTTTCTCAAGCGACTTCAGACGAATAACGCCTGTCGTCGTCTCTTCTGCGCCGCCGCGAACGGTCGACAGCAGATCTTGACGCTCGGAGTGAAGAATCGTCACGAGATCACCGCCGTCGTCGATGAGCAGATCCGGCTTCGTTTCCAACGCCTTGATCATCAGCTCTTTGTATTCCGCCGGTTCCGGATTGTACTTCGCGAAGACGGTAATGCCGTCCTCTACGAGCGCCGCACATACGTCGTCCTGCGTCGACAGCGGGTTGCTGCCCGTAATCGTCACTTCTGCGCCGCCGGCTTTCACGACTTTCGCCAAGTATGCCGTTTTGGCTTCCAGGTGAAGCGCAATCGTCACTTTCAGCCCTTTGAACGGCTGGTCTTTCTCGAACTGTTCGCGGATCCGGTTCAACACCGGCATATGCGCGCTTACCCAGTCAATTTTCAAATGTCCTTCAGGCGCCAGCGCCATGTCCGCTACGATACTTTTTTGTTTTGCATCCGTACTCATCGTTCAACCACTGCCTCTCAACTCTTATTTTAATTACCGTAAAAATGCTTACAAATAAACGATCTGATGCTCACCGCTAGGCACATATGGGAGTGCAAGCAGCTTTGCAAGCCAATCCGTTCCGTAACGGTTGTAATAAGCCGTCATGTTCAACACGCGCTCCTGAGGTTTGCCGCCAGGCCATATCGCCGTGCCGATCCGGTCCCAATGGCGTATCGAAGCGTCGTGGCTTTTGCGAAACGCATCCTGGGTACGATTTTGCAGAAAATCAATTTGCTCCAAAATTTTGTTCATGTTCGTCGTTCCAAGCGCCGCCAATCCCGCCTGCACTTCCCCCGCCAATTCGACTAGCGGAGCATACAGAGATTCGAAGTCCCGCTTCGCCGCCCCGAACCGGCCAGCGATATCGAAACGGTCCTGCGCCATCAGCCACTGCTGCTTGCGCTCTTCGAACCGGCGTACGACATCGTCAAAGGTCAAGTCATATTTCATCATATGTTTCGCAATCGTGCCTTCGACTAAGGTAAACGACATACGCGGGACAAGGATAGGCATTTCCATGCCAAAATGACGGAACGCGCCGCCGATCTGCGCCCAGTAGGCGATCTCGCCTGCGCCAAGCACAGCTGCGAGAACAGGGAATAGATAGTCCTGCATGATCGGTCTCGTCAACACATTGTTGCTGAACTGCCCCGGACTGGAATCCGCCAGGGAGAGAAGCTCGTCCGCGCTCCAGAACGATTCTCCCTTCTTGTCCGTGAAGCCACCGTCGCGCTTATACAACAGCACTCGGTCGCCCTGCAAGCCGGAAGAGCTGCCGCCATCCCGGAACAAGAACAGATTGGCACAATCCGGCGCAGCTGCTGCTTGCATACGATAGCCAAGCGAATCCAGCATTTGCCCATTCGCCGTGTACGCAGCCTCGAGCGCATCATTGTCAGCCAGCATCCGCCGGAACATCGGCGCTTCAAGCGCCCGGACCGCCGCGTCGTCTGCGTCAATCAATACGAGCCCATAACCGCCGAACAGCCATGCTAAGATGCCCGCAAAACCATCGCTTAGCGTCTTAGCCGACTTCGTCAATTCCCGCAGCTTATCAAGCAGAGGCTCCTTGAATTCGGAACCGGTAAGCACAGTCTCAAGCTCCGCAATCGCCGACTCCCATGCTTCTGGGGCGACAGCCGTACGGCTGACCGAAGTCCGAGGACCTTCCGGTCTAGTAACGGCAAGCTTGCGAAGTCCTTGTTCTGTTGCTGCTGTTATATGATTCGCTTCATCCCAGTCGTGATCCTCTCCGGCGATCCAAAAAACGGGAACGACCGCCCGGTTCAGCACTTTCGATGCATGCTTGGCTGCGGCAATGATGGTCACGGCTTTATGTATGACGAGAATTGGTCCGGTCCACAGACCAGCTTGCTGCCCACCGACGACGACCTGCGCTCCTTGTCCGATTGCCTCGATGTTCGCTGCTGTCTCCTGCGACATGCCAAAACGTGCGTTATAGCGTCTAAGTGCGTCCGCTATGTCCGCTGACGGTACCCGCAGCTCCTTCGCCCCGTCGAGACGGGATGAACGGGCACGCCAATGCTCCTCATCCGCAGGATGACCGCTGTGAAACAATGCGTTCAAACGGCTGTCCGTCTGCTTCACATATGCGTCGCTTAGCGGCTGGGATGATGGAAGCTCATAGAAATTCGTAGAAGTCATGCTTCATACCGACCTCGATCCGCAATAGATTGTATGGCTGCTAACCGCAGAAGCGGCGCAGCGCGATGTGATAATGGCATATGCTACGGACTCATTGTACACAATTGAGCGGTGAAGCGTCAAAGAGTAGGATGCCGCCTTTACAATAACAATAGCCTCCCGGGTGGAAGGCTATTAATGATGACTATATGATTAGCTCTGAAGTGAAATAAGTCTAAAGTCTGTCACATCGGGGACAGCAGTACCTGGCCAATTCCGATAAACATGAACAAAACGTACAGAACGCTCATGAACAGAAAGCCGATCCGCCATACAGCCCGGAAAATTTTCTTCGTATCCACCTCTCCGCGTTTACGGAACTGCATATTCCCGATCAATCCGCCGAGCAGAATCAGAATCAAAACGATCAAGTAGAACCCAAATTTGCTGCCGAACACGAAATCGAACAACACCGCCACGCAGCCTATCAGAAGCACCGTCGTCACATCCATCGCCAATCCGAACGCTTTCTTGCGGTTATTGCTTATCGAACCATATACCCAATAGATGAGGAAGAACGGGATGACTGGTATTACCGCCAGGTACGCATAGATATGTCGGACGCTTTCCCATAACCACATACCAGCCGCCCCCTTTCATGATTTAAACATTGCTTGAACCATATGCATCACCGACCGGTTAAGAGATGCATTCACCCCGGCATCATCCGCCAGACGGCAAACGCCGCCGTTGATCCATTCGATCTCGGTCAGCCTGCCCGCTCTTACGTCTGACAACATAGACGATATGTTGCCGCTCGTGCGGTCACATACTTGAAGCAGCCTGTCCCAGCTGGTACCGTCATCGTCCATTCCCGAAGCAGTCAGCACCGATAAAGTCTCTTCGTGCAACGCCTTCATAAGCGACAGCCGTGCAGGATGATGGACCAGCTCGCCGTTGCGTACGTCGAATAATGCCGTTAACGGATTAATGACTGCATTTACGAGCAATTTCTGGTAGACCCGATTATTCATCTCATTCGACAGTTCTATCGCAATTCCTGCTTTTGAAAGCGCATTCATCAACATTTTCTGCCTAGATTCCCGAATCATTCGATCGGATTGCGACAAAAGTTCGTCGCCCGAGGCCTCCGTCAACGAGGTCGACCGATATTCACCAATCGATAGCACCCCCTCGCCAGTATGCTCCACGGTTCGCAAACCGTGCCGAAGCGCTCCTTCCGTAGTCACGCCTGCAAGCACGATTCTGCCCGGCAGCGAATGTTGTATTGACTCGATATGACCGACTCCGTTCTGAAGACCGACCACGATATCCCCTTCTTCTGCTATCAACCTTATATACTCCAACAGCACCGCTGTTAGTTGAGGTTGTTTGACGGTTATGAGCAGCACCTTATGCTCGGACGTTCTCTCAACTGGCCGGCTGCATTCCGTTATCGGGGATGCGCTGACGTCTATCGTATGTATCGTTCCGCCCGCTACAAGCTCTATGCCTTCATCCGACAACAATTCCGCCTGTTTACGCGTCCTCGTCCATATCGTAACCGGATATCCCGCCAGTGCAAGCCTTGCGCCATATAGCAGACCGATGGCTCCTCCGCCTACGATTTCAAATCTCATGATCGGCCTCTCCTTCTCTAATTTCACTCTTCCTCTATATCCCCTAGCTCTTATCCGCTAGGCTCGTCAGCATTATCCTTCTATCCTAACGCAAAAACGCCCGCCGCATCTACTTATGCGAGGGCGCCCGCCATTGCATTGCTGCAATTGTTATTCAATTCGTTCCAAGTTTCCATTCGCATCCATCTTGAAGCGAGGCTTCAACTCGTCTTCTTCGTTCAATACAGCAAGGCGTCGCGCGCGGTCCATAATCTGTATAAGCGTCTTATAGTCATCGTTAACGGTCCGATAATCCGTCTGGACATTCGACACTTCACTATTCAACCGGTTATTCTCGCTTCTAAGCTCGATTAGCTCTTCCTCACGGTCAAGAAGTTCTTTCTCAAGCGCTTTCACTTGCCGTTGCATCTCTGAGTAGGCTCCCCGCCACTGCCGCAGAAAACGAATGATCCCGTCTATCGTAATACTATCCTCCGATATCGGATCATGCTTGAATGACTTTGTATCCTCATCTACGATCTGGAGAGACGATACATGCGGAGCTGCGACTAGCGACTGTTTTTTCAAATAGTTGCGTTTTTGGCGCTGCTGCTTCGCAATTTGAATCGCATCCTCATACCGTTTGCGGACACAGCTGTTCCAGCGGAAACCGCAAGCCGCAGAGGTTCTGCCTATCCGCTCGCCGACTTCTTCGAAAGCCGCCAACTGCGTGCTGCCTTCCCGAATATGCCGCAGCGTTACCTCCGCTAGAATGATGTCGTCATCGGGACTCCATGCATCTTGTCTGACTGCTGTCATGCTACCCAAACCTCCTAACGTTAAAGGCGCTTATTTATCTCTATGCCCTTGGTAGAGTTCATAGAATCTATCGGATACTAATTTATATATCCATTTTTTAATGCGCTCATACATGATTGCTGCCGTTTCTGTGCAAACTTATAGTGGATGCAGGTATCGGCGGCAAGTAAAAAGTTTGCCGGTTTGTCACGCTTACAGGTTTACACATTTTGTACGTAACGTTATAATGAGCAATAGAAAAAAAAGGTCGAATCGAAGAGAGGGGGATGGAGAATGGCACGCATGTTTCGAGTTCTCGGCTTTTGGACGCTCGTAATTGCACTGATGTCGTTTGCAGGAGACATGATCGAAATGTCGCTCTTGTTCTTCATGCAAGCCGCCGCGTTCATCTTGCTCGGCTATCTGAACTTCTCGGAACGTACATACATACTGATGTTCTGGGGATACATGGTCATCTCGTTTGTTGGTTTCAGCTATTGGACCGTATTCAAAATGGGTCTCCCATTGTAATACAGCTTCAAACGAATGGCTTCTACATAAGAAGAGCCGGAATCGCTTTACGATTCCGGCTCTTCTTATGTTGCTGCGCGTTCGTATGGGAGCGTGAATCCGCCCCGCGTCAACACCATGATTTTGAATGTTTCGCTCATGCTGTCGGACAACAGCACTTGACGTACGGCGCGGTTGCGCTTGGCCTTCACGCTGAACGGATCCGCGCCGTCATGCTCTTCCAGCAGCTCCAGGATGCCTTGTTCGAGCAGAAACTGCAATTGGGTCGCCTCATACGCGACGGACCAACCCGCTTGCTGAGCAGCTCGCTTCAAAGCGGTAAAATTGACGTGCGCGGTAATATCCTGTTCTCCGGGATCAAGAAATGGATTGTCATGCGCCATATGACGGCGGTAACACATCAGCGTCCCCTTCATCCGGTGAGCGGCACGATATTCCTGCGCATCGTGCCCGTAATCTGCAAGCAGCAGCATGCCCGATTGTACCGCAGCCCCGAGCTCAGCAAGCCATTGTTCGGCAGCCAGATTGATTTCGGTTTCCTGCCCTTCCGCCAATGGTACGCCGTCAGCTTCGATTGACCAAGCTAATTTCGGTGTTGATAGCGGCAGATAAGCATATCGGAACGATAGACTCCCCGGAATTCCAGAGCAATCGTCATCGCCATCGTCGGGCTGAATGCATACGCCAAGTTCCTTTAGCTGCCCGTCTAATCTCGTTACCCGGTGCACCGGCATCGCATCGATCAGTTCGTTCGCAGCAATCAGCACCGTCTTTTCCTGGGGCAGAGCCGCTAATGCTTCCATTGCTTCGGCGGAATTGACGCACCGAATCGATCGTTTCCCAGGTGAGCGGGCAAGTACCGTATACGCCAGTTCGCGTACCGACTCCAAATGCTGCGGATGATCGTCCACCGCCCAATATTCGATGCGGCTCATCCATTCCGGCGCATTATCGGACCATGCTGCGAGCATATCTCTCGTCATCGTGCCCGCCCCTGCGGCCCACTCCATCATGACAGGCGGTTCGCTGCAAGATATTGAAGCCCCGCGAAGATACTTCGCCAACATTTGACCCATTACGCCGCCTATCGCACTGCTTGTATAGAAATCTCCTTCACGCCCGATTCTCACGCCGCCGCTCCTATAGTAGCCGGACTGCTCATCATAAAGACAGAGAGCCATATACCGGTTGAATGGAATCGCGCGGCACACTTCACCGTTCATGGTCATGGCCGGAACGCCTTCCTTCCTGATGACTTCTGCAATGCGAACGGCCAACTCTTGCGACGGTCTGTCCATTTTGTTGCTCCTCCTAAGACGGATTGAGATATAATAGATGAGATGTCCGCATACATTTAAACTAGGCTTGACTACATACCCGAGGGAGGTACCGACATGCCAGCACTGCTGCGCCGTGCCGGAGCGTTCGCCTTCGCTTTGCTGCTGCTGTCGTTCCAGACGATCGGAACGGCCTCCGCCCTTACGCCTGAGGAACAAGCGATTCAGCAACTGCTCGAGAAAAGCTTGTCCGTCGTCGAAATTGACAAGGAAATTGCCCGCGTGCAGGATCAACTGAGCAAGCTGGAATCTTCGTTGTCCTCATCTGCCGCAAAAATCGACGAGAAAGAACAACAAATCAAGCAGCAGCGGGACGAAGCAGGCAAGGTTCTGCGCTCCTATTATATGGGGGAACGCGATTGGTTGCTCGAAGCGCTCTTCTCTTTCCATTCCATGCGGGAATGGCTTCAAATGCTCGATTATATCGACATCATCTTCTCACGTGACCGCACGATGCTGTACCAGTACGCCGAAGAGGCACGCGTGCTGCGCGAGGAGCATGACAAGCAGACAGCAGCCCATCAGAAGCTGGAGACGGTCCAGGCTGATCTGCTTAGCCAGCGCGAGCGTGTTGCCAAGATTCAACAAGAGCTGGATACGGCGCTCGCCGGACGTTCGGATGCCGATCGGCTTCGGTTAATGATGGCCGAGCTGACGAATTATTGGAACAGCGCCGGCATAAGCGAAGTTCGCACCTATTTCGAAGCGTTGTCGAAAGCAATGAAGCAGTTGCCGGAATGGATACAAGACCATAAAGACTATCTCGAAATTGACGGCTTCCAGTACACGCTTCACATTCCTGAAGAAGCGCTCAACGCGTTCCTGCGGGACCAGAATGAAATGTTCAACGTATTCGAATTCCGGTTCGAGAACGACCAAGTCATCGCCAGCGGCAAACGCGGCGGCATGTCGATCGAAGTGGCAGGCCACTATACGATCGAGACAGAACCGAGCAGCAGCATTCAGTTTCATGTTGATGAGTTAAAATTTAACGGACTTGCCTTGCCGGATACGACAAGGCGCGAGCTGGAGCAATCATTCGATCTTGGTTTTTATCCGCAGCAAATTATCAGCTTCCTGCGAGCTAAGGAAGTGAGCGTACAAGACGGGGAACTTACCGTCACCCTGTCCGTCAAGTTTTAAACCGCTTAGACCGAACACCGCCTCCCTTACACAGGGGGCGGTGTTCGTCCGTTAACGCTCTGTATCGCTGTCATCCTGCTGCTGCGACGAATCCGTCGGACCGATGTCTTCATCAGCCTCCGTATTCAACCATTCGTCTGCCGCCGCAGCATTCTCGTCTTCTTCATTGTCTTCTTCCGTTACAGTACCTGATTCTATAGAACTATTGTTTCCATCGAGGGATACCGTCTCTGCGGACTCTGAATCTGCATCTGCATCTTCCTCTGCTTCCGCACCGGTGCCGGGCAGCTCAGCCTCTTGCCTTGCCGTCCCTGCTGCACTCCAACGCTCCGTTAATTCTGTAATCCACCGTTCGCTGCCGCTCGATTCTTGCCATATCCGCTCCCATCGAACGAGCCTAACCGGCCATTGCGGGTCCGGCGTCTCCGCAGGCTTCGCATCCAACTGCTTCAACCATTCGAACTCCGCCTTCCGGCTTCCGCTCGCCGTATACGCCTCCGTATCGATAGCCGCATACAACGGTTTGAGCGACGGAAGCAGACGGTAGCTGTCGAAGTTTGACTGCTGCTCCGTCTCACCTGTTACTGCCTGCAGCCACTGCCTGATCGCTTCATCCTTCCCAATGCTGTGCGCGAACACAACGAAGCTCCGGCCTCCGTACCAGCCGTTCGGATAGCCAACCGCTAACAAAGAACGCTTGTCCGAAGGCAGCGCTTCGATATCCGACCAATGCATGACACCCGACAACAACTTGCCCGCGGCGAGCGCATCCGCAGGGTTGCCGTTGCCTGAGCGGCTAATGTGAAAGGCTTGTCCGTTCCCTGTGGCAAGAAACGATAACCGCTGCGCAGTCTCCGACCCGAACGGCCTTAGCATCTCCGCGCGTTCGCCTGACGGGAAAGAATCAAGCCATACAAGCATCTGACGGGAATCAGACGAATCGAACTTCACAAGAGGAACGTCCGGCGCAGAAGCCCCTGCTGATACCGCCAGTTCGACGAAACGGTTCCAGTTGACCGGTACACTCTGGCTTGTGAGTGAATCGAGCAGCGGCCGGCTCCACGCAACGACGAGCGGATCAGCATCTTTCGGCAGCCCCCACCAGTAGCCGTTCCAATTGACAGGCTCCAACAGCCCGTTCAACCAATTGGCAGGCAGCGTCGCCACCAGATCATCCAACGGTTGCAAATAGCCGAGCACAGCGAATTCCCGGACCCATTCATTGTCCATTAGCGCTACGTCTGCACCTATGCCAAGCTGAGCATTATTTTTCCACGTTTCGTATGCCTCTGACTGATCAACATTGTACAGCTCGACGCTGATGTTCGAATGCTGCTCCATGAACCGCGCAGTCGCATCCATCAGATCGTTGAATTGCCCATCGGCCATGGAAACGCTTACGGCGATGTGTTGGCGATCAGAGCCTTCCTTGCCTGACGGAAGAGGTGATTCCGGCATTCCTCCCTTAGCTGATGGAGAAGACGGGCCGCTTGGTATGCGAATCAGCGACAGAAATACAATAATGACTGCCGCTAATGAACCAATCAACAGCAGCAGCGAAGATTTCCGGTACACAGCTTCCTTCCTTTCCAAATGAAGGTATATCGTTATCATAACAAACGAACTGTTGCATTGTCTTCTTCTTTTATGAAAATGAAAGCCGGACAGGATATAGCCTGCCCGGCCCGGCTCCTATAACAACTCCTACAGCAAATCAGCGGCGAGCTGCGCGAGTTTCGAGCGTTCGCCCTTCTCAAGCGTAATATGACCGCTGGAAGCTTCTGCTTTAAACCGCTCAACGATATGTGTCAACCCATTGCTGATGGAATCGAGATAAGGATGATCGATCTGCTCCGGATCTCCCATCAGAACGATTTTGCTTCCTTCGCCGACACGCGACACGATCGTCTTCACTTCGTGGCGCGTCAAATTTTGTGCCTCGTCAATGATGATGAACTGCCCTGGAATGGAACGTCCGCGAATATAAGTGAGCGCTTCGACTTGTATGCTTCCGAGTCCCATCAATATTTTATCGATATCGCCGCTCTTCTTCGTATCGAACAAATATTCAAGATTGTCGTAAATCGGCTGCATCCACGGGCGAAGCTTCTCTTCCTTCTCACCAGGCAGATATCCAATATCTTTGCCCATCGGGACGACAGGACGAGCAATGAGCAGCTTCTTGTACTTATGCTCATCCTCTACTTTCAGCAAGCCTGCAGCAAGCGCCAGAAGCGTCTTGCCGGTACCGGCTTTGCCTGTCAGCGTCACCAGCGGGATATCGTCGTTGAGCAGCAGCTCCAGCGCCATACGCTGCTGCGCGTTGCGCGCCGTAATGCCCCATACCGCATCGTTGCTTAAATATAAAGGCTCCAGTCTGACGCCGTCCTGGCTTACTTTCAACAGAGCCGATTTCGACGTCCCCATCTCATCGCGCAGAATAACGAATTCATTCGGAAACAGCTTCATCGTCAGATTCAATGATTTTACGGATAAAAACCGGTACGTATAAAACTCGTCGATGACGGACGGATGAACGTGAAGAGTCGAATAACCGCCGTACAGGTCCGTCGCTGATACGGTACGGTCGGACAAATAATCTTGCGCCTCCAACCCGAGCACATCCGCTTTAATCCGGACTAGAACGTCCTTGCTTACGAGTACCGTTCGCGCGTTCGTTCCTTTGTCCTGTTCCTCCATATGATAATTAAGCGCCACGGCGAGTATCCGGTTGTCGTTGGACATTTCGCCGAACATTTCTTGTACGCGGACGAAGCTCCGATGATTTAATTCCACTTTCAGCAGTCCGCCGCTACGTAATACGATGCCCTCGTGCAGATGGCCTTCTTCACGCATCCGGTCGAGCAGCCTTGATACGGTTCGCGCATTGCGGCCAAGCTCATCTGCGAGCCGCTTCTTGGAGTCGATCTCTTCGAGTACAATCGCCGGAATGATGACCTCATTATCGTCAAATGCGAAGATGGCTTGCGGATCGTGGAGCAGCACATTCGTATCGAGTACGAAAATTTTTTTCATCGCGGACCCTCCTGGCGCCGAGTATCGATCGTTTGACGAAAGGCATACATAACCATATTCAGCTTCGGGCAAACTATGCAGCGACGACAAAATGTGATTGTGAAAGGTCTGGTGGCGAAATGCGCTCGTTCCTCAGTTGCCTTGCGTCCGTTACGGTCATATGCCTGCTTGCAGCTGGCTGTGGCACCGTAGCGCGCAACGAAACATCACCCTCTCCTCAGAATAATGATCGCGTCAGAGCCCAGCAGACCACGCCTCGGGCGAAAGCTATTACCGATCCGAGGAAAGTCGAGCTTCATCTCGAGTCGCTGGCGAAAAGGATTCCGGGCGTGAAGAACGCCCACTGCGTCATTGCGGGCAATTTGGCCGTCGTCGGAATCGATGTGGACAGCAAGCTGGACCGTTCCCGCATCGGTACGATTAAATATTCGGTAGCGGAAGCTTTCCGCAAGGACCCTTACGGCATCGATGCTGTCGTTACGGCGGACATTGATCTGGCACAGCGGCTGAGGGAGATCGGAGCCGATGTAAGACGCGGTCGTCCGGTACAAGGCTTTGCTGAGGAGATGTCCGACATTATCGGCCGAATCGTGCCGCAGATGCCGCGTGACACACTCCGCCCAGTTCCGGGACCTGGCAAGGCTGGAACTCCGCAAATGAAGAAGCAAACGTAACGCTTCGGCTTCCTGAACGGATTGAAGGCTAAATCCATGAAAAGTACACAAAAAGCCTAGCGATATTCGCTAGGCTTCTTTCATGTCGGCCAACACTTGTCCTTTCGGCGCATTCGTCGTCCGTTTCTTATTCAAATTTGCATTGTGAAGACGCAGCGTGTCGTCCGCAGTCGTTCCCGACCACGAACCGTCATTCGGCTTACCAGCTAGACGGTAGAACGATTGGGCCAATCCGTTAATCGGTTCGGTCATCCGCATGACCTCCTTGGCTATGGAGTACGCTAACGTAACCGTATTATACCATAACCTTGTTCAATCGTACTACCCTTATTGCTGCAATTGGGCTCTAAGCGCTTGTCTCGCATCGGCCAGACTCTGTTCGTCGGCATATACGTACGGGCTCTTCCAATTGCCGGCAAGCGGCTTGAACTCGACATCCGTCCGGCTAATGCCGAAGTACGTCAACATCAATTGACGCAGCTCGGATTGCGGAACGTCGGTTTTCATATTGTTGCCTACCGCTTCAATAACGGAGCCGTACTTGTTGACGCTTCCGAGCGACTTCAGACGGTCGACGATTTCACCGATCACTTCGCTCTGACGGCGGTTGCGGTCGAAATCGCTCGACATGTTCTTACCGTCGTTCGATTTGCGGTAACGGACGAAGTCGAGTGCATCGTCGCCGTCCAATTCCTGGCGGCCTTTCTTAAGGTCGATATTCGTTCCGTCAGCACTATCGACATAATGCATGTCCATATCGACGTCCACTTCCACGCCGCCTAACGCGTCGACAACGTCGGAGAAGCCTTTGAAGTTGACGATAGTCGCGTACCCGATGTCGATGCCGAAATACCGGCCGAACATCGTCTTCATCTCATCAAGCGCTGCAAGCTTCGCTTTGTCTTTGTCGTTCGTTTCCTTAAGCGCCTGCCTATAAAAAATGGAATAATAGCCGTTCGCTTTATGAGCCGTATAACGGGCAAGCTCTATCTTCGTATCGCGCGGAACCGTCACGACGGTTGCCTTCTTCGTCTCCGGATTCATCGCCATAATCATGATGACGTCCGTATTCAGCGTGCCTGTCGCTTCCCTGGAGTCAAGACCAAGCAACAGCATCGCCGTCGGCTTCACCTTGACAGAGTCTTCAGGCGCCACCTTCGTATCAACGCCCGGAAGCGAAATATGCTTGATCGCCTCGTTCGCCTTTAAAAACAGACTAGCGGCGTACCCGCCAACGATCAGAATAATGGCAATTAGCAATAGCCCGAATATGCGCCCCCAGCGAACTCTTCTCTTCTTAGGCGGCTTGACTGATTTGTGAGGCTGAACGTTCCCGGATGAGCGTTTGCTCGAGGATCGGGGCGGCAGCGGCGATTGCGAATCCATCGTATCACACCTTTAGGTCATGATGTTCAGCACTGGTAGCGAGGATTAGCGACAATATCTGCGAGCAGTTGATCCGAAGCTTCCCGGTCGAACATGAACAGCTTCTTGCCGCCGTCCTCCCGTTCGATCCTGACATGAACCATTGTCGCATCCTCAGCCGAGACGCTGACGCGGCTGACGCCGTGATCTTCCCGCAATATGGTCAGGAAAAAATCCCGCGTATCGAGCGCGGCCCGGTCGTCCGGGCGCGCACTCGATACACGGTCAATTTGCAGCCAATTGAACAGAGCATCCTCAAGCTTCATTCGCCATCAGCTCCTTGCCTATACAGGCTATAAGGTTACTGTCCCGAGTCGGTGTTCACTTCCGATTTGCCGTTCTTCTTGCGCAGCTTGTCGTAAAGCTGACGTCCGCGAAGCATCATCATCATGATGATCGCGACAGACATGCACTGAATGATCGGCAGTTTGTCGATCTGAAGAATAAACATGACGAATGCTCCGATGGCCATTACGAGGTGCACGACCACTTCCTTCAGAATCGGCAGCCGCTGAACGCGGAACACCGCATTGAAGATGTACATAATGCACGCCAATATTATGACGTACGTAATGAATGGATGGTTGCTGAACCATTCCTGCATCGCGGTAAGCCTCCTTCAACCACAGCGCGTGAATTAAACGCCGGCTTGCGCTGTTTTGCGGTGTTTCTCCGCACGTTCGCGCTCGCTCTTATTCAGAATCTTCTTGCGAAGACGAATCGACTTCGGCGTAATTTCGCAATACTCATCGTCGTTCAAGTACTCAAGCGCTGCCTCAAGCGAGAAAATGATCGGCGTCTTCAGCTTAACCGTATCATCCTTGCCTGCAGAACGAACGTTAGTGAGAGCTTTCTCCTTACAGATGTTGACGATAATATCGTTATCGCGGTTGTGCTCGCCTACAATCATACCCTCATATACGTCTGCGCCTGGCTCCAGGAACAGCAGACCGCGGTCCTCAACGCCCATCATGCCGTAGAACGTCGATACGCCGTTCTCGCTCGAGATAAGAACGCCTTGGTGACGGCCGCCAACTTGCGAACCCGCAACTGGTCCATAGCTGTCGAACGCATGGTTCATAATGCCGTATCCGCGCGTCAGTGTCAGGAAGTTCGTACGGTAGCCGATCAATCCGCGCGCAGGAATAATGAACTCAATGCGCACTTGGCCCGTTCCGTTATTAACCATGTTTACCATCTCTGCTTTACGCGAGCCAAGGCTCTCCATAACCGCGCCCATATGCTCTTCAGGAACGTCGATAACCAGACGCTCGTACGGCTCCGATTTGACACCGTCTACTTCTTTGACGATAACTTCCGGCTTCGATACTTGAAGCTCGTAGCCTTCGCGGCGCATGTTCTCGATCAGAATGCCAAGGTGAAGCTCGCCGCGGCCGGATACGACGAATGCATCCGGGCTGTCGGTTTCTTCAACGCGGAGCGCAACGTCCGTTTCCAGTTCTTTGAACAGGCGGTCGCGCAGCTTGCGGGACGTTACCCATTTGCCTTCGCGGCCCGCGAACGGGCTGTTGTTGACGAGGAACGTCATTTGGAGCGTCGGCTCATCGATCGTCAGAACCGGCAATGCTTCCGGGTTCGCTGGATCAGCGAGCGTCTCGCCGATATTGATGTCTTTGATGCCGGCAATTGCAACGATATCGCCTGCGCCAGCTTCTGGAACTTCAACCCGCTTCAAGCCTTGGAAACCGAACAACTTCTCGATACGTGCTTGCTTTACATTGCCCTCGCGCGTCATAACGGCGATCGACTGGCCTTGCTTCACAATACCGCGGTTGACGCGGCCGATTGCGATACGGCCCAAGTATTCGTTGAAGTCCAGCAGAGTAACGAGGAATTGCAATGGCTCCTCTACACTCTCCGTCGGAGCAGGAATGTGCTCTACGACCGTATCGTACAGCGCCTGCATGTTCTCGTCTTGCTTGTCCGGATCGAGGCTCGATGTACCCATCAGCGCCGATGCGTATACGACTGGGAATTCCAGCTGCTCATCGTTAGCGCCAAGCTCGATGAACAGATCGAGCACTTCGTCGATAACTTCCGTAGGACGTGCGTTCGGACGGTCGATTTTGTTGACGACAACGATTGGCGTCAGGTTCGATTCAAGCGCTTTGCGCAATACGAATTTCGTCTGCGGCATGCAGCCTTCGAACGCGTCGACGACGAGAAGTACGCCGTCGACCATTTTCATAATCCGTTCAACCTCGCCGCCGAAGTCGGCATGTCCAGGCGTATCGACGATGTTGATCAAGTAGTCTTTGTAGTTGATCGCCGTATTTTTCGCCAGGATCGTAATGCCGCGCTCGCGCTCGATGTCATTGGAATCCATTGCGCGCTCTTGGACTGCTTCGTGCTCACGGAACGTACCGGATTGCTGCAGCAGTTTATCGACGAGCGTCGTCTTGCCATGGTCAACGTGGGCAATAATTGCGATGTTGCGAATGTTGTGTCTTTCCTTCATTGTCATAATCCACTCCAATTAATCTTTTCTATATTCTTACCGGTCAACTACGCAGGGGGATTACCAACGCGTCCTGCGGCCGCGGCCGAGCGTCAGCCACAAACCCGCACCAACCAACACGAGTCCGATGACATATATGCTCCAGCTTGCAATGAGAATGAATCCGAACAAAACAACTGCGACGGCGCCTAATACAACGGCAAGCTGCAGCGCCAGACGGGGCTTGAATGAATCGAACGTATAATACTCGTACAGCCCCGCTGCCAGTCCGAACAGAAGCAGCGGCCATAGCTGATTGAAGAACGACCATCCAAACAAAGTACAGAACAAAAACATGAGCCCGTATACGGATAGTATGCCCGCAGGCACTAATGCTGCAGACGGAAGCAGTCTGCCGAAATATAGCACGTGGAGCAATATCCCGGCGACCAGCAGCGCCACCGGCCATAAGATCGAGCCGATAAAGCTGAAGAATCCCCATTTGCCAAGCAGAATAACAAGCCCTGCACCGAGCAGAGCGATTCCCGCATAATGTTGTCTAGACAAAAGCCTCCCCCCGATCGTTCCGGTTACAATCGGTATCGCCGTCATTCCTGTTCGACGAAAGACGACACGATCCCGTAACTTCTCGCAACCTCTAGTGTAATAGAACTGCGAATAAAAAACCAGTGTAAACCATCGGAAGATGACGAAAAAGAACAAGCCGGCCTATCCGCTCCCGCAGAAAAGCCGGCTCATCGATCATGGTGGCGGTTACACGGCCCTCAGCTTCGGTCTGCTCAACAACCCCGCAATGATGACGGCCGGCACGCAGAATAACGGTATCGCCTCATGAACAGCCGACGATCCATGGAACAGCCAATCATTCAGCCCCGGATCGCTGACCAGCATTTCGCCGGCTGCATAACCGAGCAGCGCAGCGCCGACATATACAAGCGGCGGGAACTTACGTAACAGCGCCCCCACGAAGTGGCTTCCCCATATGATGATCGGAATGCTTGCCACAATGCCAAGCACAAGCAGCACAGGCTCGCCATCCGCAATGGCAGCGATGGCCAGCACATTGTCCAGACTCATAATAAAATCAGCGGCAACGATGGTCTGAATGGCCGCGACCAATGTAGCCTTACGCGGACTTGCCAAAGCCCCTCCCGCTTCCTCACCGTTATAAGCATCCCGAAACAGCTTGACCGCAATGAGACCGAGCAGCATCGCTCCGACCGCCTGCAGGAACGGAATTTGCAGAAGCGCTACAGCCACTGCTGTCAGCACGCAGCGCAGCACGACGGCTACTGCGCTCCCCCACCATACCGCCCGTTTCCGCTGAGCAGGAGGCAGTCCGTTGCTCGCCATCGCTATTACGACGGCATTATCGCCGCTAAGCAGCATATTAATGAGGACAATCTGCATAAATACGAGTAAGCTATCCAACTTGTACACGCTCCCTTCTTAAACAGCTGTATGTCCATCAGACTGCCAATATGAGAGAAATATATTTTGTGGAACGGCTTACTCGTTCGACCGTAAAGAAAACTACATTTGAATCGTTTTAGGAGGGCTTAAAGGATGGAGCTTGAGCTTTTGTCGTGGGCATTCGCCGCCGCACTTCTGCAAATCGTATTCATCGACCTCGTACTAGCCGGAGACAATGCTATCGTAATCGGCATGGCTTCCCGCAATTTACCGAAAACTCAACAGAAGCAAGCGATCATTTGGGGCACGGTCGGAGCCGTCGTGATTCGTGCCGTCGCAACGCTTCTCGTCGTCCATTTGCTCCAAATCCCGTGGCTGCTGTTAATAGGCGGATTCCTCCTTCTATTCATCGCCTATAAGCTGCTTGTGCAAGAAGAGAGCCACGATTCCATTAAAGCCGGCAACAACTTGTGGCAATCGATTCGCACGATCATTATCGCAGATGCCGCAATGGGGCTAGATAATGTCATTGCCGTCGCAGGCGCCGCTCATGGCAACGACCTGCTCGTCATCCTTGGGTTACTGATCAGTATCCCGATCGTTGTATGGGGAAGCACTCTATTCATAAAGCTGATTAATAAGTTTCCGTGGATCGTCTATATCGGATCTGGCGTTCTTGCCTACACTGCAGCCAAGATGATCACGCATGAACCGCAGATCAAATATTTTTTCGAAGAAAGCGCATTGTTCTCTTGGGGATTTATTTCCGTATTGATCGTCATCGTCGTTCTTGCCGGCATCTTAACGAATATCGCCAAACGCAACCGTAACGCGGATAAAAGCGAGAAAGCCATTATAAGCAGCAGGGACTCCATATAGGAGTCCCTGCTTTTTCGTTTAGAACCAACGATCTTCTTCGCTTTCGCGTGCCGGCTTCGCAGCTTCCTCAGGTCTAAGAACAACCGTTACGGTGTTCTTCACTGCTTCTTCAATCATCGCTTCCAAATTATCGATGCCCGCTTCTGTCGCCTCGACGATTTCCAGGTTCGGATTTGTCGCCGGCGATTTCGGAACGAACAGCGTGCAGCAGTCCTCATAAGGCAGGATGCTCGTTTCGTAAGTACCGATACGCTCTGACAATTGAATAATGTCAACCTTGTCCATCATGACAAGAGGACGCAGAATAGGCAAACTTGCCACCTTGCCGATGACATTCATACTGCCCAGCGTCTGGCTGGCTACTTGTCCAAGACTGTCGCCTGTGACGATTGCAGTCGCACTCTCTCTAACCGCTATTTTCTCCGTAATCCGCAGCATCGCCCGGCGCATCAGCGTAATGATCAGCCGTTCTTGACCGGATTGCGCGAAGCTCGTCTGAATATCAGTGAACGGTACTAGATGAAGCTTAAATTTGCCGTCCGTGTAGTGAAGCAGCCGTTTTGCAAGTGTAATAACCTTCTCCTTAGCCTGCTCGCTCGTAAACGGATAGGAGTGAAAATGTACCGCTTCAAGCTTCAGCCCTTTACGCATTCCGAGCCAGCCCGCGACGGGACTATCGATGCCGCCCGACAGCAGCAGCAGCCCTTTGCCGTTCTCTCCATACGGGAAGCCGCCTGCCCCCTTCTCGACGTCGCAATAAATGTACGCGCCGCCTTGTTGAATATCAACACGAAGGTCAACCTGCGGATTTCGAATGTCCACCTTGAGCTCAGGCGTAGCGCGCAGCACATGGGAAGCTACAAGATGATTCATTTCGAGCGAATCATGGGGAAACTGCTTCCATCCTCTTTTGACCGTTACTTTGAACGTATCCTTACGCTGTTTATTGGCCTGGAATACGGCAAGCGCCGTCTCTTGGATAGACTCTAGATCAACGTCTGCACGCTTAACCGGACTGAACGAGACAAGTCCGAATACGTCGCGCAGAGCGTTAGCTATATCCTCATAGGGATGCCCGTTCAGCTCTACATACAATCTCCCGTAAGTCCGTTTCACTACCGCATCGGAGAAGGGTCGAAGCGCTCTCCTTACTTGATCAGCCAACACCTTCTCGAACCGGGCACGGTTCTTTCCTTTGATTGTAATTTCGCTACCAAGACGAAGTAATACCATATCATAAATGTTCGAAGACATTTAGTTTCTCCTCTCGAGCGGCTTCAGCTCCGCGACGGTGTCCCGGACCGCTTGTGCCAACTGGTCAATATGCTGTTCTGTATGCTCGCTGCCGAAGCTAATGCGTATCCCGCTTGCAGCGCGTCTCGAATCGTCCGAAATAGCTTGAATAACCCTGCTCGGCTTATCATCCTTCGATGAGCAGGCCGATTTCGTCGAGACGACAAATCCGCGTTGCTCGAGCGCATGGACGATAACTTCAGGCTTCATCCCAGGGTAGCTGAAATGAACGATATGCGGCGCTGAATCGGTTTCCGCACTGCCGTTCAGCACAAGCTCCTGAATGCCGTCCAGATGCCCAATCAGACGGCTTCGCAGCATTCTCCATTGGCTGCAGCGCGCCTCCGCTTCTTCTATCGCGATCCGGAACGCTTTGGCCGATGCGACAATAGACGGCGTATTCGACGTCCCCGGCCGCATGGAGCGCTCCTGCTCGCCTCCATACACAATAGGATGAAGCTTGAGACCGGACTTCATGTACAGAATGCCTACGCCTTTCGGACCTCTCACTTTATGAGCCGAGCCCGACAGCAGATCGATCCCCCATCCGGCAATATCAATCGGCAGCTTGCCGATGCTTTGCACCGCATCGATATGGAACAGCGTCTTCGGCCTGTCTGCGAGCAGACGGCCAATGTCTGCAATCGGTTGTACCGATCCTACTTCGTTGTTGACATGCATAATGCTGACCAGTATGGTCTCGTCCGTCAATGCGGCTTCAACTGCTTCGGCGGATACGCTCCCAAATTCGTCAACCGGCAAATACGTGACGGTAAACCCTTCCCGCTCCAACTGCTGGAATGTCTCATAGACGGATGCATGCTCGATCATCGTCGTAATAAGATGTTTACCTCTTCCCGCATATTGTCTGGCAGCTCCCAGAATAGCTAAGTTGTTGCTTTCGGTACCGCCGGAAGTGAATATCCATTCTTCCGGCTTGGTCCGGAACAGCTTCGCAACCAGACCACGGGCGCGTTCGATCAGATTACCGGCATCAGCGCCTGCTTGATGAATGGAGGACGGATTCGCATAATGGATGCGCATGACTTCGGCAATCGTCTGAATAACGTCTTCATGCGGAGGCGTCGAGGCGCAATGATCAAAATAAAGCATAGGTTTCCTTTTCCTCCTGAATACAACAAGAAAAGCTCCTCACGGAGCCTTCTCGATAACGATTTACGTTCTTGGTCTATACAGCAGTATCGCCGACTGCTGCGGCAGATTGCTTCGCAGCCATTACTTTCATTACATAACGCTGAGTCTCAGACGGGAGTCCCGCATAAAGGCTGTATAGCTGATCGTTCGTCGAAGCGCCTAAACGGTCGACTCTTCCAGGTCCTGCGTTATACGCTGCTAATGCCACAGCTTCATTGCCGTCATACCGGTTAAGCAACGAAGACAAATAACGCGTGCCGCCTTCGATATTCTGAATCGGATCGAACGAATTCGTCACGCCCATGCTTCTGGCCGTGCCGTCCATAAGCTGCATTAAGCCTTTGGCTCCAGCAGAGGACACGGCATTCGCATCATAAGAAGACTCTGTACGTATAACTGCTTTGACCAGATTCGGATCGATGCCGTACTTCGCGGCAGCAGCTTCGATATAGCCGTCGTACTCCGAAGGCTCAACCGAATCGGATACGGAATTGAAACTATTATAAGCGTTCATTAAAGGAGGCATAAAGTTATCCCCGATGGATAACGTCCCTAGGCCTAATGTCGACTCCAAGCCGGAAGCCGAATCGCCCCCGTTTATCTCGCCATACATATATTGAGATAGTAAGGAATCAAATAAGGAAGAACCGCCCTGCGAATCCAATGCGCTCAATGGCGATGAGGATGAAGTGTTAGCGTTTAAACTCGGCATCCACTGCAGTTGCAGCATCGTCTTAAGTATACGCGGATCGATACTCATAGTCACTCTCCCGAAGACTGTCAATTATCGTCAACTTACATCTTTCGTTAATATTCTACATCGTTTCGCCCCGGTGCGCCAGTCCTAACCACGCATGTCTAAAGTCTTGTTTCGACAAAAAAACCGTCATTTCCTCATTGTTGAGGAAATGACGGCCTCATTCGCATTGCTGCTATCGGACTGAATAATACAACGGGATAAGCACGATATATACGGCTGCAGCAATCAGTCCGATCGTCATGGACCATATTCCAAGCGCCCGGCTTCCCGTGCTGTAGGCGTATACGCCAAGCGCGGCTGCGGTAGGGCCCAGAATGACGGGCCATAGGAACCAAGATGCAATGGCGAATACTAATCCGATCCATCCGACGGTCGATGACAGCGAGGAAGATGCATACGACTCGGATTCCCGGTACATCGACTGCTCGTGACGGCGGTTCGCGTCGGGAATGTAGCCGGTCATTGTCGGATAAGCGCCTGCTTCTGCCGAGAACTCCGATTCGTCACGGCGCTTGCGCCGCCATACGGTACGTCTTGGCCGATGAGCATTATGAGGCGTGCTCTGCTCTTCATCCGGCAGTGACGACCAATCCTCCCAATCTTTATCCATACCCGTCACCTCTTCCGGAACGTCTGGCAGCAGGTTACGGAAGATTCAGTCGCTTCGTCTTGATGATCAATGAATGATTCACTTGCAAACTCGGCATAGAACGAAGCATGTTGATCGAGATCGACTTGTATGGAATCTGCATTGCACCGGTTTCCATCACCCCAGAAGGTACAGTTGGAAACGCTGCACTTGACGCCATTTGGCATCGTCATCACCTCCGCTACTAGCTTGCCCGAAGCGGAGGGATCATCATGCGAGGTTATTTTTGCCCTTGCATGCGGCGAGCCGTCATATAGTCGCTTTCGTAGTAAGCGAGCTCATCACGAAGCTCTTCGTAAATTTTGGAAACGGACAGCACGATCTCACGCGCTGGACGAATTGGCACAAAACGGAAACGAATCGCATCTTGGCCTGTATAAGCGTAACGGCCGTCTTCCGAGTAGCACTCGTTCTTCGGATAGAAGAACGCGGCAACCGCTTGATGGTACGCTTCGTACAAGCTGCGCTCAGCCGAATCCGTATCGAAGTTCGGACGGCGAAGCACGATGCCGATTTTCTCGTAGACCGTTTCAGAATAAACGAGCAGATGGCGAAGATCCGCGAGCAATCCTTTATAGAAGAGCGCCGCTTCTTCATTCTCTTCTCCGTTAAGCAACTGCGGCACTGCATATGCGTTCAAGAACGATTCCAATTGGACGATAGCTTCTTTTAATTTGCTGTGAGTAGACTCGCTTAACCCTTTAACGTTGGCAACTGGCATAGTGAGTTGATCCCCTTTCATTGTCCGTCACACAAAATCCCCTCTATCGTACCATAAATGACTCACCAGTGGTACTGTCGAACAGTGATTAGCGTATAATTTGTACGTTCGTTTCTTACTCTAATCGTAACTGCGAATGATTCACGCAATGGATGGAGGAAACGTTCGAATGCGAGGAAAACAATGGATTGGCTGGGTTGCGTTGGCAGCCGCTTTGTTATTGGTTATACCGCTTGCAACGAAATACACGCCTAACCCTAACCGGAATACCCCCGCTTCGCCGCATTCGCCTGCCCGGTCTAAAGCTGCAGCAGCCGATACCGAAAAGGCCAAGAAACTGCACATTCTACAGCGAGATATGGATGCTACCGCCATGCTATGCACGACAGAATGCTCGAAAGACTTCACGAAGCTCGTGAACGGACAGACGGAAGGAAACACGAAGAAAGAGAAAATAACCCACATGATGGACATGCATAAACATATGCTTTACATCAATTGGACGAGCGGCGATCGGTCGGTTTCCCGCGGTTCCATACCTCCTGAGTTAAACGAGAAAGCCGTAAAACTGCTAAAGGAGGCGCGCAGCTCAATCGAACAGGGTAATAAATACGCCTCTAATCCCTTCTTGTATGGCGGCCATCGCTACATCGTTCTTGGCATACCAGATCCCAAACATGCCGGAGGCGGCGTCAGCGGGCTCGTCATGCAGGATGTTGTTGGCCAAGTCGAGCGGCATCAGCGCCGTAATTTACGGCTTGTCCCATACCCGGCCGAAGGCCATTACAGAATCGAATCCGTTAAAGCGAATTCCACGGAAGAGACGACGGTTCGAACCGGGGAAGATAACGGCGGCGCTAGCCACTACCATATTAACGAAGTGGTTGTTCGGTTCCGGACTGATCCGACCGACCAGCAGCTCGCAGCTATCCGGCAAGATATTCAAGCAATAACGATCCAAAAGCTTGGCTACACCTATGTTTTCCGCTCCACGAAGATGGAGACGAAAGCGATGATGCGGTATTTCCAAGAGCGCTGGAAACCGGTATATGTAGAGCCGCATTATTTATATATGACGAACGACGCCAAGCAGAAGAATAAAAAAGCAGCCAAGGCGAAATCAGCAGTTGGCCAAACGATCATTCCGAATGACGTGCTATACCGGGAATATCAATGGAATCTGCCATCCATTGAAACGGAGAAAGGCTGGAACGTTGGCAGAGGGTCCGATTCCGTCATTGTAGCGGTCCTGGATACCGGCGTGCAGGGAGATCATCCCGATCTGAAGGGCAAGCTCGTCCGAGGAACGAATATCGTGACCGAAGGAGACTATCCCGAGGATGACGTCGGTCACGGCACGCACGTCTCCGGCATTATCGCTGCTTCGGTCAATAACGGAGAAGGTGTGGCCGGTTTGTCGTGGTATAACAAAATTATGCCGGTCAAAGTGCTGGACAGCAGCGGCGCCGGCTCGACTTATTCCGTTGCGCAAGGGGTCATCTGGGCGACGGATCACGGTGCGAAAGTAATTAATATGAGTCTTGGCAACTATGCGCAGGCTGATTTCCTTCACGATGCAGTCAAATATGCGTTCGACCACGATGTCGTCCTTGTCGCAGCCAGCGGCAACGACAATACAGAACGGCCAGGCTATCCGGCCGCTTACCCGGAAGTGTTCGCCGTCGGAGCGACGGATCAACACAGCAAACGGGCTGCGTTCTCCAACTACGGCGATTATGTCGACGTGGCAGCGCCGGGAGATGCGATTGCCAGCACCTATCCTGGCAATCAGTATGCCGCTCTTTCCGGCACGTCGATGGCCAGCCCGCATGTCGCGGCGCTTGCAGCGCTTATCCGTTCGGTCAATCCAGAGCTGAAAAATACGGAAGTAATGGACATTATGCGCCAGACCGCGCACGATCTAGGTACGAAAGGCAAAGACAAATATTATGGATACGGGCAGATAGACGTCGTGAAAGCTTTGAATGCCGCTGAGCAGTCTTCGGCTTCGCTGCAGCGGTTTCCTCAGAATGCCGCCCGAAAGCTGAATAAGCTGTAAAATAACAAAGGAGCCGGTGCAGCCGTCAATCGTGACGGGAGCACCGGCTCCTTACATTCGTTATCGATAGATCATAAGAGCCGTGCGGAAAGTTTGCCGTAAGCCGGGTTCTGTGCATTCGGTGGTGCAAACGGGAACGACCCTCCCACCTACTTAGCGACAATCATCTATCTAGGCCGTCCATTGCTGAACGGCTCCAGCAACCAACCCGAACGCGCCCCGGGCAAGGGCTGCGCGTGAAGCGCGGCGTTCTCTCGGTCTTGCTCCAAATGGGGTTTACCAGGACCATAGTCACCTATGCTCCTCGTGGTCTCTTACACCACGGTTCCACCCTTACCTGTTCCGGCATAAGCCGGCCATCGGCGGTCCATTTCTGTGGCACTAGCCTTCAGCTCGCGCTGACTGGACGTTATCCAGCATCCTGCCCTACGGAGCCCGGACTTTCCTCTCGCGACTTGCGCCGCCAGCGATTGTCTGTCAAACTTTCCGGTTCGCTTAGTAAGTATACTCGGAATTGAAACAAAGCTCAACCCGTTATCGATAACCAAATGAACCAATTGTAAAGAAAATGAGCCTCAACAGCTTATACGAGGCGGAACGGCTCCGTCGAAAGAGCTGATGCAACGACTTCCGTCGTTGACTTGCGCTCTGTAAGCTGAGCAGCAAGCCAGTCAGCGACGCGCTGCTTCATTATTTTTTCCACGTTATGCCCCGGATCGATGATCATCATGCCGTCTGCCAGTGCATCATGCGCGGTATGGTAGTCAATATCGCCTGTCACCATTACATCGGCGCCTGCAAACTTCGCGTTGCGTACATATTTGGCACCGGACCCTCCAAGTACTGCAAGCTTTCTTACAGGAGCCGATAAATCGCCGACGACGCGCACGAACGGAACCTCGAACACTGATTTGACTCGTTCTGCCAATTCTCCAAGCGTCGCCGGCTCCTCTAGCTTGCCGACTCGGCCAAGCCCGAACGAACGTCCTTTCAGATCGACGGGATACAGATCATAAGCTACCTCTTCATACGGATGAGCCTTCAGCATCGCTTGAACGACTGCACGATGAATGCTGTGCGGCACAATCGTCTCGATCCGCACTTCATTCACCTTCTCCAGCTTGCCCTGCTGCCCAATGAACGGATTGGTCCCGTCGCCTGGACGGAATGTGCCTGTCCCTTCTAAAACGAAGCTGCAGCAGTCGTACTTCCCGATCGTACCTGCACCTGCTTGCCATATTGCCTGCTGTACCCGTTCCCCGTGCGTCTCCGGCACGAATACGACGAGCTTGAACAATTTATCCGTATGCACTTCTTCGAGACTGCTTCGTCCTTCCGGCACGATGCCAAGCAGATCGGCCATCCAATCGTTAATGCCGCCGTCCGTTACATCTAAGTTCGTATGAGCGATATAGACCGCAATATCGTGCTTAATCAGCTTCTCATACAGCTTGCCCGCTGGCGTGGAAGTATCGATCTTGGCAATAGGGCGGAATATGATCGCATGATGGGCAACGATTAAGTTAGCGCCTGCTTGAATCGCTTCGTCTACTACTTTGTCAGTAACGTCTAACGCAACCAATACCTTTGGTATCGGCTTGTTCAACGTTCCGAGCTGCAACCCGATTTTATCGCCTTCCACTGCATAATGCTTTGGAGCGAGCTGCTCCATAAGCTGTGCTACCGTTTGACCTTTCGCAAACAAACGAGCACCTCCTCTATTCGATTCATTTCTGCACGGAATTGTTCTGCCTTGCCGACAGCTTCCTCCGTATCGGACTGCTCCATCTGCCGGAGTATCCGCTGCATTTTCCGAATTTCGCTTTCCCACTTGCGGTAAAATACTTCGCTTGGCTGCTGCAGCAAGTAAGGCCCGAACCGGTACAGCAACCGAACCGCATCTTCGCCTTCGGCAGCAGACGGCAGATTCGTATCCTTATACAGCTGCGCATTCTGCTCAGCTGCATTATCTGTTCGTACCGCGACTATAATCTCATAGATCTTGCCGTCTTCCTCAAGGATGCGCTCGTCAGTCAGCAGCCAATTATGGTCTGTCAGCCAGCGGCGTACCGCATCCTCGCCGACGTTCGGCTGGAGAACCAGCTGCCGGACGCCTTCCAGCTTGCCCGCCTCTCGGCCTTCTTCTAGAATAGTGGCAATTAGCTGTCCACCCATGCCGGATATCGTTATTGTATCCGTCTCTCCGGCCTGAACAACTGCCAAGCCGTCTCCTTTGCGGACTTGCACTTTATGCTGCAGCCCCGCTGCATTCACCTGCCTGCTAGCCGCTTCATAAGGACCTTTGTTCAGTTCGCCGGCTATAGCGGACGGGCATTTGCCCGACGACACCAGGTGTACCGGCAGCAGCGCGTGATCAGAGCCGATGTCGGCAATACGCGCCCCTTCTTGTACGAGCTCGGCAATCATGCTTAGCCGATCCGACAATTTGACATTTCCATTCATGAAGTAACCCACGCAATCCATTGTTTTCTTAATCCGAACAGCAATCCGCCGCCGACCGCTATTTTAGCAAATAATAAAAGCTGCGACAAAACATAGTCTTGAACGAACAACGCGCTGTACAGCTCAGGCATGAACCAGACGAGACAGCCAATACCGAACAGCACCATAGCAACCGGTCTGGACCATCGCTGCGTGAACCAGCTGAACCATGCGAACACGAACGTCATTGGCAGCCAGTACAGTTGAATTTCATACCAAGAAGGCACGGACTCGCGCCGCGAGAGTGCCCATGCGTATAGGAGCAACAGTGCTGCCCAGCCTGTAAAATGAAGAACCGACATTCTCGCCGCTATGCCGTACACAATCCATAAGACGGCACATCCAGCCAACAAACCAGCTTGAGCGGCCCAACCATCGATACCATGTTGACGCAATAAATAGATGCCCATTCCCAGCAATCCTAGCATGTCCATCCCGATAATCGCGATGCCAGCAGGCTCATGTTTGCGCCTCACGCGCTGCCCGTAGAGCAGCAAAAGTACGAAGGATGCGACGGTTACGCCTATTTGCAATAGCGGATGAAAAGCGGTAAAATGAAGTACAACAAAGCAAATCAAGGAAAAAATGACAATTGCAAACAACCACTGCTTACCTGAAGCGGTAAGCACGGCTTGTGCGGCACGTCCGGATAACCGGGCGGAAGATTGGTTGTTTTCTTGTTCATCGGAGTAAAGATTAAGCAGGAAATCGCAGTAACGGTCCGGCAGCAGCTTGCTTCGCCGCCAATATTCAATTTCTTGAACGATCATTTTTTTTCGCTGCTGGTCCATAATCCGCTCCCCTTCAGATTTGGAAAAAAAGACCTTGCTGCACGTAGCAGAAAGGTCCCTGGCCATTATTCAAGAAAATCTTTCAACCGCTTGCTGCGGCTAGGATGTCTCAGCTTCCGCAGCGCTTTAGCCTCGATCTGGCGAATCCGTTCGCGCGTAACACCGAACACTTTGCCGACTTCCTCCAGCGTGCGAGTCCGTCCGTCATCCAGACCGAACCGCAGACGAAGCACGTTCTCTTCCCGCTCTGTCAGCGTGTCCAGCACGTCCTCAAGCTGTTCCTTCAGCAGTTCGTACGCGGCTGCATCAGCCGGTGCGAGCGCCTCCTGATCCTCGATGAAATCGCCCAGATGGGAATCGTCTTCTTCGCCGATTGGCGTCTCGAGCGATACTGGCTCTTGTGCGATCTTCATAATTTCTCTTACTTTATCGGTGCTAAGCTCCATCTCCGCCGCAATTTCCTCCGGCGTCGGTTCGCGTCCAAGCTCTTGCAGCAGCTGGCGTGAAACACGAATGAGCTTGTTGATCGTCTCCACCATATGAACCGGAATACGAATCGTACGTGCTTGGTCGGCGATTGCCCGCGTAATAGCTTGGCGAATCCACCATGTTGCATACGTACTGAACTTATATCCTTTGGTATGGTCGAATTTCTCAACCGCTTTGATCAGACCCATGTTGCCTTCTTGGATGAGGTCAAGGAACAGCATTCCCCGTCCTACATACCGTTTAGCGATACTGACCACGAGACGCAAGTTCGCTTCCGCGAGCCGGCGTTTCGCTTCCTCATCGCCCTTCTCAATCCGCTTGGCAAGTTCCACCTCATCATCAGCCGACAATAAGGGAACCCGGCCGATCTCTTTCAAGTACATGCGTACCGGATCGTTAATTTTAATACCTGGCGGAAGCGCCAAGTCGTCGTCGAAGTTAAACTCATCGTGCTCTTGATCCCGTTCACGGTCATGATCGTCCCGACTAATCGGAGAATCATCATCGTTCTCGTTGACCACTTCGATCCCCAAATCGTCAAGCTGTTCGAAAAACTCGTCGATTTGCTCCGGATCCTGGTCGAACGGAGACAACTTCTCCATTATCTCTTTGTACGTCAAGGAGGATCTTTTCTTGCCATGCTCAATCAGTTGATCCTTGATGAGCTCTAGCTTCTGCTCCGTTTCTAGTTCAGTATGTTGATCATTCGCCATATTCCGACTCCCTCCTCCCTAGAAACGATCGTCCTGCCGTCCTTTCAGCTGTCTCTCTAGGGCTATAATCTCACTTGCAATTTGCACAGCCTGCGCAATGTCTCCGGATCGCTCCGCCCGCACTAACTGCTCCTTCTTCTGTTCGAGCTCGCGTATGCGAGGCATCTTACGAATTTCCCGGATGAAATCGTCGAGCAACTGCTCGTTGAATGGGAAATCGCCGTCCATTAACAGAATCGAGGCGGCCGTTCGCTCCAGACGGTCGTCTTGAAGCGTGGAGATGAACCGTTTGACATCAGGATCATGACCTTGCGCATAAAATGCATATAAATAAGCAGCAAGCGCTGCGTGATCCTCTACATTAAAAGCATCGCCTAACCGATCGTGCACCGTACGGGCCGTTTCGGCATCACGCATCATAACCGACAGCAGCTTGCGTTCCGCTTGTTGGTAAGCAGGCAGCAACGTCGGTGGACCTGCAGACGAAGGACGCTTTTCATTCCTACCATTATTCCACGAAAAACCGTTATTATCCCTTGGGCTCTGCAAATTTTGCATCGTCTGGCGCACGGCATGAACATCTTGCTTGAGCGATTCAATGGAGATGCTAAGCTCTCTTGAGAGCTCCTGCATGTACACTTCACGATCAGTTGCAGACTCCAACTCCGCAATGATTCTTGCCGCCTCGATCAAATATTTGCGCCGGCCCTCATCTTCTTCTAGCATATGGTTTTTTCGCAAATATATAAGCTTAAATTTCACGGCAGATACGGGATGATCCATCACATCGCGCAAAAATGCATCTGGACCGTACGCTTCGATCGCCTCGTCCGGATCCATGCCGCCGGGCAGCATCGCTACGCTGACGGACATGCCTGCCTTCTCGAACATCGGGATCGCTTTCATCGCTGCCGCTTTGCCGGCATTGTCGCCGTCATAACAGATGATGATCTCGTCAGCCGATCTGCTTAAGATCGCGGCGTGATCGTCTGTCAAAGCAGTTCCCATCGTCGCTACGCCGTTACGGATACCTGCGCTCCACGTCTTGATGACGTCCATATATCCTTCGAACAGTACGACCTTTCTCCGCTTCCGGATATCGGGACGTGCATGATTGAAGTTGTACAGCGTCCGGCTCTTCGTAAACAGCGGTGATTCAGGCGAGTTCAAATATTTCGGTTGCCCATCCCCCATAATGCGTCCAGCAAACGCAATAACTTTACCGTCCCGGTTCCAAATCGGGAACATGACGCGCCCTCTGAACCGGTCGACATAACCGCTGCCGTCCTGCTTAGCGGACAATAGTCCGGCCTTCTCCATGAGCGCCAACGGAAACTTGCGCGCCTCGAGGAATCGAGCCAGCGTGTCCCACGATTCAGGCGCATAACCGATGGAGAACTGATCGATCAGCTTGTCCGACATGCCGCGTCCTCGCAAATAGGCGAGAGCAGATTGGCCTTGCGGTGTATTCATCAGCAAATAATGATACAGTTTCGCAGCCAATTCATGCGCTTCGATCTGTTTGTCGCGGTCCGGATTGGCTGGCGGTCCGCTGTCTGCACTATCAGCCCAAGTGACCGGAATGCCGGCCTCTTCCGCCATAACGCGTACAGCCTCAGGGAATGAGTAGCCTTCGATCTCGGCAATGAACCGAATAACGTTGCCGCTCTTGCCGCAGCCGTAGCAGTGGAAAATTTGCAGCTCTGGCGTAACCGTGAAGGATGGCGTACGTTCCGAGTGGAACGGACAGAGACCCTTCATATATTTCCCGTTCTTGGTGAGATGAACGTATTTCCCGACCGTCTCCACGATGTCGTGCGCATTGCGTACCGCTTCAATGGCGGATTCCGGAATTTTCCCGTATGCCACATTACTCACCCTTATCCTCTTGCACCTAAATACTATTCGCTAATGCTGACAAAACTCCTGCCGCTGCCTCAAAAGTTTTGTCAGTTTTTGCTGAAATCGAAGTCTATCTTCATCCGTTAGCGCTTTAGGACCTTTCGATCTGCCGCCGGCTCTGCGTCTCTTGGCCGACTCGTGGCGGCGCTCCAGCAAATATCCGATCTCCTCTTCAACGATCTGCTCGCCGCGTGAAGAAAGCACGACACCGCCCTTTGCCAGCACAAGAGACGCTAATCCTAAATCTTGCGTAACGACAATATGGCCCTTGCGCACCCGATTGACGATATACAGGTCGACCGAATCGCTACCGCGGTCCACTTGCACGACACTAACACCTTCCGACGGCTCCAGCCGATGGTCATAGGACGATACCATCAAAACCGGAACGCCGAATTGTGCGGCCGATTCGGCGATTTCTTGTTTAACCGGACAAGCGTCGCCGTCTACAATAATAACGGTGTCCGGTACATTCCTCTCGGAATGAAGCAGCATGGACATCATCACCGTTCATTTCGTATTTCGTAATGAAATTACCGTACTATTATATACGGCGCGGCTTCATAAAATCCTGCCGGCCGCTAGGACTGAAGTCGAACATGCTCCATAATGATGCTCGCCGTCTCTTCGACCGCACGGAACGATACATCGATCACGGTGCATCCGAGCTTTTTCATCACAGACTCAGCATATTCAAGCTCCTGTTCAATTCTAGCCGTCGTCGCATAAGCAGCGCTGTCTGGCAGTCCGAGTGCTTTGAGCCGTTCTTTACGGATAATATTCAAGTAAGGGACCCCGATCGTAAGACCGATAATTCTTTCCTTGCGTACGCTGAACAGCTCCTCCGGCGGTTTCAGCTCCGGTACGAGCGGCACGTTTGCGACCTTGTACTTTTTATGGGCCAAGTACATCGACAGCGGTGTTTTCGAAGTCCGGGAAACGCCTACCAACACGATATCCGCCTTCAGCACACCCGTCGTATCACGCGCGTCGTCGTACTTGACGGCGAACTCGACCGCATCGACTTTGCGGAAATAATCCGCATCGAGCACATGGTTCAAGCCCGGTTCCTGCCGCGCTGACTTTCCGGTCTGCCGTTCAAAGCTCGTGACAAGCTGGCCGAGCAGGTCGATGCATTCCACATCGTATATCCGGCTCAGCCGTACAAGCTCATCACGCAACGCGGGTATGACGAGGGTAAAGAGGATGATGCCGCCCGTTTGTTTGGCCCGAAGAACAACACGCTCGAGTGCCGACACGTCCTGGATGAAGGGCGCCCTGCGAATGTCAGCCACAATCGGATGGAATTGAGCCGCCGCAGCTCTAACAACAAACTCTCCGGTCTCACCGGCAGAGTCGGAAACGACATATACAATGAGGTTTCGTTCCATTTTGGCTGATCCTCCTATCCGTTATCGGCCCATAAGGCTAATTTGTATAAACCTTGTGTTCGACGCTCGAGAGCCGCTGCGGTGCGGATTGTTCGTTATGTGGTGCCTCGAGAGCCGCTGCGGTGCGGATTGTTCCTACGATCGCTGTTGTCCTTGGATTGTTCTTGATTATATGAATTCCTATGCGGATACAATCCAAGGACAAAGACGAACACTCCGTTTCTTCGGAACAATTCCGCTCCTCCGCTCCACTGCCCGCCGCATTCCACTGCACTACCTTATACTCGCTCGACATCACTTCGTCTCGCATCGTCCCGCATGCTTCGCACGCGAAAAATTAGCTAGTTCGTTATGCCGTGCCTCGAGGGACGCTGCGGTGCGGATTGTTCCTATGATCGCTGTTGTCCCCTCGAGAGACTGCATAAACTGCAGGCTTTCTTGCAATCGAGTACTGGATTTGACGTAATCTCTGCATTTTGTACAGTAATTACTGGTCGATCCAGCCAGCATGCAAGCTCAAGCAACGAAATTCCTGCACTTTATACAGGAACGAGTAACTATAGTACGATGCAGGCTCTGAAGAATGCACTTTGTGCAGTCTTTTGATGACGCTTGTGTACTGTCGCGACGGGAGGTACGACCGGAGCGAGCCCTGTACATAAAAAATGTTGAGTGAGTCGGCGCTTGCTTCAGCGGAGAGGGCAGAATCATTCTGGAGAATCAGAGCTTATGCTTCCGAAGTAGCTTTCCTCCGGAAAGCTTTAAGCGCTCGCCTTTGTATTCGAATTCTACCCGCTTGGCGGTATTAGAAAATCAAAAGAATTCGACTACAACAGCGATCGGAAGAATGATCTGTCCTCGCAGCGGTGCTACTATCTCAACGGTACTTAACAAACAAAACTAACTGACAAGACTACCACACCAGCTTACTAAAGTCGGCGAGCTTAACGATGTCCGCCGAGATGGCAGCCAGTGTAGCCAGACGATTGCGGCGTACGTCGTCCTGTTGTGCCATAACCATGACGGAGTCAAAGTAAGTCGTTATCGGAGCCTTCAGCGATGCCAGCTGCGTCAGCGCGCCAGCAATATCGCCGCTGCGGAAACGCTCTGCATACGCGGAATGTACCGACTTCCATGCATCGTACAGCGCTTGCTCAGCCGGTTCCGCGAACAGTGTAGGATCGACTTCAGCCGTCTCTGCTTTGGCAGCCAAGTTGTTAACACGGTTGAAAGCGTCGACAACAAGCTTGAATTCGTCCTTCTCATCACCAGCAGCGTAAGAGACGAGCACAGCTGCTCGATCGATCGTCAGCTTCAAGTCGTCGAAGCCGCCCGCCATTACCGCGTCCACGACGTCATAACGTACGCCTTGCTCGGTCAGCACGTTTTTCACGCGAAGCGCGAAGAAGTCGTACAAGTCTTTACGAATTTCAGCAGCAGTACGTTTCACTCCTCGCTGCTCATGGACCGAAATCGCAATGTCGAACAGATCGCCAAGTGCGATCGGCAAGTTCTGCGCGAGAATAGTCTGTACAATGCCCGCCGCTTGGCGGCGAAGAGCGTAAGGGTCTTGCGATCCCGTCGGAATGATGCCGATCGAGAAACAGCCGACAATCGTGTCGATTTTGTCAGACAGGCTGACGATTGCGCCAGCAAGCGATGCCGGTGCACGGTCGCCTGCGAAGCGCGGCTGGTAGTGCTCGTTGATCGCCTTAGCAACCGCTTCGCGCTCGCCTGCTTTGCGTGCGTAATCTTCGCCCATAATGCCCTGAAGCTCTGGGAACTCGTATACCATCTGCGTAACAAGGTCGAACTTGCTGATGTCGGCCGCACGGCTTACATCTGCTGCATCCGAAGCGTCCGCCTGTACATGTGCCGCAAGTTTGTCAGCAACAGCGCGAATGCGGCGAACTTTGTCCGCTACCGTGCCAAGTTCTTCGTGATAGACGATCGTCTCAAGCTTAGCAAGCGCGTCAGCAATGGCAAGCTTCTGATCTTCCGCGTAGAAAAACTTCGCATCAGACAGACGTGCGCGCAATACCTTCTCGTTGCCCTTCGCGACGATGTCGAGCGACGTCTTGTCGCCGTTGCGAACCGTTACGAAGAACGGTAGCAGCTTGCCTTCCTTATCCAATACCGGGAAGTAACGCTGATGCTCGCGCATCGACGTAATGAGTACTTCCTGCGGAATGTGCAAGAACGAAGGGTCGAACGTACCGAACAATACGCTAGGCGTTTCAACTAAGAACAGAACCTCTTCGAGAAGATCTTCCTTAACAGCGATTTCCCAGCCTTTCTCTTGCGCAAGCGCTTCGATCTGCCGGACGATCTCCGCTTCGCGCTCGGCGATGTCAGCAATGACGTGCTGCGCACGCAGTGCATCGACATAATCCGCAGGGCTTGCAATCGTCGTGTCGGAGCCGAGGAAACGGTGGCCGCGCGTTACGTTACCGCTCGCTACGCCTGTAATCTCAAGAGGAACGGTTTCCGAACCGAACAGAGCAACGAGCCATTTGATCGGGCGGACGAACTTCAGATCGTAGCTGCCCCAACGCATGTTTTTCGGGAACGTCATGCTATGGATAATAGCATTCAATCCTTCGGACAGGACAGCAGCCGTCTCGATGCCTACGCTGCTTTTGTTGCCGTACACGTATTCCACGCCGGCAAGCTCTTTGAAATAAAGCTGATCGGGTTCGATGCCTTGGCTTTTGGCAAAGCCGAGAGCCGCTTTGCTCCAAGCGCCAGAAGCGTCTTGTGCGATTTTGCGCGACGGGCCTTTTACTTCCTCGTTTACGTCAGACTGCTTCTCGGCAACCCCGCGAACGAGCACAGCAAGACGGCGAGGCGTTGCATAGGCTTCCACTTCGCCGCGTGCAATACGGGAATCATCAAGCCATTTCGCCAGTTTGTCCTTCAGTTGATTAACGGCGCCGCGCACGAAACGTGCAGGCACTTCTTCCAGACCAATCTCGAACAATAGATCTTTAGCCATTAGCGCTCATCTCCTTTCTTCAGCAGCGGGAAGCCAAGCCGTTCGCGCTCCTCCAGGTAAGTCGCCGCACAGGCGCGGGCCAAGTTGCGGACACGAGTGATATAACCCGTACGTTCCGTTACGCTGATCGCACCACGCGCATCAAGCAGGTTGAACGCATGCGAACATTTGAGTGCGTAGTCATAGGCCGGGAATACCAGGTTGTTATCGAGCGAACGCTTCGACTCTTCTTCGTACATGCCGAAGAGTTTGAACAGCATCGCCGAATCAGACGTTTCGAACGTATATTTGGAATGCTCGAACTCCGGCTGCAGGAACACGTCGCCGTATTTCACGTCACCGACCCACTCAAGATCGAACACATTTTCTTTCTCTTGAATATACGAAGCAAGACGCTCCATACCATACGTAATTTCGACTGCGATCGGGTTCATATCGATGCCGCCGACTTGCTGGAAGTACGTAAACTGCGTAATTTCCATGCCGTCAAGCCATACTTCCCAACCAAGGCCCCATGCGCCGAGACCCGGGTGCTCCCAGTTGTCCTCAACGAAACGGATGTCATGATGCGCAGGATCGATGCCAAGACGCTTTAAACTCTCCAAATACAGCTCCTGGATGTTATCCGGCGACGGCTTCATAATAACTTGGAATTGGTGATGCTGGTACAGACGGTTCGGGTTCTCGCCGTAGCGGCCGTCCGCCGGACGGCGCGAAGGTTCAACATAAGCAACATTCCAAGGCTCTGGACCAATTACGCGCAGGAAGGTCATCGGGTTTAGCGTACCTGCGCCTTTTTCTACGTCATAAGGCTGCACAAGAATGCAATTTTGCTCGGCCCAGAACTGCTGCAGCGTCAAAATCATGTTTTGAAAATTCATGCTCATATGCTACTCTCCTTCATTGTTAGTTTCAAGCCTTACAAGCTCTTCAAGCTGCAGGCAACGGTCTCATAAAATGACAAAAAAGCTCCCGTCCCCACGCCTGTTTTAACAGACGTAGGGACGAGAGCATGCTCCCGCGGTTCCACCCTACTTGACATGACGAACAATCAGCCTTCCGCCGACCGCCGTTATGCCCTCTTTTCCAATGCGTCAACGCACTCCAGAATGCCTTTCACCGAATGGTCCGTCCGGGCTCTCACTGTCCCCGAATCGCTATGCGGCCGACCGCTCTCAGCTACTGTTCCCATCATCGCGCGCTTGTTCCTTTATTCGCCTTGGAATATAGTATTCGTTTTCGACGCTGTTGTCAAATCGAAACCGTGGATGCTTGCGAACCGTCTGAACCGGCCTTCGAGGAGCCGTCGAATGCACTCGCGAACTTCTTGCGACGGTGAAGGCGCCACCGGTATGTGCTGACTGCGCCGCGCAAGTATTCATCTAAGATCATGCCTGCATAAATACCAAGCAATCCGTAGCCGAGCGGCGCGGCCAGCACATAAGACAATCCGACCGCAGTGATCCACATAATCGGGAGCGAATACAGCATGACGTTACGGCTATCGCCGATCGCGTTGAGCGATTGGCCGAGCGCCATGTTGAGCATTTTGCCCGGCTGAAGGATGAGATTAAGCCAGAGCAGCGTCATCGCCGTATCGATAATATGCTGGTCGTCCGTAAACAAACTGAGCAATTGATGCCGGAACAACAGCATGAGCACCGTATTCACTATGACGATGACAATGCCCCAGCCGACCACTTTGAAAGCATCATAATAGGCTTCCCGGTACCGTCGCGCGCCATACAAATAACTGATCCGTATCTGAACACCCATCGCAAGTGACCATCCGAACAAGAATGCGAAGGATTCGATCGTATTCATATACGTTCTTGTTGCAAGTTCTTCCGCCCCCATCGTCGCAATGATCGCATAAATCGTCAACTGCGAGAACGTCCACGAAGCACCGTTCATACTGAGCGGCCAACCCAGTTTAACGACTTCCTTCAGCAATTGGCTATTGAACTTGAAAAATTCAGCCAGACGAATCCGTTCCCCGAACGCGTGCGTGAACAAACGAATCTGGAACAGCATCGCGACGCCCCGGGCGATCAGCATCGAGATGCCGACTCCGTACAGCCCCCATTGTGGAAAGCCGAATGCTCCAAATATAAACGCATAGTTCATCAGAATATGTAAAATGTTCATCCCGACCGCGATAAGCATCGGCGAACGGGTGTCGCCGGTGTTGCGGACAGCCGTACTGAACGATAAGTTAAGCGCCGTAATGATCATGCCGCCGCCGACCATGGACATATACGTATGAGCCAGATGCCTTATCTCGACAGGCACGTTAAGCATGGTGATGAACAAATCCGTGCAACTTGCCAGCAGGATGGATATGATAATGCCGAGCGCTGCCGTTATGGTGACGGACATGACGCCGATTTGCCTTGCTTCCATTTGTTTGTTCGCGCCTAGCTTCTGTGCAATCAGAATGCCCGCACCGCTGCAGACGAGCGAGAACAACACGATGACTGCGTTAAAAAATTGGTTGGCTATGCCAACGACTGCTACCGCATCGTCCGAAATCCGGCTGACCTGAATGGTGTCCGCTGTTCCGAGCATGAATTGGAGCGTCATCTCGATCATAATCGGCCAAGTCAGCGCCCATATGGAAATGGAACGCTCCGATAACGATCCTTTATGCTTACTCATGACGTCTTCGCCCCCTTTAATCTCCGGTTCATTGTAAGGGCATGCGAAAAGGATCGTCAACCAGCGTATCGAACCGTATCAGACCATAACAAGCTTATAATCGCGAAAAAAACAAAGGGATGCCCGAAATGATCGGGCATCCCTTTGAATCGTCGTCATCCTGCCGTTTTTTACGTTATAAATCGGATTAATCCATTAAAGATCGTATTTATCCAGCTGGTCTAGAAAACTTCTCGACTTCAGCTGCAAGCCGATATGAGCGTCCAACAAACGCCTCATCGTTTTCTTCACTTCCTGCTTCGTCTCCTCTTTCAGCGCCACATTGCCTAGACGCCACAGATCGAGCCTGCGGAACAGCCGCAGCACTTTCAGCGTGCCTTCCGACAGCCGGATCGCATACGGATCGCGGTGCGCGCACCGCCTGCACAATACGCCGCCGCTGCCGACGCTGAGCATGAACGGCGCATCCTGCGACTCGCAGGAGATACATTCATCAAGCTGAGGGTCGTATCCGGCCCGCTGCAATATTTTCATCTCGAACAGATGGCTGACGATTTGCGGATCTTTCCCGGCTTCGAGCGACTCGAAGCAAGCTTTCAATTGCCCGTACAAGAACGGATCCGCTTCGTCATCCTGAAGCGTCCGGTCGGTCAATTCTGCCGCGTAAGACGCATAAGCAGCCAGATCAAGCTTTTCGCGCAGCAGATGATGGGAGGCCATAATCTCGCCATGATTAAGCGTTCCAAGCCCTCCGCCGCTGCCTTTGAAATAAATAAATTCCCCGTATGTAAACGGCTGGGCGAGCGAGCCGTGCCGGCTGCGGGCTTTTTTCGCACCGCGGATAATGACACCGGCTTTGCCGCCGCCCTCCGTCAGCAGGGTGACGATTTTGTTACCTTCCCCATAATCCATACTTCGTATAATGATGGCGCAGGTTCGGTACAGCATCCCCATCTTCTCCCATCGCAGGCAATCGCCCTGCGCCAGTTCAGCCGTGATCGGGCAGCCATGCGCCGCCTCCTATACCGGAGAAGACACCTCTTCCTCGTCACTTCCTCCAAGCTCGAACGCAGCGGCTTCGTCCGCTGTCTCGGCATCGCTGATCTGGTGCATTTCCTTGTAGAGCAAAAACGCGTCAACGCTGCCGGTTAACGCAAAATACTTCCACGAAAAATCTCGCATTCCGTATTCACCCTTTCCGCCCTGTCAGAAATCGCTTAACACTGCCTGACAACTATAGCTTGCGATAAAGGGGGAATACGTATCCTTGTCAAAATCCGTTAAAAATGGTTTAAGCCCATCCTATTCGAACGATCGCTAATCGTTCTGGAATCCGAGATCCTTCAGCACGCGGTCTTGATTCCGCCAATCCTTCTTCACCTTGACCCATAGTTCCAGGAAAGTGCGGGAACCTAGCAGCGTCTCGATATCGCGGCGCGCCTGCTTGCCGACTTCCTTCAGCAGCGAGCCTTGCTTGCCGATAATAATCCCTTTCTGCGAATCGCGTTCCACGAAGATGACCGCACCGATATAGACGACGCCGTTGTCCTGCACCTTCATATCTTCGATCGTAACTGCGATGGAATGCGGAATTTCTTCGCGCGTCATGTGCAGTATTTTCTCACGGATTAGCTCCGCGCAGACAAACTGCTCTGGATGGTCCGTGATTTGATCCGCTGGATAATATTGCGGTCCTTCCGGCAGGTATTTGCCGATTTGCGTTAGCAGCGTGTCGACGTTATTGCCTTGCAGAGCGCTGATCGGAATGATCTCCGCAAATTCGTACAAATCTTTATATTGCGTAATGATCTTGAGAAGTTCTTCCGGATGCACCTTGTCAATCTTATTCATAACAAGAAAGACCGGCGTGTTCGTCACTTTCTTCAATTGCTCAATTATAAACCGGTCGCCGCCGCCAAGACCTTCCGATACGTCGATTAAGAACAGTGCTGCTTCGACCTCGTCCAGTGCAGTGACTGCTGACTTGACCATAAAGTTGCCGAGCTTAGATGTCGGCTTATGGATACCAGGCGTATCAAGGAAGACGATCTGCATGTCATCTTTGGTGTAGACGCCATGAATTTTGTTCCGCGTCGTCTGCGGCTTGTCCGACATAATGGCAATCTTCTGCCCGATAATATTGTTCATTAGCGTCGACTTGCCTACGTTCGGCCTGCCGACAATCGCGACGAAGCCGGAATGAAATTTGCGCTTGCCGCGCGTATTGTCCGTGTTGTTCATATGGTTCATTAACTTGTTATCCCTTCTGCCTTCAGAACTGCTTACGATTATTGTTTCTTTTCCAAATCCGCCGACGTGAATGCACCCGGCAGAAGCTCGCTAACCGACATCACCGAGATGTCGCCATGCAAGTTGCCCATAACGACCGGCATGTCCGGTCCGCCTAGCTCCATCAGCACTTGGCGGCATACGCCGCACGGGGCGATCGGTCCGGATGTATCGCCGATAACGGCGATCGCCTGGAACGTGCCCGGCTCGCAGCCGTCGGCTATAGCGCGGAACAAGGCGGTCCGTTCCGCACAGTTCGTTGGTCCGTATGCCGCATTCTCGACATTGCAGCCGTAATGAATCCGTCCTTCGCGGTCAAGCAGCGCCGCGCCGACTTGAAAATGGGAATACGGCACGTATGCCCGCTTCCGGGCTTCCCGCGCCGCATTCATTAAGCTTTCCCACTTCGCAAGGCCGTTACGTGCTTCATTCATTTCTTCCAGCCCCCTGCCTCTATTGTACCCTTCAATAGCAGCCTGCGCCTCATCCTCCGAACAACCGGTCCCATAACGGAGGGCCGAGCAATACGAAGCCGATCGCTGCCGCAAGCAGCGAAGCGACAAGCACAGCGCCGGCCGCCGTATCTTTGGCCGCCTTGGCAAGCGGGTGCCGCTCCAAGCCAATCCGGTCGATCGTAAGCTCGACAGCCGTATTAACCATCTCAAGCGAAATGACGAGCGCCATGACGACGAGAAGTATCGCCCATTCAACAGAGCTTAATCCAAGCCAAGCGGCGGCGGCGGCAGCAAGCAGAGCAGCGGCGAGATGGAACCGCATATGCTTCTGAGTCCGAAATGCATATACGATGCCCTCGGCCGCGTAACGAAAGCTGTTCAGCTCGTCCCGCATTAGCGAGGCAAGCCTGCCTTCTGCAGCACCGCTTCTTGCTTCGCCGTCATTTCCGCCTCACCTTCGGCGTCTTCATGATCGTAACCGATCAAATGCAAAAAGCCGTGCACGAACAGAAAACCGATCTCTCTCTCAAGCGAATGACCATACTCCTCGCTTTGCAATTTCGCACGTTCGGTCGAAATAACGATGTCCCCAAGCATGCCCGAGAACGGGTCCTGCTCGTCCTCCGACTCGACCTCGAATACGATCTCCGGCTCCTCTTCGCCCTCTTCTTGCATCGCGAACGACAATACGTCCGTCGGACGGTCAATATTCCGGAATTCACGGTTCAGACGGTGAATTTCTTCGTCGTCGACGAACGTCAGCGACACTTCGCCCTCCTTCAAGCCTTCTTGTTCGCCTGCGATCCGCAGAAGTTGCTCGAGACGCTCAATCCACGCATCCGGTATTTCGATTTTCGATTGCTCGTTGCTCCAGTCCAACACTAAGCTCATGCCAGCCGCTCCTTCGGTTTGACATCGTCCGGATATTCAATTCGCGAATGGAAGATGCCTATAACGGCCTCCTTCAGCGTCTGTGCGATCTTGTCTAGTTCCTTCATCGTCAGATCGCATTCATTGAATTGGTTGTCGTCCAGACGGTCTTTAATAATCTTGTGTATCATCGTTTCAATATGCTCCACCGTCGGCTTCCGCAAACTTCGGACCGCTGCTTCCACGCAATCGGCAATTCCGACGATCGCCGCTTCCTTCGACTGGGCTTTCGGTCCAGGATAACGGAAATCGTCAGCCGTAAAGTCTGGCTCCACGCCTTGCTCTTCGGCCTGCTTCAACGCTTTATGGTAGAAAAATTTTAAGAACGTCGTGCCGTGATGCTGCTCTGCGATGTCGCGAATCGGCCGCGGAATGTTGTAGCCCCGCAGCATCTCGACGCCGTCCCGGGCGTGCGCAACGATAATGGACTTACTGAGCTTCGGCTCGATAAAATCGTGCGGATTCTCAATGTTCGTCTGGTTCTCGATAAAATAATTCGGCCGTTTCGTCTTTCCGATATCGTGGTAGAACGAGCCGACCCGGCAGAGCAGTCCGTCCGCTCCAATTGCCTCCGCAGCCGCTTCTGACAAATTGCCGACCATGACGCTGTGGTGATAGGTGCCCGGCGTCTCCGTCAGCAGCTTGCGCAGCAGCGGATGGTTCGGACTGGACAGCTCCACCAGCTTAAGCGCTGACAATATGCCGAACGTTACCTCAAAGAACGGCATAATGCCGATAACAAGAACAGCTGTAATCAATCCGCTGGCGAAAGCAAATCCGGTCGAATAAATAAGCTGCGTCTGATCGATCTTCTCGCCAAGCAGTTGGAGCGCCAGCACCGATAAGGAACCGAACAAGCTGGCCATAATGCCTGCCTTTAGTATCGTCGAACGCTGGCTTGCGCGGTGTACGGCGAATATAGCGGAGAAAGATACAACGGCGATAACGAATCCGTAATCAAAGTCGAACAGGCTTTCCCGGCCGGTATTGAAGATGATGCTTCCGGAAATGGCGAACAGGAACGAGCTGACGATGGCCACATGCATGTCTAGCAGCAGCGCTATGAGCATCGTACCCGTTGCTACTGGCGCCAAATATCCGACGTATGCCGTCGTTGACGATTGCGGCAGACTAACGATCTGCATAATGATCATATTCAAGAGGAAGATTAGCAGCAGCATAAACAGCTGAGGGTTGCCATACTTCGGCTTCGTCCCGCTGATGCCGCCCGACTGCGCCATATAGCTGAACAGCACGACGACGAACAAGATGGACAGCAGCAGCGTGCCAAGCTGCGGCCAATATGTCTTGCGGTCCTGAAGCAACCCTGCGTTCTCAAGCAGCTCATATTTCTCCGGCGTAATAAGCTCGCCCTTAGCAACGATCACTTCCCCTTCGGGGATGGCGACGCGGGCTGTATTCTCCCGGGCCGAAGCTCTCGCCGCGTTCGTCGATTCTTTGTCGTAGAACTTGTTCGGCATAATAGCGTAACGAGCCAATTCCTGCACGATCTCGCGCGCTGTCCGGTTCGTCAATGTACTTGCATTCACCAGCTCGGCGACACGTGTACGTGCCGTCTCGGCGTCGCGCAATTGCTCGCTCATCAGCTTCCGGACGGATTCCATCGCAACGCCGCGCATTTCGGACAACTGATCCTGCGTGAGCTTCGGAATCTTATAGAACGTCTCCTCCGGTACAGTATAGCGCTGCTCCTTCGCCGAGCTTAGCATTTCGTCCAACAGCGTATCGTTGTATGTACTGTTGCCCCGGTTCGATTTGGCGAACTGCTCCAAATACTCGTCGTATTTGCGGGGAATTTCTGTCCGGTAGATTTGAATCTTATCATCCATTGTGACGCCGTCGTCCTGATTTAACTGGTCCATCCGCATGAAGATCTGATCGACCAGTTGATCGCCGCGCAGCGGAACGTAGGTATAGATGTCTTCTACCGCTTCCGCCGCTTTCTCCTGCGCCGCAAGCGTTGCTTTCTCATCGAATATTTGTTTAGGCGCTTCAATCGTTTTCTCGCTTACCGCGCCCTTCTTCACGTCATAGGTTTGCGGAACGAGATAAGGAGACAGGTTGAAATAAAACAGCAGCATGAACAGAAAAAGCAGCGCGTAGCGTACGCCCGCGCTTTGCTTCCAGCCTTTTGTCGTTATCGCCTGATGCCCGTGTCGGTTTTCCTTGTTCCGGTTCATGCAGCGTACAATCCTCTCTATGCTTGGTTTTCCGCGTCTTGGTTGTAAGCCGTAATAATCTTCTGTACCAAGGTATGACGTACGACATCCTGCTCCGAGAAGGTGATAAATCCGATTTCAGCAATGCCTTGCAGTATACGGGACGCTTCGATTAAGCCGCTCTTCTTGCCTCGCGGCAAGTCGATCTGCGTAACGTCGCCCGTAACGACCATCTTCGAACCGAACCCAAGCCGGGTCAGGAACATCTTCATCTGCTCCGGCGTCGTATTCTGAGCTTCGTCCAAAATGATGAACGAATCATCAAGCGTACGGCCGCGCATATACGCAAGCGGCGCCACTTCGATCATGCCCCGTTCGAACAGCTTCGTTGTCTGCTCCAAACCGAGAACATCGTGCAGCGCATCATACAAAGGACGCAAGTAAGGATCGACCTTCTCCTGCAAGTCGCCGGGCAGAAAGCCGAGATTCTCGCCTGCTTCTACGGCTGGTCGCGTCAGCATAATGCGCTTAACCGCGCCTTCCTTCAGCGCTGCGACAGCCAATACGACAGCCAGATATGTCTTGCCCGTACCCGCAGGTCCGATACCGAACACGATGTCCTTCTTCTTAATCGTCTGAATATAATGCCGTTGGCCGATCGTCTTGACGCGGATCGGTTTGCCTTTATACGTGGTTGTAATCGTGTACGTCAGCAAATCAAGCAATTGATCAGCTTGCAACTGCCGCGCAAGCTCCAGCGCATACGTTACATCGCGCTCCGTCGGCGTGAATCCGCCGCGAATAAGCTGCAGCAAGACGCTGAACAACTGTTCCAGTTGCTCGACTTCGTCTGGCTCGCCCGTAATCACGATCTCCGCCTCGCGGGATTGAATGGAGGCGCTCATATGACTTTCGATCAGCCGCAAATACCGGTCCTGTGGACCGAATACCGCGAGCCCTTCCGCTGCGTTCCGCAGCGTCAATTTCACCGTCTTTGTCTCATTGTGCAAATAGACTCATTCTCCTTGCGTACTGACTAATGGCATTTCGGTTACGATCGATTGTTCCACTTCCAAAAGTACTTTCAAATAAACTTTACCATTGTCCGTCTTTTCATGCAAAAGTTTTTCCGCTACAACGACTGCATCCGCGCCCGCTTTCGTCATCAAATCAGCCTTTGCCTGCTGAATTCCTTTGGCAATCGCTTCCTCTTTGGTCAGCGTTCGTTCATCCTGCCTCACTTCGAGAACGGTTTCCTTCAATCTGCCGATCGGCAATTGCAACCCGCGCCAGGACGCCTTCTCTTCCCGCTGAACGACCTCAAACGACGCGAACGGACTGCCGCCGAAGCCGCTGACCTGCAATGCTCTGCCGCCGATGACCAGATTCCATTTGATCTTTGATTCTCCTGTATATACTTTAACCTTTTCCGACAAAGGAGAAACGATCTGATATTCATGCCATACGATGCCGCGCACTTTCCCTTTGGCTACAACCGTCTGCATGCTCGTCTCATTGCCCAGCGTACCGGAGATCAGAATGTCTCCCTTAGCAACGCGCATATTCCGCTTCACGACCGGGCGGCCTGCTTCAGCCTGAATATCGGTAACAACCGCGTCTGCTGAGGCGATCAGATGGCGGGGGCTAAGCGCCGGTCCGCGGTCTGGCTTTGTTGATTCAACGACGTTGATAATAACGGATGTGCCCTTCATCTTCACGCCGACCCACGCCGCATCGGGCAGCCTCGCTGCAAGCCTCTTGGCAATTATCGCTGGCTCATCCAACCGGAACGACCATTGCAGTTGATGGATTCCTTCGGCCTCCGCCGCTTGCAGAATGGCCTCATCGGATATGCGGACGTTGCCCGTCACTTGCACCGACCACACAAGCGACGACAACAAGTACAGGCCGACGAAGAAAGCTAGCATCCCGACGCCGAAGAAGACGCGCCGGCGAACCTTCTTGATCCAGAACGGCATGCCCTCCCTTCCCGCCACATGGATTCGGCAGCTTGTCCGTTTCAAATAAGGGCGCAGACGAAAAAAATCGTGCACCGTCGTCTCGAATTCCAAATCACCGCCGGTTGACCGCCGGATCGACCACAGCTCGACGCCGCCCTGCAGCGCCCGATTCACGAACGCCTCGGGTTCGCCGCCGCGCGCCCGTACCGTTACGATCCCTCTTAACCACTGCATCCAGGTCCCTTTCACGCTCGCCCGCTCCTTTCACTGCCTGTCCGGCCGGCTGGGCGCTCATGCGCCGCCTTCCTTACATGCCGTGCACCTCGATATTTTTAATGACGCCCTCTACGAACACTTCTTCCGTCCAGATCGTCCGGATGACGAGATCGGCTCCCGTAACTTCCAGCTCCCCTTTACTGAGCGCAAGACGAAGCCGGTCGCTTGAGAAATGAAGGACGCCTCTGTGGTTCTCGATATACAGCTGCCGATCTCCAATCATCGTGAGGCGGGGAAGATCGTACACGACGTCTTGAGGAAGTTCCAGCAACTGTGCCGTCAGTTTTTGCAGCTTGCGGTTCATACGACGCATTGCCATGGCGTTATCCGCTCCCCCTCCCGTACTTTACCAAATTATGCGGCACAGCCTTGGATTATGTAGCTTACGATACAGAGCCGGTAATTTCATATGCAAAAAAGTCCGTACGGACACTCAGCTCATTGCTGAGTTCCATACGGACTAATTTTAGCTTGCATATTACACGGCACTTTATCTGTTCCATGGCCGCTTGGCGCGCGGCGGACCTAGTATTTCCGACCAGACGACAGCTTGGCGCATCGCCTTCACATCCAGGTCAGCTGCGGCAACCTGCTTACCTGTAGCCGAAGCAACGACTGTCGGGCGCGTCGAGCGCTGTTCCGGGACCCGAGGCGAGCTTGCGTCCTGCAATTCCGTCGACAGGAATATGTCTTCCCGCTCCGCGGGCTGCGTTCGAGCCGCAACTGCCGGCCCGCTTGACGAAGGGACACGGCGAACGGCTGCCGGCTGCGGACGCTCAGCGGAAGGCTGCCGGCCGGGAAGCGGCGGCTGCCCGTTACTTGGTCTATGCCGCTGAGGTTCGCCCTCCTCGACGGACGCTGCATCTCCTCCGCCGAAGTCCGGCATCCGCGTCGTTCTTCTGTCGCCTTTGCCTTTTCTCTTGCCCATCGCCGACAGCACGAAGCCCGCGACAACGATGACGAGATAAATATTATCAAGCAAAAAATCAATCAGCTTCTCCATAGCGCGGCCTATGCCTTATGGTCGTCTTGCTGCGCCGTATCCGGCTTACCGATCGTACTGCGCATCTGCGTATCGGCTTCGATGTTCTTCATGTTCATATAGTCCATTACGCCTAGCTTGCCGCTTTTAAGCGCTTCAGCCATTGCAAGAGGAACCTGCGATTCCGATTCCACGACTCGGGCCCGCATTTCTACGACCTTCGCCTTCATCTCCTGCTCATGTGCGACAGCCATTGCGCGGCGCTCTTCCGCCTTCGCCTGTGCGATCCGTTTGTCCGCCTCCGCTTGCTCGGTCTGCAGATGAGCACCGATGTTTTTGCCTACATCCACGTCCGCAATATCGATCGATAAGATTTCGAACGCAGTCCCGGCATCAAGTCCTTTGCCAAGTACGGTACGCGAAATCAAATCCGGATTCTCAAGCACATCCTTATGCGATGCAGACGAACCGACCGTCGTGACAATCCCTTCGCCGACACGCGCGATAATCGTTTCCTCGCCGGCGCCGCCGACGAGACGCTCGATATTCGCCCGAACCGTTACGCGAGCTTTTACTTTCACTTCAATGCCGTCTTTCGCCACAGCCGCCACGATCGGCGTCTCAATGACGCGCGGGTTAACGCTCATCTGTACCGCTTGCAAGACATCGCGTCCCGCCAGATCGATCGCTGCCGCCCGTTCGAATACGAGCGGGATGTTGGCGCGCTGCGCCGCGATAAGCGCATTGACGACGCGGTCGACATTGCCGCCTGCGAGGAAGTGGCTCTCGAGTTGATTGATCGATAGACCGAGTCCTGCTTTCGTCGCTTTGATAAGCGGATTCACGATGCGGCTTGGCACGACGCGGCGCAGACGCATTGCGACGAGTGTGATGATGCTGATCCGGACACCCGATGCAAGCGCCGAAATCCAGAGCATAATGGGGAAGAAGCTCAGGAAGACGAACAAAGCAACGATGACAACGGCTGCAATAATTAAAAAAGTAACAGCTTGCGGTTCCATTGATTAACCCCTCCATGTAAGTAGTTTGACCAATCAGTGAGACGATTCTGCTTCTTTGACGACGACCCGGGTGCCGTCCGTCGCCACGACGGTTACGGTTACGCCCGATCCGATGAACCGTCCGTCGGTTACGACGTCGATCCTATCGCCATCAATGTCGACCGCTCCCGCAGGACGAAGCGGTGTCAGTGTGACGCCCGATCGGCCGATCAGCGTCTCCCGCGACGGGGCCGATACATAGCCTTGCTCCGACGTTAGCTTATCCCGCAGTATAAACTTGTTCCATATGCCGCGGTCGCTGTATTTCCTCGCCAGCACATAGACGAGGACGACGGATACGACCAGTGCAATAGCGAGCGCGTACAGCGCTGTTACCGCATCCTGCGCAGCCGTTACAACCCCAGCTACAATCGCGATTGAACCAAGTACGCCTAGAATGCCGAAGCTTGGGATGAACAGCTCCGACGCCAACAAAAGTATTCCTGCGACAAATAGGATGATCGACTCTTGTCCGGCAAAGCCTGCAACGTAATGGCCGAAGAAAAATAGGACGAACGCAGCAACTCCGACGATACCCGGAATACCGAATCCCGGAAGCAGCATTTCGATAGCAATGCCCGCGATACCAAGAATGAGCAGAATCGTAATGATGGCCGGTGACGTTAACCACACAGCTAGCCGTTCCGACCATGTCGGCTCGATCTCAATCTGCGTGCGTTGTCCGAGTTCCAGCCACCCAATCGTCTCGTCAACGGTAGCCGCAATATGCTCCGCATAACCCGCTTTGACCGCTTCCGTTGCCGTCAGCGTCAAAATATCTCCTTGCGCTTTCGTCCGGCCGATTTCTTTCACGTCCACAACTGCGTTAATATCGGTCATCGCCGCTGCATAATCCGGATTCCGGTCATGCAGCCGCGCCGCTTCCATCATCTCACCGGTCCAGAATGAGACGACCTTCGGATTGTCGATCAGCTCGCCCGAACCATCGACTACAGCCGCAGCGCCGATCGTACTGCCTGGCTGCATGACAATGTTCTGCGCATTGAGCGCGATATACGTTCCCGCTGATACGGCTTTACCCTCGACGAACACCGTCGTCGGCACTTTGCTCTCGCGGATCAAATGGCCGATCTCGACCGCGCTGTCGACCAACCCTCCATACGTATCAAGCCGCAGTACAACCCGTTCCGCACGTGCTTCCTCCGCTTCCTTATACGCCCTCTCCAGAAATGACTGCAAGCCGGATTCAACCGTCTGTTTCGCATGAACGATATAGACAGCCCCTCCGACTGAGCTTTGCTCAGCAGCTGACACCGCTGACCAAGGCAGCAGACATCCAATAATGAAGCCAATAGCCGATAACCTTAACAGCAACGCTCTCCACTGCATGATGCGACGGAAATCCAAGCCTCACGCCTCCTTCATACTAGTATGTTACTAATGACATATACGCACATCTAACATGAACGTTTCGCATTTCCCACATAATGTATAATTATTTGATTAATCATATAAAAAGAACAGAAAAAACACTCCCTTGTATAAGGGAGTGTTCACCTGTCCGTATGAATTTATTGCAAGGATTGTTGCACAATCGTGTTTACTAGTTTACCGTCAGCGCGCCCTTTAACCTTCGGCATAAGGGCGGTCATCACTTTTCCCATCTCGGCTTTAGAAGAAGCACCGGTTTCCTGGATGGTCTGCAGTACAATTGACTTGATCTCTTCTTCAGTCAGCTGCTCGGGAAGGTATACACCAATAATATCGATTTCTACGGCAACATCTTTGACAAGATCATCTCGGCCCGCTTTGGTAAATTCTTGGAGGGAATCTTTACGTTGTTTGATCTCACGACTGAGTATATCAAGCACTTCGCTGTCCTCCAAGGAACGCTTCAAATCGATTTCCGCATTCTTGATGGACGCACGAATCATGCGAATCGTTGTAAGTTTAAACTTGTCCTGATTTTTCATCGCTTGCTTCATATCGTCGTTCAATCGATCGCTAAGGTTCATTGGGACGTGATCCTCCTAAAACTTTCTCTTACGCGCAGCCTCGGACTTCTTCTTGCGTTTCACGCTTGGCTTCTCGTAATGCTTGCGCTTCTTAACCTCAGCAAGAACGCCGTCCTTTGCGATGGAGCGCTTGAAGCGGCGGAGTGCAGCATCGATAGTCTCGTTTTTGCGAACTTTCGTTTCAGACACCAGTTTTCCCTCCCTCCGAAACAGACCGTCCAGAGCATTTCACCGTAATCAAATTTCATTATAGATGAAAAGGAAAGGCAGTGTCAACTTTCAACCTTCGAAAGAAGTGCTCCCAAATTTCGGCCGCCCAACAAGTGGAAATGTAAGTGACTAACCTCCATGCCGCTGTCAGCATTACAGTTGTTAATTAGACGGTAGCCGGACTCGGCAATGCCGAGCTCGCGGGCGATTTGGCGTGCGGCCTGAAACAGTTCCGCAACCGCTGCATCGTCGGTGCCGCTCTCGACTTCGTTCATCGTATCGATATGCTTCTTCGGCACGATAACGACATGTACAGGCGCCTTCGGCGTGATATCGTGGAATGCCAATACAGCGTCGCTCTCATAAGCTTTGCGGGATGGAAGCTCTCCGTTAATGATTTTACAAAAAATACAGCTCATAAATGACACCCTCTCCTGCCTGACGGCCAATATGTACTACCTTTCATGATATCGAAAACAGCGGCGCTCGTCCAATCCGACGGCAGGCCAATGCCGGGTGCATGCCCGCCCGGGCCTGGACGGATACGCCCCGGCGCATCGCCGTACAAAAGGAATCAAAAGAACGGCAATACGGACAACCCGACCAGCGCAGCAAGCGGAAGCGTCTGCCGGATAAAGCGACGGCGCGGATAATACGGATACGGATAGAACGGAGCTCCGAACGGTGAGCCGAACGGCCCTCCGAATGGTCCGCCGAATGGGACGAATCCGCGGGGATCAACCATAACGACGCCGCAAGGAACGGCCAAGCATAGAAACTGATCATCAATATGTTCGACAATGCCGTCGATGCACCAGCCATTGTATGTCCGCGCCAATACGTACCGGTGCATATGATGCTTGCACCAATGCTTCATTTCCGTCTTCTCTCCGGCAGCCGGAAGCGTAATTTGCGGCATGACAGCGGTTTCCGCCTTATGGACCGGCGCAGGCTTCGCCGTCGTAAGCGGCTTGACGCCTGTCGGCTGCTTCGACACTGCCGCAGGTTTAGCCGCCGTTTCCGTTTTGTTCGACGGCTTTGAAATTATTTTACCAAGCTCCATGTCAATTCACCCTCCTGTTGCTACAATGTATGCAGCAATAGGCGTTTGGCTACTATTCGGCTTGACCGCTATTGGGATTGATTGAGCAGTTGATCCGGGATAGCTCCGTTCGTGCCGACTTCCGCTTGCTCCAGCGTTTTCTCGAGCTGCTGCCCGAGCTGTACCCAACTGCCGCCGGTTTGCGCGGTCATCTCGACCATTTTGTCCCCCGTTTCAAGAGTGAAGCCGGATAAGGTTTGTTCTAATTGCTGATACAAAACGAGTACTTGTTTAACATACTGCGCCTCAATGTCATTCAGTTGGCCCGGGTGAGCGCCAATCCCGTCCAGCGTGTCGCTGATCGCTTCAAGAAGCTTACGCGGTTGATCGGATGTCTGCGTCTGGCCGCCCGGTGCTGCGTGCTCCTCCGATGCCTCAATAAACGCCAGCAGCGCGTCACTGCCACGGAAAGAATAGCCCAGATTGTACAATAGGCTTAAACGGTCCGCCTCGCCTGATGACGCCGCCAGCTTATCCAGCGAGAACGCCACCTCATTCACATGTGCCTTCGCTGCCTGACCTGCTTTGATAATGTCTTCTCCTTGCTGCCGATTCGTCTCTTGATTGTGCTGCAAATTAAGCGAGAACAATAATACGATGCCGATTAGGCTGCCCGTCAGCAGCACCAATAGCACAGGTACGGTATACGTTCTCTTCGTTACGGTTTCCTTATCCTTATTCAACTTGTATGCCTCCGTTCGAATCGTGCTGAAGCTTGACCTAACTGGTTAGCGCATCTTCACCGTGACGCCGCCGTTCAAGAAATGAACATAGCATTCTTGGATTGGCTCGCCCAGCGATAGCTCCAGCGCTTCTGCATATACATCCAATTGAAATTGATGGCGCTGCGCCGCTTGGTCATACTGTCCTGAATATACTTGATCGGTCTTATAATCGAGCAGAACGATGCCTGCTTCATCCCGGAACAAGCAGTCGACAACACCTTGAATCAAGATTGGCTCATCGTCCAATCCTTCCGCCTGCGCGCCATAGATCCGGGAGGCGGGGAAAGCGCAGCTGAACGGCAGCTCTCTCCTCACCCAATCGGCTGCGAGCAGCCGCCTGCCGATCTCGTTGCCGAAAAAGGCGGATACCGTTTCAAGATGGATCGCCTCCGCCTGCTTGACGGTCATAATGCGGCGCTCAATGAGGCAGTCGACCGTGTCCTGCACTATAGCAGGCGTAACAGGTCCGTTTAGCGGAATATGCTGCATGAGCAAATGGCTGACCGTACCGCGCTCCGCCGGTGTAAGGGCGTTCTCTTCCATAAATCGCGGCCTGCGCAGACGGAAAGTTAAAGCAGACGGTTTGCCGCCCTCTCCCTTTGCAGCAGGCGACTGCTCCCTTGCCGGCAGCTTTGCGCTGTCTTCGGCCTCAGCCGCTTCGGCGTGCAGTCTCTTCATTTCCGTGACTGATGTTTTGGCCGGCACATGCGCTGCTGCTTGGTAGCCATATGACCAAGAGAGCAGCCGCTCGACCTCACCTGAAGCTTCTGACGGCTCCATGACCGCCAACTCGCTTACTGCAGCCAGCTTCTGCAGCATCTCCTGCTCGGCCGCCACATCGTGCTCGACAGCAGGCGCTGCTTCGTCCACGAACATAACCGCAGGCAGGACGCCAAAACGCCAGCCTTCAAGCGGTATGATCGATGCCTGCTTGCCGGACGTAGGATTGGCCTCGTCCAGTTCGGAGGTTAGGGCTTGCGGTTCATGATCTGGCTGTTGCACGGTCGTCAGCATTCCGCTGCCTGCGGCAAGCGGACCGAGCCAATCCAAATACGCTCTCGCCGAAGCAAGCCGGTCATCGGGCAGCCTGCCGTCCTCATCGACCGCCCCTGCCCATTCCTCCAGCTTCGAGACCGCGTTCGCTACGGTACCGACTAGAATCATCTTTTCTTTCGGACGGGTAACGGCGACGTATAGAATGCGCATCTCCTCAGCCAGCATTTCCATCCTCAGCCGGTTGCCGATCGCCAGATAAGGCAGAGTCGGATAGCTGACGCGGAGTTCCGCGTCTACAAATTTCGGACCGTAGCCCAGCTCTTTGTGAAGCAGGAATGGCGCATTCAGATCCTGCATATTGAACATTTTGCCGAGACCTGCAATGAACACGACCGGAAACTCCAGCCCTTTGCTCTTGTGGATGGACATAATGCGTACGACATCTTCCTGCTCACCGAGCGCGCGCGCTGTACCGAGATCGCCGCCTGTATCCCGCATCCGTTCGATGAAACGAAGGAAACGGAATAGCCCGCGGAACGTAGTCGACTCATATTGCCTTGCACGGTCCAACAGTGCGCGCAAATTCGCTTGACGCTGTGCACCGCCCGGCAGTCCCCCGACAAAGTCGTAATAGCCCGTTTCCCGGTACAATGAAGCAAGCAGCTCGGTGAGCGATCCTTGCCGCGCCGCTTCCCGCCAGCTCTCCAACTGGTTTAGAAACCGCTCCAGCTTTAGACGTACAGGTCCATCCGCACCTTCCATCTCCGCTGCCATACGAACAGCGTCATAGAAGTTCCCTCTTCCCGCTTGAATTCGTACATGGGCCAGTTCTTCAGCCGTCAGACCGAATATCGGCGAACGAAGTGCGCCTGCCAAAGGAATATCTTGATAAGGATTGTCAATGACGCGCAGCAGCGACATCATCACTTCCACTTCGGTTGCATCGAAGTAGCCAGAGCCGAGTTCGGCATAAGCCGGAATGCCATACGTCTGGAGCTCCTCGATCATAATCGGCGCCCATTGCTGGGTTGCGCGGAGCAAGATGACGATATCGCGCATCTGGAGCTGTCTGTATGTCTTACGGCGGCCGTCCCATACCGGATGCCCCGCTTCGCGCAGCTCGAGAATTCGGCGGGCGATCGCCCGCGCCTCCAACTGCGCTGTCTGCAGATCGGTTGCATCTGCCGCTCGAACAGAGCCGTCTTCCGCATCGGAGTCGGCTTCATCCTCCAGCCGCTCCTCTGCAGCGGCGGACGGTATCCCGTTCTTATCGATCAGCACAAGTTCGGCGGCGCATCGTCCCGGCAAGTCTGGGGCCGGATAATCGGCTCCGCATACCAATTCGGCGCGTTCGTCGTACTCGAGTTCGCCTACGCTCTCGCGCATGACGGCTCGGAATATGCCGTTCACGCCGTCTACGACTTCGCTCCGGCTGCGGAAGTTTCGCGCCAGGTCGATGCGGACGCCTGTCTCGCCGCTGTCCGCTTGTATCGATTGTGCGGCAACGTCGGCCGAGTCGGCTGGTGCGTACGTTTTATACTTGTGCAGGAACAAATTCGGCTCCGCGAGCCGGAACCGGTAGATACTCTGCTTCACGTCACCGACCATGAAACGGTTGTTCGGCCTCGCGATCAAGGTAACGATCGCCTCTTGCACCGTATTCGTATCTTGGTATTCGTCCAGCAGGATCTCGACGAACCGCTCCCGGTATTCCAGTGCAGCGGTCGACGGAACTTCTTCGTGCGGGGTCGATGAGGCATCACGCAAAATGCGGAGGCATCCATGCTCGAGATCGCTGAAATCGAGCAGTCCCTTGTCGCGCTTCAGCTCCTCGTACCGGCGCCCGAACGCGATGACGAGCCCGGACAGCGAATCCATTAGAGGCGCTAGCTCTTCGAGCTCGGCACGGTACTGCTCCGGCGTCCGGCGGAACCACTTGTCCGCAAGACCGGTAACGATTCCTTTTGCCTTGTCGCGCAAATCCTTGGACCGATCCTTCAGCAGAAGGTCATATTCGTCGCCTTTCATCGCCTTCAGCCTGCCGAACGATACCGATTCGAACTTGTCCGCCCACGCTTCCCACGGCTCAGTCGCAACAAAGCCGAGGAGGTCGGAAACAAGCGACAAGTCGTCCGCGAACGTATCAGCGTAAGGCGCTGGACCAGCAGGACGCCTCGTCAGGTTAAGAGCTTGCTCCAGCAATCCGGCAGCTCCGAACAGCGACAACCGCACGTCAGCCTTCGCCGCCTCCACCCATTCGGTGCCGCTTAGCGGCGCTTCGGCAGGCAGGAGGAACTTCGCTGCCATCCCGCGAAGCCAATGGTCGGGCCACGGGTGGCTGCGGGAGAAATCGTACAGTTTCTGAACGAGCCGATACAGCGGCTCATCTCCGCGCTCGCCTCCGTAACGGTCGGTCAGCATCAAGAAGCTGCCGCTGTCCTCATCCTCCCCTGCATATTTGCGCTCGAACAGCTCGTCCAGCGCATCGATCCGCAGCAGCTCGCTCTCCGTCTCCCCTGCCATCCTGAAGCCCGGATCGAGGCCGATCAGCGGATAGTAGCTGCGAATGACGTCCAGACAGAACGAGTGAAGCGTAGTTATGGAAGAGCGGTTAATTAGCGCCAGCTGGCGGCGAAGATGCTCCGATTCCGGATTGCGTTCCAGCGCGCCTTCAAGCGCGATACGAACCCGCTCCTTCATTTCCGAAGCCGCCGCTTTCGTGAACGTCGCGACGAGGAGCCGGTCGACGTCGGCGTCGGTCGATATTTTGCGGATGATCCGCTCAACCAGTACAGCCGTCTTGCCTGATCCCGCTGCCGCAGCGACGAGAATGTTGCTTCCTTCCGCCGATACGGCGCGCCATTGATCATCTGTCCACGTCGAACCTGCCGGCTTCGGACTAAACGTTACGCCCGTCATTGCTGTTCCCCCTCGTCATGAAAGCTTCTGCCGCTGCTGCCGCATCCCGTACATATCCATTCGATTCTGCAGCGGTAGGATCGAGCACTTGCCATACATCGTCCTTACCGAGCTTCGGCAGCTTGACATATTCGTTGCCGTCGAATAACGGATCAAATTGACACACCGGCTTGTACGAGCAGAAAGTGCATGGCGACTTGCCGCCTAGACGGTATGGAGAGATCGATACCGCTCCGCAGCCGATCGCTCCGCCGATTCGGCCAATCGTCCGGCGCACGGTATGGCGCAGTTGCTCCCATCCTTCCTGCGGCAGCACGGATGAGGTCGAATAGAACGAACCGTCCTTCTTCACCGCGACCGGCAGCACTTCCGAATAGCCGGACTCCAGTTCGCCGTCCATCAGCCTGACCACTTGCTCGTCAGCGACAAGCAAGCCTTTCGTCTTGAACTTCTTAAGCCGCTGTCTGCGCGCCTCATTGCGGTCGAGGCCGCCTGCGGCGTTCAACAGCGGATTGTGCACGTGAAAATAGAGCACGCCTGCCGGCTTCACTTCGCGGCCCAGCCATGCGGAGCCATGCGTGAGCAGCACGTCGAGGTATGCCAGCATCTGAAGCGATAATCCGAAAGCGACTTCCTCCATCCGAAGGCTGGTGGAGCTCGACTTGTAGTCCATAACGCGCAGCAGCAGCCCTTCATCCGTCTCAGCGGCATCGACCCGGTCGATACGGCCGACGAGCTCGATATCGGCGCCATCCGGCGTCTGCACGACGAGCGGAGGCAGCGTCCCTTCCGGACCGAAGTCGACTTCCAAGCCGACCGGATGGAACGACGCACGTCTCGCATGATCGCCGAGCATGACCGCTGCTTGCGTTATAACCGCCTTCAGCTTGGACAGCATGTAGCGGTGACGTCCACTGCTAAGCAGTATTTCGGATTGAAGGCGCGGTGCAAGCTCGTTCACCGCTTCTGCTGCAGCATCTGCCGCTTGTTGATCCGTAACGGCACCCCATCTGCGGCCGAACTTCTCCGCGACCTTGCTAAGGGCGGCGTGGAATAACTGACCGACGTCCGGCGCTTCCAACCTGTAAATCTGACGCTCCTGCAGCTTTAAGCCATATACCGCAAAATGCTGGAACGGGCATGAGACGAACCGTTCCATACGCGATACGCTCGCACGCAGCCGCTCGCCGTACAACAGGCGGGCTGTATCCGCATCAAGAGGCGGCTCCTCGTTCCGGTAATCAAGCGAAGCGACCCGTCTGCGAAGCGGTTCCTGCCACTGCGGACGGAGAGCGAACCAACCGAACACGTCCCACCATGCATCGTCGATATCCGCTCCTTGCCGCCATGCCCGCAGACGAGCGATCAAATGCGGCAGTGCAGACGCCGGACGCGCGGCGAAAGACAACTGCTCTTCTCTTGTCATATCTTCCGAAGGCTCGGTGCGAATCATGCGCACCGGCAGCAGCGGAAACATCGTCCGCAAATGACGGATCAACTCGGACGGGTGAAGGCTCTTCCCTTCTTCATCCGCCATGGCGTAGCTGATCCACAAGTGACGGCTTGGCGCCGCAATCGCGTTGTAGATCATAAAACGCTCATCAAGCAATCTCCGCCGGACGCTAGGCGCCAGAGGCAGCCCTGCATCTGAGAGCATATCCCGCTCCTGCTCAGTCAGTATGCCGTCTTCCGTCATCCGAGTCGGAAGTACGCCATCATTCGCGCCTAGTACATAACATATTTTCACTTCGCCCGACCGCGTACGATCGACGCTGCCGATTAGCACTTGATCGAGCGACGGCGGCACGGAGGCGAGCTTCAAGCTATCCAGACCGGTCTCCAGCATGCCGGCGAACAACTCCGGCGTCAGCGGCTCGTCGCCCGTCATCTCGACCAGTTGGTCGAGCAGCGACAACACGCCGTCCCACAACTGCCGGTGCGAACGCGACTGCCTTACTCGGCCCGCGTCCGCATCAGTGCGGCTCCAACGTTCAAGCCGGTCAGCGGCGCCGGCCCTTTCCAGCAGACGGTACAACGCTTCGCACATCGAGCGGACGTCGTTCGCACTCTGCAGCGCCTCGCTGAACTGGCGAAGCGGAGCCACGATCGCTTCACGCGCTTCAAGTACGACTTGGAAGCGCGCGAGCTCCGACTTACTCGCTTCCGCCGCCTCCGGACTATCAAGCGACTCGCGAACGAGCGGTTTCCAGCTGCGCATATCTAGCCAGCGCCAACCGTCGATGCCGGCGGCGAGCGCGTAATTCTCGAGAAGGTCAAACGATTCCCTCGTCAGTCTCGACTCGCTGTCGTCTGCATCGGGAAACAGAAGCTCCGTCTTCATGCAGCGGAATACAGCGTCGTACTTCCAGCCGTGGAGCACGGTCTCGAGCGCAGACCGAATAAATTCGACAAGCGGATGATGCGACGCTGTCCTTTTTTGGTCGAGGAAGTACGGAATTCCGTTGTCGTGCATCAACTCGGTGAGATAGTCGGTATAATCCGTCGCATTGCGGACCATTATCGCCATATCGCGCCAACGCATTCCTTCGTCACGTGCCCGGCGCACCATGTCGCTAACAGCCGCCTCCGCCTCTGCCCGGCGGTTCGGCGCCGCATGTAATGACAGCTCGCCGACTGACTGCTGCGGATCGAACAGCGACTCGGTCATTAGGTCAGGTGCCATAGGGCGGCGCGAAGCGTAGTACCGCTCAACGTGGGCGAGCACGGTTCGGTCGGTAAAGCGCGGCAGCGCGCGTTCGTTCAAAGTATGCGTCTCGCTGATGGCAACGCCGCAATGCTCAGCGAGCTCTCTCAGGCGGATATACGTCTCTGCCGTCGGATGAAACAACTCCAGTTCATGCGGCCGATCTCCGCCCTCATAAGGGCGGTCAAGCGTAAGCGCGACTGTCACGTTCGCCGCTGCCCCGATGATAGATTCCAGCGCTTCGTACTCCTTAGGCGTGAAGCCGTGGAAGCCGTCGATATACAGTTCTGCTCCGGCAAGCGACGGACTGAGGGCATATCCGCGGGCTAGAAATGTCAAATAATCTTCTGCGTCGGCATACAAATGAGCCGTTTCCAGCTCCAGCTGACGGTATAGCAATTGCAGATCGCCCAACTTCCGCTGCAACAAAGGAGAAGCAGCAGCCGAACCGGACTGCCAATCCGCAGAGTCAGACAACCGGGAGCTGTCGACGCCGTAACGTTTCCATTCAGTCAGCAGCTCGCCCAGCCGTTCGATAAATCCGGGTTGTCCGCCCGCTCCTTGGAACAGCTGGAGCTCCGATGCATGCCTGTGCATGAGCTTGTACAACAGCATGTTTTTTCCGTTCTCGTCGATGGGCACCAAAGCAGTGCCGCCTGTTTCTTGCATGACGCGAAACGCAAGCCGCCGGAAGCTGAGCGCTTGCGCACGAACCGTCCCTGTCCGCCCGCCGCCGCGCAGCAACTCGTACTCCGTCTGGAACGTCGCCTGTTCCGGCACGAGCATAATAAGCGGCGGGCCATCCGGCTCCGCCTGCAGCTTGGCGCGTATTTCGTCCAGACAATACCGGGTTTTCCCCGCCCCGGAGCGGCCTAGCACAAATCGAAGCGCCACAAGCCGAACCACCTTTTCCGATCAATTTCGCCATCCTTCCACGGATGACAAGGTGTTTCTATTCTAGCACAATGCGACGATTTTTTCATTGATAGGTCGAACATACATTCTGGGAAAATGATGCTCTCTCGCGGTGAAATGTGCGCACATTAGTAATGCTCGCCCATTCAGCCGCTGCGAGGCAGATCATGCTTACGATCGCTGATGTTTTCGGATTCATTTGAACAATGATCAATGGTGTGAATTCGAAAACAAAGGCGCACGCTTCGCTTCTTCAGCATGTTCTGCCCCTCCGCTCTTGGTTGCGAGCACACAAAGATGCTCACATGTCACCGCTTCGCTCGCCAGTGATAAAAACTAATAAGACTAGGCGGTGCACCTAGTCAGGTAACAACACACTTTATACTCTATCGCCCTTGACGATACGACTTGTGGGCTTTAACTACACACTTTGTTACTTTGTTAGCTGGTAACAAGGCGCCGAACCATCTCGAATACGCAGTTGGCATAATACTCTCGCCTAACGATTCTTGACGAAAAGCAAAAAGCCCCAGACGAATGAATCGTCTGGGGCAAACAGCCGGCGTTATCGCTTGCTCCGAACCTCGAATATTGCAAACTTCAAATAATGTCCTTCGCTTACTCCGAGCAGTTGAGGATGATCTTTGCCCGCTGCACGCCATTCGACGAGGCGAAGCAGCTTGCCCGCATCGCGCGCGGCTTCTTGGATCGTCTCGAGGAACAGTTCCGGCTTCATATGGTACGAGCAGCTTGCCGTTACGAGGTAGCCGCCTTCGTTCACCAGCTTCAAACCGTGCAGGTTGATGTCCTTGTAGCCGCGCACAGCACCGCTCACCGCGCCTCGCGTCTTCGTGAACGCCGGCGGGTCCAGTACGACGACGTCC
>NZ_BILZ01000035.1 GCF_004000825.1 Paenibacillus kobensis NBRC 15729 | reverse complement strand
TAAAAGTTACTTGTCTTTAAAAAATCTTCTATGTCGCAGTTCAAGTAATTGTATCTCTTTAGAACAATTTCCACAGTAGTAACGAAACTTCAGGTGATATTGGTCTCCGTGATAATAAGCTCCGTTCATCTTATACCACCCTCTTTCGAGAAAGGTCTTTTCGTTATTTTTTACTAGCTTATTCTTACAGTTAGGGCAGATCTTTTTAAAGAACATTAGTCTAAGTAATTCTTTCGGTTTCAACTCAAACTCATACGATGGCATCACTGATCCCCCAAAACATAACTAACTTGCTACCTTAGGTCATTTTACCATATATTTCGACAATCATGCCCATATATATCCAATAAACTTTGCGCTAACCTGCCCGTTCGCTTAACGCCGCCGCTGCCAGTCTAGAACTTTATTTTCACGGTCTAACACTTTATTTTCTCAGTCTACAACTAACCATCTTCATTGCGCTTTGTACAATGAAAATTGCTCATTCGGCGCAAGTGAAAGGGTTCGTTGTATATCGTACAATGGAAAACACATGAAATGGGCAGAATGGAGGCCATTTGGCGGTTAAGCGGTTAGTTTCGTTGTACGCCATACAATGAGACCCATGTCTTGCACATCTATGTATTGTTCTCATTGTACATAATGCAATGAAGATAGCAGACGTGCTTCTCACACAATAAAACTCTCTTCCACAAAAGAGGGGCACGATCAAAGTCACCTCATGACCTTGATCGTGCCCCTTCTTCATAGCCCTCCCCAGCCTTACTCCTCTTCCTCATCATATAGAATAATATCCAACACCGTCGTTTGCCCGTTCACGATAACGGGCCTCGCGATGGCGGTCTGTTTCCCTGGGAAAGAGAACCGGGAAGGCGGGCCGCCTGCGGCTACGTTGGTTATCGTGTACCGGCCGGTTGTATTGCTGATCATGTTGCGGACAAGAAGCTGCTCATCCGTCGTGACCTCGGCCAAAGCATAATTTAGAGGATTGCCTTTGGCATCGCGGATCGTTCCGGTCAAAGTTCCGAAGGCAGACCGGAGAGCCAGATCAGCCTTGCCGATCGTGCCCGCGGCAGCCCCGGCTCTTGCGCCGAGCGCGACGGAGCCGAAATCGGGAGACGAGACGGTTACCGTATACGGTGCGCCGGGCACCAGCCCGCCAATCTGATAGCTTCCGGTTCCATCCGTCACCGTCGTTCCAAGCGGCACATTGTTCACCGGCTCCAGCACCGTAACGATCGCACCGGAAACGGGAGAGCCGACGGTATCATCGACAACCGTCCCTTCAATGGCAGCCGGACCGTTGTTCAAAGAGAGGTCCGCCGTCTGATTACGGGTCGGCGGTACTTGCTGTACCGGTTGAATGACATAGCCGGTGCCGCTTTGATAGCCGGGATCGCTTGCGATGACGGTCAAGTTGCCTGCCGGTACGCTCGGGACGGTGTATTGTCCGGATTTGTCCGTTACTCCGTTCCCTACGATAACCCCATTATCATCGATAATAACGATGGAACTGTCCGGCAGGCTCGCACCCGTTCCGACGTCCGTTACCTTTCCGCTGACGGATAGCGGCGCTGGCGCAAGCGAGAAATTAACGGCGGCATTTTGGCCAGGCAACACGGATGCTGACGTTTGAATCGTTACGAAGCCGGACTGCGAGGCGGTCACGATGTAATTAGCCGCTGCAACTTCCCCCAGATCGTAGTTCCCGTCCGAGTCGGTCAAGATAGATGAGATCACCGGTCCAAAATTGTTATACTGCCGCAGAACGAGAGTGGCGCCTTGAATAGCCGTCCCGCCGGGGTCAGCCGTCACTCTGCCGCTTATCCGGCCAGGAAGCTTGTCGAGGGTGAAGCTGAAACGCGTCGTTGCGCCGGAGACGATCGTGAAGCCGCCGAGCTCGGAAGCGTAGCCCGAAGCGGCCGCGCTTGCCGTGTAAGGGCCTGCCGGCAAGTTCGGATACGTGTAGACGCCTCCGTTGTCGGTAATGACGGTTGCGATCAACGCCCCGGTAACGCCGTCATAAATACGCACGGTTGCCCCGGACAGATCGGACCCGTCCGCTGAATCGCTGACAAATCCGAACACGTTGCCCGGATTCGGCGTCAAGGAAAGCTGAACGTTCGTCGTCTGGCCTGGCGCCGTCACAATGGCGCCGGAGTCCGTTCCGGCTCCGGGAGTCGAAGCGGTCACGATCAGATTGCCTGCCGGAATGCCCGACAGTCCGAAATTGCCGTTCTCATCCGAGAAGGAAGGACTAACCGGATGTCCATACACATCCGTGACGTTGATGACGGCGCCCGAGATGCCTGCACCGGTTGAAGCATCGACGACTTGGCCGGTGACCGCTGCGACCGGCGCGGCCAGTCTTATCGCAACGGCGGTGCTGCTTCCCGCCTTGATGAAGACGCCGATCGTCTCGCCCTCGAATCCGGGAGACGATACGTTCAGCGTGAACTCGCCCGCCGGGAGATCGCCGCCGAAGAATGTGCCGTCCACGCCGGCAAAAAATGTGTTGATCAGAATCCCTTCTTGCGTGAACAGCCGAAGCTGCGTATTAACGGACGAAATCGGATTACCAGACAGATCGGTAACCGTTCCGATGAGACTGCCGAAGGCTGGCGCTAAAGCGATGGAAGCGATCGTGCTCTGATCGCTTATGACAATAGCGCCGGCTGTTCCGGTGCTATAGCCGTCCGCCCGTGCGACGACGAGGTAAGGTCCGGGCTGCAGCCCGGAAATTTGATAGTTGCCGAACATGCTGGCCGAGACCGAGGTGACAGACAGCCCGGAAGCGCCAAGTATGCGGATTTCGACATCCGCGCCCCCGATTGGCTGGCCGGTTACGCCATCCGTGATTTGACCGTTAACGAAGCCTGGATTAGGTGCCAGTTCATAATTGAAGCTGGATACCAGCTCGCCGGGGCTCAGGTTCACGCCTTTGATCTCATTGCTGAAGCCTGATGCGGAAGCGATGACCGTCAGCGTGCCCAGCGGCAAGTTGCCGATGATATAGCTGCCGTCCGCTTGCGCTTGGCCGATCCCGCGGATGGATTCATTGCCATTCACCACTTTGACGGCTGCTTGAGGTAGCGGTTGGCCAGCTATATCCCGGACGAACCCTTCGACCGTACCGGGATTGGACGTAAGGTCGATCACGACATCGTCAACGCCGCCAGGCACAATGGTCGCTCCGATGACGCCGGACGAATACCCGGGAGCAACGGCAGTCAGCAGATAGGACCCTCTTTGCACGGTACTGAAGGTGAAGCTGCCATCCGGCTCCGTTACGGTTGTGGCGACTTGTACGTTGTTGAGATTAGTCAACTGCACGACCGCTCCGCCGATCGGCGGCCTTAACGTTCCATTAATGGTGCCTGGATTCGGCGATAGAGGAATGGATGCCGGCGTAATGGCATTGGCGTTAACGATGACGCCGAACGTATTGCTCTGATACCCGTTCTCTTGGGCCACGATCGTATAGTTGCCTGGCGCTATGCCTGTTGCATCGAAGCGGCCATCGCTGTCCGTAACGGTGATGCCGACCAGGAAGTTGTTCTGGTCCGTAATGTTCAATACGACACCTGGCAGGCCTGCTCCGGTAAGGAGATCGACGACCGTTCCTTGAATCGATCCGGGCTCGGGATAGAGAACGAGCGTCAACTTCTCCGTCGCTCCTGAGGCGACCGCTACCGTAGCGGAAGCGGTCTGGAAGCTGTCGGCAGAGGCGAAGACGGTATAGATGCCCGGCGTTAGACTGCTGGACTGGAATTGGCCGACCGGGTCGGTGAACAGGCTGAATACCGTTATCCCGTTCGCGCTCGTGACGCGAATTTGAATGCCTGCGCCGACGAGCGGGTTGCCGGAGCTGTCAAGTACAGAGCCGCTGATGGTGCCGGGGCTTGGCAAGAGCTTGAAATCGAGCGGCGTTTGGGCATCCGACCGGACAAGAGCGCTGGCAAATTGGTTCTGGAAAGCGGCGGCAGACACGTTGACGATGTAGTTGCCTGGCGCGAGGCCGGCAATGATATAAGCGCCGTCCGTTTCCGAGAGGATGCGTGTAAGAAGGACGGGTCCGCCGTCGACATTATTCTGAACGGCGACCGCCGCACCGACAATCGGATTTCCCGCAATGTCCGTAATTTTGCCGACGATCATGCCAGGGTCTGGGACGAGCCGGAAATCGGCATTCGTTGTCAACGACGGTTCGATGATGACTCCGAATGTATCCCCGCCAAAGCCGTCCGTTCGGGCGGAAATCGTATAGACACCCGGAGCGAGATTGCCGATCATATAGGTGCCGTCCTCTGCGGAAGAGACGCGGGCAATAATAATGTTATTGAGGTATACCCTTATGACGACATCCTCAAGAGGGACGCCGGCGAGGTCGGTCACCGTTCCGGCTAAAGCGCCAGCGAGCGTCTCGAGCGCGATATTAATCGTAGTCGAAGCTCCGGAAGTTACGATGGCGCCCACCGTCTCTGCTGCGTAGCCCTCTTCCGAGAACGAGAGGGAGTAGCTGCCGGGCTGAAGGGACGGAATCGAATACGAACCGTCCGCGCTGCTGACGGCGGTCTGCAGCGTAATGCCTTCCGCATTGACGGCCCGGATGCTCGTTCCGGGAAGTCCCTGTCCGGATTCGGCGTCGGTGATGATGCCGGTAATACTGCCCGCCTCCGCTGACAGCTTCACATTAACGGTCGTCGTCTGTCCTGCAGCGACTTGAAACCCGATGATTTGCGTAACAAACCCAGGGACGGACACACGTAGCCTGTCGTTGAGACCCGGGGCAAGACTGTCCGCCCGAAAAACGCCCGATATATTGGTCAATACAGTCGCAAGCACGTTGTTGCGGTTGTCCAGCGCTTCCGCCTTAGCCCCTGCAATAGGAATTCCGGCCGCAGTCGTCACGGTGCCGGCGACAGCACCCGGGCTGCCAGCAAGCGCCGCATTCACAACACGGGTTTCTCCCGACGTTAACGTGAGAGGCAGATCCTGCTGCTGGAATCCCGATGCGGCAATGCTGATCCGATAGTAATTCGGCAGCAGACCGGATATGGCGTATTGTCCAGCCGCATTGGTCGACGTTTGTGCGAGCAGCGCGCCGATCGAATCGGTAAGATGGATAGCCGCGCCAGCAATCGGACTTGCATCCGCCTGGCTGGTCACGGTTCCTTGAACGGAAGCCGGCTGCGGCAGCAGCAGCACGTTAACGGTTGCGACAGCATTGAAGGCGACAGTTGCGTTGACCGTGGCGGTCTGATAATTAGGCAACGAAAATTGAAGCTGAACATTGCCCGGCGGCACACCTGCGATGGAATATAAGCCTCCCGTGCCGCTGACGGCAGAACCGTTCGAAGTCCCCGAAGGGACGCTGAATGATCGAACCGCAACGCCGGTCAGCGGAAGCCCCGTTGATTTGTCGAATACGGTACCGGTAATCCCTCCGACGGACACGACGCTGGCAACGGCCGTGCTTTGCGGCACCGTGAGCGGCTGGCCGGTGAATAGGTCGACTGCCTTGGCGGACTTCACATCGATTGTGGCTGCAGCGGATTGAAGGAAGGTTCCTTGCGCAGAGTAACGCAGCACCGCGCTGGAACCGGCATTCAAGGTGCCGATATTCCAAGTTAAGGTCGCGGCCGCAAGATTAATAACAGCTGTCCCGTCGGTGGCTGAAACCGTCTGCAGCGATACGAGCTTATTGAACTGGAACAGCGCATTAATGAATATTGCGGAGGCGCTGCTCCGGCCTGAATTGGTCACGGTGATGGTGCCGTTCACCGTACTGGATTGCCCCGCGATGAGCGTAAGCGGGGCGCCGTCAACCGTCTGCGTCACGGATAGCTTCGCTCGGACATCCCCGCCGTTCACGGTGAGCGGATCGCTGAATGCCGCGCTTAACGTTTGACCCGAGCCGATAAAGTCTTTATTGAAGTTATTGTTGTTGGTCGAGGTGAAGAATAAAAACCGGAGCGACGATTGGTCCGTAATGCCGAGCAGAGGAAACAGGGTCGCCTTCGGGATGAAGAAATCGAGAAAATAGTTGGTTCCCCCTCCGAAAGAGGAGCCGTCACCGGTAGGAGCTGCGCGGGCGATGTCGTAGTTGATGATCGGCTGGGTGAAGCTCGGCATGCCTTTTCCGTCCGTGCCCTCGGCTTGATCGTTAAAGCTGTTCGGAATCTTAACGGTGTTCACAATCAGGTCAACCGAATTGTTGTTTCCATTGACGGCGAGCACCCACTCATAGGTGGAAGGGATGCCGTCGGTATCGAACAGCACGCCCCAGGCAAAATTATTGAACCCGGTCTTGAAGCGGGGATCGGCGTTCAGACGAATCCGGAAATAAACATTCGTTCCGTCGTAAGCATAGTAAGCCGCCGGATAAGCAGCGCTTCCGACGATATCCGTCTCATCGGGCGAGACGTCCCGTACAGGGTCGGTCACAGGAGCTCCATTCAGCGTCACCGGGACGAATTGCGCAAGGCTTGGAAAAGGCATCGTTCTCCTCCTCGTTAGGCGTTAAAAGCGAATTGGCTTCTACCTACAGGAATATGCCGGCCTTAATCGCGTCATTACAGGTATAACGGCTTAGCGTTCTAGAGCAAGTATGATTAGGAATGAGAGATTGGGCGGGCCTATGGAATAGGCTGCGCTCTATTTTTATGCGCGCATGGTATAATTTGAGTGAGTCGAAGGACCTATCCTCCATATGAGGTGATTACGATGACGACCGAGATAATAGAACAGATTAAGAGAAGAAGAAGCATAGCGGCATTCGTGTCCTCGACCTTTCGAGATATGCATGGCGAGAGGGATATGATGATGCTGGAGGTCTTCCCGGAAATTCGCGAGCGTTGTGAGCAGCGCGGCGTATTATGGAGCGAGATCGACCTGAGATGGGGGATTACGGAAGAGGAGAAGGACAGCGGTCAGGTGCTTCCCATCTGCTTAAGAAGAATCGACGACAGCCGGCCGATATTCATCGGGTTGTTAGGAGAACGGTACGGTTGGACGTTGAAGGAAGATGAAGTGCCGCCCGATATGCTGCAAGAGAAGCCATGGCTTCAGGATTGGATGGGCAAATCGATTACGGAAATCGAGTTTCTGTATGGTGCGCTGAACGATCCGAGCCCTTCCGCCTATGCTTATTTCTATATCAAAGATTCGGCGTCGGCACCGCAGCGTCAACCTGCGGATGACGATGACCCTGCAGGAGAAGCGGGCTTGGCTGCGCTGAAGGAACGTCTTCATGGGGAACGGGAGAAAGGCCATATTAAGCTGCAGTCGTATGCCAGCTATAGCGAGCTCAAGGATAAGCTTCTCCATGACTTAACGCAGCTGATCGACGAGTTGTTCCCGCTAAGCGAACAAGCTGATCCGTTAGCGAGGGAAGAGCTGGAGCACGAGATGCTCGCCCGCTACCATCAGCGGGCGTTCGTTAACCGGCCGGAGGCAATGGCGCGGATTGAACAGTTCGTCGACAGCCGCTCGCCTTATCCGCTGTTTGTCGTGGGCAAGCCAGGCACCGGCAAAACAGCGCTTCTCGCGCAATGGGCGATGGAGCATGCCCGGACGTATGCGCATTTTATCGGGGCTAATCCGGAGAGCGCGGACCCTGCGAATATCGTGCGGTTCCTCTTCCGGAGAATAAGCCGGGATTTGAACATCGAGCTCGACCTTCCGGCCTCCATGAATGAAGTGGAAGCGAAGTTTACAGCCGGATTGTTCACGGTCGCGCAGCATACGAAGGAGCCGGTCACAATCATCATCGATGGCATCGATCAAGTGCTGCAATACGAGGGAGGCGTCTGGCTGACGTGGCTCCCTGCGGCGATCCCTTATAATATTTCTCTCATTATCTCGACAGTGGATAACGCGACCTATGACAGGCTCCATCAGGACGGTTTCATTATTCAAGAGCTGCGGTTGGACGAGCAGTCTTTCGCCCCTCTGAGGGAAGCTTATATGCACCATTTCCTCGATCAATACGGCAAGAAGCTGAACCCGAAGCAAGTGGATAAAGTGCTGGAGAAGAAGGCGACGAGCAATCCGCTCTATTTGCGGTTTCTGCTCGATGAGCTGCGCTTATTCGGTGACTTCGGCCAGCTGGAGAACGAGCTTAACCGATATTTAGCCCACGACAGCATTCAGGAGCTGGTTACGGGAAGCTTGCGGCGGCTGCAATCCAAGTTCTATGAATCGTACGGCGATATCGTAAAACGGGCTTTGCAGTTCATGCATTGCGCCCGGTTCGGTCTGACGGAGCAGGAGCTTCTTGCATTGTTGGGCGGGAAGGATAAGCCGCTGCCGTCAGCTATATGGTCTCCCGTCTACTGCAATCTGGACAGCTTATTAATCGAAAGCTCGGGCGTCATCCGATTCTCGCATCCTTTCGTCCGCGATGCGGTGGAGCAATTATGGCTGACGGAAGCCGGGAAGCGGGACATTCATGCTGCGCTTGCTGATTATTTTGACAACAAAGACGGGGAGGACTGGACGGAGCGGAAGATCTGGGAGCTTCCGTCGCATCTTATGGCATCCGCCCAGTGGGACCGATTGCACCTTCTGATGGGAGAAGAGGCCTTTCTAGTGAAACAGAACCGGCTGGACAGCTACGCTCTACTGCGTCAATGGACCGTTCTGGAGAAGAGCGGTCCGTACAGTGCACAAGCGGCATACCGCTCCGTGTTATCGCAGCGGGAGAATCAGAGCGACGAGCTGGTCGAGCTTTGCACGAAATTGTTTAATGACACCCACAGGTATGAGGAAGCTCTTGTTCTATACCAGGAACTGGAGAATAGAGCGAGGAAAGCGAATGAACAGGTGAAGGTGAGTGCTTACCTGAATAACCAGGCGGGCATCTATTATTATCTGGAGAAGGATGAGAAAGCGCTGGAGCTGTATGAGAAGGCGGAATCGATCTTAAGAAAAACGGGCAAGCCCGCGGCTGCGCCGACCATTATGAACAACAAGGGTCAAATTCTCAGCCGGTTAGGCCGCGTGGAAGAAGCGCTGCAGATGCATAAGGATGCTGCCGCAGAGGCCAAGCGGAGCAACAATGAAACAAGCTTGGCTAGCAGCTGCAACAGTCAGGCCGTCATTTATCAGCAGCAAGGGGACTTGGATAAGGCGCTGCAGCTGTTCAAGGAAGCGGAGTACATCGCCAGGAAATATGGGGAGATAGACGCCCTTGCAACGATGCTTAATAATATCGGGAGCTTGTATGGCGATATGGGCCGAGATGCCGATGCGATGGACTGTTACAAGGAATCGGAACGGTTATGCGCCGAGATTGGTGACCGGCGCAGTCTCGCCAGTACGCTCAATAATAAGGCGATGCTCCTGGAACGGCTCGAGGATTATGAGGAAGCGATTAAGTGCTGGAAAGAAGCGGTACGGATAACGAGAGCGCTTCAGGATCATATCCATCTGAGCCTCACGCTCGGCAACTTGGCTTCGGTTTACAAGGATACAGGGGAAACTGAACTGGCGATCGAGCTGTTTCGGGAAGCAGCCGATTTGGACCGGACAACGGGCGATTATATCGGGCTGTCCAAAAGTTTAAGCAAAATGGCCTCTATATACCGGCAGCAAGAGCAAGTTGAACTTGCCGTCGCTCTCTATGCGGAATCGGTTGCGCTCGTGCGGCGAACGAACGAGCGTCACGGCTTAGCTTTGCTTCTGCTGAACCAAGCCGATCTGTTCCGGGAAACGGATAAAGCGAGCGCGGCGCTCAAGAACTTGGGCGAAGCCGAACCGATAGCCAGAGCTTTGAAGAATGAGGAGCTGCTAAGTTCCCTTCTCCAGCTGCAAGGCATGATTTTGTTCGAGGACAAACAGAATCATAAGGCGCTGAAGAAATTGGAGGAGGCCGAGCAGCTGCTTCGCCGGTTGGGCAAGGACAGAGAGCGGGAGCTGGCGAGAAACGTGTTCGAGCAGGCCTGCGTCTACAGCAAGCTGGAAGAGTATCAGAAGGCGCAGCCTCTATTCGAGGAGGCTTATGCTCTGGCGAAGAAGCTGGATATTGCCGCAACGATGACGTCTGCTCTTCATAACCTCGGCTTTCTGTACTCCCGGCTGGGCGACCAAGATCGGGCAATCGAGACATTCGTCACCCTCATTGCACAATGCGAGTCGTCTTCTAACACGGAGGGGCTAGCATCCAGTCTGTGCAGCTTGGCCGAATTGTACGAGAAGGATAGCCGGGTGGACGAGGCGATGGCAGCTTATGCAAGAGTAATAGAGCTGACCCGTGATACCTCCTATCATTTCGTATATGCACGGGCGGTCAAAGCGACAGCAAGCCATCGGTTCAAGAAGCAGCAATGGGGTGAAGCACTTGAACTGTTCTTGGAAGAAGGAAGGGTGCTCGATGCCGTCAAGAACAATGAGGCGTATCGCACGAACCTCGTGAATCAGGCTTTTATCCATCGAAAGCAGAATCGATATGACCTGGCCTTGCCATTATACCTGAAGGCAGAGAAGATGATTCGCAAAGCCGGGAAGCGGGCGGAGCTGCTGCTTACGCTCAATGAATTAGCCTCCATCTATCAAGACCAACGGAAGCTTCAAGAGGCATGCAGCAAGTTAGTTGAGGCGGAGAGCATTGCGGCGAGAACCGCCGGCGGCAAAGAGCTGCTTGTTATTATGTATAATTTGGCCGCGGTTCAGTCCTACTTGGGTAAGAACGATCTCGCCAATAAGAAATGGAAGGCAGCGGCGCAGCTGGCGAAGAAGGAGAAGGAGACGGATCTGCTCGTCTCGATCTATGAAGCGTGGGCCTCCGCATCCAAAGAAAATAAGAAATGGAAAGACGCTTCCGACATCTATGGCGAACTTGAGCAGATTCATCTGCAGCGGGGGAATATTCGAGAGGCGGAGACAGCGAAGCAGAACCGGGCCATTCTGCAGCGGGTGCTTAGCATGAAGAAGTGACCGGGCGGTGGACTCCGGAAAAGGCAGCTGATGTACGGCTGAAAGAAGGGTTTGACGGGCAGGCAGATAGACGCGGGGGCAGAGAAAGAGCCGGTTGCGGAAGGGGCGACCTTTGCTCCACTATCCCTTTGGCTCAGGAATAACGATGCGGGCGGTAAGCGGCAAGCAGCAGCTGCAAGTTTGCGGCAGTTGCCGCGATGGTGCGTGGTCGCATGTCGAAAGCCAGTATGCGAAAGGGGCGGCCTTTGCTCCACTATCCCGTTGACTCAGGAATAACGATGCGAGCAGCGAGTGGTAAGCAGCAACTGCAAGTTTGCAGCGGTTGCCGCACTGGATGCGCGGTCGCATGTCGGAAGTCAGTATGCCTCATGCATGAGCACAAGGACAGAGAACATACCAAGAAGACGCAGGGGAAACCTTTGCGTCTTCTTTCTTTTTGCTGCAGCGAACAAAAATATTGGGACTATTGAATCATAAATAGGAATATTTTGTCGACGATCCTTCGAAAGATGTAGTATATTTTTCCTATGACTTCACCGAGCGGGCTTCTCTTAGGGGCAAGCTTTGGAAAAATAACAGCCGATAACGGCTAGGTGGGGCATCCTAACTAAGGCAAACGGGGGCATGTATAGATGGCAACTCGGCAGGCGGAAGAGTTCGATAATTATTTCTACCGGCAGCTACAAGAAACGATGGACGGCGATGATCTGGAAGATTTGGATGCAGGGGAGCTGTTGTACTATTGTAAAATGCTGCTCCGTCCGGAGCTGCGGAGACATTTTCCATCCGCAGTCGAGGAGAAAGAGTCTGCTAGATTCCATAACGCGCTGCGTACCTTTGCGTTCATTGAACATGAGCAAGAACGGCCGTTGCTTATGTTCGACAACTCGATTATGAGCTCGGGAAAAAGCGGATTTCTTCTGACGGACAAGCATCTCTATATTAAAGGCGCTTCGACTATTGCATGGAAGAATGTCGAGCACATCGAGTGCGGGAGCAATCATATCACGGTCAATAAACAGCGGATCTCGCTGACATGGTCGGTATTGAACTCGGAAGATATCCGGGCCGTCGAGCAGTTGCTCGAGTTCTGCTGCGTAGCTCTGCTCGCATATGCGGCCCAAACCTCGGAGAGCGGCAGCTATGAGGAGTTTCTGGCGGAAGATCGGGTCATCATCGGGAATGAGGAAGAAGCGGTAGCGTATAGCAGCAGACTGCTCGCATCGTTCGCGGACAGCGAATGGTCCCGGCATGTATACGGATTGTCGAACGATCCGAAGGCGATCAAGAAGATGCAGCAAGCGATTGAGAGCTATGCCCAGCTGCAGCCGGGAGAAATTCCGCTCATCGTGTACGACAATACCGCGTTCGGCAGTGCAAAGGACGGCTGCATGATCACGAACCAACGGATATGCATCCGCAACCCGTTCTCCAAGCCGAAGAGCTTCTCCTATGATGCGGTCAGTTTAATCGAACTTAAGGGAATGTCCAAGGAGCTGTTCGTGAATGGCTTCGAGGTTTCGCTCACGATGCTTTCATCGGACAGTGCGAAGCTCAAATTCTGTGCGATGTTGAACCGGGCGCGGAACGATCTTGCCGGGGCGAATGTGCAACAGGATTCGAAGCCGGGAGCGCAGAGCGGAGGCTTCAGTCATGCGGATTTTGCCCGGTCCTTGCTGGAGAAGAGCATTCTTAGCAACGATCTGGCGCGCAATCTGTTCTTGTATGGGGATGGACCGAAGAGCGATAAAAAGTTCCAAAGCGCCTGCACATCTTACGCCTCTCTTCAGCCGGGAGAAATTCCGTTAATTTTGTTCGACGATACGGCTTTCGGGAGCGCCAAGCAAGGGCTGCTGCTGTCCTCGGAAGCGCTCTATGTACGCAACATGATGGCGCAGGGAGTACGCTTCCGTTGGAGCGATATCCATTCGATCGAGATTCGCGGCATGCTGACCAAGGAGCTTTATGTCAACAACTACAAGGTTGATCCGACGCTTCTTAGCTCTAACGAGTCGAAGATACAGCTGTGCGAATTGTTGAATGAGGCACTCTCCGGGTTAGCGGGCGTGCGGCGATAAGATAAGATCAATATTACGGCATGGCAAGGCAAGGCAAGGCACCAATAGAATGGCTGATCGAGCAAAGGGAGAATAGAAGTGAGAGCATTTGCTGCATTGTTGTTGCTTGGTTTATCAGGCATTAGCGTCATCGCATTATTCATAGGACTTATTAAGCCTAGGCTTGTGCTGCCGAAGCGAATGAAGAAGCACACAAGGAAGCGGGCTCTTCTCCTATATGGCGTCCTGTTTCTTGCTCTAATTATCGGGTTCCTGTTCGCGCTTCCGAAGATGACGCCTGAAGAGATGAAAGCCTATGACGCCAAGCAGGCGGAGAAGAAAGCGGCCGCGGTAGAAGCGAAGCGGCTGAAGAATGAGAAGGAAGAGCAAGAACAGGCCGCCCGTCAGGCGGAGCAAGAGAAGGAAGAGAAAGAACGAGCCGCCCAGAAAGAGAAGGAAGAGAAAGAGCAAGCGGAGCAAGAAGCGGCTGCCAAGCTGAAGGAGCAAGAGGAGAAGCAACTGAAGGCAGAGGCCGCTAAGCTGGCCGCAGCGCAAGAAGCGCAGCAGAAAGAGGAAGAGCAACTAGCCGAGCAGAAGGAAGAGGCCCAGATTGCAGAAGCAAGCAAGTTCACGCTGGAGGTTAAGGAGAAGTCTTTCGTCGATAAGCTTAACAAGGCGTTGAAGCATAATGATCTGAATATGAAAGCGAAGGCCGTTAAGAAGGGCGAGGAAGGCTTTGCGATCAAGTTCTATTCCGGCAAACAAGAATACACCGGCGTCATTGCGCAAGGGATACGGAATGAAGACGGTACGATTCGAGCGATGTTCTATCTGTTGGATGCGTCTCAGATGTCGTCGTTTTCCGATTTCGGACCGATCATCCTGTTCTCCTCCTTAATGACAAGCGTATTGCAAGTGCTGGACCCGGATATGGCAGAGCTGGATATTATGGAGGCAATGTCCGATTCCATAAGCAAGCCCATTGTTCATAATGGCCTGTCCGTTGAATTCCCGCCGTCGATTCTAATCGATGGCGAGGAGCAATCGTTGGAGCAAGCAAGCCGCTTCTATCTCGTCAAGGCTGCCGATGACAAGCTGCATGTGGAGATTAAGGATGGCAAGTTTGTTTTTGTTCCGTAGGCAATGAATTGGAATTAATAGGAAGTGGCTGTCTCGAAAATAGATCCGCTCGCTTGGTGTGACAGCTTGCTTAACCGACAACGACACAGGGGCAGCCCCAAAGTCCAATGACTTTGGGGCTGCCCCTCTTAGTCGTTCATAGACATACTCCCCGCAGCATTAACGGAACAGCACGCAAATTCCCGATTCCCTGAAATAGCGGATTAATTTCTCGATAGGTTCGCGTCCGCAATTGAGCTGTTCGCCGAGGCAATCGATACATTTGTAACGCTGAGCCGTTCTTGAGACCAGCTTCATATAGATGGCAATATCGTCCGTTACGAGCGAGGTGCCGCATTGCATGCAAGTTCGGTTGCCGCCCATTTATTTGACCAGCTTGGCCCGTACAACCAGACAATCGTGAGCTGGCACGACAGGAGAGAAACGCTCCTTGAACACGCCAAGCTCTTGATGCGCCCAGCAATCATAGAGTGACAACGAGTATCCGGAAGCATAAGGAAGGCCGATGTCCCAGAATTGGAGCGATATTTCGCGTTGATCGTCGCTCAGGTTGAAGAAGCCGATGGCGACGTCGCCGTCTGTCAGCACTTTCACGAGCATGAAGACATCATCCGTATGGAACCATTGCGGCTCCGGCTTAATGCGATAAGCGCCGCGGGCTTCGATATCTTGATTGATCGCGATGAGATCAGGGTTCATCAGAATGTCCTTCGTTGGCTGGTTGGCGCTTCGAATATCGCAGCCGATCATCAGAGGGGAGCCCATCATGCTCCACAACGAGAAGTGCGTTTTATATTCGGTGTCGCTGCAGCCGCCGATTTTGCTTCCAATATAATCGTTGTTGCTTCCGCCGTACATGCCGACAATGAGCATGTCCATATCGTTGTGGCAGAAGGAACCGGTGTAGCAGCCTTTATCCAATTGTGAAATCGCCAAGCTCTTGACGGAATCCCAGAAATCCCGAATATCCCCCGTGGACCGGTACATATGAGCGCCTGATTCCCGAATCCATTGATACACATTGTCTTCTCCCCAATTGCACGCAGAGAAGAGGATGTCCCTTCCGCTGTTCTTCAGCGCTAGGCTCATCCGTTTATAGAGCAGCTCTCCGGACATGTTCCGAGGTTTAAAGCAATAATCGTATTTTAAATAATCGACGCCCCATTCCGCGAATTGCTGGGCATCCTGGAATTCGTGCTCGAAGCTGCCCGGATAGCCGGCACAGGTGTGGGTGCCCACGCACGAGTACATGCCGAATTTTAACCCTTTCCCATGGATATAATCTGCGAGCGCTTTCATTCCACTTGGGAATTTAGCCGGATCGGCAACCAAATTTCCGTTCGAATCCCGCTCTTTGAGACTCCAGCAGTCATCGATAACGATGTATTCATATCCAGCATCCTTGTATCCTTCGGAGACGAAGAGATCCGCTACGTCGCGAATGAGCTGTTCATTAATATCCCAAGTAAAAGTGTTCCAGGAGTTCCACCCCATAGCGGGCATTAGGCCGAGCTGCGTATGACTTTCCATTCTAATGATTCATCCTTTCATAAGCCTTAATCAATAGCATTATTAAACTATTACATCATATTGTTCTATGGCCTGCCTATAGATTGATGTTGCGTGGATATGGATATTTGTTGTTTCGGTATACTCCCCCAAATAAAAATGCAGCACCCAAGGTGCTGCATTTCATAAAACTTATTTAGCTTCCGGCGTATCCGTATCCTCCAGCTTCACCCCAGGCTTATCGCCCTCGAAGTAATACCAGGTCCGATAGCCGTCGATGACGCTTGGATCCGTGTTCGAACCGTAATAGCCGGATGTGTACTTGTAATCGGCCGTATCCTTGTCGTGCAGCGAGAAGACGATCTCGACATCGGGGTAAGGAAAGGTGCGCGAAGCATGCTTATCGGCAAAGCGCTCCTTCACGATCTTCGTCTGCACCGTCTCGCTGAGGAAGAACTTGCGCGTTTCCTCGAATATGGCTGCTTGCTCGGCATTGCTGCCGTCCATGACATACCGGAACGATAAGCCCGTATCTTCGGATTGTATCGTCAGCTTCTTCACGGCAGAGTACCGAGACAGCATGTCGTTCTGGAACACTTTCGTTTCATCCGTCCGGATGGCGGAAGGGCGGGAGCAGCCGGCAATAAGAAGCAAGCAGCAGGCCATCAAGAGGACAATGGCGTTACGCATTAGCAGAGCCTCCTTAGAAGATGAAGCGACGAACCGCGGGCTAGGAGAAGTAGATCAGCCCCGGCGCGCCGACAATGCCTTCGAATGCTTTCATGGCGTCGAAGTGCGTCTGATAATTGATGCTTTCTCTGCGGCCCCAAGTCGAAACGGCGATCCAGCGGTTGTCGTTCACGTCGCGGTAATATTTCGTAATGGTCATCCAGTGCCATTCATACTCGTAATCGGAGAACATGGACAGATTGAGCGTGCCCACTGGAACATTGGAGTTAAGACCGGCCTTAATATAATTCGCCGTGTTGTCCAGGGTGAAGGAAGCGCTGCTCGTTACACGCTTGAGCGTTACGCCTTTATCCTTGGCATACGATTCGACTTTGTCTGCGAAATCCCAGATGGACAATTCGCCGAGCCAGCCCGGATCGATCTTCGTGTACATCGTGTTCATATGAGCAAGGAAGTTGGAATAGGAAAGTGTGCTGCCGGTGTACATCTTGCCGTACTTAGTCGAGTTGGTTACCGTCGCCATATAGTTCGTAATGTTCGCGGCTGCAACGGGGCCGCAGCCGTTGTCCTGCTGGGAGCTCTTCGCGTACCAGCCTTGATCGCCGCCATAGCTGTATACCCCTGTTTTATATTCAACGGGCACGAACTGCGAATAGTTGCGTTCCGACGATAAAGCGATGTCTTCCTTCGTCACCGTCGCAGCGGCTACGGCCATGACGGTCGAGCTGGACAGCGCAGAAGAAGCGCCCAGTGCCGAGACGGCAGCGACGGGATCAGAAGCGGTATCCGCATTGGCGGCGGTATCGGTATCGGCGTCGGTGTCGGGAGTGTTCAAAATGTTGCTCAAATGCTTCTCGTTCTCGGCATTGCGGATGAACTCATAGCCGCTGCGAAGCGCTGCCTTGTTCTTAAGCACTCGCTGGGTTACGTCTTTCGCTGCTTTCGGCTGCGTGAGATCGGTGTATTGCTCGCCGCTCGGCTGCACGGCTTTGACAAAGTATTGATAAGGAGGAAGGAAGACGACGGTAGCCTCGGACGCGCCGTTCGCAAGTGCCGCCGCGAGCTGCTCGCGAATTGTGGAAACAGCATTGTCTTCGATCCGTACGGAATAGACGTCGTAACCATCGGTTAGGGCGCCTACCGTGATGAAACCGATTTCCTTCTTGGCTTCAAGAAGAGGAACCATATAGGCGAACAGGTTGCCTTCGAAGTCATACAGCGGCAATAGATCGTCCGACGCCGAGAGCTTCTTGCCTTGTGTCTGAACATCGTCCTTCAAATAATGCTTGATGTGGTAAAGGGCTACTTTCAATATCTCTTTCGTGTTCAACTTGTCAGCGTTCTTCAACGCTTTGCCTGCGGAAGCTGCTGCCGCTTCCGGCTGTTTAGTTTCGGTCGGCTGCACTTCATTGGCATTGGTTGAGTCCGCGGCCGTTACCGCCGTTCCTCCCGTTGCGATTGCACATGTTAATAACGCAATTAACAGCTTTTTGTTAAGATTGACAGACATCATAATCCCCCTTATTTGGTAGAAGGTTCTCTATTCTTTCACAAATTTGGAGGTTTGTAAGTCGAAATATAGCGAATGAGTATAGGTGTTTGGGCCTATTTAAATTATTTAAATCATAACTTGCATTTCTATTTTGAACGGGAGTCTAATGACGCGGCGCATGTACTCCATCGACTAAAGTCTAGGATAGAGTACCGTCTATGGTCCGTTATGGAAGAATGAGGAAGGAATTATGATGGAACAAGAAACGATGAGGAGAGATAATGATGAGTCTTGTTCATAAGTATAGCGTGATGATTTCGAGCTTGCTTCTAGCGGTGGCATTAGCAGGGTGTTCTTCCGGCTCCGTTGACACGATAGTGAAGGATACCGAGAAAGCGACAATCGGTCAAGGGTCGGGATCGGGCGTGACGACTACGCGGACGGAGTCGGTGAAGGCGGACGAATTCGACTCCATCGTGGTAGATGCGGAGGCGATGGGCATCATTGTAGAGCCTGCAGCCGGCAACTCCGCCGAGATTGAGCTCGTAACGGACCAAGCGGTCGAGAAGCAAATAACGTTCGATGCCCAGGTGAAGGACCGGGAGCTGCGGGTGAACGTTCATGAAGACAAGAAGTGGAACGCCAATAAATCGGGCCGGGGCGAACGGAAGCTGGTCATTAAGCTCCCTGGCAAAGCGTATGAGCATTGCTCGGTAAGTACGGCATTCGGTACGGTGAAGGCAAGCGGCATTCAGGCGAAGAGCTTCGACATCGAGGTGAACGCCGGAAGCATTGAGACAAGCGGAATTATCGGCGAGATGAAGCTCCATGTTACGACAGGTGAGATTAAGGTCGACGGCTACAAGATGGATCACAATTTGACGGCACAATCGGAAGTCGGCAACATTCACATTACGCTGGATGAATCCCCGGCCGCAGGCTCGGTTAACCTGCATTCGAAAGTCGGATCGGTAACGGCAGCGGTGGATCATATAACGTATGACGTAGACTCCGCGAACCGCAAGGAAGGCGCGTTCGGCCCGGGCGGCTCCAGCTTAGAGGCTGACGTGGAGGTCGGTTCAATTCAAGTCGTCATGGCTCGGTAGAATGGTATGTAATAGGGGGCTGACACGAGAATTGAGGTGTCAGCCTCCTTTTGCAGGGGCCTTCTCGGCCTGGGCTCTTCGAATCACATCGGTAATGAACGGGTGTTTGGCATTCGTATAAGACGTCCTGTCGTTGCGGTGTGCGTCTGCTAATGCTAGTTTCAACTGATTGTACTGTTCACGCACATCCGGATGGGCGATCAGATAATCACGGAATAATAGTTGGTTGTTCCACTCCTCGCTACCATAGGTGTAGATATGCAAGTGGTGCGTGCCTGCCCTCCATTGGCCTTTGCGAAAAAACCTCCGGTTCGGAAAATCGGCATGATAGACATGCTCATAGCCGAGCTGAGACAATGGCTCTATGAATCGATCGGCTGCATCCAAATGACGGACACCGGCCATCGTGTCGATAATCGGTTTAGCTCCTAACCCTGGCACGGACGTGCTTCCGATATGTTCGATTGCGATTGCCGTCTCCGCCAGCACTCCCTTAATGAGTCCTTCCTCCCGTTTGTATTCGCCAGCCCAATCTTCGTTAAAGCACTCAATGACTACGGGTTTCTCCAAAATCGGTTCATCCTTTCTGTGATGGAAATAGGGTTCCTTCATAAAATAATAGTCTAAAAGTTTGATAAAATAACGTTGTTAATAGACTGTAATACTCAATTATTCTGCGGAAAACTGTTACAAATTATGACATAACCTGCTATAGTAGATTTTGTATCTATTGGATAATCATTTTTGCATAGATTTAAATCTTCTAGCGAGGATTTATCTTGTGGGTAATTGGAACACGCAACAGCTTCTTCTCATTATGCCATGAGACATCATAATAACGTACAGAATAGGGGTAAAGTCTAATGAAACAATGGTTCAACAAGAAAGTCATGATCGCAGTAACGGCTACGGCTGTGCTGACGTCCATCGGCGCTGTGGCGTATGCGGGTTCGACCGTAAAGAAAATTCAAGCGTATCAGAATGCCGGCATCTCGATTAAAGTTGACGGCACGAAAGTCAATCTCGCCGACGGCAAAGAGCAGTTGTATCCAATCGTGTACAACGGCCGTACCTATATTCCAGCTGCACCTGTTATGGAAGCACTCGGCGGTTCGGTAGCGTGGAACGGCTCGACGAGCAGCGTAGACATTACATCGGCGGGCAGCGATGATAGTGCCGCAATCCCGACGAAAGATGCGGGCACGTCGTCCTCGTCGTCTTCATCCAATGATGGAGCAACGGTCAGCACGGGAGCGACAAGCTTCCCGCAGATAAGCGCAGATGCGAAATCCGCAGATATCTATGAAACGTTGAAGCCTATTGCTTCCTACTTAATTCAAGTCTATGCTGATGCATTAAAAACAGGCAAGGACGATAAAATGGATACGTGGTTGAAAGCGAACGTAGGTAAAAGCGAATACGGCAACTATTACTACGAGGATTCGTTGAAAGAGTTTAACAAGTCCATCGAAGGTTACCGTGACAGCTACGATGCTACCATCACGACCCCTATCGCGAACAGCGCTATTAATAAAGCGAAAGCATTAAACTTCAACGATGACTCGGACTACATGGACGGTAAATATAGCCGCGATTTCGAATACTTCGTGGATGTTGAAGGCGCTAATCACCATGGACAGATCGGCATTTATTTCTTCGTTAATTTGAATGAAGAAACGAATCAGTACTACCTGTCGTCGGTTAATTTCTATTAATTCGCAGACAAGTATTCCAGTAATAGAAAGGACCTGATCTTCGGATCGGGTCCTTTCCCGTTGCTTGCGGAATGTAACGGATGATAGATTTGCGACCAGGCGATATGTTACAGTCAGTGGGAGTACATATTTTCCAATTATCATATGAATATCCCCATTAGGAGGGTCGACTAATATGCCAACGCCAATCGTCGATATCGGCGTCAATCTGATGCACCGTTCGTTCCACCAGGACCGCGAGCAGGTGGTCGAGCGGGCTCTTGAGAATCAGGTCTCACCGCTCATTATTACCGGGACGAGCCTGCGGAACAGTCAGGATGCTGCCCGCTATGCCAGCCGTTATCCAGGCAAGCTGTACGCTACTGCAGGGGTACATCCTCATGATGCGAAGAGCTGCACCGAGGATACGATCACGAAACTAAGACAGCTCGCTGCGCAGCAACAGGTCGTTGCGATCGGGGAATGCGGTCTCGACTATAACCGGGATTTCTCGCCGAGGGACGTGCAGCGCAAGTGGTTCGCCGAGCAGATCCGCTTGGCGCAGGATCTGGACATGCCGCTGTTCCTGCATGAGCGGGAAGCTTTTACGGACTTTACGGCCATTCTGAAGGAGCATGACGTCCGGCATGCGGTCGTCCATTGCTTTACGGGTTCTTATGCGGAGCTGAAAGCTTATCTCGATCTAGGCTATCATATCGGCATTACCGGCTGGATCTGCGATGAGCGAAGAGGCAAGCATCTGCGGGACCTGGTCCGCATCATTCCGCTGGACCGGCTCATGATCGAGACGGATGCGCCGTTCCTGACGCCGCGGGATTTGAAAGAGAAGCCGGCGGAAGGACGGAACGAGCCGGCGTTCCTGCCGCATATTCTGAACGCTGTCGCACGTTGCATCGGCAAGCCGGCGGATGAGATCGCACAGGCGACGACGGAGACGGCGAAGGCTTTTTTCAGGATATAAGGTTGCAGACAAGCGAAAAGCACAAGCGCCGGGCTTCCGTGTCCGGTGCTGGTGCTTTTTTTAATAGCAAACGACTCTTAAAGCATGCAGTATGTGCAGGCATTTGGCGCCATGAGAGCATCCGGAGCAGAAGATACTGCAGATTGTACAGGAATTGGGGTCAGTTCGAGCTTTATATCGGAATTAACGCATGAAAAGTCTGCACAATATGCAGGCTTGATGCGTCCAGAGACATCCTGAAATGAAATGGCTGCACATTATACAGGAACCAATCCAAGATTAGCGAAAGAAGTGTCTGACCATGTGACCATGCTGCTGAATGTAATAGGAAGAGCAACAAGCCCCCGAATCTCAACAGAGATCGGGGGCTTGTGCCATTAACGCAAGGAAGCCTAAGCCTCCATCTTCTGAGCGGTGTACAGCTTGTGGTAGCGGCCGCGCTTCGCGATCAGCTCGTCATGCGAGCCGGATTCGGCGATGCCTTTGTCAGCGACGTACATGATGCGGTCGCAGTTCTTCACCGTCGAGAGACGGTGCGCGATAATGAACGAGGTGCGACCCTTGAGCAGCTCGTTCAAGCCTTTCTGCAGCAGGCGCTCGGTCCGGGCATCGATGGACGAAGTTGCTTCGTCCAGAATGAGGATGCGCGGATTAGCGAGCAGCGTGCGGGCGAACGAGATGAGCTGCCGCTGGCCTTGGGACAGCTTCGAGCCGCGCTCGTTGACCTCCGTCATGTAGCCGTCCTCGAATTCGCGAATGAACTCGTCGGCGCAGACGGTTTTGGCAGCGGCAATGATCTCTTCTTCCGTCGCATCCAGCCGGCCGTAGCGGATATTGTCCATGATCGTCCCGGAGAAAATAAAGCTGTCCTGCAGCATAATGCCCATCTGGCTGCGCAGCGACTCCAGCTTCACTTCCCCGATGTCGTGGCCGTCAATCCGAATGCTGCCGCCAGTAATGTTATAGAAGCGGGAGATCAGGTTGACGACCGTCGTTTTGCCGGCGCCCGTCGGTCCGACAAGCGCGATGCTCTCGCCCGGCTTGATGTCGAACGACAGGTTCTCGAGGACGTTGATACCTGGATCGTAAGCGAACGTCACATCGTCGAACGTGACGCGGCCTTGGATCTGCGGCAGTTCCCGTGCGTTCGGCACGTCGCTGACCGTTACCGGCTCGTCCAGCGTCTCGAAGATACGCTCGAGATAGGAGACGGCGTTGATGAAGCTGTTATAAATGTTCGACAAGTTGAGCACCGGCTGCCAGAAGCGCCAAGCATAGTTGCCCATGGCGAGAATGACGCCGATCGTTACGCCTTCCGGCCCCATTCCGAGCAGTCCGACGACATAGATCGCCGTGACGACGAGCGTACTCAGGTTATCGACCGAGAACGGGATGAGGAAGTTCAAGTACATCGTCTGCATCCACGTGCTGCGGTAGTTGCCGGCGAGGCGGGTGAAGATGCCTTCATTGCGCTTCTCGCGGGTGAAAATTTGAGTGACGCGAATGCCGCTGATGCTTTCCTGCATGTAGGCGTTCAAGTTCGAGCTCTTATTGGATACGGCTTGCCATGCCCGGCGCTGTCTCGTCTTAAGGAGCATGATGACGCCCATGAAGATCGGCAGACCTCCGAGAATGACGAACGACAATCTCACATCGACCGCGAACATGAAGATCGCGATGAAGATCAAGTTCAAGATTTCGAGAATAAAGTTGATAATACCGTTGGACAACACGTCGGATACGGAGTTGACGTAGTTGACGACCCGGATCAGAATTTTGCCCTGCGGCCGGTCATCATAGTACTGGAACGGAAGCTTCTGCAAGTGCTTGAACAAGTCCGTCCGAATCTCGAAAATAATATCCTGGCCGACGCGCGTCATGATGCGCGAGCGAATCGTCGCCAGAATGACGCTGACGACGATCGTGGCGAGCGTAAGCGCGGACCAGCCGATCAGCCCGGATTTGTCTTTCGCCGGAATCGTCACGTCGACGACATGCTGCATGATAAGCGGCGCCGAGAGACCGATGCCTGCCGAGAGCGCGCTCAGGATGAACGCGATGATCATCGGCTTCTGCTGCTTCCGGATGTAGACGAGCGCGCGCTTGAAGTGTCTTATATCGAAAGGAGACTCCAAATTCTCGTCGATGTCGAATTTATTTCTAGCCATGGGTAGTCGCCTGCCTTCCGATGCCTTCGTTCTGCAGCTTGAATACTTCGTAATAATAACCGCGCTTCTTCAGCAGCTCGGCATGGGTGCCTTCCTCGATGACGCGTCCGTTATCCAGAATAAGAATACGGTCGGCTTCGGCCGTCGTCGATACGCGCTGCGCGATAATGATCTTCGTGCACGTGAAGTCGAGCTCCCGCAAGCTCTTCTGAATATGCTCTTCCGTCTCATTGTCGACGGCGGAAGTCGTGTCGTCCAGAATGAGGATCGGAGGCTTCACAGCCATTGCCCGGGAGAGCGCGATACGCTGCTTCTGGCCGCCGGACAAGCCGACGCCGCGTTCGCCGACGATCGTGTTGTAGCCATCCGGCATTTTACGAATAAAGTCGTGAGCGGCTGCGAGCTTGGCGAAGTTCTCTACATCCTCCTCCGGCATATCCGGATCGCCGTAAGCGATATTGCCGTCAATCGTATCGGAGAACAGCAGAACATCCTGCGTCGCGACGCCGATGTTGCCGCGCAGCTCATCGATCTCCAGCTTGCGGACGTCGGTGCCGTCCACGATGACGCGGCCCTTCGACACATCGTAGAAGCGAGGGATCAGGTTGATGAGCGATGTCTTGCCCGAGCCTGTCGCCCCCATAATCGCGATCGTCTCGCCGGGCTCGACGGAGAAGCTGATATTCTCGAGCACGACAGCGTTGTCGTATTTGAAGCTGACGTTATCGAATTCAATGCGTCCTTCATAACGGCGTTTCTCGTTGCCCTTATGCTCGTTGACGATACGCGGTTCGGCGTAGTAGACGTCGACGATTTTGTTCAGGCTGGCGAAGAAACGTTGAATGTCATTGATAATGATGCCGATGGTGCGCATCGGGTTGGCCAGTCCCCAGATCAAGGCGGAGAAGGCGGAGAATTCGCCGAAGGTGATTCGCCCGTCCATGATGAGGAAGCCGCCCGCCAGCATCAGAATGACGAAGAACGCTTGCGCGAACGTCTCCAGATAAGGGAAGTAATCGAGCCATACCATAGCCGCGGCCTTATTGGCCTTGGAATAGTTGACGTTCTTCTCGCCGAATTTCTCTACTTCGAACTCTTCGCGAGCGAACGCTTTCACGACTCGGTTGCCTGCGATATTTTCCTGCGTGACCGTATTCAGCTGCGACAGCTTCTCCCGCAGGTCGCCATACATCGGACGGACGCGTCTAGCGAAGATGAACGCCACGATGAAGATCGGAGGGGCCAGAATCAGCAGCCACCAAGTCAGCTCGGCATCAATATAGAAGAAGTAGACGACGGCTGCGATGAAGATCGTCAGCGACTCGATAATCGTCTTAATGATCCACGCCATCGTGTGCCGCACCATATCCAAGTCGCCGGTCATCTTCGTCATCAGATCGCCCGTACGGTTGCGGTCGTAATATTGCATATCCTGGCCTTGGATTTTGTTGTACAAGAAAATCCGGACCCGGTACAGCATGTTCTGCGAGGCCCGTTCATACAGGAGAGTCGTGAAGTAAGCCATCCCTGTACGCAGCAGCGTAAAGCCGACCATGCCGAAGCATAAGCCGATCAGCAGCGAACGCTCATCGGTTAGATTTTGAGCCGCGTTATCGCCTGTGATGAACGTATCGACGATACGTTGGCCGATGTACGGATTGATGATGGTAAGCGAGGAGCCTGCCACCGATAGAATTAACGCGAGTATGTAGCGTACCCGATCCCCTTTCAAATTGTGCCAAAGCCACTTCAGTTGAAACATCTGATCACCAGCTTCTGTAGGTTGTCGATTATCTAGTTTCGGGAGATGCTCCCATTTCCGAAACTATGAGGATTATAACACGCTTACAATGGAAGCTAGCGGAGCGAATTCGCAAGCACGGCGGATAGGGAGGCATATAGTTCGAAGGAGGGGATTCAGCGCGGGGCAACCTAAGTTTTTCGCGTTCTGGGTCGGAATTGCTTCCGTTCTCGCCCTATGCTTGAATCTTTTGTTTAGGTGCGGCAGTCATTATTTTTAGTCCTTAGAGGATTATCTATTTAATGGGAAAATGATGCGGAACGCAGCGTGAGCTTGGATGAAATCCATTACAGCGGACCTGGGCATGGAGAGGATGTAAATGGTAATTCAGGACGGGGCCAGCGGACGTGAAACCTGTTCGTTGGCGTTTTCTAAATATGGAAAATAACTTTCATTACCAATGGCTAAGGTTTGTCTTAAATTTGGGTTGGAACGATTTCTCAAACGCTTTCCTAATAGTAAGATGGTCTTATGTGGTGGCGAGAACTTGGTCGATAGTCGTGCATCTATAGGTTTATATCGAGGGATCGAAGGATTCGAGCGTGGGGATTGGGTGATGGGATGAAGTACGAGATTTATTTTACCGATTCGGCGAATGAAGAGCTTCAAGGGATGCCCAGGGACCGGTTCGATCAACTTTCGGTCCGATTGGAGAGGCTCCGTAACGGAGACTGGGGCAACGGAACCAGAGTGAAGAAGCTTCGCTCGATTAACCGGGCGAGAACCATATATGAAGCAAGAGCAGACCGGGCGAGAAGAATGCTCTTCACGATCGTGAAGAACCGGGAGACGAACAGGAAAGCGGCGCTCTTGATCTTCCATTTCGAGGTTGAGCATGACGATGTCATTCGGACGGCTAGCGTGCTGCTGCAGGAAGAGTACACCCCGGAACGGTACGAAGAGGAGAAGCCGAAGTCATGCTCCTTGGATGAGCTTGTAAGCGAGACGCAGCCGGTCTGGACGGAAGAGCAGGATCTCTTCTACTGCTATCTCAATCAGTTGAAGTCGTACGAGCTGGATGAGGACTCCGTGATCCGCCTGATGCAGTCGAAAGAAATGGCCGGGAACGAATATGTGAGGTTCAAGCTCAGCCTAAGTCCGGAGCAGCGCAGCTACGCGGAAGCTCCCCTGCCGATTCTGCTGGGAGGAACGGCGGGCAGCGGGAAGACGACGATTATGATTCACAAGCTGCTGGAGACGGATGCTGCACAGAAGAAGTTATATGTGACGTATACGAAAGATCTATGCGACGAAGCCGGCAAAATGTTCCGTGAACTAGTGGCGGGGCTCGATGACGAGGAGCTATACAAGCGTAACACCTATTTCAAAACGTTCGATCAGCTCGTTCAAGAGCGCCGGTACGATAAGTCTCAGGACGTCGTTAAGCGTGAGAGATTTCTTCATACGTACGGCAAGTATGCGAGATCGAACCGGATCATGAACGAATTCCCTGCATTAATGATGTGGGAAGAGATCAGAGGCATCATTAAAGGCGGAAGAGCGTTCGATGGATACATTCTGCCGGAGCCGCAATATATGAAGCTGTCACGGGATCAAGCACCGAACTTCTTCGATAAGCGGAAAGCGGCGTACGAACATTTCCGCAACTACCAGAAACAGCTGGAGGATGAGTTCAAGGTCGATGAGCAGGATCTGCTGTATCAATCGATCCAATCGAATCACGAGACGTACGATTACGTCTTCTGCGACGAAGTGCAGGATTTGACGCTGCTTCATATCCGGTTGCTGCACACGATGGTGAATGAGAATGCGGCGAGGCTGTTCCTGACTGGCGATGACCAACAGATTCTGCATCATAGCGGCTTCCGATGGGCGAACATCAATGACTTGTTCACCCAATGCTTCAAGCACCGTCCGCCCGAGCTGCTTCATCTGTCGTTCAATTACCGAAGCGTCGGCTCCATTATCGATCTGGCCGGCGTTATTAATGGGATGGAACGCGACTTGACCGACCGGAAAATTAAAGCCAAGCCGTCCATTAGTTTTATCCAAGGAGATAAGCCGCGCTACTACTCTGGAATGGCGGAGCAAGAGATGGGGCACTTTGTTCACTCGTTCGGTCCTCACCAAGCGATCATCGTTCGAACAGAGGAGGAAAGGAACGAGCTTCGTCATTACTTCCGGACGACGTACGGGCTGTCGCCGCTTATCTTTAGCATTGTCCAAGTGAAGGGGCTGGAGTTCGAGCGGGTTATGATCTGGGACTTCTTCCGGCAGGACAGTGAGGAGCATGAGTTCTGGAATACGACAACCCGGCAGATGGGGCTTGGCCAAACATACCGGATAACGAGCGATTTGCGCATTCAGAGGAAGCTTAGCAGCGAGCTTAATATGCTGTATGTGGCGGTGACCCGAGCCAGCCATGTCGTCTATATTTATGACCGTATGCCTTCGGGCTTCTGGAACTTGCCTGCGTTCGGCTCTTATCTAGATAACAATGTGGCACTGGAGCATGAGTCTGCGGTTGGAGCGGCCGCATCCGATGAGAAGGAGCGGGCGACGGATTGGGTGAACGAGGGCGTCCGCCTCATGAAGCGGAAGCTGTACACGCAAGCGTTGGACTGCTTCGAGCGGGCAAGCGGCGACCAGCAGGTCGAGCGGTATGTCAGCGAGTGCGAAGCATGGATCGCGTATGAAAACGGCGACTACGAAGCGGCGCGGCATCGTTTTGAGCGGGCGGGGCTTAATCGGGAGGTCGTCCGGTGTCTGGATGCGCTGGAGGATTTCCAAGCGGTGCAGAAATTCGCCATGACTATTGCAAGGCGGAATAAGGAAGAAGCCTCTTACTGGAATCAGACGATGAATGAATATAAGGTGAGACAGTTTGACTCAGAGGGCCATTGGCGGGGGGCTGCCATTGTGCTTAACAATATTTTGCACCGGCATTATGACGCGGGAGTCCGGTTCCTGAAGATTAATGACCGGGATTTCGCGAGAGACGCATTCAAGCGGGAATTGAGGAATTGCGATCCGTCCGACGTGAAGAGGGTGGAGATGCTGCAGCAGCGGTTGAAGGAGTTAAGCGGCGGTTATGGCAGTAAGCGATAGATAAGGTGTTGTGCGGTCTTGGAGCGGCCAGGTGGACGGCAGGACAGCGGGGTAACGGGCAGCCGAAGAGCTGGGAAGCAGAACTGGAAGATAGTGAAGAAGGGAGCGGGCATGTCCATGCGGGAGTATCTTATTCAAGGCAAGGAGTATAGTCTGGAGGACTTAAGGAATCAGAAGCAATCCTGTTCGAGGCGGATCGATGAGACGAGTGACGGCGCGGACGAGTACGAAGCGCTCGACCGTCTTGTGAAGAGGTATGCCAAGACGGGAAAGTTGAATGAGAACTATTTCGAGGTTCGAATACGGGCTACGGGAAGAATAGGGTCTGCTCCGTGGTTCCCGGAGCAAGCCCGAGAGGATTCATATAACAAAGGGCTGCTGTCGCGGTTCTGGACCCGGTTCGCGCTGTCCGAGACGGAAGAAGAGTTGAGAGAGTATGGCGAGCAGTTCCGCAGATTCTCGGATGAGAAGGGATTCCATGAGGCGTCGCTTGAACGGATGCGCGCGCATTATGCCGAGCAGCTGCAGGGAATACGGAGCGGGCGGGTGAAGCCGGAAACGTATGAGTTACGGAGCGAGTTGGTGAAACCGAAAACCTATGAACAACGGAGTGAGACGGTGAAAGAGGGAGCACCGGAACAGCAGAGTGCCTCCGGCTCCATCTCTGCGGATCAAATCCTGGCCGAATATTGTGATCAGGCGATCGTGTATTTACGTTCATTCGGGTATCGAATAACGGCGGCAGCCGCGGCTCAGTATGAAGTCCGGTCACTTAGCTGCCATCACGAGACGCCGTTCTTCTATGAAGAAGGAACAGTCAGGTGCTACACACCGCTTGGACTGGTGCTGTTCTGGCAGAGGATTGCGGACGAGAGAGGACTGGAGGCGGAGGACGGACTTGAAGATCTGGGCTTCGTCGTGGACGGCAGAGAGCAGGAGTATGAGAAGCTGCTGCGCGAACGGAATATGCCCGCGTATGTAGGCCATGACGATGCTGGAGCTGCGTACCTGTGTGTTCTGAAGCAACATTCCGAAGAAGTGAATGCGATTCTGGGACGTCTCGGCGCGCATCTCGAGGAGGACTATACGGACGTGTACTCGTTCAGGTCCTCAAGAGAGGCTACGTTCGACAGCAACTATTACCATAACTTAGACAATATGTTGGAGAAGTAGGGCGGCGGCGATATTAACCTTGCATTCGGTTGGTGTACTTATCGAGCTCATTCCGGTAAAGCGTAAAGTTCTCTTCATCGAAGCAAACCCAATAAACAGTCTCGAGCTGGCTCGGATTCGAAGTTGAGGCGTTCAAGTAGGCGATTGCAGATGCAAGCGCTGTCTCTGCTGCAAGCGGCTTAGGAAAGCGGTAAATACCGGTGCTAATGTTCGGAAAAGCAATGCTCTTCGCTTGGTGCTTATCGGCAAGCGCCATCGATTTCGTATAGCAGCTGCCGAGCAGCTCGGTTTCTTGACGGTTGCCGCCGTTCCATACGGGGCCAACGGTGTGTATGACGTACGAAGCAGGCAGGTTGCCGGCAGCCGTAATAACGGCATCGCCAGCTGCGCAGCCTCCTTGCCGGGCTTTAATTTTCCTGCATTCTTCAAGGAGAAGCGGTCCGCCGGCCCGATGAATCGCGCCATCCACGCCACCGCCGCCAAGCAAGCTTGTATTCGCAGCGTTGACGATAATGTCCGCTTTTATTTTGGTTATATCGCCTTTAATAAGAGAAAAGGTTGTTTGGTTGATCTTGATCGTGAATGCCATCGATTTCCTCCACCTTTTACTGAGTAACTACTTATTTCCATTATATCAGGTGCGGATCGAGAGGGGGGATCACTTATAACAAGGGAATTGCAGAGTTGGAGCCGGATAAGGAAGAAGCAGTTGCCGTCTTCCGCGATTAAATAGCCGAAAGGGGAATGGAAGTTATGATACGGATTGTGAATAGGTTAGGAGGCTTAATGAGGAGCGGATGGTCATGCTGCCTATTGAAGTGACTATAGAAGTTCATCGATTGATTACGGCTGTCACACTAGCCATTGAACAAGCAAGAGAAGCGTTCGGACGAGGGGAAACGAACCTTGGCAACACCATCCTGGATGCGCGGTCAGGCGATATTCTGAGGACGGCGGTGCTCACGGACGATACGGACGTGCGAACGGAGTTAATGCTGTTGTATGAGGCAGTACAGAAATTCGGGCGGTAGGATGAGACGGTGAGGGAGACGGACGAACGGTTGCAGGCAAGGTTGGCTAGTGCAGTAGGGTGAGGGGCTGCCGGTGAGAGAGGCGCGAAGCAAGAGGCGGCAGAGACCTGCCGCCTGTAATGGAATGACCGCTCGCGGTGCGATTCGTTTCGTTATGGCGACAGCTTGATGAGCCGCAGCGAAGCGCTCGCGATCGGCTGATCTGCAACGCCACCGAATGGCGGATATTGTATCGTATTGCTGAGGTTGAACGATGTTTGCGTGCTCGTAGCGGGAATGAGCCCGCGAAGCTCGACGACATCGTTCGCCGCCAGCCGGATAATGGCCGAGGCTCCGACATCATCGATCTGCTGTCCGTCTGCAACGGCCAGACCTGATGTCGTCGAAGGGATGAGTGTGCCCGTGACGAAGATGCCGAGTGCGCAATGGGTTGGAGGCGGCAAGAAGGATACGTTCCAATCGACGGAATAGTCGCCTGCGTCGGTCACTGTCAATGAAGTTGCCGTGGCGGTTATGCCGCCAGCCATAATGGAGCCCGGTTGATCGAACTGATTGAACCGGACCGGCTGGTTGTTTACGATATTTTGCACCGCGTTATCATAGACGTTCGCATAGGCCGGGGAGAACGATCCCGGAGGTCCCTGCACGCCTTGCGCCCCTTGTGGACCTGCCGGTCCTGGCAGTCCCATTGGTCCAGCTGGTCCTGCCGGTCCTGGAGGACCTTGCGGTCCGGTTACGCCTTGGAAGTTATTAATGATCGTATTGATCGTATTGATGTGGTTGTTAATGACGTTCGTCTGCTCGACGGTCAAGTTCACCGTCTGCAGCGTGATGAAGAGTTGGTTAATGATCTGCTGTACTTGAACCGCTTTGTCAATAATCGAGAGCTCGATCGTCTTGAGCAGCTGGATGAAGTCTTTAAGCAGCCGCAGCAAGGTGCTTTTCTCGCACATGCCGGACTTCTCAACGAAATTGTGGAGCCGGATGATCTGCATCAATAAGGGCTGATTGCTCCTCGTATCCGTATTGCTCAAGGCTAGCGGCAGAGCTTGCTCAATGCCCTTGAGAATGTCTTGAATCCGACTAAACTCCAGATCGGTCATATGCGTCGCGCATTTCTTCTTCTTGTGATGGCGGCACTTGCAGTGGCAGTGGTGCTTGCGGCACTTGGACCGGCAGTGCGATCGCTTCTTGCGGCTGTGGCATGCGCTTGCGGACATGATGTCAGCTCCCGTCATTGTTTTTACTCAAATGTATGTCGGACAAGAACCCGCCCGTATATGCACTCGTCCAAGCGGACGAGAAATGGATGGATGTCCATGGGGGATGAAGGGATTCGAAGGTCACGGAAGCGGAATCGTCGATTGCTAAAATGAGAAGATCACGGAGATAAGGAAGGTAAGTGGTGGTACGATGATTACTCATGAAGAAGATAAGGACGTCGTTGTTTTCGCCCAGCTTTTGTCCAGAACATCATTGCCGGAGAACAAGCTCTATATCGGCAGCTTCTCGATCACGGGACGACAAGGGATTGAAAGCAATCTGCAGTATCGACATGAAGACTGGCAGTTGCTTGGGACCTCGCACGAATATACCTTTCCGCTGATGGAGGGGGATATCCAAATCTCCTTGCAGTTATATGAGAACATGAGGGATCACTACCGGTTATATTGCTACTGCAAGTTCGGCAGATACTCGGGGATGTTATTCTCAATCAATCTCACGACGGAGAAAGATGCCGAAGGCTCGATCTTCTTAACCCAACAGATTAAGTTCTCGGACCGGATGGGCGGCGATTCGAAGCATGCTCAGCATTTTCGCCAAATGAAGCAGGCCGTGTTCGTCAGCATGCTGCGGAAGCTAGGCTATGAGGTGACCGATCAGAATCATATCATTCTCGGAATTTATGATACGAAGACGGCTAGCTTCCTCAACACAACGAGCGAGAAATTTCTGTCCGACTTCATTTTGATCTCACTGTTGAAGGGGCATTTCATGGGCAATAAGGGCTTCGAGTTAGAGATCCTGCCTTCTTATAACAAGATGACGGACCTATTCGTTTCGAACAACGACGCAATGGATGATGAGCACATACCGGCAAAAGTTCATCATAGCCAGAGAAGCAGAGCGATCCCGCTAGGCGTCCGATTCAAAGTGCTAGAGAGAGATAAAGGGACATGCAAGCTATGCGGCAGAGCTCCGGCAGATGGCGTGAAGCTTCACGTCGATCATATTGTACCTTTTTCCCTCGGGGGGCTTACGGTGATGGACAATCTTCAGACGTTATGCAGTGAATGTAATATTGGGAAGAGTAATAGGTCGGTGGAGAGGTACTGAGATTAGCGGGTGCTTCTAGTGAGGAGAATGCGTTCAGGGAGGATCTGGATATCGGAGTCTAGAAGATATAGGGCGTGGAAATGTGGCAATCCTACATTAGTAGTCAATCTCATGAGGTGATACTGTCATGATCGTATATGAATCAACCAAAGTAGAGTTTCTTGCCGATGTGTTCACGGATAATCTGGTGAAGTACATCAGCACCAATTTTGCAGAGAAGATCGGTAAGGTTAACGAACGTGAGGTTCGGGCTTGGGATAACTCGATGCAGTATATGTACCGGGTACTGAGCGATCAGGAGATTCCGAATAATGCGGGCGTCGCTATCGAATTCAAAGTCCCTTACACCTCGAAGAGGATCGACTTTCTTATATCCGGCCGCGATGACCAATCGGATTCCGTGGTGGTCGTGGAGCTGAAGCAGTGGGATTCGATTGAGAAGGTTAGCGGCAAGGAAGCGATCGTGAAGACTTTTATGAACAAAGGCTTAATCGAGACGCCGCATCCTTCCTATCAGGCATGGTCTTATGCGGCCTTGATCGAGGATTACAACGAGAATGTTCAAAATGACAACATCCAGCTTCGTCCCTGCGCTTACCTGCACAACTACATGTTGGCGAGCAAGGATGAGCCGCTGATTGATCCTATATACAGTCATTATGTCGGATTGGCTCCCATCTTCGCGAAGGGCGATGCGCCTAAGCTGAGAGATTTTATTAAGAAATATATCAAATACGGCGACGACAAAGAAAACTTGTACCGCATCGAGAATGGCCGGATTCGTCCTTCGAAGTCGTTGCAGGATTCGCTGGGCAGCATGCTCAAGGGCAACCAGGAATTTACGATGATCGATGACCAGAAGGTCGTCTATGAGACGGCATTGGATCTGGCCAGACAATCGTACCGCTCCGGCGAGAAGAAAGTGCTAGTCGTAGAAGGCGGGCCGGGCACGGGCAAATCGGTGCTGGCCATCAATCTGTTTGTGCAGCTCACCCAGTACGGTCATGCCGTGCAATACGTCACGCGCAATGCGGCTCCGAGAAACATTTATGCGACGAAGCTTAAGGGCGATATGCGCAAGACGCGAATCGATAACTTGTTCAAAGGCTCCGGCAGCTTCGTCGAGGCGATGGAAAATGAATTCGATACGCTTATCGTCGATGAAGCTCACCGCCTGAATGAGAAATCGGGGCTGTTCAGCAATCTTGGCGAGAATCAGGTGAAAGAAATCATTCGGGGTTCCCGGTTCTCCATCTTCTTCATTGATGAACGGCAGCGGGTGACGCTGAAGGATATCGGAAGCATTGAGTTGATCCAGCAGTTTGCCGAGGAACTCGGTGCAGATTTGGTTAAGACGCAGCTGGCTTCGCAATTCCGTTGTGACGGTTCGGATGGATATATGGCGTGGTTGGACGACGTCCTGCAAATTCGCGAGACGGCCAATGACGACTACATGGGCGTCGATTATGATGTACGGATTTTCTCCGACCCTCACGAGATGAGACGGCAGATAGAGCAACTGAATGAGCGGCAAAATAAATCCCGAATCGTCGCGGGCTACTGCTGGGATTGGACCAAGGATAACCGCAACAACCCGGAGTATTCGGATATCGACATCCCGGAGCATGACTTCGGCATGAGCTGGAATCTCGACAATACAGCAACATGGGCGATAGATGAGAGATCCGTCACTGAAGCGGGCTGCATTCATACATGCCAGGGGCTGGAGTTCGATTATGTCGGCGTCATCATCGGCAAAGATCTAATCTATAGCGACGGACAAGTCGTGACCGATTACACAAGCCGGGCACAGACCGACCAGTCGTTGAAAGGACTCTCCAAGCTAATGAAAGAGGACCCGGAGCGGGCCAAGAAGCTTGCGGACGAAATCATTCGCAATACGTACCGAACCCTGATGACTCGGGGGCAGAAGGGCTGCTTTATTTTCTGCACGGATAAGGCGCTGGAGAACTATATGCGGGAACGGATCGAGCGGGCGGCGGAGATGAAGAAGAGGCTGGGTTGAGGTAATAAAGGAGATAGAAGTTGATAGTTGTTTACATCTCAGTGTGGAAGGTGACACTATGCTCGTATATAACAAGCTTGTCCGTGATAGAATCCCTCAGATTATTGAGGCAAAAGGAAAGACGGGCCGAACGCGAATTCTGGATGAGGTAGAATATCACACCCAGTTGAAGCTGAAGCTCAGCGAGGAAACGACGGAGTATCTCCGAGCGGAGAATACGGAAGAGGCTCTGGAAGAGCTGTCGGACATTTTGGAAGTGGTAAGGGCGTTGGCAGCTGCTCACGGCGCGAGTTGGGAGGAGCTTGAAGCGTTGCGTGAGCAGAAAGCGGAGAAGCGCGGAGGGTTCGAAGAGAGAGTGTTTCTGATTGATGTGGATGAGGGAGCTTAAGGGCAAGAGAGCGATTGTATAGGAAGTGATTCGGATGATCGAAGTGGCAGCGGCCATCATTGAGAACGAGCAAGGGCAGTTATTGATCGCGAGACGGAAGAAAGGGAAGTCGCAGGAAGGCCTGTGGGAGTTTCCGGGCGGGAAGATCGAGAAGGGCGAGTCACCGGAGGCATGCTTACGGCGAGAGCTGCTAGAGGAAATGCAAATCGTGATTCGTCCCTATGCCTACTTCGGCACGAATGATCATCATTATGGGGCGACGCATATTCGGTTGATTGCATACAGGGCCCACTATATAAGCGGCGTGGTTACATTGGTGGATCATGATGATTATCGTTGGGTTGAACGGGAAGCGTTGAGGGAGTATACGTTCGCTCCGGCGGATGTGAAGTTTGTGGAGATGTTGGCGGGGGAAGGGCCTTAGTAACAAATAATCGGAGATTGGTGGTGAACGACTTGGAGGAAATCTTGACTAAGGAAGACTTGATGGAACAGATTGCGAACATGAATAAAGAAAACTCGGTTTGCCAGATATTCATTCCCGGTAAAGGGAAGTTTACTATCATTCTGCAAGAGGAAGATCATAACTCCATCGCTTCAGATGTTCACGCTAATCCCACACTTAAACAGATGTTAAAGGAAAGTGTTACTGCTTATCACGAAGGCCAATCATTATCTACAGTTGACCTTTTAATATCGTTGTCTCCAAAGGATTTTCAGAAATGAATGCCCAATTCAATCATCAGGGTGCGTCAATATCTTGTAGAAAAGTAGTATTTCCAAAGTGCCGCAAAAATCAGAAGTCCAATCCCCACAAGGTTCTATAATACATAGCCGTCCTTTAATGGAACGGCTTTTTTGGTTCTCCGAATGATCGACACATCTGCCGCCTTCGTGACTAGATTTGACAGCGGCTAGGCCAGAGGTTGTGCGGCTCAAGTAGTCACAGCACAATACTGCTGGTAATGGAGGCACTTCCTAATATTTTCCTCCTTGTTATGATAGGTGACATAGCCCTTTGTGGGCAAGCCATATATCAGAGGAGGAGTTATATTTGGTGAAACGCAATCTCTTCAGTCTGATTTCGTCGTTCATTCTGATCGGCGGCCTGCTCATGCCGGTTGCGGCGTCTGCGGCATCGGCCAAGCAGACGAGCTTCAACGCGAATCCCAGCGTGCTGGACATCGGTGCGAAGCTGAGAGCCGATACGCTTGAAGGTGTTAAAGCCGAAGGCCGGCTTAACCTGTCCGGCAGCGAAGCTTCGGCGGATGCCGGCACTTCCTCGGGCGATGCCAGCCTGACGGAAGCGGATGTCGGCATCGTCAAGCCATGGCTGACGAGCAATGATGTCGATGGCAACTATTATTTGAAGAACTTCACCCTCCGCGCCGTCGGGAATAACGGAGAAGTGTGGGTAGCGAACAATCTCAACTTTCCGAACGGGGATCCGCGGAACGGCTCCGTTCAAATCACAGACGCGCAGGTTCAGTATTTGCTGAACGAATTCGAAACGCGCATTTATCCCAAAGAAATCGAGTATTTCGCACCGCCTGCCGAGCGCAAAGGGAATGATGGCTACAACGGCTTGTATAAGGATGACAGCGGCCGTGTCGTCATTTTGATCGACAACATCAAGGACCAAAGCTACTACAACCCAACCTATCCAAGCTACATCGCCGGATACTTCTCCCCGACGGTCAGCGATTTTACCGATCGTAATGTCATGACCGTCGATTGTTATAATTGGTTGAAGCGGACCGGACCGAACGCGGCGGAGCCTTATCTCTATGAAGGGGTATTCGCGCACGAATTCCAGCATTTGCTGCACCGGGATACCGACCCGAACGAAGAGAGCTTCATCAATGAAGGCTTGTCTGACTTCGCCCAATACATGGTCGGTTACGGCCACTCCACCGACCATGTGGACGAATTCATGTCGCATCTCCGGAACTCCCTTACCTTATGGGGCGACCAGTCGGATCTGCAAATTCTCGCCGATTACGGCAACGCCTATCTGTTCCAGCTGTACCTATACGATCATTACGGAGAATCGTTTATCCAGACCTTGTTCCATGATCCTTACACCGGCATCAGCGGCGTTGAAGATGCGCTCGCGCAAGCCGGCATCGGCAAAACTTTCGCTGAGGTATATGCTGATTACATGACGGCAGTCGTGCTGGACAGCGGGTATCAAGGCGATCCCTCTACGTACAAGTTCAACTCGATCGACCTGACTCCCGACTTTACCTCCTCCGTCTTGGCAGACAACACCTCTCCCGCATGGGGGACAGACATCAAAGTGATCACGCCGGATCCGAAGATCGATCATCTGTATTTCCAAGGACTCGACTTCCTGCGCACCAACTGGACGCCGGTGGAGGATCCTGAGCGCGGAGCGGTTCTCTGGGGCAATCAAGGCGACTTGGCCGACAATTTCCTGATCAAGGAATTGGATCTGACCAGCCAGGCTGCGCCTGAGCTCAGCTTCGACACCAGCTACAACATCGAGGAGCAGTGGGACTTCGGTGCCGTGCAGGTATCCGAGGACGGAGGGAAGACGTGGACGTCGCTGGCCAATGAGGACACACGCAGCGATCTGGTCGAAGAAGGCTATCCGAAGATCGCGGCGAATCTGCCGGGCTTCACGGGCAGCTCCGGCGGCTGGAAGACGGAGTCGTTCGATCTGTCCGCTTATGCCGGGAAGAAGGTTCTGCTCGGTTTCCGTTATTTGACGGACTGGGGCTATAACGAAGCTGGCTGGTACTTGTCCAATCTGCGGTTGAACGGAACCGTGATCGATGCGATGACCGACACCTCCGGATTTAAAAGTCTGGAGCAGGCTACCGGTCAGTACGTGAATTATCAGGTTCAATTCATCGGCTTGATGAAGAATTATGATAAGCAAAAGGCGAAAGAGCACAATAACCAGGTCAAAGTCATCCGCTTGCCGGATCCTATTAATATGTCGGAATCGGACCGTATTGAGCTTACCGACTTGCTCCACGGCAATAAGTACGACCGCATTATCATGATGACGACGTACGCCGCTCCTGAAGGCACCAGAAACAGCGTGTCATATGATTATGATGTGGTTCTGAAGGACACCGGGAAGAAAAGTAATGCCAAGGGTAGCGGGAAGTAGAAATCGCCCGCAGCTATGGTATGCCCGATGATAGGTTTTCCGGCTTCAATCGCGTAGAAAAGGAGCATAATCTCGATTTATTAGCCCGCCGGAACAGGTTATCCGAAGCGGGCTCTTTCTTTTATCCTCAAAGGCGAGAAGAGTTTGACCTTTGTAGGTCATGAGATGAATGCTACTGCTACGACAATGTATGCATCGAATTCCACAGCATCATTAATAAAGAATCATTGATCGAGAAAAATATAAATAGCGCGAGCAAGCTCGTAAGCACATTTTTGAACATATTACCCGCTTCTATAATGGAAAGATAAACCATTCTTCCTTAGGGTATCATACGCCCAAATGAATACGAACGTACGTACCGTTCTGCAGCCTGATTTCTCGAATTTATGTGTCTGCTTTGTTGACAGAGATCCGTTGCCTTATAAGGTTAAGTACATCTTTGAGATATTTTGAACTTTTGAAAGGAATTTACCGAAACTCTTAATTTCCAGTAAAAAGTATGTTAGTATGTACACAAACATACTATGGGAGGTGAGGGCAAGTGAAAAAGAGGCAAAAAACCGCATTTGGTGAATACTTGGTTTGCGAGATCAAGCTGGCACAAATGTCACAGGAAGAATTCTATAATTCGGTTGGCATCAAGAAGCCTTATTTTTATGACATCCTCACTGCTGCTCCACCTCCGCTAGATCTGCAAAACCGGATGCTTGTAGTGCTGGAAGAAAAGATGGATGTTGATCCTTCCCGGCGAAGCAAATTTTATGATTTAGCAGCGCAAGGAAGAAGTGAGATTCCTGTGGACATTGGCGAACTGATTAAATCCAACCCGGATAAGTGGGACAATGTTCGTACGGTGCTAAACCAACTGCTCGCAGTGCAAAGATAAGGAGAAGTTACTATGGCGGCGATTAACGATTTGATTATGCAAATTCAAGACTCTGCTCTCCGCGCTAAAATCGAGCAGGAGGTCGAGAAGCTGAGCAAGCAGAAGAAATTCGGACTGGTATTTGAGGAGCATCTACCGGAATGTACTCCCCTTTACGACGTGCCCGTCCGAAAAGGCGGCACGGTTGCCATTAAAACCGGCAAGGTGAGCGAAACCTATGTAGTGCTGAAAATCAATGGTGAAACTGCAACCTGCTTCCCTAAGGGTGACGGTGACGTAGTGGAACTGCCTGTTGCCGAGTTAGTCACAGTGGCCGAATTTGGTGAGCCAGTTTATCCCTATCTTAAGCCTCTAGACACGGTCTGCAATGCCCCTGACAGCGACCTGTGGCATACGCTGATTGAGGCGGATAACTACCATGCCTTACAGTTGTTGGAATACCTTTATGCCGGGAAAGTAGATTGCATTTATATAGATCCGCCTTATAATACTGGCGCGAAAGATTGGAAATACAATAACGACTATGTGGATAGCACGGATGCATACCGGCATAGCAAATGGCTGTCTATGATGCAGAAGCGACTGAAGATGGCGAAAAAACTGCTGAATCCGAAAGAATCGGTGCTGATTGTTACGATTGACGAAAAGGAATACTTACACCTTGGATGCTTGCTTGAAGAATTATTTCCACATGCCAAAATGCAGATGGTAAGTATTACTATTAACCCCTCGGGTGCTAAGAGGGATAACCTTTTTTCTAGAGCAGATGAATATGCTTACATCGTTTTGATTGGCGATGCGCATGTGATTCACCCGAAGGGCGTAGGTGATGAGCAAGAGGTTCGTTGGTGGTATCTCAGAAGAACGGACTTTTCTTCTAGAAGGGGAACCGTCAAAGGTGGAACTGCGCAATTTTATCCTATCTACGTTGATGACACCACAAAGAAAATCATAAAAATCGGATTACCATTAACGCCGGAACAGTCCATTAAAAGTGCTCCTTCGATAGAAGGGGCGACTGCAGTTTTTCCAATTCGTGAAGATGGCGTTGAGATGAACTGGGGTTTGACTGGTGATTCACTTAAAACTTTAATTGATGATGGTGTGGTAAGGGTAACTGAGGGGAGCGAAAACCAACCATACGTCTTCCGTTATTTAAGCGCGAATTATAAAGACAAAATCCATGAGGGTCGTTGGGCTGTACGTGGATTGCGTCCAGATGGTACTAAAATTGTGGTTGAGGTAGACGGGAAAGTTACCCGTGCCACAACTGTTTGGCAAAACAAACTTCACGATGCCGGTCAATATGGAACTTCTCTCCTTGGGTCTTTCATAGGAACCGGAAAATTTAGTTTTCCTAAATCCTTGTATGCGGTTCAGGATACACTCAGATATTTTGTCGCCAGCAAAAAGGAGGCACTAATTGTTGACTTTTTTGCAGGGTCTGGGACAACGCTCCACGCAGTCAATTTGCTTAACGCAGAAGATGGAGGGCGTAGACGTTGTGTCTTGGTTACAAACAATGAAGTCTCTGCAGATGAAGCAACTGCCCTTTCTGAACAAGGCTTTAAGCCTGGAGATCCGGAGTGGGACAACCTAGGAATAGCTCGCAATGTTACATGGCCACGAACGGTTTGTAGTATCAAGGGGCGTGACATAAGCGGTGCTCCTCTTGAGGGTGACTACGGAGCACTTATCGAAGATTTTGTCTTGAACGAGGAAGACACTGTTGTATCAAAATCAACTGGAAAGCCTATTTCGAAAAAAATCTATATTAAGAAGAAAGTTCAAAAACTTCCGAAACTGGCTGAAATCCAAAGGGCTAGTGGTTTTGAAACAAACGCCGCTTTCTTCAAACTGGGTTTCCTGGACAGAACCTCTGTTGCCCTCGGCAGACAATTCAAGGAGATGCTGCCCACACTGTGGATGAAGGCGGGCGCACATGGCCCATGCCCCAGCGCAGATGACGAAGCCGTTCCCATCATGCTGGTGTTGCCGGAAAACAAATTTGCCATCCTGACGGAGGAAGCCGCTTTCCCTGAGTTTGAAGCAGCAGTCAATTCCCTGACACAGATTGAGACCGTTTATATCGTCACTGACTATGAGACAGGCTACTGTGCCATGGCAAAGAATCTGCGGGCATCGAATACTTACCAGCTCTATCGGGACTATCTCGACAACTTCAGAATCAACACGGGGAGGAATTGACCATGAAAGTCGAATTATTTCCGTTTCAGAAAAAGGCAGTTGCCGACCTGCGTATGAAAGCGGCGGAGGCGCTAGGCATTTATCATCGCACCCATACCCCACAGGTGGTCTCGCTTCAGGCACCTACTGGCGCCGGTAAGACCATTATTATGGCGGCGCTGGTGGAGGATATCTTTTACGGCACGGACCAGTATGCGGAGCAACCAGAGGCCATCTTTGTCTGGTTGTCGGACTCCCCAGCGCTGAACGACCAGTCGAAGCAGAAGTTTGACCTGAAGGCTGACAAAATTCGTTTCAACCAGTGCGTCACCATTGAGGACGAGTCCTTTGATATGGAGAAGCTGGAGGATGGGCATATCTATTTCCTCAACACACAGAAGCTGAGCGCCACCGGAAACCTCAGTAAATATTCCAATTATCGGCAGTACACCATATGGGATACCCTCGAGAATACAGCACAGGAGAAATCCGACCGGCTGTACTTCATTATTGATGAAGCCCATCGCGGTATGCAGGGACGAGAGGCTGGCAAAGCGACGTCCATCATGCAGCGATTTCTCAAAGGCAGCAAACCTCACGGTTTGTCCCCAATGCCTGTGGTCATCGGGATCAGTGCCACGGCAGCTCGGTTTAATGCGCTGGTAGACAACACGACATCGACATTGCAGAAATGCATTGTGACATCCAATGAAGTCCGCGCATCCGGTCTGTTGAAGGACAGAATCGTCATCACCTACCCAGATGACCCGGAAAAGAACAGCGAAATGGCTCTACTGGAGGCCGCCACAGACGAATGGAAAAAGAAATGTGATCATTGGTATCAGTATTCCTATGAGCAGCATTACGCACAGGTCAATCCGATCTTTGTGATCCAGGTTCGCGCGGGTAGTGGCAAAAAGATTTCCGATACCAACCTAGATGATGTGCTCGCAAAAATCGAAGAGCGGCTCGGCATACGGCTCAAAGAGCACGAGGTGGTACATACTTTTGGCTCTACCTCTACGATTACGGTCAACGGCCTGCCAGTGCATCATGTGGACCCATCTGAGATTACAGATGACAAGCGAATTCGAATCGTAATGTTTAAGGAGAATCTTTCTACCGGCTGGGATTGTCCCCGTGCGGAGGCTATGATATCTTTCCGCCCTGCAAACGACGAGACTTATATCGCGCAGCTTCTCGGCAGAATGGTTCGGACTCCGCTGCAGTGTCATATCCTTGTAGATGATTATTTGAATGATGTGCGGCTGTTTCTGCCGTACTTCAACAAGGATACCGTTGAAAAGGTCATTAAGGAATTTCGTGATGCCGAAGGCGGCGACATTCCTATCGATGTCGAGGGCGAGTCCTTGGAGCATCCGGTTTATGTCCCTTGGACAGTGCGTACTACCAGGAGACGGGAGGAAACGCCAATACCTGGGCAGATGGAGATTGCCATATCGCAGGATGTTGCATCGACGGAACAACCGGCCCAGAATAGACCCGAAACAATTGCGGAGTCGCAGGCTGTCTATCGGCCTGTCCCCCCCCAGGTAGAGCCAACGCTCATGGTGCTGAACAGTCCAGAGTGGCCGACGGCAACGGAGCCTGTCCCGAACCCCAGTGTTCAGATTATGATTCCCGGCCGCTATATGGACAGGGAGGCAATCACCAAATTCATCAATGAACAGGGATTGCTGACCTATCTGGTGCGCTCTGTTAAAATCAACAGTTATCTGAAATCCCTGTTAAGTCTGGCCGCGCTGCTTACCCAGACCAACATCTATGCCGGAGCCAATGACGAAATCAAAAACGATGTGTCGAATATGATTCGCACCTATGTTGAACAACTACGAAATACGGGAAAATATGACGAGCTTGCCGAACATGTGCTTTCATTTAAATTGTCTGTCCGCATCTTCGATGCGTTTGGAGAGGCACTTGACAACGGGATAGTTCACGACTTGTTTACCGCATCTGAAGGTGACCTTGACCGGCAGCTACGGGCAGCAGATGCGAAGATCGGCAATTATGGTTTTCAGAATATTTATGGACGGAAGTATTTTGACCCTAATGACCCTACTGCTTTCAAGGTGGATTGCATATTATTTGTAGCGGACGATGACTGTATTGCAAGCCTGAACCGATATGCTAAAAAGAAGTTCCACAGCCTGAACGATCAGTATCGCAAGTATGTAGTCAACAAATCCGAAAAGTTCAAAAAGCAGTACAGCGATATTATTGCGGATGGCGATGTGGTCAGTAAGCACAACTTTGCCCTGCCGGAGACCATCAGTGTCCGAATGGAAAGCGGGGGGAAAGAATATGACAACCATTTGTTTGCAGATAAAGAGGGCATTGCCACAATTAAACTGAACGGCTGGGAAGAAGGAGTTCTGGCTGAGGAAGCGCAGCAAACGGATTTCGTGTGTTGGCTACGTAACCCACCTAGAGAAAAATGGTCGTTGTGTATTCCCTACGAGATTAGTGGCGAAACCAAAGCGACTTATCCCGACTTCCTGATTGTCAGAGATGATCCTGCATTGAATTATGTGATCGACATTCTTGAACCCCATAATCCTGATTTCAAAGATAATCTAGGTAAAGCTAAGGGATTTGCAAAATATGCAGAAGCGGAGCCGAGAATCGGTAGAATTCAGTTGATTCGTACCGGCAAGGATCCGACAGGCAAAACCAGATTCAAGAGACTGGATCTCTCCCAAGGGCTCGTTCGTGACAAAGTGCTGCATGCCATCTCCAACGATGAACTGGATCAGATTTTTGATGCTTACGGATTTTTCATGTAAAACAGTCCCGACAAATGGTATATATCCGTCTGTCGGGACTTTGTTACTTAATTGCTAACACTTCGCCCTTAGCTGGATATCCGCGACGTATTCTGGTACAGTGTCCCCCCCCAAAGTATGAGAAGTGCAGTCGAGGAGCTATACGGAGAGGCAGTGAATAACGCACAGCTACTGACTCGGAACGAGGACAACCTGATGCCAACTCTGACAGAAGCGCAGAAAGAGACCTTTGATCTATTGCATAATCTTATTCATGAATTCGTGAATACTCTTTATATCTCCAGATTGGGCCACTAAAAATGGAATATTTAGATAATTACTAATCTCGCGAGCATATATAATCTCTGCAGTTTGAAAGCTTTCAAGGAGGTTAGAATCGAATTGGTAGCCATCTCTTTGAGAAAACCTTTCTTGAATGGAACTTATTAAATCAGTAAGTACAATGATTGAGTTAGGTGATATTCTACTAAATGTATCAGGAGGAATTCGCGTAATATCACTGGACTGATTAAGTAGGCAGAAATGTCCGTCTAGCAAGAACCAGTCACTGATATTAAGGCGATTCAACGAGGTCGAGAGAAAATCTTGGTTCTGTTCTATATCATGAATCAGTTTGTTGCGCGAATAGATCTCTTCTTTTTCATCAGATATTAACTTACTGGCCGAAAAGTGAGAGATTTCGTAATGTTTTGTGAGGTCATTACATAATGAGGTTTTCCCGACTCCATGAATACCTCCAATAAAGATCATTTTTCTCACCAGTTAATCCTCCATTCGTTTTTCTGTGAATTACACTAAAAACAATGCTACCATAGATTCAAAAATATGGTAACATAGAAGGGGATTCAGACTCAATAAGGATGTGACAATCTTGGAAGGATATATTCAACATAAGCTGTTCTCTGAAATAGAACTTTCAGACCCCTTTTTTGATAGTTTAAAAGGAGACTACCCGGGTTTCGAAAACTGGTTTGCAAGAAAGGCTCAAGAAAGAGCATATGTTCTATACAATCCTCAGAAAAGATTGGAAGCATTCCTATACCTAAAGGTAGAGAATGGTCCAATTGAAGATGTCACACCATCGATTGTAGCGAATTCCGTATTGAAAATAGGTACAATGAAAGTAAACCCGCACGGCACTAGGCTGGGGGAGCGCTTTATTAAAAGGGCCTTAGATGTTGCAATTAGCAGGGGCGTTGAAGGAATTTATGTTACTGTATTTGCAAAGCATGAGGCATTGGTCAGCCTTTTCCTGAAATATGGATTCATTCAGCGGTCAACTAAGGAATCTACATCCGGAACAGAGCTCGTGTTGTGGAAATCATTAACCGAAACAAGGAATCATATACTTTTGAATTATCCTAGAATAAGTCAGAGAGGGAAAAGGAAGCATGTTCTTTCCATATTCCCAGAGTTCCATACTCGACTGTTCCCGGACTCGATACTTAATAATGAGCGCTTTGATATCCTTGAGGATGTTTCACACACAAATAGTATCCATAAAGTCTTTATTTCTGCCGCCCCCGTTTCTGGGCTTAGGCCTGGCGATATAATAGTCATATATAGAACCTCTGACAGGCAAGGTCAGGCGAGATACAGGTCTGTGGCCACTTCCATTTGTGTTGTAGAAGAGGTTAAATCTAAACAGAGCTTTAGTGATGTTAGATCATTTACTGATTACTGTGAGAAATATAGTGTGTATACGTCAGAAGAATTACAAGGTATTTATTTTGAGGAGAAACGTCATCACGTCATAAAGATGGTGTATAATATTGCTCTTAGGAAGAGGGTAACTCGGGGGCAACTTATAGAACAACTTGGGATTGAGAGTGATCGTTGGACGTTTTTTGAACTGACAGACAATCAGTTCGATTCCATCTTGCAGGCAGGTGATGCACATGAAAGTCTTGTTATCGATTAAGCCCGAATTTGTTGAGAAGATATTTGCAGGAGAGAAGAAGTTCGAGTACCGCCGTACGATTTTCAAAAAAGATGTTGAGTCAATTGTCGTATATTCGACTAAACCAGAAGGGAAGATTGTAGGGGAACTATTTATAGAGTATATATTAAATGATTCCCCTGAGTCGATTTGGTCATCTACGCAAAAAGATTCTGGTATCAGTTATAGTTTTTTTCAAGAGTACTTTGGGGATCGAACGGAAGGTTACGCAATAAAGATCTCAAAGGCAGTGCAATACGAACATCCTTACGATCCCTCTATGCAGGATAGCAATTTTCGAGCACCTCAATCTTTTTGTTATATTGAATAAACGAAATTGGTCTCGACTTTTAATTGTCGAGATCTTTTTATTATGTTACTGAAAAGATGCGAGAGAAGCTCTCGCGGGGGATAGTTTGGTCATTTCTTAGTGGCCACAAGTGGTATGCGACAACCACTAAATAATCTCATCATTGAAGGATAGTCAATTATATTATCGAATTAACAGAGGGCATACGAATGCTCTCTTTTTTACTTATGCCTAACTAGGAGGCTAGTAACATGCCGCAACTACCTGTAGAATTACGCGAAATCTTCAAACATAAACAAAAGTCCTACAAGATGGCGCTTATTCAGTGTCTTACAGCTGAGGGGGTTAGCGGACTTCATAACGGTGTTCAAATAGATCAATTAGCTCAATGGTTTCGTTCCCATTATCTTGAACGTGAACAAGCCGGTCTGCCATGCGAAGTTCCCCCTACACATCTTGGTAACACGTGGTCCGGCCTAACTGTTGCCCAAATAAAAACGATTATGCAGAACCCGATTCAAGCGCTGATAGATATCTTCAATAGCAACGTTGATAGAATAATAAGTTTTAAACAAGACATTCTAAATCAAATGGATGACCAGCAACTATCTGAACTAAGAGACTATGCGAAACGTGAAGAAGAGGCCTACTACGCTTCTTTAAGCGCGAGTACAATCCCACTACGTAACCACCTACTGCAAGTGATGAATTCCTATCATCAAGCGAGAAATGAATCAATTAAAGAGCATCCGATTGATCAACTGGTACGCAAAATAATTCCAGCAGAGTTACGTAAACTCTCGTACACCCACATACCGCTCATCGTTCAAGGCTCTGTTGGCAAGGGGAATTGGGCTGCCATTCCGTGGATAGCAATTATGAACGAGCGGATTACAATGACTACTCAAAAGGGAGAATATCTTGTCTACCTATTCTCTGAGGATATGTCTGCGGTATATCTGACCTTTATGCTAGGTGTAACCGAACCCATGAAGAAGAAAGGGAAGAAGGCCGCTTTTGAGTATTTGCGGACTAAAGCAGCTGAAATCCGAGAGATCGTCCCACTTGAAGGAGCTCACAAAGATAAAGAAATCTATCTAACGGCAAGCGGCCTCGGCGAAGCCTACCAAGAATCCACCATCGCTTATTACAAATACACAAAAGACGACATGCCGTCGGACGAGCAGCTTTTGGCTGACCTGAAGTCCATGGTAGATGATTACAACCTTTACGCGGAGAAAAGGCAGGTTGCTGCTGCGGCGGAGCAAACCAATCAACCTGTGTTTCGCTTCACCATGTCCTATCTGCACTACGTTCAAGGCGTCGTAAGTTACTTAGCCGATGATACCGATCATCCTGTTTCTATGAACGAGCTACTCAATCCCTCCATCCAACCAAGATTATTCAAATCGGGAGACGCCATTAAACATCCAGAGGATCGTCTGCGCAGCTTCATTAGAGTACTTGTCGAACTGGGTATCGTCGAACACGATGACCACGGCTTCTCTTTAAAGGAACTCGGGCAGCAATACGCACTATACATTCGACTCGACAATCCTTGGACCATTACGGATGAACAAGCGGCATTGCTAAGAAACGTGATTGAGGACCCTAGTACCACGAATGAGCTCCCGAGGGTTATTCGTCTTGCAGCTGAGATAGCAGAGCGCAAGCACATATTCACCCACGAAGACTTCCAACCCGAATTCATCGAAGCAATGGGCGTAGCCCACTTCGAGGAAGTGACTCAGCAATCGCGTACCAAGTTCATGCTCAACTGGCTGGAAGAGCTTCAATATATCCGCAAGCAAGCGGACAGCACTTATATTTATGTGGAGGAGTCGGATGAAGTGTCCACCACAATGACTGACCATCTAACTGTTCAAGAACGCGTCAACCAAATCAAATTCTTCATCGCCAACCAGGGCTTCAGCTACCCTGGCAGCTTGATCGAGAACTTCTACTTATCGCTGAAGACGAAGCCTTTTGTCATTCTCGCTGGCATATCCGGCACTGGCAAAACAAAGCTCGTCAAGCTATTCGCCGAAGCACTTGGTGCGACGGAACGCAATGGGCAGTTCACGCTTATTCCGGTCCGTCCGGACTGGAGCGACCCGAGCGATCTAATCGGTTACCAGGATCTCGCGGGGCAGTTCCGTCCAGGTCCACTCACCAAGGTGTTAATCGAAGCGATGCAGCCAGCGAATCGCAACAAACCTTATTTTATTTGCCTCGATGAAATGAATCTTGCGCGCGTCGAGCATTATTTTAGCGATATGCTGAGTATTCTGGAGACGCAGCGGCGTGATGGCGGACGGATCGTTACCGATCGGATTGTATCCAAGGAGTTGCTGCAAACGATGCAGACAACATCGAATGAGGCAGCGCAATCACCGATCAATAACGACCTCATCATTCCTGACAACGTGTTCCTGATCGGGACAGTCAACATGGACGAAACCACGCATCCTTTCAGCAAAAAGGTGCTCGACCGCGCGAACACGCTGGAGTTTAACTACATCCGGCTAGATGATTTTCCAATGGAACAATCGTCCCCAATACAGCCATCAGTAGAACCAGTCCCAGCTAGCTTCTTACAATCCGACTATCTGACTTTGCAGAATGCTTTCAGCGAGCATCAACAGCTCATAAGAACTACAACCGAGGAACTGGTTAAAATAAACGCCATTCTCGAAGAGCTACATGCCCATGTCGGATTCCGTGTTCGGGATGCGGTTTGTTTCTTCATGATCTACAATGAACGGTTCGGTCTTCTGGAGCCAAGCTCGGCGTTCGATACGCAACTCCTTCAGAAAATCCTTCCGCGTATCCAAGGAAGCAGTCAGTCGGTGAAGCGAGTCTTGATTAGATTGCTGCAATATTGCACAGGAGCAAAAGGCAGCATGGACAATCTGTTGATGGATGCATCTGACTTGTACAAGCCTTGGCGAAGCTATGATGCAACACCAGAAGCGCGTTACCCCCAAAGTGCTCGCAAGCTAGCCTATATGCTGCGGAGGTTGGAGGAAGATGGATTCACTTCATTCTGGCTCTCCTAATGAAAGCCGCGAGCTGATACAAGTTCGGACGAATTTGTTCGATTTGTACATTAAGGGAAAGCCATATCATCCAACAGTAGAGACGCTTCACCTTCATCGTGAGGAGGAAGGGGATAGAATGACAACGGAGATAGCGGCCGTTGCGATGAGCCCTCATATCCGAATCGAGGAGTTCCGCCTCTACTCGGTGGGCAGACAGCAATGGGTGGATGGATTCTCGGAGCAAGTAGAGCCTTGCTTGTATGAGACGCAGTCCTATGAGCTGATTATCGAGAGCCATACGGATCAGCGTCTCGAGTTCTACCATACCAACCCGCATATCCGGCGAGCGCTTAAGCCAGTCGGACGGAGCGGGCGAGTGTTCTCCGGCTTGCTTCAATTTCAGAATGAGATTGGTTATACCGATCTGGAGATTCGGCTTGGTGGGGAGACGGCGCTGATGCTGCGACTGGAGATCTATCCGACGAAGCTCGATTATAAGCGCGATTATCATGCGATTTTGCATGAGGTGAACCAGCAGGTCTACAATCTTTCTTTCGATTTTTTGCGCAGAACGTATCAGACAACGGGGCTGACGCACACCACGTCGCAGAGCTTAACGGAGTATTTTGCGATACTGCAATCGGTGTTCCACCAACTGGTGAGTGCGGTTGAACGGATTGAGCGGATGCCTCATCATCAGATGGATGAAGAGCGACATGTTCGGGATGCGAATAAGGTGAAGCGGGCAGGCCGGGAGAACATAAGCTTCCTCGCGAAGCGGCAGCACTTGCTGACCTCGGATCAGAAGCATGGTTTCATTCCCATTCATGGACAAATGTATCGGCCAACCCAGCTCCTCGAGACGAAGCGGAAGCTTAGCTACGATACGAACGAGAACCGGTTCCTCCGTTGGATGCTGGAGCGGATTGACCGTAAGCTTGGCGATATTCATGCAATCGTAAGGGGGAAGGACTGGCGATCGCAGGACCCTGAGTTGCTTGAGCAGATCACCAGAATGAAGACAGCGCTGCGGCGGCTGCTCCAGTTCGATTTCTTGCAGCAGTCGGGGCAGATGCAGCATTTTAATGTATCGATGGTGTTACAAATGGCGCCGGGTTATCGAGAAGCCTATCGAATCTACCTGACGTTGATGAAGGGGCTGTCGATCCAGAGCGATCTGTTCCATATCTCGATGAAGGATCTTGCGCAGCTGTATGAATACTGGTGCTTCCTGAAGATTCACGAGCTGTTGGCCCGAAAATATCGTCTACTCAAGCAGGACATCATTCGGGTGAACCGCAGCGGCCTGTTCGTAACACTAGACAAGACGCAGCGGGCGAAGGTGGATTACGAGAATCCGCATAATGGCGAGAAGTTCTCGCTTTATTACAATGCGTTACCTTCCGAGGATCAGCGCAAGGACCCGCCGACGTTGGCGCAGCGCCCGGATAATGTGCTTACGCTTCATAAGCATGACGGCAGTGGACAGGCGAAGGTGTATAAGTATGTGTTCGATGCCAAGTATCGGATTAATCCAGCCTATGAGGGCTCTTCCTATCGTGATCAATACAGTCATCCTGGGCCGGAGGAGGATGATATTAATACGATGCATCGATATCGTGACTCGATCGTGTTTCAGGAGAAGGGCTCGACAGAGTACGAACGAAGCATGTTCGGGGCTTACGTGTTGTTCCCTTACTCGGATGAAGAGAAGTTCAAGGAGCACCGCTTCTATCGAAGCATCGATCTCATTAATATTGGTGCGTTCCCTTTGTTGCCGGGCAGCACGTCTTTGCTAGAAGCTTTCTTGGATGAATTGATTCTCGACAGTCCGGAAAAAGCTTTCGAACGCTCGACGCAGCCACGCGGCACGAAGCCGTATTATGAGAACAAGCTCAGTGGACGTAATATGCTTGTTGGATCGATGCGGACGGGACAATTGGAAGCGGTGCTACAGAACAGTAGTTACTATATGCCTCTTCGTAATTTATCCGATCATAAAGTGCTGACTCAGTTGGAGTATATCGCGTTGTGTCAGTCAAGGAAGCAGTTTCAGCATGAAGCGGGCGTTCAGTGGTATGGTCGCGTGCTGGATTGGAAGATCGTGAAGCGAAGCGAGATTACGGAGCGACCTGCACGGCCTAATACGGAAGATGACCTGTACGTATACTTTAAGATCGAGCAGTGGCAGAAACGTAAAATCTCAATTGCGCTAGGCGGCCAAGGCGTCTACACCTGCTTATATACGACGAAGTATTTGTTCGATCGTGCAATCGAGCTGGCTGAGTTGCGTCTTGATGATGAAAGCCAGCTTCGCGAATGGCGTGAGAAGAGGCGTCGCGGCAAGGTGAAGGTGCGGCTCGATCGAGAGTACGTGGATTTGGCGGAGCGGGTATTGGGGATAGAAGTAGCCGAGCAGGAGTAGTGAAACTTTTCGAAATCCAAGAGGCCGTAGGTAAATCGGTTAACACGATTTACATTTATGGTCTTATCGCCGATGCTCTATCTCGTATTGAATTGTCTTCTTTTAATTAAATAGAAAATTGTCTATTATTTCATTTCCTATTCGGAGGACCCATGAACATCTTCAAAATCCTATCATCCAATGACGGGTCGATTAACGAGCCTAATGTTAGCTCATTCCTTGCGTATCTGCTTGATCCAAACGAGAACCATGGTTTAGGTTCGACGTTTGTTGAACGCTTTTTAACCCCAATTATCATGCATGACGATGTGCGTTTCAAGGAGCTTATCTATGATAACAGAGTAAGAGACTTGTCGCGGAATTCGATGTATGAAGTAAGGGTTCAGGCTGAAGTGAAGGTTATTAGCTCGGAAGAGGATAACGGCAGGAAGAGGACGAGGGACATCGATATCCTGATCGAAATTATGGAGCGACAGGCGCAGCATTCGGTGCCGAAGTATGTGTTCGGGATCGAGAATAAAATTAAGGATGGGGCCATTAGCAAAGGTGACAACCAGCTCTATGATGAAATCGTCGGGCTGAAGCGTTACTATGCTCAGGCGGCAGTCGACTCTTTCAACCCTCTTATTTCCTTTATCTTCTTAACACCGACACAATCTCGCAAAGCCGAAGGCGAGTATCAAGAACTGCTACATCAGTTAGAGGCCCAGCAGCTCGAACTTCCGTGTATGCATATGAGATGGGGAGTTCATAAAGATAGTGTGGCTCCGCAATCTGTCGCAAGGCTGTTATCTGAACTGCTGAGCCAAGAGGGCGAAGGAAGAATTGAGCCCATATATGAATACACGAAGCATACGATCAAATCATTCGTGTCTTTCATCTACTCCGACTTCCAGTCGTACAAGGAAGAGAAGAACCGTTCGAACGAGAAGCTGGACTATGGCAAGCCTGTCATTCAGTACATTCGGGACTTTTTCGACCGTACTGAGTTGGGAGTCAATATTGCACATGATGATTTGAAGAAGTGGGTGACCGAAGCGATTCTGCAAGCTTCTAACCATAAGGTGAATCCAGCAAATTTTGACCACTCCTATGTGATCAATGATCGTAACCGCAGACATTACGGAGTTAACAGTCCAGACAAAGCGGAGAAAAATTTGTTCTATTACCCGGATGAATCGAACCGTAAGGTCATCCGAAAATTAGATAATACGAATCCGCCTGCCGGAGTAAATATTTATTGGCGCGATCCAGATGGAATAGACGGTATGGGAGTAGCGTTGTATAGCGAGTATATCCGAACTTAATTAGTGTCCCTCGCCCACAGCGAGGGCTTTTTTTTATTCCGACACCTATAAAACGATAGAACCTATGGAATATTCCAGAGGGCAACTGTATATTGAAAGAATAGTCCAATAGTCTCGCTTTTTTATTTAAATACTGTCTCTCCACCCCCACACCATCGGAGGCTAACATGAACATCCACCAAATTGAAGAAGCGCTATCCATTCCGGAGACGGAGCTGCGGTGCCAGCGTGTGCTGGATGAGGTCCAGCCGGTGCTCCGCCAGCTTATGGAAGAGTTCAAAGCCCGGTTCGCCGGCGAAGCACCTGACCTTCTAGATTATTTCGTTCATACATACGAATCAACACTGCGACAGACGATGAGCGACTCCCGGAATCCGAACACTGCGCATAAGCTCGTGAATTCCAAAATCGGCAACAAAGCATTCATTGAATTAGTAGATAAGAGTTTGTTCCAAACCAAATACTCGGTATTAACGCTGATGTTGAACGCTCAGGACCGCAAGCTGAAGATCGTTCAAGCGAGCGATTTCTACCCCTTCTTGGAGGTGCTTGGGACAAAGGGGAATCAGAAGCGATTGACGCAGGCACTCGAAGCGTTGCCGCAAGACGTAGATATTTTTGTAAGCGACAAGGAAGACATTAAGATTAACCGGGATGAGTTGATTACAGTCCTGGAAAGATGTATCAAAGCAAACCTCAAGCCGTGGGTCTTGTTCGGCACACAGATCGATTTCGATCAAATTCCGTCAACGGGTCAGCTTGTGGAATTAATCGGGGACATGTGGACGAAGCTCGCGCCGATTCGCGAGTTTAGACGCAATGAAGCGGCCAGCGAGTCGCATTCTTTGGCCATATTGTCGCAGTTTAATGCCCATACCGATGAATTCCCGCTCACGTTGTACGGCAAGCAATATGATGTGAGGTTCGATCAGGCAACGGTAGTAAAAGCCAACGAACAACGTAAGCAGGAGTTCGGACTTTACGATAAAGGGCAATTGCTGGTACACGGAAGAATCGATCAGTATCATCGCACACCAGTAATTGGCCTGCGATTCACGAATGGCAATGGCGTTCTCTTCTACAAGCTAAGATTGCTAGAGGGAACGGGGCAAGTGGAATGGCGCATTACGAAGAGCTTCAAGACGCGGGGTACGGAGCAATCCTCTGAGCAGAACAAACAGTATCAGCTCCGAGCGATGAAGGAACTGGCTGATCATGACATCCCGGTGGACGGCAATACGTTCCTTGTCGGCACATGGGACAATGATGTGAAGCAATTCGTAGAGCCGATCGTGCAGATCAAGAAAAGGCTCATTATCGCAGCCGCGATCTTCACGGATTGTTTGGGGGATTTTATTTTTCCGAAGGAAGCGATCAACCTAGACCCGGGTTCGGAGCCGGATGACGAGGACGATACACCGGATGCTTTCGAGCATGATTTTAATCTGACGACGATCTTGTCTAACGTTCATGGCAGCCCGTTCGCCTACTCGGACGCGATCATCCGTGATTTTCATCTTAATCTGGTCAGCTTGGAGGACAAGCATTTTGTCATTCTGAACGGCATTTCCGGTACGGGCAAAACAAGGCTGTGCCTGCTCTACGCGAACGCGGTGTACGGCAAAACACATGATTCGGCCAATCCGTATCTGAAAGTCATTCCCGTTCGTCCGGATTGGACCGATTCGACTTCTCTCTTCGGCTATTACAGCGCGTTAGAGAAGCGGTATGTACGAACGCCGTTCCTCAATGCCGTTCTGCAAGCGATTCAAGAAGGCAAGCCGATGTTCGTGGTGCTGGATGAGATGAATCTGGCCCGCGTCGAATACTATCTAAGCGATTACCTGAGCGCGATTGAATCGAGACAGCCGATCCGGCTGCATACGGAAGAGCAGATTACCGATGTGCCGCAGGAGCTGCACATTCCGAATAACCTGTACGTGATCGGCACGATCAACGTCGACGAGACGACGCACAGCATCTCGGATAAGGTGTTGGACCGAGCTTTCGTGATGACGTTGTCGGATGTGGATTTGGAACGCTATTGGTCGAAGCTGGAGTCCAAATACGCCGTCCTCCATGAGGAATGGAAATGGCTTGAGGAGCTGCATGGCAAATTAAGCGGCTACGATCTGCACTTCGGTTATCGGACGATGAATGAAATGCTCCGCAAGCTCTATGCGAATGCCGAGCTGGACGCGGATATTCGGATGGGTAAGCAGGATGCGGCGGACCGCGTGATCGCGGAGAAAGTATTGCCGAAGATCCGCGGCGATGAACGAATCGATCCGTTGCTGGCGGACCTTATCGATTGGACGGGCAAGCAGTTCGGCAGCGGTTCACAGTCGCTCCGCCACTTGCTGCGTATGAAAGGAGAACTGGACCGGTATGGCGCTACCCAGTTCTGGAGATAAGCTGGAGTTTCTGTGTCCGGACACGCGAGAGTGGACGACGCTTGAGTCGATGCGCTTCGAAGAGGCGAAGACTTACCGTTGGCGAATAAGCCTGCCGTCGGATGTGCCGTTCAAGCTGCTGATGAATGCGATGCCGTTGCCAATGGTTCATACCGAATACGGCTGGGAAGGCGAGTGGATGACGCCTTTCCAGTCGGGTAAGGTCATTTTCACAATCGAACAGGAAGAACGGATCACTGTACCGGCGTATTTGTACCCGGATAAGCGGAAGCTGACGGAAGCGGATTATGAGCATATGATCGCTGATATTTTGGCTGAGGCCGCAGCTTGCTTTCAACATGCCGGAGCTTTTCTGCAATTCGATAGCAGCGGGTTTTCCCGGAGCGCTTCGCTGGCGCAGTGGGATTATATAGACCGGAGCTTTTACCGGCTGCAGCACTGCTTTCGGGATATTCAAGCGGAGCCGCTTCGCAGGCTGCGGTCATCGGAGCAATGGGTTCGCAGGGATAAGGTTAAGCATGTAACCCCGCAGTTGCTTGCTTGGTCGCAGCAGCATCCAGGAAGCGGGATGAGTGCGGACATGCCCGTTCCAGAGATGATCTGGACCAGCGTGCGGGAAGACAGCTTCCAGGTGTATGAGAATCAAGTGGTGCTTCGGCAGCTGCATGAGCTGCAGCATCTGCTGCGCCAATATCGCTCGGTACCGATAGAGTCCATTCGATCGAAAGCTGGCTTCTACTATGACCGGATCAACTATTGGCTGCGGGCTGCTTTTCTTCGCGGAATGAAGCCGCACGACGGCCCGGTGATCGTGTCGCAAGCTTTTCGCAAACATCCGGTGTACCGCAACTGGTATTCCTGGTTCCATCAGCTGTATCAGTTCAACGAGTACGCCATTGGTATGAAGAACTCGATTCCGTTGAAAGACACGTACCACCTGTATGAGATCTGGGTGTTCATGAAGCTGGTCCGAATGGTGAGGGAACACGGCGTTGTTCTCGATACGTCGGATCTGTTCACGCTGGAGCAGGACGGACTCGTGTTGAAATTGTCCGAGAAGAAGGAAAGCCGGATTCGATTGGCGGGCGGCGCGACGCTGGCTTATCAGCGGACTTTTACGAAGGCCACTCAGGACTACGTCACCTATACCCACGGCATGATACCGGACATTGTGCTCGAGGCGGGCGGCAAGTTGTATATTTTCGATCCCAAATACCGGTTGGACCACAACCTTCCGATGGCGCTCGGCGAGATGCACAAGTACCGGGACGGCATTATCAGCAAGGCGGACGGCGGCAAAGTCGTGGATGAAGTGTACATCATTACGCCGGCGCCCGGTCAAGAGAATGCGCACCTGTTCGGAGACGAATACCGTCAGCAGTATCGGATGGGCGCGTACGATTTGAAGCCGGAGGCGGCTAATCCGGAGCTAGCGAGTAAAATAGCAGAGATCCTAGATCATACGAAGTCGTCTCTCTTACAACGATGATAAAATTGCAACGAATCACGCTGTCGTGGCAGCGGTCGATAATGAACGTATACCGAGCGGAACCTGACCTTTTATGAGGCCGGGGACTACTCGGTTTTTTTATGAACGGCGGCAAGGTGAATGGTTCTAGCAGAAATGGGAACAAAGATACTAGAGATATTCAAAAGTTGCTAGAGTGTACGGTGGGATAGCTGTACAATAACGAATGAGGAGCGCGGGCTCGATGAATAGGCTGGAACGGGATCTGTACGAGCTGCTGTCGATTACGGCGCCGAGCGGGATGGAACGTCCGGTAGCCGATTATTTGATCCGACGATTGAAGAGGGTTGTCGACCGCGTGGACCAGGACGATTACGGCAACGTTGTGGCGGAAGCCCAATTCGGTTCCGGCACGGGACCAGCCATTCTGCTCTGCGCCCATATGGATACGGTCTGGGTGGACCCAGAGCGCGCCATCATTAGACAAGGCGGCATCTGGTCGAGCAGCAGCGGCCCGCTTGGGGCGGACGACCGCGCAGGCATCGCGATCATTCTGGACGTGCTTCGCAAGCTTGCGGGAGACGCATCGTTCCAAGGCCGGATCAAGCTTGCTTTCACCCGCGAAGAGGAGATTGGGCGGATCGGTTCGAATCGGATCGACCTTTCATGGTTGACGGACGTCGAGTTGTGCATCGTAATCGACCGCAGGGGGAGCCGGGATATCGTCGTGCGCAACAGCGGGATGAGCTTCTGTGATCCGGTGACGGGGCACTATTTTGAGACGGCGGGCGCTTTATGCGGGATGTCCGATTGGCAGACGGTGCAAGGCGGGCTCAGCGATGCGGTTACGTTCGCGGGGTACGGCATTCCATCGGTCAATTTGTCCGCGGGATACCAGCATGAGCATACAGAAGCGGAGTATGTTAACGTACGGCACTGTCAGGATACCGTAAATCTGATCGTACAAGCGCTGCTCGGGTTGCGAATAGAGCGAGCAGCCTGATGAGGCGCAACGGATTACGTATGGCGGCGGGGCGGGCCCCGGTCATTCCACTATTTTCTCGCTAGACTAAGTACAAAAACAGCTCCGCCTTCCGATATCTATAAGTAGGAATGAAACAACTTGCAAAGGAATGTGCAGATGACGACAACGGTGCGGGTGGCAGCTAGAGCACATGCATGGAGTATACACCTCCGATTGCTGATGGTTATGGTGATTGGAGTGACGATTATATTAGGGGTTATGGCATCGGCTGCGAATGCGGCCAGTGCGGATCGGGCTGTGAGGGGACTGCTCGAGTTACCGCAGCAATCTAGCGACAGCGTGACGCTGGACGGGCAGTGGGCGTTCTATTGGAAGCGTCTTCTCAGCCCGGAGGAGATGGGCAAGGCTGCCCCGGACGGCTTCGCGGAGGTGCCGGCAGCGTGGAATAAGTCCAAGCTACCAGGCGGAAGGCCAAGCACGAACGGGTATGCGACTTATACGCTGCATATTGAACATACGGAGCCGGGCAAAGTGTGGGCGCTCGACATGCCTCCTCTGCCATCGGCCTACAAACTGTGGGTGAACGGCAAGTTGCTGGTTTCAAGCGGTACGCTTGGCACGGCTGCCGGCCATTCGTCCGGTCATTCAGAGCGACGCGTTGTGGTGTTCCAATCCGATGAATCGTCCATCGATATTGTGATGCAGATGTCGAACTTCATGCATCCGCGCAGCGGCATTACGAAGAGCATCCGGCTGGGCGATCCAGACACGGTGATGCATAAAAGGCAAACGAGGCTTTCGCTGGAGCTGTTCGTGTCAGGCGCTCTGTTCATTATGGCGGTCTATCATTTCGGCCTGTTCGCTATGCGAAGGAACCGAAGGGCGCCTCTCTACTTTGGCCTCTATTGCTTCGTCATTGCGCTGCGCAGCCTGGTGGTCGGGGAGACCGCCATCTATACGTTTATTCCGTCGCTCCATTGGGTTCTGGCCGTGAAGACAGAGTATCTCTGTCTCAGCGTAAGTCTGGCGGCGATGACGTTATTCGTGCGCAAAATCTATCCATGCGACATGTCTGTCGCCGTCTGCCGGGCGATTGTATCCGTGAGCGCCGTGTACAGCGCGATTATCGTGCTGACGCCGCCGACGATTTTTACGCATCTGCTGACGTATTTCCAGATCGTGATCGCGCTCACGATCAGCTATGGCATGTACGTCTTCGGGCTAGCCATTGCGCGGAAGAGAGAAGGCTCGGTGCTGACCGCGATCGGAGCGTTGCTGCTTGCAGCGTCGATATTCAACGATATTCTGTACTACCGGGGCCTTCTGCAGACCGGCAACTACGTGACGTTCGGCTTGTTCGCGTTCATTGTGGCGCAATCGTTCATCCTGGCGAATCAGTTCTCGAAGTCGTTCGCCCAGAGCGAGGATCTCGCGCATGAGCTGAAGCAATTGAACTACTCACTGGAGCAGAAGGTGAAGGAGCGGACGCAAGAGCTGGAGTCGATCAACGAGCTGCTCAGCATTCAATCGCTGCGCGACGGATTGACGGGCATTGCGAACCGGCGGTTCTTCAACGACATCTCGAAGTCGATGCTGGACAAAGCGGTACAGGAGCAGAGCCCGCTGTCGCTGCTGCTGGTCGATATCGATTATTTCAAAAAATATAACGACACGTACGGCCATCTCCATGGGGACGATTGCTTGAAGCAGGTCGCGGAGGTGCTGCAGGAGGGGGCCAAAGCGCACGGCGGTCTGGCTGCGAGATACGGCGGCGAAGAATTCGCCCTTCTCGTACCGCTCGGCTCGACCGAAGCGGCGGAGCTCGCGGATGAGCTAGTCGGCCGCGTCCGTGCTCTCGGCATCCCGCATGAAGCTTCTGCTGCCGCGCCGGTGGTTACCATCAGCTGCGGCGTAATGTCGTATGATGCGGATGGCAGCAACTACAAGCAGCCGCCATCGATCACGGCGATGATCGAAGCGGCGGATCAAGTGCTGTACGAGGCGAAGAATAGCGGACGCAACAGGTACCGGGTTGGAGTGTAGACTTTGCCTCGTAGAGAAACGTAAGACGTTAAGGCGCCGGCACGGGAAGTGCCGGCGCTTTTAAGTCGCGGCGGATGCGCAGCAGCATGCGGACCGGTTTTTATGATCGAATGAAAGCTGATATAGTGAACATATTAAAAGCTGTTTGCGAAGGGAAGCGATCGAGCGATGGACGGGCAAAAACAGGCTTTCGCCAACATTGACGAATATATCGCATTGTTTCCGCCGGAGGTACAGGAGACGCTGCAGACGCTGCGGCGGGTGATCCATGAGTCCGCGCCAGGTGCGAAGGAGAAGATCAGCTACCAGATGCCGGCGTTCGCGCTGCACAGCAATTTGGTTTATTTTGCGGCGTACAAGAAGCATATCGGATTCTATCCGACCTCCAGCGGCATTGCGGCTTTTCAAGCGGAGTTGTCTGCGTACAAGGGGTCGAAGGGCGCCGTACAATTCCCGATCGGGGAACCGCTGCCCTATGATTTGATCCGCAGTATCGTCCGCTTCCGCGTCGAAGCGGACCGGGAAGAAGCGGAGGCGAAAGCCGAAGCGAAGAAACAGAAGAAGAAGTAGGGGTAGAAGTAAGTAGACAGGTGAGTTGGCCGCAGCTGCTGCTGGATATGCGCGGTTGCTCACCGTTTCCCGCCGCTGATCTGTGGCTGCTTGACGAAACGCTCTAACGAATCGTATCGGCGCTATTTTGCTAGAAAAGCCCTATTCTGAATTCTAACGAACTGTAGAAGCGTTATTTCGCGATATTTCGTTCATTTTCCCATGGTTTGCCCGCAATAGCGCTTCTACGATTCGTTACACAGTCAAATCAGGTAATTCCCGCCCAATAGCGCTCATACGGTTCGTTACCAGAATCGTCCTCGCTTTCTCCGCCTCATTCATTCGATTCGCTACCTATGCTCATCAATTCGAGAGTGTGCTAAACCCGCCAACCATTCTCTGCTGTCAAGCACCAACCTGACCTCCTCGAGTAGCCTCAACCGTCTCACCCGCACACAAACCGCAGCCCGGTACCGCCCACGCCAACCCGGTAATCGCACCGCCAAACGCACCGCCAAACGCACCGCCAAACGCACCGCCAAACGCACCGCCAAACGCACCGCCAAACGCACCGCCA
>NZ_BILZ01000034.1 GCF_004000825.1 Paenibacillus kobensis NBRC 15729 | reverse complement strand
CGTGACTGACCCAGTTGAAAATTCATTTGGCTACTCAGGCGAGATGTGGGATAAGACAACGGGGTTGCAATATTTGAGGGCTCGTTGGTATGACCCAAGCATGGGGCGGTTTATTAATGAGGATACGTATGAAGGGGAACTGACGAATCCGCTGAGTTTAAATTTGTATACGTATGTGGAGAATAATCCGCTAGGGTATACTGATCCGTCAGGCGCAGTAAAGGTATCTATACCGTCAGTGTGGAAGAAAATAAAAAAAGGAGCTAACTGGGTTGTAGGTACACTTAATGACCAACAACAGTATATTCAGAGGCAGGTATGGAAGGACGTACTGGTCCCTCAGTTTATTGAAAGCAAAGGATTCTATTTAACAGGAGAGTTGCTAAGACATTCTCTTCAAGATAAACCATCTGATTTACTTTTAAATGATCAGTCATCGTATGAAGTTAATCTTGTGAAGGAATCTGCTGAATATAAACAATTATTAGGTAGCTTATTAAATAGTGAGCAAGCAAAAAAAGATGGTTATTTTTACAAAGACTCAAGTCTTAGTTTTGAGAGTGGAGATCTAAAGGCTGCGATCCACAATGCATATTTTAAAATATATGGAGAGAGGCAACAAGATGGGGCTTGGAAGGTAACAGCAGCATTTAGTGATGTATATGATTTTAAATGGGAAAATTTACTGCCGTATCTAACTCAAGGTGATCTTGACCAATTAATGTTTTGGTTTGGTAACGATCTTGCATTTTTAAGTCAAGAGACTACTGCAATAAACCAATTCACAACAACAATAGTGGTTCATGATACAATAAATTGAGGTGATAAATATGCTGCAAAAATCAGTTATCTTTATTTTGGTTTGTTTAATTCTGGTTTCCTGTTCACAGACTCATACAGAATATAAGTACTCGAAAGGGAAAGATACAGTAAAGATGTTTGGAGATGGGACATTCGAATTACAGAGAGGTTATAATTTTGATGAGAAAAGGAAAATTATTACTTTGTACAATCATCAAGAACAAGATATTTTAAAAAAAAATGTAGCAGAGAACATCTTATCTTATAAGGTAGAGGGGGAATTTGCATATTTTTTAGACGATACAGGCAGGTATTTGCTATTGGATATAAAACGGAATGAAATAAAAGTTAGTAATGACTTAAGTGCTTATACACAAGAACAACAACAGATCTTCAATAGCTTACATCAGTAATGTTCGAAGATTTATTATGGTTCACAGCCGGTCTGCCTGAAAGGTAATCAACCGCATTACAGAAGGAAAGGGAACAGGGGCCTTCGAGCACCGTCATGGTTATTTCGGCTTAGCGGCGTCTATCGAGCGAAGGCGGATTCTAACGGGGGGTCCTTGTGAAAGTTCCGCCGCTGGCCGCAGGCGAGTAGCTGTCGGTGTTCTTGACGGATGCTGCGGGTAACCGAAGCAAGGAGAGCGAATTAACGGTTGCTCCGGCGAAGTAATAGGATGTAAGAATATAGAGATGAAGAAAGGCAACCGATTACGTCTGCCTCAGAGTGTCGAGAAAGTCCAACGGACTTTTCGGCACTTTTATTTTTCTGTGAAAAGAATAACGCACGGATGAAGGATATCGTGTTTGAAGGGCGCGGAGGGTTCTGGAAAATAGCAATAGGATGCTCGGGAAACGAATTTTTCGATTCCATATTTAGCTTACAAATATTTCAGTTAATACTTATTAGTTTAGGGGTCTGGCGGGCATGTTCTCCAAGTAGCCTTGCTTCGTTTTAAGCATGTGGTAGAGGATGACTAGCATCTTTTTTTGCCAGAGCGACGAGCGCTTTCTTCTTACCGCGACGTGAGGCTATCGACCAGAACTTAACAGATAACCGAGTATTTCGAGTTTTAGATGCCGCCCAAGCTGCTTCGCATAATGCGACTTTAATGTGAGGATTGCCTTTTACTGCCCGGGTACTTTTTTTGACCAGCGCTTTCGTGGTTTCCCGGCGCTCCCCCTGCCCATGAGGTTAAGTGAGCAGCTGTAGGGAGTTGCTCCATGTTGTTCCCATCTCGGCAAGAATGCTCGCAGCGGTTGTTCTCTTGACCCCTGGGATGGTCTGCATGAGATCCATTTCTTCTTTGTAGCTTGCGATGTATTGTTCGATGCGTTCATCTAGCTTGCTAATGGATTCTTCATAAAATGCCTATATTCCTAAGAATTTATCAAAAGATGACAACGCAGAGTGTTACTACGTTTATTCAGATTCGACTTGAATCATTTAATTAGAAGTTAATGCGGGGATAATTGAAGATAAAGGTGTTGAAGAAATATCAGTGTTCGTAGTGACGATTTACAAATTTTAAGAACTAAGAAGGCATTCGAGACTAAGAGATCGAGCTATTTCAAGTTGTTTATGCTTGATGAAGAGAATTGGACGAAATCGTCGCATTGTGGTAAAGAACTTAATGATAAAATAAGAGACCGATAGATGTTTTGGGCCTGGAGAGACTATTACCTCCAGGTTTTTTTTTGTTGGTCTGTTGGGCTTATAGATTAAGTGCAGCTTTACGAGAAGCCAGCGAGCTAGAGTCTGAACAAATAGCTTGAACCGTTTATAGTAAAATTGGAGCATTGTTCCACTCTTATGTTTTAATATTATCATTACCGATAACAATAACGTTTGAGTCACGAACTTTTTTTTGGCGTGTTCATCCAATCGCCATTATCGGCATTTTCAAGTACGTGCGTTAGGTATTAGTGCGGTCAGCCTTCAATGGATGAGTATGCCTCCTAAAATATCAAATTCGGATATAAATACGCAATTCCCAGCCATTTCATTTTCCGATTCTGCGGGTAAAATAAAGTTCAAACAGAGAGGAGAGAGCTTCGGATGAGAATCGATGCCCATCAGCATTATTGGTCGATGTCCCGTTCAGATTACGGGTGGATTACGCCCGAATTGCCGGTACTATACCGGGACTACTTGCCGGATGATTTGAAAGCTCACCTGGAGCGGCACAACCTGAACGGAACAATCGTCGTTCAAGCCGCCCCTACGGCGGAGGAGACGGAGTACTTGTTCGCGTTGGCTGACCGATCCGAATCGATTCTCGGCGTGGTCGGTTGGTTGGACCTGTTCGATCCCTCCCATCGAGAGCAATTCGAGAGATACCGCAAACATCCGAAATTCGTCGGGTTCCGAATCATGATCCAAGACATGCCCGATGCGAACCGTGTGCTGGAGCCGGCTTTCTTGAAAGCGCTTCAGGAATATGCGGCTATGGATGTTCCCGTCGATTTGCTTGTAAAATCAAGCCAGTTGGAGGTACTTAGCGCGCTCCTCGAAGCCGTTCCGGGCCTCCGGGGCGTCATCGATCATATCGGCAAGCCGTGTATCTCGGAGCAGATTTTCGAGCCATGGGCGTCTCAGATCGAGCAGGCGGCCAAGCATCGGAACATCTATTGCAAAATTTCCGGCATGGTCACGGAAGCGGATCACGCGGCTTGGGAGCCGGATCATTTTAAAGCGTACGTTGCGCATGTCGTTCGTGTCTTCGGAGCGGAGCGGGTGTTGTTCGGCACGGATTGGCCCGTTTGTTTGCTCGCTGCGAGCTATGATGACGTGGTGAACGTACTCGAATCTTCGATTCCGGAAGCTTGGGGAGAGCCGGAGCGCGCGAAGCTATATGGGGACAATGCTATGAAATTTTATAAGCTGAGGACGGAGTGAAACGACGATGAAATATCGCATTCTTGGAAGAACAGGATTGGAAGTTTCGACCCTTAGCTTCGGCGCGTCCTCCCTTGGGTCCGTCTTTCGGCCGACAGATGACGGAGACGCCGTTCGTACCGTACATGCGGCACTTGACGCAGGGATCAACTATATCGACGTCTCGCCTTATTACGGAGCGACGAAAGCGGAGATCGTTCTGGGCAAGGCAATCGCCGAGACGAACCGTGATCGGTTTTATTTATCTACCAAAGCGGGGCGTTACGGTGTCGATACGTTCGATTTCTCTGCGGCGAGAATCGAATCGAGCTTAGAGGAGAGCCTGGGCCGGCTGAATACGGACTATGTCGATATCTTGTTCCTGCACGACATCGAATTCGTCGATCCGCGGATCATTCTGGAGGAAGCGATTCCCGCGCTGAACCATCTGAAGGAGCAAGGGAAAATCCGATTCTCCGGCATCTGCGGATTGCCGCTCGCGCTATTCGAGCAAATGCTTCCGCAATTTGAAGTCGACGTGATTATCTCCTATTGCCATTATAGTCTGAACGATAGTTCCTTGCTGAGATTGCTTCCGTTGTTGGAACGAAGCGGCATAGGTCTCGTCAATGCTTCTCCGCTCTCGATGGGACTGCTCAGCACACGAGGAACGCCTGATTGGCATCCGGCGAGCCAAGAACTCAAAGAAGCTTGTCTTCGAGCCGCGAAGTTAGCGGAATCGCGTAAAGCGGATATCGCGAAGTTGGCGGTCCAATTCTCGACGAGCAACGATCGAATTCCGACGACGTTAGTGAGTACGGCAAATCCGGACAATATTATCCGCAATGCCCGATGGATCGATGAGCCGATGGACGAAGAACTATTGAACGACGTTCTGGAAGCGCTGAAGCCTGTTCAGGGGCGAACTTGGGTCAGCGGGTTGCCTCGGTACAACGGAAATCTAATTGTCTAATGAGCTGTCCGGCGTTATCGGACTAATCAGTAATTCGGAATCGGAATCAACGATAGTAAATACGTGCTACGAGAAAGCTGTATTCGGGGCTTTCTCGAGGTTATTAGGAGCGCATATGGATGGAATTATACTCTAGCTTTATATTTGGGGACATTGCTGTTCAATATTGGAAGGAACCGATCAATGGGCAAGTCGGATTGACTCTTATACCAAGCACGTTAGTCGAGCAGGTATCCTCCGAAAAAATATACGCTATAGATCCATTAGTGCAAATAAAGCTGATTGGCGATGATTATTCCGGCGGGTTCGCGCAAGGGATAACGATGAGGAACTCCGCGTCGGTATCCCATTTCCGGATGAAGCAGCAAGTGGTGCTGAGCAATGAAGCCGGGGATCAGTTCGTCGTCTCGAGATTCGGTCATGAGCATATCCTTGGGCTTGAACTGGAGCATAAATTGAGCTTCTTTAAAGGCTGCGCTGCGTTGGAATCGCAAACGGTCATGATGAACGACAGCCGGGAGAGCGTACAGCTGGAGATGATCTCCAGCTTCTCGATCGGGGGAATCACTCCATTCGACCAAGGGGATGCTCCCCATACTCTTCTTATGCATCGAATGAGAAGTAAGTGGAGCACGGAAGGAAGGTTGGAGTCTCGTACGATAGAAGAGCTTCAGCTGGAACCATCCTGGTCCAAACACGGGGTGAACAGCGAACGCTTCGGCCAAGCCGGATCGATGCCCGTACGCGGTTTTTTCCCTTTTGTGGCCATTGAAGATAAGACTCGGCAGGTCATTTGGGCGGCGCAGCTAGCTCATCCGGCCTCATGGCAAATGGAAGTCTATAGACGGGATAACGCTCTCTGTCTGTCAGGCGGATTGGCAGACCGCGAGTTCGGACATTGGGTAAAGCGACTCGAACCGAAAGAAAGGTTCTCCACCCCGTCCGCATACTTGACCGTCGCCGAGGGAGATATCGATAACGTATCGCAGAGACTTACGCAGCTGCAAGCCCGGGCACTAACCGGCCTTCCTGAGCGCGAAGAAAAGTTGCCTATTGTATTCAATGAATTTTGTACGACATGGGGTGAGCCATCCCATGACAATCTCGTTCGAATTGCCCGGCAGTTAGAAGGCTTGCCCATTGAATACTTTGTTATCGATGCAGGCTGGTATGCAGCGAAAGGAAAAGGCTGGGTGGGGAATGTGGGGGACTGGGTGATTTCACCTGAGTTATTCCCTTCAGGACTCGAGGCAACGGTAAATGAAATAAAAAAATGCGGTATGATCCCAGGCATTTGGTTCGAACTGGAAACCTGCGGTCCGCTTGCCGACGCCTATCATTGGAAAGAGCATTTGCTGCAAAGGGACGGTATTCCGATAACTTCGGGGCAAAGAAGGTTCTGGAATTTTCGTGATCCATTCGTAATCGATTATTTATCGGAGAAAGTGATTCAGTTCCTTAAACGTTACGATTTCGGATATTTGAAGATCGATTACAATGAAACGATAGGGATTGGCTGTGACGGAGCCGAGTCGCTTGGCGAGGGATTGCGCCTGCATTTGGAAGCGGTTCAAGATTTCATAAAGCGAATCAAGAGGGAGCTTCCTCATCTTGTGATTGAGAACTGTTCGTCGGGCGGGCATAGATTGGAGCCCTCGATGATGGGCATTACGTCCATGGCTTCATTCTCGGATGCCCATGAAGAGCTTGAAATTCCGATCATTGCCGCGAATATGCATCGCGTTATTTTGCCAAGACAAAGCCAGATTTGGGCCGTTTTGCGCAAGGATGATACGATAGCCAGGCTGCGTTATTCGATCGCGAATACGTTTCTAGGCCGAATGTGCCTTTCCGGAGACGTTTGTGACTTGAATGTTGAACAATGGCGAGTCGTTGAAGAGGGCATAAGCTTTTATCAACGAATAGCAGACCTTATTAAGGAGGGGATCAGTTATCGATACGGGACTCCGATCGATAGCTACCGCAGCCCTCTTGGCTGGCAATGCATGGTGCGAATGAATGATGAAGCGACGAAGGGGGTTGCGATCTTTCATACCTTTGGCGGAGCACTGCCGGAGCGTGTGGACATCGAATTGCCAGCGACTGCTCCGTTCCATATTGAGAGTATTTATTCTGATAGCAACGGTGATGTCGAGATGAAGCACGGTATGCTCTCGTTTCGTGTAAGAGGGAATTTCACAGCAACCGCTGTATGGTTGAAATCTTCTTAATATAATGATAGATCAATTTTCGCTTTGGATACATCATTGTTTTGAATGCGGTAATAACATATGATCTCAATATGTAAACGCTGTCACTAGTTTGGGCTCCTTGGATAAGAGAGAAGAAAAGTTCAATTTTTGTTAGTGAATTTGTATGGACGATACATTGCCAAAAAGTTTGAAAGGTGATGCGGTGCATATGAAAAACAGCAGCAGCTTGAAAAGGTTGTCCGTTCGGAAATTTCTTTATATCCTTCCTTTTATGATTCTACTCGGTATCTTCGCTTATTATCCGCTTTACGGATGGGTTTATGCTTTCTTCGACTATAAGCCGCCCATTCCTCTATCCCGTTCTGAGTTCGTTGGTTTCAAGTGGTTTCATTCCTTGGTAGAGAATCAGGTCAAAATCGATCAGTTGCTTCAGGTCATCAAGAACACGTTCGGCATGAGCGGCATGACTTTGCTCTTTTCTTGGCTTCCTATGATTTTTGCAATCTTCCTGACCGAGATCAAAGCTGTCCGGTTTCGGAAGTTCATTCAGACGGTCACCACTCTTCCGAATTTTATAAGTTGGGTTCTGGTCTATTCGCTGGCGTTCTCCATGTTCTCCAGTGAAGGGATCATCAACGGATTGTTGAACGAATTGGGATGGATCGATTCTCCGATTCTATTCCTGCAAAAGTCGGACCATGTGTGGTTGACGATGTGGATGTGGACCACATGGAAGGCTTTGGGTTGGTCGGCCATCCTATATATCGCAGCGATTATGGGAATTGACGATTCGCTTTATGAAGCTGCCCATGTAGACGGCGCAACGAGAATGCAGGTGATACGGCATGTGGTATTGCCGAGCATGCTCCCAACCTATTTCGTACTGTTGATGTTGCAAATCGCAAGTTTCCTGAACAATGGCCTTGAGCAATACTTCGTATTCCAGAATGCATTTAATAAGGAACACATTCAGGTTCTGGACTTGTACGTGTACAACCTGGCAATGGGTGGCGGCAGTTACTCTGTGTCCGTCGCGGTCAGCATGCTTAAGAGCTTGATTAGTGTCGTTCTTCTCTTCTCAGTGAACGGGTTATCCAAATTGACAAGAGGAGAGAGTATCGTATGAGGACCTACCGGCTAGGAACAACCGACAAATTGATATCCGTATTGGTTTATACTTTGTTTTCCTTGTTCGCTCTCGTCTGTCTGTTTCCGTTCTACACCATCATCATTAATACCATTAGCGCTAACGATATTAGCGCTAGAGGCGATGTGTCGTTTTTTCCGAAACACATCCACTTTCAGAACTATGTAGATGTGTTCAAAATACCGGGACTTTGGGACGCTGCTCTCATATCCTTGGGAAGAACGGTGATCGGAACGACTCTAACGGTAGGGGCTTCGGCTTTTCTCGGCTTCATGTTCTCCCAGGAGGATATGTGGAAACGGAAATTTTGGTATCGATTCACGGTTATAACGATGTTTTTTAATGCGGGGATCATTCCGTGGTATTTGACCATGAGATCCCTTCATCTAACAAACAATTTTTTGGCCTATATTCTGCCGACCATCGTCGCTCCCTTTTTTATCATCTTGGTCAAGACATTCGTAGAATCGACGCCGAAGGAATTGCAACAGGCGGCCAGCATCGATGGCGCCGGGACGATGACGGTCTTCTTTAGGATCATGCTGCCGATATGCAAGCCGATATTGGCGACGGTTGCCATATTCGCGGCGGTAGACCAGTGGAATTCGTTCCAAGATACGTTGTTGTTGATGACAGACAGCAAACTCTATAGTTTGCAGTTTATTCTCTACAACTACATCAATCAGGCAAGCTCGTTATCGACAATGGTCAATCTGCAAAATGCCGGTTCTACGGCCTTAACCAGTCTTGCGACCAAGCAGACGACGACTTCCATCCGGATGACGGTAACCGTTATTGTCGTCGCGCCTATTTTGCTGATCTATCCAATATTCCAACGGTTCTTCGTCAAGGGGATTATGATCGGTGCAGTGAAAGGTTGATTGCGCCATTATAATAGTTTCACCGTTTAGATCAACTCTGATAGAATCTTGGGGGGATTACGAATGATCAATATTGGAAAATCAGGAAAGAAATCCATGTTGGCGTCGGTGGCAGGTCTTCTCTTAGTGTCAGTCGCAATAGCCGGGTGTAATAGCGGATCCGACGATAAGTCGACGTCATCCGGCGAGCCGACAAGCTCCAATACGGGAGCTTCTGCATCCGGGATCGATCACAGTAAGCCGCTTACCATTACCGTGTTTGACAATGCGGCGAACTATCAAGGGGAGCAGACGGGGTGGTACGGCAAGTTAATTAAGGACAAGTTTAACATTACGTTGAACATTCTCGCTCCTCAGGTAGCCGGCGACCAGCTGTACAAGACAAGATCGGCTGCGGGAGATCTTGGTGATCTTCTCATTGTGGATAACAGTCAGTTAGAAGAACTGATTCCGGCCGGACTGGTCATGGATTTGACGGATAAGCTCAAAAATACGACCTACTTGTCCAAATACGTAGACAATCATTTCAAACCGTTCAATGCCGCCTTCGATAAAGTGAATCCGGAAGGCAAGATTTATGCGATGCCGACGTTCGAAGCGGACACTTCGCCTACGACCTTCTCGGAAGAAATTCCTTACTCCAGCCCGATTATGCCATGGGATTACTATAAGGGTGTAGGGGCTCCAAAGCTGAACAATTTGAACGATCTTCTGAACGTGCTGAAGCAGATGCAAGAGAAATATCCGAAAACCCCGGACGGAAAGCCGATCGTACCGATCACCCTGTGGAAGGATTGGGACGGCGGCACCGGCGCCATGGAAAACGTTCGCTGGCTCAGCAACTGGTACGGCTATGAGAAGCCGGACGGCACAACGACGATCCAACTGAACGCGAAGGGCGATATCGTGCCGATCATCGACGACAACAGCATGTACAAGAAGATTCTGCAATTCTTGTTCGACGCCAACCAAATGGGATTGGTCGATCCCGACTCTCCATCCCAGGATTGGAACAAAGTCGCCGAAAAACTGACCAATAAGCAGGTTCTTCTCTTATGGTACTCCTGGCAAAGAGGTTTTTATAACTCCATTGAGAGAGGCCAAAACGGCGACGGCAACGTATCCGTTCCGATTGCGGACTCACGAATCATTCAGACCAGCGATGCTTACTACGGAAACGGCAGAGTATTCGCCGTCGGTTCGAAAGCGAAGAATCCTGAGAGGATCGTAGAGTTCATGGACTGGCTCGTTTCTCCGGAAGGAATGCGTTACTATACGAACGGCTTCGAAGGTTTTAACTATGAGAAAACGACGGACGGCAAATTCAAGCTGACCGAGGTCGGTCAAACCGCATTCCAGAAAAATACCCCTGTTCCGGATCAGTACGGAGGCGGCGGATATCAGGACGGCCAGAGCAAGCTTAATACGATGATCATGAGCGATTTTTCTGTAGATCCGGATACGGGAGAGTTCTATAACAGCACGTACTGGAACTCAACCCTTGAAGCGAATAAGACGGCTCTGACGAAGGATTGGCAACAGACCTATAATGCAACGAACGCTACCGATTATTACTTGAAAAACAAGATGATCGATATCGTGCCGAATATTAATACGAGTCTCGGATCCGATTCTTCCGACATTAAAGACAAACGCAGCCAGATTTCGGATTATGTTAAGAACACGTCCTGGAAAATGGTATTCGCCAAAAACCAAGGGGAATTCGACCAGCTGTGGACGAAAATGCAGAAAGACGTAACCGGCCTCGGTTGGAATGAGGTTTTAGCCGTGGATACGGAAAAAGCGCAGAAAATCGTTAAAATGCGCGCGGATGCTTTAGCCAGCAAATAATAGTATAGGTTAGATCCTATAGCCATGAGGGATATGTATTCTCCACATATCCCTCTTTTTTTAATTCATACTCGGAGGAAAGCGGCTAAGCAGGATTAGAATCGTATCGGTTCTTCTGGCGAGGCATTTCTATGAGTGACGTGAGTTTTGAACTTTTTGGGTGTGAATCCGGTCGTTTGTTTGAATTGCCGACAGAAGTGTTCAACATTGTGGTAGCCGCATTGAAAAGCGACTTCCGCGATGCTTTGGGTGCCATGAAACAAGTATTCTTTAGCCAGTCGAATTCGGCCGTTAATGACATCTTCCATGCAGGAAATTCCGAATTTTTTTTTGTATAGGATCTGCAAATAACCTGGGCTAATGCGGAGAATATCCGCCATCTTCGAAACCGTCCAAGAGTCGCTTGGGTTATTCTGAATGGCTGAGCGAAGTCTTAACAGACTGTAATATTGGGACGTAAAGCCGTTATGAAAATAAGATTCCAAAAGCTTGTTGAACAGCGTTCGCAGCAAGCTATCAATGGAAGAGTTCTTATAGTCTCTGTTAAAGGTATGCTCAATGACCAGAAGCTCGAATAGCTTGTGGCAATAGTCGGGATCATCCAAAGAAAACGGAACGCCGAAAGGCAGAGAGGTTTTCGAAATATAAGGTTCGTCGGATTCGAATCGAATCCAGTTATTGATGTACGTATCAGAGCAAGCCCGATAATAAATCTTTTGATTCGCTTGATAGAGAATAGCGCTGTGAGCTGGATATTCCTTCAGTTCTCCATCGACCCAGAATTGGGCTGGCGTCTTGGTGCAGACGAGGAGCCAGCAATGATGGCCTTGAGGAATGTCGAATACAAAATTGTTCGCGTGCGCAGCATCGCATTCCACATAGTAAATATGGTTCATCCGATACGCTCCTTCTCTCCTGCGATTACATCTTATTGCTAATTATAATAGGAAGAGGATAGAGATGCGAGATCGTTAACATACGCCTGACAGCAAATGCGGAAGGAAGGGCTCTAATGGAATGGATTTCGCAAGCGTTCGACGGGATTTCAATCAAGAACAAAATCTTTATTACGAACATCGCGATTATCGTCATTGCGGTCTCCACGCTTGCCGTATTTGCGAATGTCGTTTCACAGAAAGCGATCATTCAGAAAGCGATCAATATCTCGTCGAGGGAGCTCGTTCTCATCAACAACAACCTATACACGTTGATCACGACTGTGGAAGACTATTCCAAAATATTGGCGACCGACTTTCGTCTGCAGAGCGAGCTTTACAACGATTTTCTCGCGAATAACGAATTGTCCGATTCGGGGTCGACGAAGGATTTGCAAAATTTATCGATGAACAAAACGCTATCTGAAGTCATCAGCAACATCGTCGAACCTAATACCAACATTAAGGCGGCAAGCGTGCTTACCTCGAACCATCAGTGGGTCGACGTTGGATTTGCCGACAACGATTTTGCGTCGAGCGTATTCGGCTCCGGCCTTGAACTGCCGGATCGAACGAATCTGCCGGTCTGGACGGATTTGATCCATTTCAAGTTTCGCTATGAAGGGTTTCACGACATATTCGCCGTGCGTAAATCCGTCATTCATAAGGACTCTGGCAAAACGGTAGGCATGGTCGTTCTCTATATCAAAGAAGCCGTAATCGCATCAATATACGAGAGGGAAATGAATTACAAGGGCGGGGAATTTTTTATTCTGGATGACAAAGGGACAATCATTTCCTCGCAGAACAAAGCGAACCTGTACCATGACTTCATCGAGGTTTCATCCATCGCGAATCTGGACTTGAAGGGCAAGAACGAAAGCTTTATCCGAGAAAGCGGCAGCGAGACGGTGCTCATATCCACGCAGCGGTTCGAACCGTTGCAATGGACGATCGTAAGTGTGATTCCGATCGATGAGATCACGGCGGAACGCAAGAAAATTAACGAAGTGATCCTGCGCGTCGGCTTGCTATGCTTGCTGCTTGCGCTTGTCGTCTCGTTCCTATTGTCGCGTTCCATCACGAAACCGATATTCCGGCTTTCCAAGACGATGAGGGACATTCGTACCGGACGCCTGAACGCCAGAAGCTCCTACCATTCCGCGGATGAAATCGGCTATCTAAGCGAAGGATTCAATAACTTGATGGATCAGATCGAGGCGTTGATGGCCGAGAACGTGGAGGAACAGCGGACGAAGGCGGAGATCGAATTCAAGTTGCTGCAAGCTCAGCTTAAGCCGCATTTTCTGTACAACACCATCGAGACGATCATCTCGTTAGTCAAGCTGAATATGAAGCCGGAAGCTATGGCTGCCGCGAGAGAATTGGCCCAATTCTATAAGATTTCGCTAAGCAAAGGCAGCGATATTATCACGATAAAAGATGAGATGCAGCTAACGCAAAGCTACTTGCAAATTCAGCAGCTGCGGTATGTGGAATATATGGAATCCAGTATGTCCATCGACGACGAGATTCTGGAATGCCCGATTCCGAAGCTAACGTTGCAGCCGATCGTGGAAAACGCCATCTATCACGGTCTGAAGCGGAAGACGGAAAAAGGCTCGTTACGGATAACGGGATACCGCAGCAATGGGGAAGTGCGAATCGAAATATACGACGACGGAGCAGGAATGGACGAATCGCTAATCAAGGCCATATTCAGAGATACCGGCGGTCCGGGGGGGCAGACGGGCTTCGGCGTCAGAAGCGTGCATAATCGCATCAGAATGCTCTACGGAGATCAGTACGGCTTGGAAATGGAAAGCGTAGTCGGCTCTTATACGAAGGTTATTATTCATTTGCCGTTCATCAAACCGTCCTAGGAGGTTCGTGATGTTCAAAGTGATGATCGTTGACGACGAATATTATTTCAGGCAAGCGTTGAAAATCTCGCTTCCGTGGGAGGAGTTGGGCTTTCGCATCGCGGGTGAAGCAAAGAACGGAGAGGAAGCGCTGGCGCGATGGGACGAAATCGATCCGGATATCGTATTGGTCGACATCAATATGCCCATCATGGACGGCATAGAACTGTTACAGAATGCCAAGCAAAGGGAGCATGCGGCGAAATTTATCGTACTGACGGGTCATAGCGAGTTTACATATGCCAAGCAGGCGATGCAGCTCGGCGTGTTCAATTACGTGCTCAAGCCGATCGACGAGAACGAGCTCAGGAGCTCCCTGATCGACGTGAAGAATCTCATTTACAAGGAGCGCGCGATCCGGCTCGAAATCGAGCAATTAAAACAGCAGGAACAACAATATATCCCCGTGCTGAAGGATCGGTTTCTGAACGAATGGCTTCAAGGCGGCGCCTCGGATCCTTCTTCAATTGATGAGCGGATGCGCCATTTAGGTATCGAGCTGAATGCGCCGGGCTATGCGGTCGTTGTCATCGACATCGATGCTAGCGAGGGGCCGGCGTCCGAAGAAGAACGGAACATTCGAAAGCTCGCCATTCGGGATATCGCCCAACAATTTATGCAAAGCTGCTTTCCTCATGCCAGCTGTTACGATCCGCATGATCGGCTAGTCCTTATTATTGGCTGCCTGGACGGATCCGCCGATAAGCTGCACGCGCTTCTGGCAGCTGTCAGGAACGCGGTGCGGACGACGCATAATTTTTCGGTTACGATCGGCGTCGGCAATGTATGCCGGGACTTCGAATCGATTTCGGTATCCTACAAGGAAGCGGTTGTCGCCCTGAAGCATCGGTTTGTTCTGGGAGGAAACCAAGTCATTCCTCATGCGATGATCGCAGATTCGGGGATGAAGCGAAGCTTATTCTCCGTCGAGAAGAGAAGCAGTCTCCTGATGTACATGCGGGTCGGGAACGGATCCGAGACGGAGGAATGGCTCGCGGCTTTCTTTCGCGATGCCCGGGCCAAGAACGCGTCCATGGAGATGCTCCTTGTGGCGGGACTTGAAATCGTATCCACTTGTTTGGAGTTTCTCGCGGAGATGTCACATTCTATTGATCAGGTATTTCAGGATGCAGCTCAGCCCGATATCATGCAGCTTATTCAGCAGATGAACACGTTCAGCGAACTGGAGAGTTGGATTCGCAGTCTGGTCCTCAGGGCAATGGAGAATGTGCACGGCAATAAAAAGAAGAGAGCCGGCAAAGTCGTCGAAGAGGTAAAATCGTATATTCTAAACCATTATTTCAATGATGAGCTTAGAATCGAGGATATCGCGAGAAACGTGCACCTGAACTACAACCATCTCTGCTATGTGTTCAAGAAAGAAACCAACATGACCATCAACGATTATTTGACCGAGGTGCGCATGGCCAAAGCGAAGGAACTGTTCGACCGGGGAGAGAAAGTTGTCCAAACGATCGCCAGTCAGGTAGGATATGCGGATGCCAATTATTTCGGCAAATGCTTTAAGAAATATACGGGGATTTCCCCCAGCAAGTACGTGAACAACATCGGCTAGTTCTCTTCGCTAGACGCTGGGAGCCTCGATCAACAGCTCTCAGCGTTTTTTTATATTTCCCCTACAATATTCCTGCTGGACCGAGAAACGTCTCTGTATTAATCGTGCCGGTCAGCCTACAATGAATTCAAGAAATGATACCGCTTACAAAAATAATCAGGAGGTCAACAAATGAATAAGGCTATCAAGGTACTCGGTTATTCGGCTCTGTCCGCAGCGCTGCTAGTTGCTTCGGCGTGCAGCAAGAAAGAGGAGACTTCAGAGTCGCCGTCCCCTGCTAATACGGCGACTCAAGAGGTTGCCAAAGAAGACGTCAAGCCGGCAAGCGACAAGAAAGTCAAGCTGAGAGTTATCACGATCACGACAGACGAGAACCGCAACAAGATTATGGAGAATTACATCAAGCCAGGAGTCGCCGAGGCGTTCCCGAACTATGAAATCGAGTTCGAGCCGGGCGGCGGCGGGGAAGATATGGCGAATAAATTGAAAACGTATAACGCTTCCGACGACATGCCCGACGTCTTCTGGAACGACGCCGGCTACTTCACGCCGTTGAAGAATACCGGCAGCATTATGGACCTGACTTCGGCGATCACCGCGGACGGCTTCATCGGCAAGTATGCCGTGCCGGATGCCCTTAAGCATATCGACGGGAAAATTTACAGCCTGTCTTCCGGCGCGGACACGTATTTTACGCCGGTCATTTTCTACCACAAGGACATGTTCGAGCAAGCCGGCGTTCAAGTGCCGACAACGTTCGATGAGCTGATTGCGGCAGCGAAGACGCTCAAAAGCAAAGGCATGGTGCCGGCGGTCACGCCAGGCAAAGACGGATGGGGACCAAAGCTGTTCATGCTGCAGCAGATGATTCAAATCGGCGATCCGCAAGCAATGATGGACCTCGTCGCCAATAAAACGGATTTCGACAATCCGGCGGTTAAGGCAGGGGTAGCGCGCATCGAGCAAATGGCCAAGGAAGGCGTCTTCCCGGATGGGGTCGCCAATCTGGATTACGGCCCGGCTAACGAGATGTTCACGTCGAAGAAGGCCGCCATGTACTGGATGTTTACGTGGGAGCTTCCGAACTTGGCTAAAGACGACTCGGTCGACTTCTTCCCGTTCCCTAGCGCAAGCGACAAGTACGACTCAAGCAAGTTCGTTCAATTCTGGGGTTCGCCTCTTAACGGATATGCGGTCAGCGCGAAGACGAAGCATCCGGAAGAAGCCGTCAAGCTGGCAGAGTTCCTGGCTATGGCCGACGCTAAATTCTTCGAATCTACAGGCGCGCCGATCGCTTTGAAGACGGGCAATTCGACATCCGAGCCGGGACCGCTGATGAAGAAATTCGTAGATTGGTACAATCCGATTCCGACGAAAATCGCTTCGCTTGCTCTGAACTCCCTCGATGCACGGACTTCGGCGGAGCTTGCGACGCAAGGCGCCCGACTGCTGACGGGACAATACTCCGCGGATGACTTCGCCAAGGAAATGAACAAGTTGTGGAAAGAAAACACATGGTTTAACCAATAATGCGTGATCGACGCTGACCCGAACCGGAAATCCCCCAGGACCTCATCCTGGGGGATTCTAAACAAAAAAACGAAACTATGGAGAGAAATATGAACAAGTACTTCAGCACAAGGATGTCCATATTCGTGTTTGCCGCCCCTGCGCTGCTGTTGTTCAGCGTCTTCTGTGTGTACCCGCTGTTGCCGCAGCTGTGGATGAGCTTGCACGATCATGACGGCTTTCGGAATCTGGGGTTCGTCGGCTTGGATAATTACCGTGAGGTGCTCGCGGATTCGTCTTTCTGGACCGCCCACAAAAACACTTATCTAATCGTAGGCATTTCCGTCTTTCTCGGATTGCCGCTATCGATGATTCTCGCATTGATTATGGATTCCCAGACGCCGAATTTGCGCCGTTTCTTCAAATCGGCCGCCATGTTTCCCGCCATTCTGTCGGTTACGGTCGTCGCCCAGATCTGGGTCGCTTTCTACGAGCCCAATTGGGGGTTGTTCAACGGTATCCTGCGATCGATCGGACTCGATTCCTGGACCCGTTCCTGGCTGACCGATCATCGAACGGTTATGCCCAGTCTCGGCTTGACGTTCCTGTGGCAATATATCGGGTTGAACGCCATGCTGCTCTACACGGGAATTAAGACGATCCCCAAGCAATATTACGAGGCGGCTTTGCTAGACGGCGCCAGCTTCGCACAAGTAAGCCTTCGGGTCACGATTCCCTTGCTGCGGTACGTCATCAATTATGTCGTTATCCTGTCCGTGCTAGGGTCGATGGCTTTCTATTCGCATGTGCGCGTCATGACGTCGGGAGGTCCAGGCGATTTATCAAGAACGGTCGTGTACCAGATGTACTACACCGCATTCGAAACGTCGCAATTCGGCAAAGGTACGGCAATTGCCGTGCTGTTCGTACTGGAATGCCTAGTGATCTCCTTCATCATCCAACGGTTCGCCGCTAGAGAAAAACTGGAGTTCTAGGAAGGAGAGAGACCAGGTTTGAAACTCATCACCCGCGCATTTTGGCTTGTTGTCGCTTGCACGTTTTTGTTCCCCTTGTACTGGATGTGCTCGATGTCGTTCAAAACGAAGAGCGAAGCTTACGATAACCCTTTCGGTTTCCCCCGGACTTGGGATTGGCACAACTTTAGCGAAGCGCTGTCGAAGTATCACTTCTTCGTATACTTTAAGAACAGCTTGATTTATGCATCGGGGACGATCATCGTTACGCTGGTGACAGGGGCCATGCTCGCCTATTGCTTGAGCCGAATGCAATGGAAATTAAACGCGGCGGTTCTTCTTTATGTTTCGCTCGGCTTGATCGTGCCCATAGAAGTGGTCGTCATTCCGCTATTCCAATTGATCAAGGAGCTTCATCTCAAAGAAAGCTATTTCGGTCTCATCTTGCCGTACGCCGGATTCTCTCTCTCCTCTTGCGTGCTGATGCTGTACGCGTTTCTTCGTACGCTGCCCAAGGAACTGGAAGAGGCTGCTTGCATCGACGGCACCAACGTGTATCAAACGTTCTTCCGAATCATCCTGCCGATCGTCGTTCCCGCGCTCGTGACGCAAGGCGTTCTGGTGTTCATGCGCATCTGGAACGAGTTTCCTCTTGCCTTCATTATTGCCTCCAAGGATGACTTCAGGCCTCTCACCGTTGGATTGCTCGGCTTTTTCGTCAATGTCGGCGTTTCGGATTGGGGAATCATCGGGGCATCCATGCTGCTGTCGAGCTTGCCTACGCTGATCATCTATCTCATCGGCAACGAGAAGATCGAGAACGCTCTGACGGCAGGGGCAATTCTGAAGTAACGATTCGGCGTTGCTTGCATACAGACACGTGAGGGGGGATTCATGAACGAATTAGCAGCGTATGCCGATTGTGTATAGCTTCGAACTCCAGATCATTTAGGAGGAGAACGAATGTTGTCTAGCATGTTGGCAAAGAAAAAATGGGCGTCATGGTTGGCGCTGCTTCTCGTCATTGCGATGTCACTAGCTATCGTGTCGGTTCCCGCCCCGGCCGCGGCTGCAACGCAAGCGGTCTATTACATTGCGCCTAACGGCAACGATTCCAATCCGGGCACGCTGGCCGCGCCATTCAAGACGCTGCAGCGCGCAAGGGACGTCGTGCGAACGATCAACGGCAGCATGACAGGTGATATCATCGTGTATCTTCGCGGCGGCAATTATCCGGTGATGAGCACGATCGATTTTACACCAAGCGACTCCGGTACCAATGGGTATCGTATCAGCTATCAAGCTTACGCGAATGAGACGCCAATCCTCAGCGGCGGCGTCCAAGTCACCGGCTGGACGCAGCATAGCGGCGACATCTGGAAAGCGCCGCTGAGCCGCAGCAACAAATTGCGTGCGCTTTACGTGAACGACAAAAGAGCGGTAATGGCTTCCAAAACCGTCAATTCCGCAGGCTGCTACGGCACTTATAGCATTACGGCAGGCCAAGCATCATGGGCGTGGGAATCGGGTTCCCAATGCGACGGCGCCAAATACAGCCTTACCGATTTTCCGGCAATCGCGTTGAATCAAGACGATATCGAGATTGAAACGCGGACGACCTGGACGACGTCCATCGTCGGCGTTCGCCAGGTGACGGTCAACGGCTCGGACCGCGTAGCCTTGTTCCAGCAACCAGGAGCGGCGATTGCCCAAGGCGCATTCAACGGTAACTTCCAAATCGGCGGAAACCATAAACTCATGAATGCGTACGAGTTTCTGGATGCGCCGGGAGAGTTTTATTTCGATAAGACGAACCAGATGTTGTACTACTATAAAAACTCGTCCGACAATATGACGACAGCAACAGTATTCGCCCCGAGCAACGTCCAAACGATCCTGAACATCAAGGGCAATTCCACGAGCAGCCGCGTTCGCAACCTGACTTTCTCAGGTCTCTCGCTGCAGCACTCCGATTGGGGCTTGACCAACGTCGCCGGTTCGGTGTTCAAGCAGGCGCAGCAAGGCAATCTCGTGAACACCGCCTATGCCAAGCAGAACTTCCACGTCTATCAATACCGCAATGTGGATCTAATGCCCGGAATCGTTCAAATCGCGAATGCAGACGGAATTATAATGGAGCGCAATACCGTGAAACATACCGGCGCCGACGGCGTCAGCCTGGTCAACGATGTCAGAAACTCGCAGTTGATCGGCAATGCGTTCAACGATATGGCCGGATCGGCGATAAATGTCGGTCATCCTCAGCACGTCTATATTGGAGACTATACGTCGTCGAATCGGGAGAAATTTACAGTCGGCGAAGAAGGCGTTCCTTATAATATCGCGATCCAGAACAACTACATCTATGACTCCGCGGTATTGTTCAACGGAAGCGCCGCCGTCTCAGGCTATTTTGCGGACACGCTGAACTTTCAGCACAATGTGATCGATAAAACACCTTGGGCAGGCATCTCTCTGGGGTGGGGGTGGTGGAACTTCAACGGATCGTCTGGTTCCATTCGTCCGGGCGTTCCAACCACGACGGCTAAGAATAACACCATCAGCGCCAACCAATTTATCGATACGGTGCAGGCGCTGGATGACACCGCTCCGATCTATACGCTCGGCAGCCAGCCTACAACCACGATCAGCAACAACTACATACGAGGCGTACCTGCCGGTCATAAATACGGTCTGCATCCAGACGAGGGATCTGCCTTCATCACGATGCAGTCCAACGTATTGAACATCAATCCGGGCATAACTTGGACGCTGAACTCCGATGATTGGGGCAGCAAGCATGACCTGACCTTTACGCAGAACTATGCGACGGTTAATAAAATCTCGAACTTCAATTTGCCCGGCAGCGTGATTAACAATGCAGACGCTTACTCCGATAACGTGTGGCCTGTGGCTGCCTATAACATCGCTTTGAACGCCGGATTGGAGGAGTCTTATCGAAGCTTGGCGACGCCGGCGCGCGTTGCTTTGCAGGATTACGTTCTGCCTGCCAGCGCATTCACGAGCGGCGCAGCGGTGCTCGGCATAAGGCCTGCCGGGGACGCAAGCAAGACGGTCTGGCTGGCGCCGTCCGGAACGACGGCATTCGCCGAAGGCGCAACGATGACGAAAGCCGGGGGGACCGCAACTTCGATAACGGTTCCTCAAACGGCTGGCAGCTACAAACTATATATCGTTGATGCCCAAGGCAACCGCTCTACGGAATCCGCAGCCCTCGTTAGAGTGAATGCCGGTTCCGCCGGATATGTCCGAATCCGCAATGTCGCGACGGGACTTTATATCGACGGCACGGGCTCGACTTCGAATGGCGCCGATGCTGCCCAGTGGAGCTCCAGCAATTCCAACAACCAACAATGGACGATCGAAACCTCGGGAAGCTATGTGCTCATTAAAAATCGTCAAACCGGATTATATCTGGACGGTATGGGGCTGACCGGAAATGGCGTCAATTGCGGACAATGGAGCTATAGCGGCAGCACCAATCAACAATGGACGATGGAAGCAAGCGGCAACAACGTCCGCTTCAAAAACCGGCAGACAGGACTGTATCTAGACGGCATGGCAAGAACCGCTAACGGCTCCGCATTGGGTCAGTGGAGCGATAGCGGCAGCAGCAATCAACAATGGCAGATTCAGTGACAGATCATTGTCCACAAGAAGACGGTCCGGAAACCGGACCGTCTTCGAGTTGAACCGCTGCGACAAGGCGATTTAAACTTTCGTTGAATGGTAAAGCCAAGAACCAAGTCCAATGCCGATAAAGGAGAGAGCATACTATGCTTAAAGGCATTCCTTCTATCTTGTCCCCGGAGTTGCTTAAGATTCTGATGGAGATGGGCCATGGAGATGAAATCGTATTGGCTGACGCCAACTTTCCCGCTGCCAGCCATGCTCAACGATTAGTCCGATCCGACGGTCATGGGATTCCGGAAATTTTGGACGCTATATTGCAATTGTTTCCGCTGGATCCTTATGTCGATAAACCGGTTGCGCTCATGCAAGTCGTTCCTATGGATCCGGTCGAGACGCCGATCTGGGACACTTATGCATCGATCATCCAGCAACAAGCCGGCTTAAACGAAGCATGCGAAGAAGTGGAGAGATTTGCCTTCTACGAACGCGCGAAGCAAGCCTACGCGATCATTGCGACAGGTGAAAAAGCGTTATACGCCAATATGATCTTAAAAAAGGGAGTCATCGTATAATTTGTTATTACCGGAACGCCGGCAGCCAACTGCCATGCGATTCGATCAAATCGTCGCACAGCGCGACGATGTCGTCCAAAGACAGTTCCGCAGCCGTATGAGGGTCCAGCATTGCAGCATGATAGATGTGCTCTTTCTTGCCCGTCATGGCGGCCTCGATCGTAAGCAGCTGAGTGTTGATATTCGTCCGGTTGAGCGCCGCGAGCTGCGGAGGCAAATCCCCGACAAACGTCGGAGTGACGCCGTTGCGGTCGACGAGGCACGGCACCTCGACGCACGCCTCGCGCGGCAGATTCGTAATAAGGCCAGTGTTGCTGACGTTGCCGCCGATCTTGAACGGTACGTCCGTCTCCATCGCTTCCATGATATAGGAAGCGTATTCATGAGAGCGCGAATGCGCAAGATTCGTGTTGTGGACGAGCTCGGAGCGCATTTGCTTCCAGCCCTCGATTTGTTCGATGCAACGGCGCGGATATTCATCTAGCGGAATATTCAACCGTTCGATCAGCTCAGGGTAGTTCCTTTTAATGAAATAAGGATGATATTCAGCGGTATGCTCGGAGGACTCGGTGTTGTAATAGCCGAACTTGAACATCATCTCGTAGCGCACCATGTCCCAATGTTTCTCTTTCTGCTTCTCTGCCGCGCGGCGTTTGATTTCGGGGTACAGATCGACGCCGTTCTTCGATACCTCGAGCAGCCATGCCATATGATTGATGCCGGCGATCTTGGCTTTAACGCCCGACTTGTCCATGTCAAGGTCTCTGAACAGTCTTGGAATGCAGTCTTGCACGCTGTGGCACAGCCCGACCGTATTAACGCCGCCGTACGTATTCATGACGTTCGTAAGGACAGCCATCGGATTCGTATAATTCAAGAACAGAGCGTTCGGGCAAACCTCGCGTATGTCCGCCGCGAAGTCGAGCATGACCGGAATCGTGCGCAAATTTCGGAAAATGCCGCCGATGCCGATCGTATCCGCGATCGTCTGGCGCAACCCGTATTTTTTGGGAATCTCGAAATCTGTAATCGTGCACGGATCGTATCCGCCGACTTGAATCGCGTTGATGACGTATTTCGCGCCGCGAAGCGCTTCTTTGCGGTCTGTGTAGGCTTTGACCTTACAGGTACTGCTTGCCGTAGATTTAAGGTTGAGCAGCATGTTCTCTGAATCGGAAAGCCGTTCATGATCGATATCGAACAGAGCGATTTCGAAGCCTTGCAGCGCCGGAGTTTGCATAACGTCTCCAAGCACGTTTTTCGCGAAGACAGTGCTTCCTGCACCTAGGAACGTGATTTTGGACATGGCGGATTCTCCTAATCGTAGATTGAATTTACTATTACTATAGGGCTTAACGTTGAAGAATCCTATGGAGAAAATGCAGATCTGTATGGATGAATGTAGGCCCTTTAATCTCATGTTTTTTTAGGAGATACTTCGCTCGCTGGCTCATGTGTCAGCGGGTTATTGCTGTATTTTCGGATAATGAAGAATAGGCTTTCAGAATTCGGCATATTGTAGTTTGTTGAAGGGAGGGGAGCGGGATGGAGTACCAGTTCTCGCCGCGGGTTCAGCAAGCGAGTTCGTATGCGGCGCACGAAAGACGAAGGACGGTGCTTGGGCGCAACGTGATTTCGTTCGTTGATGAGTTGCCTGCTGGGGCATTGCTTCCAAAAGAAGCGATTCGCGAAGCGGAGATGAAGGCGGCAACTGGTTGGGGGGCTGGTACACCGTTGCATCGTGGCGTCGGTTCTTACGGCTATGAGCCGTTCCGGGAGACAATTGCGACGCGAATGGCTGCAAGAGGAATGCCGACTTCCAATGAGCAGGTGATCGCGACGACGGGAGTGCAGCATGCGGTCGATGCGGCAGCACGCGCGCTTACTGTTCCAGGCGATGCCGTACTGGTCGAGACACCGACGAACCCCTCTGTATTGCGTACGTTCGCCATGAACGGATTGCATGTAATTGCGACTGGAATCGACGGCTCAGGGATCGACTTAGAGGATGCGGAGAGGCTCATTCTATCACACCAGCCGAAAATGATCTACACGGTGCCGACGTTCGGCGCACCTGCCGGACAGTCATGGAGCTTGGAGCGTCGTCAGGGATTGATCGACCTTGCTCGCACGTACGGCGTTCCTATTATTGAAGACGATTCGAATAGAGATCTCAGTTATCAGGAGCAAGTCCAATATCCGGCGCTGTATACGTTGGCTGGAAGCGCTGGGGGCGTGCTTTATTTGAACACGTTCGCGGGGGTACTGCCGGAGCTGCGAATCGGATGGGCAGCAGGGGATAGCGGGTTAATTGCGTCAATGAGCGATGTCATCGGTTCGTCCGGTACTGGAGCAAGCGTCTACGAGCAGCGGTTGCTATGTGGACTGTTGAAGAGTATAGACTTGGACGCCCATATAAGGAAACTTGCTTTCTGCTATAGTCAGCGTATGAGCCGGCTGACTCGTCTGCTGGAGGAGAACGGACCGGCGGGTTTAGAATGGGACGTCCCTCTAGGCGGAAGCAGTCTATGGCTTCGGCTGCCGGACGGCCTCGAAGGCGAAGCGCTGTTGCGCGGTGCGCTGCGCAAAGAGGTTGCGTTCGAGCCGGGGACCGCGTTCTTCGCGGGCAATCCGCAATGCAATACGGCGAGGCTTAGCGTCTCGTCAATAGCGGATAATCAACTGGAGCGGGGCGTGAAGCTGTTCTTGGAGACGATCGGGGAGTTTACTGCGAGGAGCTAGAGGGGATCTTCGTGTTGCAGTGCCGTTAGGAATGGCGGAAGTGATATGCTGAGCAGAATGGGGATTATGGGCGAGTACGAGCAAATGAATCAGCTGGTTGTAGCACTGGCGACGGGGACGCTCCGCTTGTTATGCTTCGCGGCCCATCCTAGATTCACTCTGTCTCTTCGTTGTAATTCGTACAATGATATCGGATTATAAAGCTTGTCCAGTGCGGTTTGATTGTATTCCATACAATTGAATGGTGTGTGTAAATGTGCAAAATGGACTTGAGAGGCAATAAGGGGATTTTCCTGTTGTACAAAGTGCAATGAGGGTGGGAGATCACACAATTGGGCCTATTCTCGTTGTACAGAATACAATGAGCGGCGGTTAGCGAAGCGGGGAATTGTCCCATACGTCTAATAAAAATGCCTCCACTCCCATGGAATCCATAGAGTGGGGGCATTTCTACAACAAGAGCTAATCGACCGCCGTCGTCGCATTCGCTGCAGCCTTGGCGCTATTGCGGCGCTTCTTCGCCAGTGTGCTCGGCTTGTCCACGGCAGCAGCCGCGCTTTCCAAGACTGCCGCGCTCGTCTTGGCGCTCTTGCCGCGCTTCCGTTTGCCCGCCTTGCCCGCTGCTCCGGCTTCCGCTGAAGCCGCAACACCCTCCGCCGAAGCTGCAACGCCCTCCGCCGAAGCCGCAACGCCCTCCGCCGAAGCCGCAACGCCCTCCGCCGAAGCCGCACCTGCGCCGGCTTCGCTGCCGATCTCCGCCTTCGGCCAACGCGCAATAATGTCCGCGTGTTCGGCGAGCGCGGCATGGCCGGCGGCGGTCAGCCGGTAGATGCCGCGCTCCGCCCGCTCGAACCAGCGGTAGTAGTTCGTGCGCAGCATTTCGCCGGCTTTGGGCACTGCCGTCTGGCGGGCGATCGCGGCCGGCGACGAAGGGCCGCTGCTGAGCGTCACAGCCATGCGCAGGCACTTCTCGCGGTAGGCGGTCATCAGCTTGCGCTTCGTGCTGCCGCCGACGTTGTAGTCGCCGGAGCGCTCTCGGAACTCGCGCAGCAGCCGCTCATGCCGCTTGGCGCGGTAACGGGCGCGCGGCGGGTCGCCGGGCTCGCACAGCAGCTCGATGAGCGCCGGCTTTGTTTTGAACAAGGTGACCGTCATCAGACCAAGGCCAAGCATCCGGCACAGCTCCGTAATTTCGCCGAACCGCTGGTTGACGGCGCCGCTCTTCTTCCGGTTGCGCTCCACGACGAGCGTGACGAGTGAGTTCATCCGCAGCCGCTCCACCCCTTGCAGCAGCAGGGCGAGATTGAACGTCCGCTTCATTTCTACAATAATAATTTCTTCCGAATCGTCATTCGCCGAAGCCGCGTAGAAGTCATCATTCGCAGCTCCGCCATGTATATTCCGTCTCACCGCGACCAGATCGCAGTGCAGCACTTCGCTCTTAACCTCATATCCCCGCGATTCGTAGAACCGTTTCACCGGCTCGTACAATTCGGCTTCTTCCTTCACGGCCATGACGAACGTTCCTCCTCGTCCCATCGTGTCCGGACCGCTTCTTGCGCTCGAACACTCATTCGCATCAATCGGTTTCATTATAGGAGAAGCGGTGCGGCGTGTCGAGTGGTAGCGAATAGTCGTCTAAAAAATTGGTCAATTTCCTGCTCGGCTACGCATAGGAATGTAATACTTCAACATCAACAAACAGATCTCGGCGGGCGGAACAGAGAAATCCCAAGGCTGATGAGCAGGGATAGGGCAGAAGCGCGAGTGATGGGAGGAGGCAAGGCATGGATATATTCAAACGGTTATCGGAGTATCGGCAAGAGAGTGATAAGCTTGCCTGGACGGGGACGTTTAAAGAGTATATTGATCTGCTGAAACAAGATAATGCACCAGCCATGACGGCACATGCCAGAGTGTATGACATGATCGAATCCTACGGCGTCGAGGAAACGGGCGGGAATAAGCGATACCGGTTTTTCGAGCAAGAAATATTCGGCTTGGACCGGGCAATCGAGAAGCTGGTGGAGGAATACTTCCATTCGGCTGCAAGACGTCTCGATGTCCGTAAAAGGATTCTATTGCTGATGGGACCCGTCAGCGGCGGCAAATCCACGATTGTGACGATGCTCAAGCGCGGTCTCGAGAAATATTCTCGCGAACACCGCGGTTCCGTATTTGCGATCAAAGGCTGCCCGATGCATGAGGATCCGCTTCATCTCATCCCGCATGAGTTGCGGCAAGAGGTCGAGCGCGAGCTCGGCGGCGTACGGATCGAAGGCAGTCTGTGCCCTTCCTGCCAAATGAGGTTGAAAACGGAGTTTAATAACGATATCGAGAATGTATTGGTTGAGCGGGTCGTCATCTCAGAGGAGAATCGGGTCGGCATCGGTACGTTCAGCCCATCGGATCCGAAATCGCAGGATATCGCCGATCTGACGGGCAGCATCGACTTCTCGACGATAACGGAATTCGGCTCGGAATCCGATCCGCGTGCTTACCGGTTCGACGGCGAGCTGAACAAAGCGAACCGCGGGCTGATGGAATTCCAAGAGATGCTCAAATGCGACGAGAAGTTTCTATGGAACTTGCTGTCGCTGACGCAGGAAGGCAATTTCAAGGCTGGCAGATTCGCGCTCATCAGTGCTGACGAGTTGATCATCGCGCATACGAATGAATCGGAGTATAAAGCGTTCATTAGCAACAAGAAAAATGAAGCGCTTCAATCCCGGATGATCGTCATGCCGATCCCGTACAATCTTCGCGTCACGGACGAAGAGAAGATATATGATAAGCTGATTGCGCAGAGCGATATGAAGCATATTCATATTGCGCCGCACGCCCTGCGGTCTGCAGCTATTTTCTCCATACTTACCCGTCTCAAGGAGACGAAGAAGCAAGGCATCGATATCGTCAAGAAAATGCGCATGTACGACGGCGAAGAGGTCGAAGGCTTCAAAGAAGCCGATCTGAAAGAAATGCAGAGCGAGTTCATCGAGGAAGGCATGTCGGGTATCGACCCCCGCTATGTCATCAACCGGATCTCCAGCGCGCTCATTAAGCAGGATCTCCAGTGCATCAACGCGCTGGATGTGCTGCGGGCGCTGAAGGACGGCCTCGACCAGCATCCGTCCATCACGAAGGATGAGCGGGAGAAGTATTTGAATTTCATCTCGATCGCACGCAAAGAGTATGACACGCTCGCAAAGAAAGAAATTCAGAAGGCGTTCGTCTACTCGTTCGAAGAGTCCGCCCGTACGTTGTTCGAGAATTATCTCGATAACATTGAAGCATATTGCAACTGGGCGAAGATCAAAGATCCGCTGACTGGCGAAGAGCTCGATCCGGATGAAAGATTGATGCGTTCGATCGAAGAGCAGATCGGGGTATCCGAGAATGCGAAGAAAGCGTTCCGCGAAGAGATTCTGATCCGCATCTCCTCTTACTCGCGCAAAGGCAAGAAGTTCGATTACTCGAGCCACGAGCGTCTGCGCGAAGCGGTGGAGAAGAAGCTGTTTGCTGATTTGAAGGACATTGTCAAAATTACGACGTCGACGAAAACACCGGATGAAACGCAGCTCAAGCGGATTAACGAAGTGACGAAGCGTCTTATCGACGATCATCACTACTGCCCGGTGTGCGCGAATGAACTTCTCCGGTATGTCGGCAGCTTGCTGAACCGGTAACAAGCATCCCTACTGTGCACCAATAGATGCAATCGCCCTGCTCGCCTTATTCGCCCTGATATGGCCTAAGCGCCTATCAGGGCTTTTTTTTGCGTTTTTTGCGCTGTCGTAACATCCGCCATCTACTGCCATAACATCGCCCATCGTCTTTGCCGTTAATCTAGATATGATAGAATGAAGGAATACCGGCAATACGACAATTAGGCTCATAGACTTCATCGATAAAGGAAGTGGCCGGATGCGCCCAGTACTGTCCAACCTTTCTATGATGCGGCGGTTCCTGCTGCTGTTCTTCTTATTCGTAGTCATCCCCGTTATCTTCATGTATTTATTCGTTACACGCAACGTATCAAGCATTACCGAGAAGCAGGTCGGCTCGGCGCTGCTCGAGCTTGTGAAGACGAACCACGTAACGCTCGACCGTTCGATGGCCCATATGGAAGAAACGATGAACAAAATTATGATCACGCCCGAAATTCAGAACATGGTGTCGCTGCCTACCGTCTCGATGTACGAGCGTGTGCGCCGGTATAACGAGTTGGACCGGACGCTGACACTGACGAATTTATCGGCTAATGCCGTCTCCTATTCGTTCGTCCTGCAGGACGACAACCGGCTGTTCTCATTCGTGCCGGGTTCGGAAATTCAATTGCGCGGCATTTTCTTCTCCGACAATATTACGACGCAGCCCTGGTACGATTCCGCCTTCAAAGCGAAAGGCCGAGCAGTGCTCAGTCTCATTCCTTCCTTCGGCGGCCCGCAGACGCTAGCGATGGTGAAGCAGATGAACGACATCTATGACGGGGGAACACCTTCTCCCGGTTATCTGATCGTCAGCGGCATGGAATATTTGTTGAAGAGCGATATGGCCCCCGTTAGTGATTCCCGTGAGGGAGAGCTGCTCCTGCTCGACGCGAACGACCGGATTATTTCGTTGACTGGCACGGACCGGCTGCCGATGGGCGGCTTCATCGAATTGCCGGCGAATGTCGCGCAAGCAAATGAAGGCGTTTTCCATGTGGAGGTGGGGGGCGAGAAATGGATGTATGCCCTTCACCGAAGCGGGGACAGCGGCACGATGCTGCTGTTCCGCACGCCGCTGAGCGCCGTGATCGGCGAGCATGTCGCGATTAATCGTCTCGTTTCTTATTCCATGCTGATCTATTTCTTGCTGCTGGTGCTCGTCAGCTTCTATTTCATCCGCTCTATCGTTCGTCCGATTGCCAAGTTTGCGCGCTTCAGCCGCTCGTACGAGCCGGGCAAGCCGCTAGCCATGCAGCGCCAATCGGATAAATCGAGAGACGAGGTCGCGATTCTGAACAACCGTTTCGTGGACATGGTGTACCGGCTTAATCAGACGATTCATGATAAGTATGAGCTAGAGATTAAGCAGCGCGAAGCCGAGCTTGCCATTTTGCACTCCCAGATCAATCCGCACTTGCTGTACAACACGCTCGAATCGATCTACTGGAGGATGCTTGTAGAAGACAATACGGAATCGGCCGAAATGGTCATGGACCTGTCGCTCGTGATGCGGATCGGACTGAGCCGAGGCAAGGAGCTTATTACAATAGAAGAAGAACTGCAGCATGCCGAAGCTTATATACGACTTCAGTCGAAGCGGCATGAATATTCGTTCCGTGTCCATTGGGAGACGGACGATGCGGCGAAGCCGTTTTTGATTCCGAAGGTCGTGTTGCAGCCGCTGATTGAGAACGCGATTTTTCACGGTATACGGCGGATGAACGAGGACGGCGAGCTGTGGATAACATTGCGGATGGAGGGCTGCGAGGTTGTCGTCATCGTCGAAGACAACGGCTTCAAGACGATAGCGGCCGAGGCCATTCAAGAAATCGTCGAGGGCCGCAATACAGATGCCGGATACGGCATACGCAATGTGAACCGACGGATCAGGCTTCATTATGGAAGCGGCTACGGACTGCGGTACGAGGATCGTGAAGGCGGCGGCATCCGTGCGGTTCTTCGCCTTCCGGCTATGACAGACAGCGCGAACAGCAAGGAGGACGACCATGTATAACGTGCTCGTAGTAGATGATGAGATTATGGTGTGCAAAGGGATTTCAATGATTCTAGGGAAGTCGCCGCTGAAGCTTGGGGAAATTTTTATCGCCGGCAACGGGTTTGAAGCGCTCGATATTATTCGGTTGGAACGCGTCGATCTCGTCATTACGGATATTCAGATGGAGCAGATGAACGGCATTGAATTGATGGAGACGATTTTTCTCGAAAATCCGTCGATTCCCGTGCTCGTCCTGTCGGCGCACGGCGAATTCGAATATGCGCAGAAGGCGATGAAATTCGGGGCGCGGGAATATATCGTCAAACCGGTCAGGCCCGATCACTTGATCGGCATTGTCGGCAATGCGCTCAGTGAGCGCGAGTCGAGAAAACGTTCAATAGGCGTCGAGGAGCTGAGCCGCAAGTTCAATCTTCACGATCTGGCTGCAAGCCAGAACATCGTCTTGCAGCAGTTGGCGCTGGAAGGGCTCGAGGAGCAGGAAGCGCGCGAGCTGCTTGGCGGTTTTGGTTATGAGCAATTGGAAACCGGTTTCACGATGATGATCGTCAAGCCGGATTTGAAGAAAGGCGGCCGTTCCGATGCGCTAATCACATCGCTTCGGGACCGCAACTTGTTCCGGTACGCCTGCCGCAATGTCGTAGAAGAGACGGTACACGATTGGACGCCGATCGTCTTCTATTTGCCCAGCGGTTCGCTAGCTGCTGTCTTGCAGCTTACGGATGAGGAAGCCGCATCCGCCACGGAATCGGCCGAGGGCAGACGGGCGGCAACGATTGCCCAGAAGGTGCACAACAACCTCGCGGACTACCTGCACGTCGACAGTGTCATTGGCATAAGCGGCGTCGGTACCGGCATCGCAAGTTGGCCGGAGCTTCACCGGGACGCTACCCGCGCGCTCGAGCGGCATACCGTGCACCCCGACCATTATGTGTTTTATGCGGGGGATTTCGATGCTGCAGACGGAATCTCGGATGCGGCCGGCTTGCCGAATCCGGCGGCCTCTGCATCTGCTGCGGGCGGCGGGAACCCGGCTTCTTCAACGGCAGCGCCGACTGTCGCATCGCAAGCGAAAGCGTATATCGACGAGCATTACCGGATCAAGGGATTGAAGCTTCAGGATATCGCGGGCGCAGTTCATTTGAGCCCGAACTACCTTTGCTACTTGTTCAAGAAGGAAATGGGCATGAACATGTGGGACTACGTCACCCAATGCCGGATGGAGGAAGGCAAGCGGCTGCTCCTCACCTCCGACAAGCGCCGCTACGAAATCGCCGACGAAATCGGCTACGAAACGCCTGAACACTTTAGCAAAATCTTCAAGCGCTACTACGGCATCAGCTTGACGGAGTATAAGAGTGAGCTGTAACTACGCCACTCCGTGAATCGAATGTTCGAGTAAGGTGCTGTAGCCACACACTCCGTGAATCGAATGTTCGGGTGAGGTGCTGTAGCCATGTAACTCCGCAAGACGAATGTTTCTACGATCGCTGTGGTATTCGGATTCCTTCTGAACAACTAGTTTTTTGTTGGAATCCGAATACCAAGGCGACCGCTCCGCTTCTCCGAAATCATTCGTCCTGCTCCGCTCCCCGTTACAGCATAGGGGGAGAGTGTGGGCCGCTCCTGCTGGCATAGCCGCAGTCGCTAGTTCTTGACGCTAGTCGCTGCTGAACGGCTCGGCTAAAGAATCGTAGAGGCGCTATTTGAGACAAATCGGCCGGTTTGGACTTCTAACGAATCGAGGCGACATTAATAGCGTCGCTCAGATTCATTAAAGTTTACATATATTACTACTGGTGCAGACGAGCGACAGTAGGTTGCTGATGTTACGCTTGATGCGAACGGATGAATGTTAGAGGTAACCCATGTTACTGCTGATGCGGACGAGGAGCGGCTGAGTTACGGATGTCCTGGTGCGTGACGGTCGTGACAGTCGCCGGTCGGTTAACGAATCGTAGAGGCGTTATTTAAGACAAATCGGCTATTTTGAACTTCTAACGAACTGAGGAAGCGTTATTCGTGCAAAAAACGGCACTAATCAGCCGCTTCGGCTTAAATAGCGCTTCCTGGGTTCGTTACAATTCCGGCAGTATGTTTTCGAGCCAAATAGCGTCGCTCAGATTCGTTAAATCTCACGAAGCCGCATTCGGGCCTAATCATCTGAGGCCGAACCGCCCGCATAGCGGGCTTTTTTAATACATATAGAGGCGCGAGCTTGAGGAACGAGCGAGCGCCTCCAGCATCTCACCCCCGGCTGTAACGGGGAACGGAGCGGGACGAATGATTCCGAAGAAGCGGAGCGGTCGCCTTGGTAATCGAATTCCAACAATAAACTAGTTGTTCAGAAGGAATTCGAGTACCACAGCGATCGTAGGAACATTCGTCTTGCGGAGTGGCGTGTTCCATCATCAGCATCATCAGCATCAGTCACCCTGCCCCAAGCTCCGTTCTCCTTAACATCGGATACCTCAACCGTAACAAGCGCCATCGGCTAGCAGGGCGATACATTCTATACTTGGTTCATGAGCAACGAACACATCTGAAGGGGAGTTCGATACGAGATGAAGAAGCTTACAGCAATTGCATCCTGCGTGCTGCTGACGTCGATGCTGGTGACGGCATGCGGCTCTGGCGGTGACATAAAAGAACCGGCGAGCAATAACGTCTCATCGTCGACAGCGGCAACGTCGGAGACGAACACATCCGGCGGCGATACGGCGGCAGCAGGCGAGACCGAGGCGAAGCAAGAGCCGGTCACGATCACGGTGCAAGGCCAGAAGCCGGATAAGAAAGAAGCGATCGAGCAGCTCAACCTGAAGATCGACCGTTTCAAGTCCGCGAACCCGTACGTGACGATCAAGACGGACGACTGGGAATACAACCCGAACGAGATCGGCATCAAAATGGCAGCGAACAACGCGCCAACCGAATTCACGTCCTACCTGACGGAAGGCCGCACACTCGCCGAGCGCAGCTGGGCAGCGGATCTGACGACGCTGATCAATAACTGGACCCACAAGGATGACCTTAACCCGATTATGACGAAGCCGGTGACGGTGGACGGCAAAATCTATGGCGTACCGGTTGACGCATACGTCATGACGATTACGCTGAATAAGAAAATTTTCGAAGAGAAGGGCGTTCCGCTTCCTCCGCTGGATTGGACATGGGACGATCTGATCGATGCAGCGAAGAAAGTGAACGATCCGGCCAAAGGCATTGCTGGCTTCATCCCAATGGGCAAAGGCAACGAAGCGGGCTGGAACTGGACGAACTTCCTGTACGCGGCAGGCGGCGACGTGCAGACGATCGCGGACGGCAAAGTGACGGCAGCGTTCAACAGCGAAGCGGGCCTCAAGGCACTCCAGCTGTACCAAAGCTTGAAAGACGCAGATGTTCTGCCGAAAAACTGGGCGCTCGGCTACGGCGACGCGCTGAACCTGTTCAACCAAGGACGCGGCGCAATGGTAATGTGCGGCAGCGGCAACGCAGCTGACGCGGCGATCAACACGGGCGGCATCAGCAAGGACGACATCATCGTCTATCCGATCCCTTCGATGACCAAAGGCGGCAAGCATACGGGCGTGCTCGGCGGCAGCTTCAAGGTCATTAACCCGAAAGCTTCCGAGCAAGAACAGAAGACGGCATTCGACTGGATTACGTCGGAATATTACACAGACGATTTCGTCAACGCGATCGACAGCGAAATTACGACGCGCAAGAACGAGAACAAAATCTACGTACCGCAGACGATTTTCTACTGGAAGCCGGAATCCGAATTCGGCAAGAAGTTCACGGACATGCTGGCGAAGCACGACAACGTGTTCACGTATGATCCTGCGCTGTTGAGCCTGCTCGAAGGCAAGCCGGAAGCGGAGTATGAAGCCCAGCAGACGTACGCGGAGATCTCGACGATCGTCCAGAAAGTGTTCACGACCAAGAACCTCGACCTGCAAAAAGTGCTTAACGACGCAGCAAGCAAAATCCAGTCCGAAGTGTACGACAAAATCCAAATCAAGCAATAGCAGAATGAAGGAGGGTCAATGCCGACGAAGATCTGGTATTGGCCCTTCCCTTATGAAGGAGGGATGGCTCAATGAGTCAAGAGGCAGTCGCGCGGTCTGCGGCGATCGCGGCGAAGAAGAAGTTCAACTGGCAGCTGTGGGGATTGCTGTTCGTGCTGCCGGAGATCATTATTTTTCTCATGTTCTTATGGATTCCCATCGTGAAAGGCGTTGTGTACAGCTTCTACAACGTCGATTTTGTTAACGGCAACTCGTTCGTCGGCTTGCAAAATTACCGGGACGTCGTATCGTCCGAGGACTTCTGGATGGCGATCCGAAACACGCTCTACTACATGTTCCTGTGCGTCATCATCGGATTCTGGGTGCCGGCTGTCGTCGCTATCGCCGTGTCCGAGCTGAAACGGTTCCAAGGCCTCGCCCGCGTCGCAGGCTACTTGCCTAGCGTTATCCCGGCGATCGTGCTGTATGGCATGTGGGTCTGGTTCTACGATCCGATCGGCCCGATCAATACGATGCTGACATCGCTTGGCCTCGAGCAGATCGACTTTTTCAGCAAGGGAATGTCCATGGTGTCGATCGTCATTATGGAGACGTGGCAAAATTTCGGCGGCGCTGTGCTCATCTACATTGCGGCGATCGTCGGTATTCCGAAGGATCTGTATGAGGCAGCCGAGATCGACGGGGCGAGTGTCTGGCAGCGCATCCGCAGCATTACGCTCCCGAGCATGAAGCCGCTGCTTATTCTTATGTTCCTGCTTCAGATCATCAACACGTCGCAAAGCTTCCAAGCGCAAATGGCGATGACCGGCGGCGGTCCCGACAACGCGACGCTGACGTACTTGCTGCTGATGTACCGGGAAGCATTTACTTACTTGCACTTCGGCAAAGCAACCGCGATGGGCAGCATGCTGTTCGGCGTCATGGTTGTCCTGTCGTTCTTGTATCTTAAATTGCAACGAAGGAGCGAAACCGCATGAAGCCGTCCGAACGAGGCATTTTGTCCGAATATGATTTCAAGCGCACAGGTGTAAAAGTCGGCTACGGCCTCATGTGCCTGCTCATTGCTCTAATTGTCGTATCCATGCTGTATCCGTTCGTCAATACGTTCTTGAACTCGCTGAAGACGACGGAAGAATTTTTCGCTTTCCCGGCGCCGTTCTTCCCGAGCAAGTGGTTGTGGCACAACTATAGCGAGGCGTTGACGCTGATCCCGATCTGGACCTTTCTGAAAAATACGCTCATGATCTTCGCCGGCACGGTCGTATTCGCGCTGCTGTTCATCGGCATGGCGGCATTCGCGCTGTCCCATCTGCGGGTGCCGTTCAAGAAGTGGGTGACGCTGTTCTTCCTGTCCACGCTCATGATCCCGTCGGCGACGTATCTCATTCCGAACTATTTGAATCTGCAGGAGCTAGGCTTGTTGAACAGCTATTGGGCGTTCTGGCTGCCGGCCGGCGCCAACGCGTTCTACTTAATGCTCATGAAGACGTTCTTCGACGGTATTCATAAGGAGCTGTTCGAAGCGGCGCGCATCGACGGTGCGAACGAGTTCCAATGCTTTGTCCGTCTGGCGATGCCGCTGTCGACGCCGATTGTGATGACGCTGCTTATTTTCTACTTCTCGGCGACTTGGAACGATTTCTACTGGCCTTCGCTCGTCATGCTGGACAAGAGCATGTATCCGCTGGCGACGGGCATTTACAAGTATGTGGTCTATCCGAACTCGACCATTCAATGGAACGTGAAGTTCGCGCTGCTGGCGCTGTCGATGCTGCCGCCGCTCGTGTTCTTCCTCGTGTTCCAAAAATATATTACGCGCGGGCTTAACGTGTCCGGCGTCAAAGGCTGATTGCAGAAGCGAAACTGCGTAAGAACGGACACGATCTTGCGTAACAACGCACATCGTCAGCCGCTGAGCTTTTCCTATAATGGAAGTAGAGGAACGGGTCAATACCCATGCGGTATTGGCCCGTCTCTGATTGGCTGGCACAATCCATCCATGCGCATGCGACTTTCGCAAGGAGCGGCGCAACTAAACATAAAGGAGAGCAACCATGCTGAACAGTGAAACGATTCATCCGGATAACCATATCGAGAAGCGGGCGGAAGGAGACCGTCCGCTAGGAACAGTGAGCAACGTAATAGAGAGGGAGAACGGCGCCATTCGTCTGCAGTATGCTCAGGGCACGCTCGATATCGCCTTCTTCGGCACTGATTTCGTGCAAGTGACGCTGCAAGGCGCAGGCGACATCGATGCGGCGGCAGGAACGAATGAGGTCGAGCTCCCTCCGCAGCAAGCGGCGACCTGGGAGACGGATGGCAGGCTGCTTACGATTCGCGGCGGCAAGCAGACTGTTCAAATGGATCTGCACACGTCGTCTATCGCATTCTCGGCTGCAGATGGCAGCGTATATGCCAACCAGACGGGATTGGCTTGGAACGATAAGTGGAAAGCTTGCGCTTACTTCTCCCGCTCCTCGTCGTCCCGGTTCTATGGTCTTGGCGAGAAAGCTGGATTCCTGAACAAAGCCGGCGAGCGGTACGAGATGTGGAATACGGACGTCTATTCGCCGCACGTGCAGGATATCGATGCGCTGTATCAGTCGATTCCGTTCGTCGTGCACGATAACGGGGAGTCGTGCAGCGGCATTTTCCTCGATAATCCGGGCCGTACGTTCGTCGATATGCGTTCGTTCACGGACTTGTTCAGCCTCGGCTGCGCGACCGGCGCACTTCGTTACTACGTCATTACAGGTCCTGACATGAAATCCGTCGTCAGCCGCTACACGGAATTGACGGGACGGATGGCAATGCCGCCGAAATGGTCGCTTGGCTACCATCAATCCCGCTACAGCTACATGGACCAAGAGGAAGTGCTGACGCTCGCGCGCACCTTCCGCGAGAAGGGCATTCCTTGCGACGCTTTCTATCTTGATATTCACTATATGGAAAGCTATCGCGTCTTTACGTTCGACCCGGTCCGTTTCCCGGATCCGAAAGGGATGATCGCCGAGCTGAAGGAGATGGGCATTCGCATCGTGCCGATCGTTGATCCGGGCGTTAAGAAGACGGCGGCGGATGAGACATACCGGGAAGGGATCCGCAGCAATTATTTCTGCAAGTTCTTGGAAGGCGATCTGTTCTCGGGCAAAGTATGGCCTGGCGAGAGCGTGTTCCCGGACTTCTCCAATCCGGAAGCGGCCCAGTGGTGGGGCGATCTCCATTCGTTCTATACCGAGATGGGCATCTCCGGCATCTGGAACGACATGAATGAGCCGTCGGTGTTCGACAGCGAGAACAAGACGATGGACATCGAAGTGATGCATCATAACAACGGCGTGCCGAGAACGCACGGCGAGCTCCACAATCTGTACGGACTCTGGATGTCCAAGGCGACCTATCTTGGACTGGAGCGGCTGCTGGAAGGCGAGCGTCCTTTCGTCTTGACGCGCGCAGGCTATGCCGGAATTCAAAAGTATGCAACCGTATGGACAGGCGACAACCGCAGCTATTGGGAGCATCTGGCGCAGTCGATTCCGATGATTATGAACTTAGGACTGTCGGGTGTAGCTTTCACGGGCGCGGATGTCGGCGGCTTCGCCAGCCACAGCGGAGGCGAGCTTCTGGCACGCTGGACGCAAGCGGGCTCGCTGCTGCCATACTTCCGCAACCACAGTGAGCTGGGCTCGATTCGTCAGGAGCCATGGGCGTTCGGTGAGGCGGTTGAGGATATTTGCCGGACCTATATCAGCCTGCGCTATCGGTTGATGCCGACGATCTACAGCCTGTTCCGCGAGGCTCATGAGACGGGCATTCCGCTCGTTCGTCCGCTCGTGCTGGAGTATCCGAACGATCCGAACGTATCGAATCTGAACGACCAGTTCATGCTCGGAACGGATATTCTCGCCGCGCCGGTTACGAAGCCTGGCGTTCTGTGCCGGTCGGTTTATTTGCCGGAGGGCGAATGGTTCGATTATTGGACGGGCGAGCGTCTTGAAGGCGGCCGCTATGTCTTGGCGGATGCGCCGCTTGAGACGATGCCGCTCTACGTACGCGCCGGATCGGTTATTGTGCAGCAGGCAGAAGCGGTGCAACATACGTCGGCTCCGGCAGCCGTTTCGCGGCATCTTGAATTGTTCGTGCCGGCATCCGGCTGCAGCAGCATGCAGCGCCATTACGAGGATGACGGCTTGACGGACGAATACCGGATCGGCAAGTTCAATCAGTTGGAGCTGGCGCTGCAGGATGAAGGCGACACGGTTATGCTGTCGACGCAAGTGCTGCACCAAGGCTTCGGCAGCGAGGGGCCGCTCAGCGTCACGATCCGCGGCTTGCGCAGCGGCATGACGCAGGTTCGCGCTTGGTCGGCTGACGGCGAGCGGATCGCATTGTCCGGCAGCATTGAAGCAGCGACGGCAGCAGGCTACGGTATCGTCTCGGCTAAGTTTGAGCAATGGCCGGCACGCATCGAATGGACGGCTGGCAGTACGAAATAGTTTAAGCGCGATAGCGGCGCCATGGGGAAAATAGCCCGGCGCCTGGGGCGATCTGTACGTAACCTTGTACGGATCGGTTCAGGCGCCGGGCTTTTGGTTTGAAGCCAGTCTGAATACAAGGTGATGAAGTATACCGTAAAAGAATGCAGCACGTTACACCCTAGCCAACCGCAGCAACCGGTTCCGGGTATGAATGTAAGCGTCTTTGAAATGTTTCCGCTTCGCAGCGGGAGTCGAGGTCTTTTTGTTAGATTGATAGGTTGTAGCTATAAATGAAATAGGTTTTATATATTTTATTAATTACAAAGCTCGTGGTATAAATGGATTAATAACTTACACCTAATATTTGCAAGAGAGGGAGTGGCTGTAATGACCAACGTGAACGGGCAAACGGGAGAAGCGAAGCAGCAGCAAACGTGGAGGCCGGAGAGCTATGACTCGGATATGGCATTCGTCTCGGCGTATGGCGCACCGCTGGTCGATCTGCTGGACGTAAAACCGTATGAGACGGTAATCGATTGGGGCTGCGGGACAGGAGAGCTTGCTTCGGCGATTGCGGCAAGAGGGGCGGTCGTTACGGGCATCGACTTCTCGGCGGATATGATCGCGAGCGCGAAAGCCAAGTATCCTTCGATCGCATTCATGACGGCGGACGGCCAGAAGTACCGCGCAGAGCGTCCGGCGGATGCTGTATTCAGCAACGCGGCGCTTCATTGGATGAAAGATGCGGAAGGGGCGGCAGCGAGCATTGCGGCTTCGCTGAAACCAGGCGGAAGATTTGTTGCCGAGTTTGGCGGCAGCGGCAATGTCGAGGCAGTCGTCGAAGGGCTGCGCGAGTCGTTCGCGGCGCTGAACGTCAGCAAGCCTTTCGTTAACCCTTGGTATTTCCCGACGATTGGGGAATACAGCGCCGTTCTGGAGCAGGCAGGCTTCGAGGTGCGGACGGCAACTTTGTTCGACCGTCCTACTCCGCAGACGGGGGGAGAACAGGGCGTTCGGGGCTGGCTTGCGACGTTCGCGGACGGCATTCTGTCCGGTCTCAGCGGCGAAGAGGCGGAAGCGGTTGTCCGAATGACCGAGGAGCGTGTCCGGCCTTCGCTGTACCGGGACGGCCAATGGTTCATCGATTACAGACGGCTGCGCGTAACGGCGGTTCGGCAGTAATGCATCTAAGCGCCGATAACGTCAAGAATGGCAATATTAGCAGCAACAATGCATATTGACTTGCCCTAAGGCCTCCTGCACAATTAAGGACAACTTGTGCAGAAAAGAGGAGCATCATGATTCGCAACTGGAAACAAATTTTGATGTTGGCGATCCCGTCTCTCGTCGCTTTCGCGAGCCAGACGACGACCGCCACCATCAACCTCGTTATTGTCGGCAAGCTTGGTTTTCTGTTTATTGCAATCGTCGGCGTTGTTAACATCATTATGTATAATGCATTCGCCATCTTCTCCGGCATTGGCCATACGGTCAATTACTTAGTGGCCCAGAACGACGGCGCGGGCAATATGCGTAAAGGAATTGAGAGAACGTACTTCGCGTTCTACCTATGCGGCATATTCGCAGTACTGCTCGCCTTATTCGGCTGGCTGTTCGCAGATGATCTGCTGCGGCTGACCGGCGGCTCTGATGAGCTCGTCTCGACCGGCACACTGTATACGGAGCTTCGATTCTATGCGATGGCTTTCGGTATATTCAACTTTGCTTTTCATGGCTTTCTGCGCGGCATCGGCGCTACGAGAATGTCGATGATCGTCTCGATGATCGCGAACGGTCTAATGCTGGCCGGCACATATGCGCTGACTTACGGGCACTGGGGAATGCCGGAGCTCGGTCTGAAAGGCGCAGGTCTGGCCATCGTTGTCGGCGAGGTCGTTCAAACAGCCGTCTGCGGCTATGTATTCTTCTTAATCCTGCACCGGAAGTATGGCACACGCATCCTTCCGCGAATCGATTGGCGCGAAATGCGTCTGATCGTCTCGGAGAGCGGCAAGCTCGGCGTGCAAGAGTTCTCGCTGAGTCTGGCGATGTACCTGTTCACGGCCTTCGTGGCGCGGCTCGGTGATCAAGCGCTAGCTGCGAACGAAGTCGCGCTTAGCATTATGTCGTTCGGCTTCATGCCGGCATTCGCATTCGGCTCGACGGCTACGATACTGGTCGGCAGGTATGTCGGGCAGAGCGAGCCGAAGCTGGGCCGCAGGGCGGGGACCGACGTTGCCATACTTGGATCGTTGTTCCTGCTGTTGCTTGGCACGTGCGAGCTTATCTTCGCCGTACCTATCGCACACATCTATACGAGCGATCCGGATGTCTACAAATTAGCAGCCCATTTGATCAGCATATCCGCTTTCTTGCAAATATTCGACGGTTTGCTCAACGTCTATGCCGGCTGCATGCGCGGATTAGGCGAGACGACGTTCTTGCTTCGGATCTCGGTTATCTGTTCCTGGGCGCTGTTCGTACCGCTAGCGTACTTATTCATCTTCGTATTCGATATGGGAAGCATGGGCGCCTGGCTTGCGCTGTACTCCTACTTAACCGTATTCGGTCTGTCCGTCATGTACCGTTTCTATCGAACCAATTGGTCGACGATCCGGGTGAAAGAGGCAGCCGCTCATTAATCCATAAGCTAACTTGCCGCTGGGATGGCGAGCAGGGGAATTGCGTCAAAATTTTGCATTATTCGATAGGCATATTTCGTTAAGCTCGAGCATATACTCCAATAAGGCGTTCTCTGCCAAACAAAAGATTCGTTGGACGACCTCGGACACTAGGAATCGAGGATTATACGACGAATAGTTATGGATAGACGCGCGTGGATAATAGAAGACAGGGTCCCTCAAGGATCCTGTCTTCGTTGTTACCGCAGACCTACTACATTGTGTTAAGAAAGTTGACACGTGTGGCGTGAATATAGTAGGATTTAAATAAATCCATTAACAATTTGCGGCTAATATGTAACAATTCGTGACACAAACTTGCGTAACGGCGGTTGGCACGATTGGGCAGGTTGCTGCAGCACCTTGGAGGAGGCGGTTGACATGTCGACGGCCAGGCAGTCGCAGACCCATTATTACGATTCGCATTCGTTCTATGACGAAATGTTTGACTCGGACTATGCCGTTCGTCCGCACTATGAACCGGTTCACCGGCTGTTCTCCCGCATGAAGCCCGCAGAGCAGGCCGCAAGGCAGCAGGCTCTGAATCAGCGGATGCTGGAGGAAGGGATCACTTTTACCCTTTATGAGCCGAACCAGTCTGAGCCTCTTGAACGAACGATTCCTTTCGATTACATCCCCCGCGTCATTCCCAAGCATGAATGGGAAGCGATCGACCGGGGCCTCCGCCAGCGCATACAAGCGCTTAACGCATTCATCCACGACATCTATCATGAACAACACATTATAAAAGATGGCATTATTCCGCGCCGGATGATCGTCTCGAACCCTTATTTCCGTCCGGAGATGGTTGGAGTAGACGTACCTGGCGGCGTTTATATTACAGCTTCGGGCATCGATCTGATCCGGGACGAGAGAGGCCGATATTTGGTGCTGGAAGACAATTTGCGCTCGCCTTCCGGGTTCTCTTATCTGTATAAAGGCAGGACCATGATGAGCGAGCTGTTCCACGACTTATATTTGTCTTGCTCGGTGCAGGATATCGAGCGGAGCTTGAACATCTTTCTGGGTTCGCTCAAGTCGCTTGCTCCTTCGGGCAAGAAAGATCCGGTTATCGCGCTGCTCAGTCCTGGCGCGTATAATTCAGCCTACTTCGAGCATACATTTCTTGCACAACAGATGGGACTGCATCTCGTCGAAGGGCGGGATCTTGTCTATAAAGATCATAAAATATATATTCGCACTTTAAGCGGGTTATGTCAGGTCGATGTTATTTACCGCCGCATCGATGACGATTATCTTGATCCGCTGGCGTTCAATCCGAGCTCGCTGCTTGGCGTACCGGGCTTGATGAACGCTTATCGGGCAGGCAATGTCGCGATCGCGAACGCACCGGGAACCGGTGTAGCCGACGACAAGGCCGTCTATGCGTTCGTGCCGGATATGATCCGGTATTACTTAGGGGAAGAGCCGATTCTGAGCAATGTACCGACTTATATTTTGTCGCGCAAAGAGGATCGGGAGTATGTGCTGGCTCATCTGGATGAGCTGGTGGTGAAGGAAACGTCAATGTCCGGCGGTTACGGCATGCTGATCGGCCCGAAGGCAACAGCCAAGGAGATCGCATTCTTCGCTGACGCGATCCGCAAGACGCCGGAGAAGTATGTCGCGCAGACGACGATGCGGTTATCGAGGGCGCCGATCATGCTCGACGGCGCTATGGTGCCGCGTCATATCGACTTGCGTGCATTCGTGCTCAAAGGAACGGAATCTCATGTCATCCCAGGCGGGCTCACACGAGTTGCACTTAATGAAGGCTCGCTCGTCGTCAACTCGTCGCAGGGCGGCGGCGTTAAGGATACGTGGGTGCTGAATCGTTAGCTCAGAGATTGCGGATGGAGCACATGGTTAACGAATGGAGGGATTAACGTGTTGAATCGAAATGCCGAAGCGCTGTTCTGGATCGGCCGTTATATGGAACGCGCGGAGAACCATGCGAGGCTGATTGACGTCCACTATCATTTGCAACAGGATGAGCTTCGTGCCGGTGCAGGGGATGAGCCTGTCGAAACGATGTGCAAATGGGCGCGCATCGTTGATGCGCTGGGCAGCAGGCATGCATTCGAGCAGCAGTATGATTCGTACGAGGAGCGGGAAGTGCTCATGTACGTAACACTCGACCGTGATAACTCGAATTCACTCGTTTCATGCGTTAATCATGCCAGGAACAACTTAAGAACGCTGCGGGAGAAAGTACCGGGCGAGCTGTGGGATGCGATCAACGGCTTTTACTTATGGCTTCGCGAGAAGCAGCCGGACGATCTGACCCGCAATTCGCCGCACCAGTTTTTTGGACAGACGAAAGATTGGACCGCCTTGTTCCAAGGCTACTGCCAGTCGGTTATGCCGCGCGAGAACGAATGGCATTTTATCGAATGCGGCCGGTACTTGGAGCGGGCGGAGAACACGCTTCGGATTATGCAGGCAGTTGAGCATGCGGCGGAGGGCGAAGGTTGGAACAATGCCAATGCATATCCTTACTTGCATGCGGTGTTGAAGTCGGTGAGCGGCTACCAGTCGTTTCGCCGCAATTATTTGGACAGCGTCGCGGTAGAAGCGATTATTGAATTCGTCGTGCTTAATCCGACGTTTCCGCGTTCCGTCCATTTCGCCCTGCAGCAGCTCGTCGAGCATATGAGGGCGATCGATCTGCAGGATAAGACGCTCCGAGTCTCGCATGAGCGGATCGTCCGGCAGGTCGGCAAGGTGATCGCAGACATCGGCTGCTTGGAGACGGATGATCTCGTATTCGACCGGGACGGGCGGATAACGGCGCACTTGCTTAGCGCGTGCGAGTCGTTAGGGACGACGTTCGCCAAAACGTTTTTCCGGATGGGGGAGGCCAGCGCATGAAGCTGTATATCTCGCATATGACCCAATATAGCTACGCAGAACCGATTACCGACAGCATCAACGAAATTCGGTTGACACCAAGCACGAACGAACGGCAGTCTTGCTATAACCATTCCATCTCCATCGAGCCGAATGCACCGTTGTTCACATACGAGGATTGTTTCGGCAACCGGGTGCACGCCTTTTCCGTTAACCAACCGCATACGAAGCTAACCATTCGTACGAATATGACCCTTGTGACGACGGAATCGTACACGAACGAAGAAAGTCTGCTCAAGCAGCAGTTAAAGCCCGCGGAGGCATGGGCACGGCTGATGTCGGATGAATTGGTGGACCGTTTCATCGAGTTCCTGCTGCCGACCTCTTATACGGAAGTAACACCGGAAATCGTCTCCTTCATGGGACAGGTGCCAGTTGTCGGCACCGTTCACGATTCATCGGCTGCGGCTGAAGGGGGCGGAGGGGTAACCGTCGATGTTACGCCGGCTGTCGGCGTATACGATTGGCTGGCCGTGCTGAGCAAGCATATCCGCACGAGCTTCATCTATGATCCGAGCGCGACGAACGTGAAGACGAAGGCATCCGAGATGATTACGATGCGGCGCGGCGTATGTCAGGATTTTGCTCATCTGATGATTGCCGTATGCCGAGCGCGAGGCGTTCCTGCGCGTTATGTGAGCGGCTATCATTTCGTTGGCGATCTGCAAGGCGGCAGCGCGGACTTCGAGCAAGCGTCGCATGCTTGGGTCGAAGCCTATGTACCGAAGCTCGGCTGGTGCGGGTTCGATCCGACGAACGAATCGCCGATCGGCGAACGGTACGTAAAGCTGGCGCATGGACGTGACTACAAGGATATCGTGCCGGTGAAAGGCATCTATCAAGGGACGGGCGATCAGAGTTTGCAAGTAACAGTAGACGTGAGGAAAGTGGAAGAATAAAAATAAGAGCCCGCAATAGGCATACGAAAGCGCAACATGCTGCGCCTCCTAATACGATAAAGCAATTCTGCTTGTGGGAGGCATTACTTGATGCGTACATTAAAAGCCAGCAAAGCGGCGATTTCCAAGTGCAAACGGCGGGTACAAACGCATGTCCACGAATTTACGTCCAGCACGCGGCTGGCGGAGGAAGGCAACGACCGGCACAATCACCGTATCGCAGGCGTTACAGGGCAGGCAATTCCTTTTGGCAGCAGCCACATCCACGAAATCAAGTTTTCGAACACGGACTTTTTTGACCATTTTCATCAATTGAAAAAAGTATTCACCGGTCCTGCCATATCGGTCGGCAACGGCAAGCATGTCCACCTGGTTAAAGGCATGACGACGCTGGTAGACGGTCACGTTCACCCGTTCAAATTCGCGACGCTGATTCAAAGCCCTCTTACGAAGAAGTAAAAGAGCAGACTGCTGCATAGTATGCCAGTTCTTCTGGTGTGCGGTGCAGCTTTTTATTTTGCACGTTACTGGTATAAGGCTTGATGCGGGCGCCTCGTCGTACCAAAGTTTGCACGTTGTGCAGGCTTTTTTTCTGTCACAATGTTTCGACGATTTTATGACCAATAGATGATGGTATGCCCCATACTGAGAAATATCGATTAGACTGGAGTTCGACATGTAAAGTTGGCCGTAATCGGCAACGATAAGGAATAGCGGCATGGAAGGAGAACAAGATATGACAGCAATAGATCGGGGTAAAAGAAACAATCGGACAGCGGGCTTTATTTCCTTGGTGATGATCATCATGTTAGCGGTTATCGTATCGGCCTGTTCTTCGTCGAAACAGGATGGAAACGGCACTGCCAATGAGGCGGATGTAAAAGTCGATTTCTCGACGAACCCGGCTGTGGTACATACAGGTAAAAGCGTAACGCTGCAAAGCGTTGTGACGGGGCTCCCGACGCTGGAAGGCGCTCAATTCGCATTCGATATCCGTAAGTCGGATTGGAAGCGTCTGCCTGAGCTTATCAATGCGAAGCTAGATGACAAGACGGAGACATTCGTTGCAGACACGACATTTACGGAGCCTGGGCGTTATTATGTCTATTTGCATTTGTATCAAGGCGAACTGCACATTACAAAGAAAAAAGAAATTATGGTCGAGTAATAGCTGTATTGGAGAATGAATGGAGCAGCCGGGAATAATTCGGAAGCGTGACGGGCAACATGAATGAAAAAAAGGGTGACCCACATGCCAGTTCGTACTTGGCTCGCCGCTGCGGCATGCGTTTTACTGCTCGTACCGGCTGTACCGCATCAGGCTGACGCTGTTCCAGTAAAGAAGGACCGGTATTATTACGAAAGCCGCGGCGACGTCATATGGGAAGTAAAGACGAACCATCCGCTCATCGCACTGACGTTCGATGACGGTCCTGATCCGAAACAGACGAATCAAATATTGGACTTATTAAAGCAATATGAAGCACGCTGCACGTTCTTCGTCGTTGGGAAACGGGTGGAGGCTTTTCCGGATACGGCACTCCGCATCGTAAAAGAAGGCCATGAAATCGCGAACCATACGTACAACCATACGTACTTTCAGAACAGCTCGGCTCAGCAAATTCAAACCGAATTGAAACGGACGGAGGAAGCGATAAGGAAAGCGACTGGACAGCATTCGGTTTTGTTCCGTCCGCCTGGCGGAATGTTTAATGAGCGGCTTGTCGCAACAGCCAACGGCATGGGCTTAAAGCCGATTCTGTGGTCGTGGCATCAAGACACGCGCGACTGGGTCCGTCCCGGCGTCTGGCAGATTACGAACAAAGTGCTTCGCAATGCGCATAATGGCGACATCGTGCTGTTTCACGATCATGTCGACGGCAAGACGCAGACGATTACCGCGCTTGAGACGATACTGCCGGAACTTCACCGCAGAGGCTTTCGTTTTGTTACGGTCTCAGAGCTTATGAAGGATTCTGTATCCCGAACGCCGCCGTCGCTAACGCCTCCGCCATTTCCGTCATCGGCACCCAACTGAACAATCAACTACCAGATTAACGGACGGGCGTTCTTCGCACTATAATGGGCGGAGGTGATTTGCTTGCGCAAAAAAACAGGCGCATTGCTGCTTACTGCAACGTTAATGGTGTCGATGACGACAGCTTGCGGTGCTTATCGGGACAATAATAAGGTCGATCAGTACAGAACGCGTAACATTAGCGAGCCCGCTCCATATCTGAATCAATCCCGACCTTATTCGACTCCTTACGGCAGCAGAAGCTTTACCGGATATAGCAATAATACCGGCGCCCGTTATTTGAATCATGATGGAGATGCGGCGAAGACCGCGTCCAACAAGGCGCTTGCAGATCGCATTGCCAAAAAAGCAACGACGGTCCGAGGCGTAGACAAAGCGACCGTATTCGTCCATGGCAACAACGCGCTCGTCGGCTTAGACATCAAGCGCGGCATGGCCGCCCGCTCGGTGGAGACGAAAGTTCGCAACAGTGTCAAAAACCTGCAACCAGGCTATAACGTCCACATTACGAGCGACAAAACACTGCATGGGCGTATTCAGCAGCTTCAAGCCCGTTTGAATGGTACAACGGGTACTGGCACTGGCACTGGCACTGGCACGACCGGTACGACTGGCTCGTACAATACGTACAGCCTGAACGGGCTTAACCATACTCCGTCCGGCAGCCGGCTTAATTCGTACAATAATAATGCCATGCGCCCGTATGCATTGAACAACGGTTCGTACAACATGCATGGCGCTAACACTCCGGGCATGTACAACCAATATTACAACAACAGCTACGGCACAAACGGCACGTATCGAGGGACGGGCTTGGATGATGCGACCCGAGGCATCGATCTGAATGGGACGTTCGATAACAATCGCTCGTACCGCGGCCTCGGCCTTGACGGAACAAGTCGCGGCTTTGGCCTTGATGGTACGAACCGCGGCCTTGGTCTAGACGGAACGAATCGTATGTTTGGTTTTGACGGAACGAACCGCGACGGTGTCGGCTTCGGCAACAACTACTCGCAGAATCATCCGATCCGTTCTATGGCAGACGACGTTGGCGACTTGATCCGCGACATTGGCAACACGATCACGTACCCGCTGCGTTAATAAGTAACTAAGTCAGGAGCAGAGAGGAATCAATCTCTGCTCCTTCTTACATAAATCAAGAAACGGAGCAACTAATGATCTTCACATTACTCGCGAACGAAACGGAGCATGCGAATGATTCTGAAGAAACGAAGTGGTCGCCTTTGTTTTCGGATTTCCCCATAGACTAATTGTTCAGAAGAAATCCGAAAACAACAGCGATCGTAAGAACATTCGCATGCGGAGTGCCCAACAGCGGTCGTAAGAACATTCGCTTGCGGAGTGTTGAACAATCCGAAAACAACAGCGTTCGAAAGAACATTAGCATGCGGAATGAAGGTTTGTTATCTCTTCTTCCGATAGGCGCCCGGCGAGATGCCGTATTGCGAGCGGAACAGCCGATGAAAATAAGCGTAGCTGCCGAGTCCGGTATCTGCTGCAATCTGCTCGAGCGACAGCATGCTGTGATCCAGCAGCTTGACGGCACGGGCAAGGCGAAGTTGCTGCGCATATCCGATAATGGAAACGCCGAAGTGCGTTTTAAATAAATGCACCGCTCTTGAGACGCTCAGCCCCGTATGCTGCGCCACGTCGTGAAGCCTCAGTTCTCCGTAAGCATGCTCCTCTACATACTGGCGCATCCGCAGCGCATGGTGCGCGGCAGGCGACTGCTCGTCTGGCGTCTCTTCGATGGCGCGGTCGATTAACAGCAAGAGAGACCAAACAAGCGACGAGGCGATGGCGGGCGTGCCGCCGTCAAGTCTTCTTTTCTCCATGACGATCTGATGCCATACCGATTTGATCCGGCTGTCCTCTACGATCGTCGTTAACGTCGGCCGCTGCTTCTGCTCCCACCATTCCCGCATTCCCGGTCCGTTGCTCATAAAGTAATAGTCCCCGGACATCACATTTCCTTCTTCGCTAAGTCCAATGCGCAGATCGTATATATCGCCAGGTTGGAACAGCAGCAGATTACCCGGCCGGATTGTGACGATTTCCCCCTCGACGAGCGCCTGGCACATCCCTTCCACTTGAAGTCTTACGATAAAGGTGTCGAGACCGCCTTCATAGTACTGGCGAAAAGGGTTTTGATGCTTCGAGTATTCGCTGAGGTCGACATTAATTTCATTCATTCCAACGTTTTCCTTTCTCTGTAAAAAATATAACTTCAATCAGATCGTTGATGTTTTCAGTTATATTGTTTCTTCAAGCTTCGGACTGGCTCCTATTATAATAAATGCATTACAGAACTGGAAGGGGAACTACTTACCCATATGAACGCACGCACAATTCGCATCATTCAGACTTCGCAAGGAACCCAAGACCGGATGACCGAGACGGCATCGCTCGAGCTTCTGGACGATGTACAAGGCATCGAGAATAAAATCATTAACGTGTATGACGATATCGAGTTCCAATCGATCCTTGGCTTCGGCGGCGCAATTACGGAAGCGTCGGCTGTTACGGCATCGAAGCTTAGCGACGCGAACAGCACTCGTATTCTAAGCGCATATTACGATGCACAAGATGGCATAGGCTACACGATCTGCCGCTCGCATATTAACAGCTGCGACTTTGCACTAGGTAACTATACGTATGTGCAAGACGGAGACGAAGCGCTGGAGACGTTCGATATCAGCCATGACCGCGAGCTGATGATTCCATATATTAAGCAAGCCAAAGCGTTTGCAGGTGACGGATTCACGTTCTACGCTTCGCCTTGGAGCCCGCCAGCTTGGATGAAGACGACTGGCGAGATGAACAACGGCGGCAAGCTGAAGCCGGAATACCGTTCGGCTTGGGCACGTTATTATGTGAAGTATATCGAAGCATATGAGGCGGAAGGCGTGCCCGTATGGGGCCTTACGGTTCAGAACGAAGCGAAAGCCGTTCAAATCTGGGACTCCTGCATTTATACGGCGGAGGAAGAGAAAGATTTTGTCCGCGATTATCTGGGACCTGAGCTGCACCAAGCAGGCTATGAAGATGTGAAAGTCATGGTCTGGGACCATAACAAGGAACGCGTATACGACCGTGCGAAGATGGCGTTCGACGATGCGGAAGCGTCCAAATACATTTGGGGCATCGGCTTCCATTGGTATTCCGGCGACCACTTCGAAGCGCTGCAAGCGGTACAGAAGCGTTATCCGGACAAAGCCCTCATCTTCACGGAAGGCTGCCATGAAGGCGGCGTACAGCTGGGCTCTTGGAAGAGCGGCGAGCGCTACGCGCATGACATTATGGGCAACTTGAACAACGGCATGTCCGGCTGGACGGATTGGAACATCGTGCTCGACGAGCAAGGCGGACCGAACCATGTCGGCAACTATTGCGACGCTCCGATCATCGCGGATACGAAGAACGATTCGCTTACGTTCCAATCGTCGTACTATTACATCGGCCATTTCAGCAAATACATTCGTCCGGGCGCAGTGCGCATCGGCTGCACGAAATATACGGAGAGCTTGTCCACGACTGCATTCCGCAATCCGAACGGTGAAATCGTCGTTGTCGTACTGAACCGTACGGACGAGCAGCATCCTTATGTCGTTCGCAACAATGAGCAAGTGGCAGAAGGAAGCATCCCGGCGCACTCGATCCAAACGCTGCTGTTCCCTAGCGCGTAATATAGGAGGTTTATCGATGATCTCAACGGAGAAGGGTTCATGGTTAACGCCTGCGATTAAGTCGCAAGCGGAGCAACTGCTGTCCCGCATGACGCTGGAAGATAAGGTCGGTCAAATGACCCAGTACGACTGGGGCTTCAACCCTATCAACCCGGAGACAGGTGTATCGCAGCGCGATCTGCTGCGGGAAGAAATTCGGCTAGGACGCGTTGGCTCGATCTTCAATCTGTCGGGAGCCGAGGAAGCGAATGAGCTTCAGCAGCTCATTCAAGACAACACGGAACTGCGTATTCCGCTGTTGATCGGCCGCGATGTCATTCACGGGTATAAGACGGTATTCCCGATCCCGCTTGCGCAGGCTTCGGCTTGGAATCCGGAACTGGCGCGCAAGACGGCGGAAGCGGCATCGCGCGAATCCATGGCAGATGGCGTCGCATGGGTATTCGCTCCGATGATCGACGTCAGCCGCGATCCGCGTTGGGGACGCATCGCCGAGAGCATCGGCGAGGATCCGCTGCTCACGTCCGACTATGCGAAGGCGTGGGTAGAAGGCGCTCAGGTGGACGATGGCCCGGGTCTTGCTGCAGCTAGCTGTCCGAAGCATTTTGCCGGCTATGGACTGGCGGAAGCAGGCCGCGACTACAACACGGTGGACTTGTCTGACCGCGTGCTGCGTGAAGTTATTCTGCCGCCGTTCAAGGAAGCGGTCGAATCCGGCGCGCTTAGCATTATGGCATCCTTCAACGAGATTAACGGCGTTCCGGTTTGCGCGAACCCTTACTTGCTGAAGACGATTCTGCGCGGCGAGTGGGGCTTTGAAGGCATCGTCGCAAGTGACTACAACGCGCTGCAAGAGCTCATCACGCACGGCGTGGCGGGCAGCGAAGAAGAAGCTTGCGAACGAACCGTGCTCGCAGGCTGCGACATGGACATGCATTCGGGCATCTTTATTCGGCATCTGCCGAAGCTTGTACGGGAAGGCCGTGTGCCGGAGTCGGTCATCGACCAGTCCGTTCTCCGCATCCTCGCGGTTAAGATCAAGCTTGGCTTGATCGAGAAACCGTTCGTTGAAGCGGTGGCTCCAGAAGCGGCTGCGGTTGCGCGCGCCGGGTTCACGGAATTGGCCCGCGAAGCGGCACGCGAATCGATCGTCCTGCTGCGCAATGAGAACTCCCTTCTCCCGCTGAGCAAGGACGGACAATCTATTGCTGTTATCGGTCCGCTTGCGGACAACAGCAAGGATCCGCTCGGCTGCTGGGCATTCGACGGCAAACCGGAAGATGTCGTCAGCATGCTGGCGGGCATCCGCCAAGCAGCAGGGGCATCGGCTATTCAATTTGCCGAAGGATGCGCTATCGCAGACGCGTCCGAGGAAGGATTTGCGCAGGCGCTTGAGGCAGCCCGCCAGGCGGATGTCGTCGTCATGGCGCTTGGCGAATCGCTCGAGATGAGCGGTGAATCCCGTTCCCGGACTAGCCTCGATCTGCCAGGCGCTCAGCGCCGTCTGGTCGAAGAGATTGCCGCACTCGGCAAGCCGGTCGTCGCCGTGCTGCTGAGCGGCCGACCGCTTGCGCTGCCATGGCTCGAGGAATATGCCGATGCTATCGTGCAAGCATGGCATCTCGGCGTTCAGAGCGGCAGCGGGATTGCCGACGTTCTGTTCGGCGATTATAACCCGGGCGGCCGTTTGCCCGTTACGTTCCCGCACAACATCGGACAAGTGCCGATCTATTATTACCGGAAGAAAACGGGACGTCCGCCTGCCGGCGTATATTCGTCCTATTATATCGATTCGACGACCGAGCCGTTGTATCCATTCGGCTACGGTCTAAGCTATACGACCTTCTCTTACGGTCCTGTCGTCACATCCCGTACGACGATGAAAGCCGATGGCGTACTGGTTGCTTACGTCATGCTCGAGAACACGGGCTGCCGTGAAGGCGAAGAAGTCGTACAGTGCTATGTGCGCGACGAAGTGGCCAGCGTAACCCAGCCGCTGAAGAAGCTGATCGGCTACCAGAAGGTGAAGCTTGCGCCGGGTGAATCAGCAGTCGTGTCGTTCAGCATTGGAGCGAAGGAGCTCGCAATTCTGGACGGGGATATGAACTGGACGGTGGAGCCGGGCGACTTCACGCTGTGGATCGGTCCGAATGCGAGCCAGGGCGAATCGGTGTCGATCAAAGTAGAGCGTTAATTCCGGCGTTAACTGAGCTAGTCATACATTCATTAACGGCATTGACCTCGATGCGAATCGATCGTCAATGCCGTTTTATTTTGTATCAGACACAGATTTATTAGGAGGTTACATCATTCGACAATGGCTTGCAAAGGAATGGAAATTGTACAAGATCAACGTCGCATTATCGTTAATTATGTACAGTTTTCGTTAACCAGTGTTCTAGAACGGGGGGGTATTCTGACTTACTATTAAAGCACTAAGACAATAAGTTGGTGAAGAGATGAAGCAAGCGGCTAAAGAAGTATTTCGTTCAAACGCTGTACCGGAAGCGGTGAGCAGCCCTGCCGAGATGCCATCGGTGTGGGTACGATTCGTCAGGCAGTGGGATTTTCAACTCATGATCCTGCCTGCGGTCGTGTTTCTGCTTATTTTCAACTATGCTCCGATGTACGGCATTCTACTAGCGTTCAAGGAGTACAACCTGTTCAAAGGGTTCGCTGACAGCCCTTGGGTTGGTACGATGCATTTCCGGATGTTTTTTGAAGCTCCTGAGTTTTGGGAAATTATTCGCAACACTTTCGTTATAGCGTTGCTGAAGCTGATCATCGGCTTCCCGGCGCCGATCATTCTGGCGCTCATGCTGAACGAGGTCGGCGGATTGTTCAAGCGGGTTGTTCAAACGATTACGTACATTCCGCACTTTATGTCCTGGATCGTCATTTCCGGTCTGGCCTTCTCGATGCTCGCCGTCGATCATGGCGCCGTGAATGGATTGCTCGTGAAGCTGCACATCGTCAAGGATCCAGTTAACTGGATGTCGGAACCGAAATATTTCTGGGGCATACTCGTCGGGTTAAACGTCTGGAAGGAGATCGGATTCGGATCGATCGTCTACCTGGCAGCCATTATCGGCATTGACCCATCACTGTATGAATCCGCATCGCTCGACGGTGCGAGCCGCTTCAAGCAAATTTTCTTGATTACGATTCCGAGCATTATGCCGATTATGATGATCTTCCTCATTCTTGGGGTCGGCAACATTCTAACGGCAGGCTACGAAGACATTCTCGTCCTTACGCGGAATTTGAATAACGGTATCATGCTTCCGATCGGCAACGTTCTAGATACCTATGTCTATCAGATGGGCATATTGAATCAACGGTACTCTTATGCATCGGCAGTTGGCTTGTTCAAATCGGTGCTTAGTGTAGTCCTTCTCGTCATTGCCAATGCTTCCGCAAGAAGATTCGGCAAGACAAGCCTATGGTAGGATCTAGAATTCAGATTGAGGTGAAACAACGATGAAATTGTCTTTAAGCGATAAGGTAATGAAAACGATCATCTATTCCCTGCTTCTCGTGCTCGCTTTCATTACGTTCTATCCGTTCTGGAACTCGCTCGTCCTCTCGTTCAATGTCGGATCGGACGCCGCTGCCGGCGGCATCACGTTCTGGCCGCGCAAATTCACATTCGAGAACTACGAGCTCGTATTTAAAGAAAAGTCGATCTACCACGCTTACTTGATTACGGTTCTGCGTACGGTGGTCGGCACGCTCGTCGCGATGTTCTTCACGGCTTTGTTCGCTTACGCGATGTCGAAGAAAGGGATCGTGTTCAAAAAGTTTTACACGCTGTTCGCGATCTTTACGATGTTCTTCCAAGGCGGTCTGATTCCGTACTTCGTCGTTATGTATAACGTCCATTTGTACAACACATTCTGGTTCTTGATTCTTCACGGCATGATCAGCGTGTACAACATGATCATCTTCCGGACGTTCTTCATGGAACTGCCGGACGGACTCGAGGAATCGGCCAAAATCGACGGTTGCTCCAACTTCGGCGTCTTCTTCCGAATCGTCGTTCCGATCTCGGGGCCGGTCATTGCAACGCTGTCCTTATTCACGGCCGTGTTCTTGTGGAACGACTGGTTCACGCCGTCTGTGTTCATTAACAATCAGAATCTGATTCCGCTGCAGACGACGCTTGTTCAGATCATTAACGCCGGAGCGACAGCATCGCTTCTGACGAACGTCAACTCGCATACCGCGTCCATGCTCCAGAATACGGTCACGGTTAAGACGCTGCAAATGGCAACGATGATGGTTGCAACGCTTCCGATTCTTGCAGTCTATCCATTCCTGCAACGATTCTTCGTTAAAGGTGTGCTCGTCGGCTCCCTGAAGGAGTAGGGCGAATCCATTGGGTTATAGATCAGCTCGACTAAATGAGGCGGGCCGATTGGATAACATATATAAAATAATATTTGCTAGTGAGAGGGGTATACGAATGCTTAGAAAGAAATCGCTTCATTGGCTTTTGATTATGACGGTTGGCGCGACGATGGCACTGTCGGCGTGCTCCGACTCCAAAGACGAGCCTAAGAAAGATGAGACGGCAGTACAGACAGAGAATGCTGCTCAAGGCACGACGGAAAAGGCTGCTGAGGGAACGACCGACACGGGCGCAGAGAAAACGGCTGCTGAAAAAGTAAAACCGGTCACATTCTCGAACTTCGTTAACTACGACTGGTATACGGCACCAACGTGGAACGAGCGTCCTCATGCCAAATGGATTACGGACAACCTCGGCGTAACGATGGATTCTGTTCAATCGAACGGCGCTGCAGCAACGAAGCTGAATTCGATGATCGTATCGAACCAGCTCCCAGACGTTATCGTAACGGACCGCGGTAAAGACGTTGAGCGTCTTGTAACCGCTGGCAAACTCGTTGCGCTTGATCCGTACCTCGAGAAATATCCGGAGTTCGTGAAGACGGTCGGCGAGCAAACGCTGAACATGCTCCGCAGCTCCGACGGCAAGCTGTATCAAATTCCGAACTGGTTCATCAACGGTACGAACGGCAACGGCAACGGCGCTTACATCGTTGAGAAAAAAATCTACTCCGAGCTCGGTTCCCCGGCACTCGAAACGTGGGATGACCTCGAAGCTTACCTGAAACAAGTCAAAGCGAAATATCCGGACGTTACGCCAATCGACTTCGGCGAAATGCGCGGCAGTGAATCCCAGTACATCGGTATGCTCTACAGCGGTTCCGCTGACGGCCGTACGCCTGCATTCGCTTCCCCAGGCACGGGCTCCGTATTCGGCGTACCGCAAGGCGACAAGCTGACGTCGGTATATCTTGACCCTGCATTCAAGGATACGGCGCTGTTCGCAAGCCGCCTGTTCCGCGAAGGGTTAACGTCGAAGGACGCATTCACGCAAACGCGTGACCAAGTAAAAGAGAAGCTGATGAACGGTAAAATCGCTGTATTCGCTGCGTATGACGCTACGGTTGAAGGTCTCGGCCGCGAATCGAATAATAACCTGAAGGCGAAAGATCCGAACGATGGCTATACGGTTATTTGGCCAGTGCACAAAGCAGGCGTCGATAAGAACAAAGTATATCCTTCCGGCTACAATACGCTTGGTTGGAACGTGAACGTCATTACGACGAACGCGAAGGATCCGGAAGCCATCTTCTCGTACATGAACTGGGCAGTTAGCCCTGAAGGCCAACAAACGATCTTCTTCGGCCCTAAAGGACTGTTCTATGACAAAGTAGAAAACGGCGTTCCAATTCCGAACGACGCTTACATCAACCGCGATCTGAAGAAATACGATGAGCTGAAAATCGGCGAGTTCAACTGGTACGGCAACACGGCTTATGTCGACGGCACGAAAGCAAAGCGTGAGCAATTGCTGCCGGAAGAGGCGCAAGATTGGACGACGATCGCTCAATCGACGGTCGCATTCAAAACGTCCCTTGACGTAACGCAGTACTCCAACCTGTCGCCGGTTCCGAACTCGGAAGAAGGCATTATCTTGCAGCGTCTGGACGACTACTACAAAACGCTCCTTCCTAAGCTCGTATTCGCGAAGAGCGACGAAGAAGTGACGAAGCTGATTGACGATGCACAGACGGATTCCGTCAAGTTGGGCTATGACAAGCTGCTTGAGTGGAAAACAGCACAATGGCAAAGTAATCTTAAGATCATGAGCGGCAAATAATAGCGGCAGCAATAAGAGAAAGAGGGTATACTAGCAGAGTATACCCTCTATTCCTATTTCACTATCAAGGAGTCCGAACGAGATGTATAAAGCGATACTAGTAGATGACGATAACTTCGATCTCATCGGTATGCAGCAGCTTATTCCTTGGTCATCTTTGCAAATTGAAATCGTTTACAGTACAACAAAGCCGCTAGCGGCACTAGCATATATCCAAAACAATGAAATCGATATCCTTATCTCTGATATCAAGATGCCCGTCATGACCGGCCTGGAGCTTGCGAAGAACGCACTCGAACGAAATCCGGAACTTAAGGTATTGTTTATTAGCGGGTACCAGGATTTTGAATACGCTAAGCAAGCGTTATATATGAAAGCGGACGGCTATATCCTGAAGCCGGTGGATGACGACGAGATTATCCGAACGCTGCAAGGTATCGTTCAGTCACTGGACGAGCGGGCTCGCGTCGAATTGCCTGACATTCCAATGGAATCGATACGGTTCATCAAGCAGAACTTTGTCCAGCAGCTAATGGAAGGCCCGGTAGACGCAGCGTCGTTGCAAGCGTTCATGAATCAATATCCGCTGGAACTTTCGTCCAGCAGCGTCGTTGGCGTCATCGTCGAAATTGACCGGATAACAGGCAAGAAGCCGGAGAGCGATGCCGCACCGGATAGGCAAGCGGAGACGGCGCGTCTCGTTGCGGAGTGGATCGATTCTCAAGGGATCGGGATGTGGAGCAAGCTATCTTCCAGCCGGATCGGCATGATTTATGACGGCGGCTCGGAAGAGGCTGCCCGTGATTTGAATGCGCTGCTAGGCTACGTCCGCGCGAACGGCGGCGGCATGACCGTTACGGTCAGCTATGGACAGGCTGTATCCGATCCGGCGCTGCTGACGGGATCGTTCAAAGAAGCGCGCGAATTGATGGATTGCAAAATGTTCATCGGGAAGAACAGGATCATTCCGCCTGGCGCGTTGATGACGACGGCCGTTCGGGATGCGAAGGATATGAACTCTATATTGGATCAATTGTTTACGGCGATATCGAATTACGCGCTTGTTGCCGTATGCGACTGTATAGAGGAGCTATTTGACATCATCCGGACGTTCGCGGAGCCGGTCAAAGTCTATCACTTCTCTACCCATATCGTCTCCCGTCTGGAGGGCTATTTAAGTGATTCGGGCACTTCTTCCAATGTTCTGGCTGCATGGAAAGAAGAAGGCTTCGCAGCCGTTCAGCAGTTCGAGACGATTGATGATATTAAGTCATGGCTTCGCCGTACGGCATTCGAGTTGTCGGAGCTCATCTACACGCGCAGCCAGAAGCCGGCATGGAGGCTGTACACGGACATCGAGGAATACGTGACGACGCATTTGTCCGAGGATATTACGCTGAAGGAAGTGGCGAGCCGCTTCTCGTATTCGCCGAATCATTTTGGAGTCCTATTCAAGGAGCAGGTCGGCGTCAGCTTCAATGACTATGTCGTCAATCGGCGGATGAACAAAGCGAAGGAGATGCTTCTGAACCCGCATTTCAAAATATATGAGATCGCGGATCAAGTCGGCTACAAGAGCCTGACCTATTTCAGCCGCATGTTCAAAGAAGCGTTCGGCATGACACCTGGAGACTATAGAAAGCAGGGCTGATGCGAACATGAAAAGATGGAAACATAATTATTTGCCCTTCCACTATAAGTTGTTTTTATCGTACTTTTTCCTTGTCATTACGCCTATTACGGTAATCGGTACTTATTCATACCTGACATCTGTTCATACGATGGAGAACCATACACGAAACAGCCTAGAAGTAAACATGAAGCAGGTGAACAGCAACATTCAGTACCGGGTGGACGACATTGTCCGGGTATCGGACGAGATCTTTAAGGATCAGCTGCTGTCGGCCTATTTGTCGGGGAAATACGTGGATTGGGAACGGTATAAAATTACGACGCAGTACGTGCTGCCGCGGCTTGATACCGCTATTCATTTGCCGAAATTATCGATTAATCTGACCTTATATTTAGACCAAACGGACATGCCCGAGTACTACTATAACAATATGGAGACATCGCTTGCTCTGAATGAAAGGCACTTCGAAATTCGATATACGGAGCGGATCAGCGACGAGGCGTGGTATAAAAATTTGAAACTTGCCTACAACGATGTCGTATGGCGCCAAGTTGGGCAGGATGCGGAGTTTGGCTTTATCTCCATGCTTCGGCCGCTTATGGATTACGATTCGCTCAAGCCGATCGGCCTTATCCGTCTAACCACGAGATTATCCGATATATTCGAGGACGTCGATCTTAACCAATTAGGCGCAGGGTCCAAAATGTTCGCGATCGATTCGAAGCAGCAATTGTTATACGCGAATATGCCGGGAACTGATAAGCAGGATCCGACTGCTCTGCTTCAGGATACTAAGAAGTATATGCAAATTACGAAGACGATTAACAATATGCCGGTAAGTCTCGTTGCTTTAGTGCCGGAAGCCTCCTTCAAGGAAAGCTCGAAGAAGGTGCGGGACGTTACGATACTGCTGTGCGTCATCAGCTTCGTTGTGCTGACGTTAATCAGCTTATTCGTCGCCAGGATGCTGTCGAAGCGGATTATGAAGCTGAAATTATCGCTAAGCGCCTTCAAGGAAGGTGAACTGCATCGCCGGATTCATTACAGCGGCAAGGATGAGTTCGCCGAGATCGCCGAATCGTTCAACGACATGGCGTCAACGACTCAGACGCTAATTGACGAGGTATACATAAGCAAGCTGGAGAAGAAGGAAACCGAGCTGCAAATCCTCCATTCTCAAATTAATCCGCACTTTCTGTATAACACGTTTTCTTCGATCAGCCGGATGGCGAAGCTGGGCGAGATTGAGCTTTTGCACGAAATTATTAGAGAGCTGGCCAAGTTCTATCGATTGACCTTGAACAAAGGCGAGATGCTCATTCCCGTCGAGAAGGAGCTTCAAATCATCGAGGCCTATCTTTCCATTCAGAATATGAAGAGTGCCGGCCGAATCAAGACCGACATTCAAATCGAAGATGATCTCATTGGCTATGAGACGGTTAAGTTTATTTTGCAGCCGTTCGTCGAGAATGCGCTGGAGCATGCTTGGTACGACGACGAAATCGCAATTCACATTTCCGTTTACCGGAGCGGTATTTATTTGATTATGGAAGTGAACGACAATGGCCTGGGCATGAAGCAAGAGACGATTCAACAAATATTTGCACCAGGACCGGAAGCGGTCGGCTATGGCATTCGCAACGTCGACCAGCGAATCAAGCTGCATTACGGCAAAGATTATGGCGTTTCGATTACGAGCGAGGTCGGCGTCGGCACGAGCGTGAAGCTCACGCTTCCTTTGATTGAGCATAGAAGAAATATGAAGCAAGGACAAGATTAATTCCACATATTGGACCGGATGGCGGCTGCTGGCTGCCATCCGGTTTTTTTTCTTAATAATTTGTTATTGATCTTGAATTAATGACACTTTTCGTTAGTTTGAATAGTGTTTTTGAAAGCGCCATCAAACTAGAATATGGGTTGTAAATTGAACGGAGGGGGAAGACGAATGGGCGGACGCAAGACGATAGGCACGCGCACGAAGCAGTTGGCATCGATGGCGCTGTGCGTATTGATGTTGAGCTCGTATTTGCCATCGGCAGCGGCGGCTTCAGCACCGGCTGAAGCGGCGAACGATGACCTGCAAGGCCATTGGGCGGAGAACGAATTCCGCGATTGGAACGGCAAAGGATTAATAAAGGGGTTCGAGGACGGCACCTACCGGCCGGATCAAGTCGTGACGAGGGCGCAGTTCGCGAAGCTTGTGAACGGGCTGTTCGGGTTTACGGCACGGTCGGCGGACGCTGTGGCGTTCAACGATATTGCAGCAGATGTATGGTATTACGAACCGGTTTCGGCTGCGAAGCAAGCGGGCTATATTAACGGTTTCCCGGACGGATCGTTCAAGCCAGGCGCTCCAGTAACGAGACAGGAAGCAGCCAAGATGACCGCTTCGCTGTTCCATCTGCAAGCGGCAGCGGGCGATACGCTTAGCGGCTTCAAAGACGGTTCGAGTGTAAGCGCATTCGCTAAGGGGGCAATGAGCAGCATCGTTGCGGGCGGATATTTGAAAGGGTTCGCTGACGGAACCGTTCGTCCGGCCCAGCCGATGACGCGGGCGGAAGCGGTTGTCCTGCTGGACAGGCTTGCAGGCGAGGTGCTGAATCAAGGCGGGAAAGTCGACGGATTGTCTGCGAAAGGCAATCTGATGATCACGGCCAAGGACGTTTCCCTTAGCGATTCGTCGGTTGAAGGCAATCTGCTTTTGACGGCAGGCATCGGCGAAGGGGATGCCCATCTGGATGATGTAACGGTCAAAGGCACGACGTACGTGAACGGCGGCGGAGCGCACAGCATCCACTTCAACGATTCTACGATCGGCGATTTGGTTGTCAACAAGCCGGACTCGCCGGTGCGGATCGTCTTCACGAGCTCCGATCATGCGGGAACGCTTCAAGTGGAGACGAATGCGATTATCGAGTTCGAATCGGGCAGTTCGGCCTTAGAGGTTGTCATCGGCCCGAATGCAACGGGAACGTCGATTACGGTTAAAGGAACGATAACGAAACTGACGGTCGGCGCAAGCGGAGTAACGGTGAACGGCCAGCCTGTGCCGGTCGGTTCGACTTTAACCGTCGTGAATGGACAAGTCACGGTGCAGCAGGGTGGCGGTTCGACAGGAACGACGGGCACAACCGGCACCACCGGTACGAACAGCGGATTGGGCAAAGACATGTACGATCCGGGCACCATCCCAGGCGAAAACCCGGGCAGCAACCCAGGCGAGAATCCAGGAAGCAATCCAGGAGAGAATCCAGGAGGCAATCCGGGTGAGAATCCAGGAGGCAACCCAGGGGAGAATCCAGGAGGCAATCCGGGTGAGAATCCAGGAGGCAATCCGGGTGAGAATCCAGGAGGCAATCCGGGTGAGAATCCGGGTGGCAACCCAGGGGAGAATCCGGGCGGCAATACCGGTGAGAATCCAGGAGG
>NZ_BILZ01000033.1 GCF_004000825.1 Paenibacillus kobensis NBRC 15729 | reverse complement strand
TCAGTGCATTCAGTGCATTCAGTGCATTCAGTGCATTCAGTGCATTCAGTGCATTCAGTGCATTCAGTGCATTCAGTGCATTCAGTGCATTCATAACTAGCAGCTCTCCGCATCCCCTCAGCATACCTGCGGCATCTGCTCTACTGAGCCCACACCTGCCGGACCGACTTCACCGTCTCCCCGGTCTTCACGGCCTGCTCCATAAGCATGCCGATATAATGATCCTGTGACGCATCAGCCACGCTATAGAACGAAGGGCCGCCCGCGGTGTATTCCGCCATCTTAACGAGGCAGGCTGCGATCGCGATCTCGTCGTCATACAGCCGCGCCGGCTGGAACGGATTGTCGTATACCCAAGTTTCACCGGCCATGAACCCTTTGAGGAAATAGCCTTCCGCATTCTCATACTCGCCCTTGTTCATCCGCTTCAGCTCGAGTTGAAGCTGCGTGCAGGAAGGGTCTTGAATGCTGATCCGGTTATCGAATATTTCTCCGCGTTCCCCTCGTATGCACAGGTGGTTGGAGCGCGTCCATGAACGGTGCTGGTCTTTCGTAAAATCATATATACCCAGCTTGCCGCCGAAATCGAGCCATGCCAAATCCCGCTCCGACTTCACCAGCCGGTCCTCGGTCGGCGGGCCGCCGCGGTTAGGTCCGGCAACCCAATCGGATTCGAAGCGCATCCCTCTGATGGCGACATCCTCGAACCGAATGCCGAGCAGCCTCCGAATGAGACTGACCGCATGATAATAATGCGAGATGGACACGGTCACTTGCGTTATTCGGCCCAGCCGCCCGGTCTGAATGAACGCTTCGCGCGCAGCATGTGCGGGCTGGAACGGATATTGCTCCGCAATCTGAATGCGCGCGCCTGACTGAGTCAGCTTCGCATGCATCTCGAGCAGCCCGTCCATATCCGGAGCCGGCGGCGTCTCCGCCAATACCGGAATGCCCCGCTCCGCCAACTGCGCCATATAATCAAAGTTAAGCGACGGACTTACCGACAGAACGACGAAATCAGGACGCTCATGACCGAGCAGCTCCTCCAGCGTCCGGTACGTCGCCACACGCCACTGCTCTTCGAGCGCCTTCCCCTTAGCCTCGTCACGAACGACCATTCCGCTAATGCGGAATTGCTCCGGAAGAGCCTGTGCGATTCGAAGAAAATATTGCGCGCGGAACCCTGCCCCGCCGACAATACTGAATGTTATAGGTGTAGCCAATGGTATGCCTCCCGTCTATGATGCCGCGAATTCAACGTTGTCCGTAACCATCGTACTACTTGATTCCAACGCTGTACATTTGAATAACTTGATATATGCAGCACACCCGCTGACTGCCGAACATAACAATAAGGGCCGCAGACGGGCCCTTATTGTTCGACTAATTCCATCACCGTCTATGGGGCTGCCCCTAGCGCTGTTCTAATTCACTGCGGATTTGCTGGACCAACTGTCTGTCGTAGGCGGAGGCCGAATCGAGCTTCAAATGGTTCGTTATAATAATAAGTCCGTTATCGTAAAATACTTGCTTCTGCAGCGACTCCGCAATAGCACGCAGCGGAACGAATACTCGGCCGTTGCGGCTCTCGACCGGCGTCGCCAACGTATGGGAGACACCGTTGACGGTATAACGTTTCTGGCCCGTGATGAACATCAGGCTTGCCGTCTCGGAGGAGACCGTCGCTTGATGCGCAGCCGAATCGTATCCGACGACAGCGCCGAGCGCCTGCGAGACGAATCGCAGCGGAACGAGCGTCGTGCCTTTCACCGCATAAGGAACGATCGTGGAATCGGCAGCGTCCGTTACCGTGTTCGTCCCGCGGACAAGCCCGTTCGATTGTCCAAGGAGGAGTGCAACCGCTTCTTGCCGCAATTCGTCCGCCGTTACAAGCTCCCCAGCCGAGGGCAGCGAACCGGTGCACGCTCCGCCATTATACAGCACCATGTAATCCGTGATGATATCGATAGCAGTCTGCCGAATATCCGTCTTCAACGTTGAATCTCCCAATGTCTGCTCTACGTAAGTCCAGCTGCATTCGATGTTCAACTGTGCCATCCCCAGGGCGTAGACGAGCGCAACCGTCATACTGTCCGGCAATGCCTTCCTCGCTTGCGTCAGCAATGTCATATCCGGTTCAAAATAATGGTCCAACACCTTCATATACCCGAGTACGAACAGCTCGTCGCCTCGCAGCCCGCCGGTCTGAAGCTCATCCTCAGACTTCCCGTAGGCGAGCTGTGCGTACGTATCGGTTTTATTTTGATCCGACCATACGTTGCTGCTTGCATACAGCGCATTCACCGCAGCTGCCCGCTCGTCCAGCGGATTGTCTGCCGAGGACAGGTAGGCCGCCAGTTCCTTCGTCAAGCCGCCGTCCGCTGCCTGCTCCACGCCCGGAATATCCTTATACGCCTCATAGAAGCCCGTGGAAGTGAGCGGTGAATCCGCATACGCCTTGCCTGTGCCGCCAACATAGACGAAACCTGCTGCAACCAGCAGAATGCCCGCCATCCATAAAGCAATCTGGCGCCTCACCGCACCGTTCTTCATCTTCTTTCTCCTTCTTCCTCCCCAAAATAAAACAGGGCCCCCGTCGCCGAGGCACCCTGTATCTATGCTGCAACTTACCTGATCTGTCGTTCAGAATACCCGAGCTTACCCGCGCACCGCGGCCTCCGCCGCTTGGATCGCGTTAATCACACGATCGCAGTACGCGTCGAACTCCGGATCCTCGTGCTGATGCTCCGGATGAGCGAGGATATTGCGAACCGTCGCCTTAATGCCTTGGTCAACCCGGATCGTCGCGACGAAGTCCGGCACGAGCCGCTTCAGCTTCGAATTGTCGAACACGACCGTATTCGATTTGTCGCCGAGCAGTCCGCCGCGGTAATCCTCCGTGCTCGTCGCAGCTAAGAAATCGGACGTCACGTGCACCGCGTTCAGCTTCACGCCGAGCGCATCCGCGATTACCTCGTAAATTTGGTTCCACGTCACGCTTTCGTCAGACGTAATATGCACCGTCTCGCCGATGGCATGAAGATTGCCCATCAAGCCGATGAAGCCTTTGGCGAAGTCGCGGTTATGCGTCAGCGTCCAGAGCGAAGTGCCGTCACCGTGAATAATGACCGGCTTGCCTTCGAGCATCCGCTTCGCCACTTGCCAGGAGCCGTTGCGCCCATGAACGCCTAGCGGAATAGAGCGCTCGTCGTATGTATGGCTCGGTCTTACGATCGTCACCGGGAAGCCATGGTCGCGGTACTGCTTCGTCAGATACTCTTCGCAAGCGATTTTGTTACGGGAATATTCCCAGTAAGGATTCGATAATGGCGTGCTTTCCGTAATCCGATAGTCCGACAATGGCGTCTGGTAAGCAGAAGCCGAGCTAATGAACATGAACTGCTTCGTCTTGCCGTTGAACAGCCGGAAGTCGCGTTCCAATTGGGACGGTACAAAAGCGATGAAATCGGCGACAACGTCGAACGACATGCCTTCGATCAGCTTGGCCACTTGAGCTTCGTCATTTATGTCAGCCGTAATGAGGTTAACGCCCTCCGGCAAAGATTCGTTGCGGTTGCCCCTATTAAGAAGGTACAGCTCGCAGCCTTGCTCCAGCAGCTGCTTCGTAATCGCGGAACTGATCGTTCCCGTTCCTCCAATAAATAGCGCTTTCATCTTACACCTCCGCAAGTATTGTAAAAACCTGGCCGGCCTCCTCCCTAGCGTATCATGTACACGCGTACAGGGCAAACCCTTTCAACAGGTGTTCCGCATGCTTGGGCACGCCTCGCCGAGGAGACCCGAGCCAGGACCAGACGCGATCTTCCCGTTCCGGTTATGAGCTTGCGCCCGCGCGGCATTTATCGATGTTCGCCTGCGTGTCTCCCATGACGTAGAGGTAGGTGCTGAGCGCATGATAACAAGACACCGAATGCTTAATCGGATACAAGCCGGAGTTAATCTCAATGCCCGGCTCGAGGTGGCGGTAGCCGAACAGCTCGATCGGAACCGTCGGCACAACGTCCGGCTTATTGAATACGCGCGTATTCGCGATATTCATCCGCTCGAACGCCTCGACGAATGCGCTGTCCCCTACGCGCGGAGAAGCGAAGGTGATTAGCTCGACGTCGAAATTTTTGCTCCCTGCCAAGAAGGCGTGGATGGTTGCGAGCGAGCTGCCGAGACTGTGCCCCGTCACGACGAGCTTCGTACCTGCCGGCAGATGGTCCAGCGTCTCGCTCAGCAGCTCCGACGGACGGCTCGGGTCGGCATATTCGACGGTCATGCTTCGGTACAGGTTCGTGAAGCCAGCCTCTGTCTTGCCGCTGTTCGGTACCTCGTGGAACGTTTCCAGCTTGAATTCGAAATCCATCAGCCAATCGAGCGAGCTTTCCGTCCCGCGAATGACGACGGCCTGAAGCGATGCATCGCTGAGCGACTGGGCAATGTAGCCGCCGAATTCTTTCTCTTTAATCGACTCCAATCGAGGCGTCATCGTTAAGTTCGCGACCCGCTCCCAGCCAACCGGAAAGTCGGCAGGCGTCCCCGGCGACCGGTGATCGATTTTGTACATCTCATACGCGACCCCTACAAATTTCCCCCAAGCAATCAGCGGTTCCATATTCACTTGCACGGAATCTCCCATTGTGACACCATTCCTTTTCTGTAGTTCAGATCAAGTGCTAAGCGAATAATTCTACAAGAAAAAGGAATTTTCCTCCATTAAACGAAAAAGACTTTGCCGCTTGCACAGCCCAGCTATTAGCGGCGGAATAGCGTGAAAGCAGGCGCCTAAGCAACCTTTAAGGTCGATAATTGTGACGTGTATATTCGGGACTTTGAAAATTTAAGTGTCCTTCAGAGCATCTTATTGTTGAAGGCACGCATGATGCAGAAGTTTAAGAGACCCTAGAAGACGCTTAATCGCTCCAGTAGCCTCTAAACTTCACGCTTAGGTGACAATAAGAGTCCTAGCAGGAGGCTTATTCACATTCGAATAGCGATAAAAAGCAAATAAGAGACCCCGAAGGTCTCTTATTCTGCAGTCCGATCTAATCCTTAGCCCTTCGCCGCCGTGCTGGAGGCTGAAGCTGCCTGAGGCGCCCTCACCTTCTTGAACGCCGATGCCAATTGCAGCAGCAAGAATCCGCCGGCGATGGACCATAGTACCGCCGCATTGCGGCTGACGGCATCGAGGCCGCCGTAATACATAACCTCGCGCGTACCGCTCGCCGCGAACCGGAGCGGCGTCCACGAATAGATCCAATCGTGCGTTGCCGAAGACAAGAACTCCGGCGCCATATTGAGCAGCGGCATCGAGAAGAACATGAGCAGGACGAGAATCGCCATCGCCGGGAAGCCGATCCAGTTCAGGAGCGCCGACTGCAGCAAGAAGAACGCCGCACCGGCCAACCACAGGAACAACCAAGTATCGACGGCCTGCGCCAGTTCCATGCCGTACCAGCCGCTTGCCATCCATACGAGGAAAGCCGATGCTGCGCCGACGATTACAATACCGGCAACCGGCTGAGGAACGACCGACGCCCATCTGCCTGCGCCTCCCTTCCTCGCAGATCCGCCCGCAAGGAACAACAACACTCCCGTCACCAGGCTGCCCAGCCACATAATTTGCGTCAACGAGCCCGGTGCATTGCCGCTCGCATTATTCGCGCCGACCGCGTGCACCGTCTCCTCCTGTACTTGGAACGGTGACAACAGCGACTTCGCAGCCGTTACCGGAATCGCGTCCGCTTGCTGTCCCATCTGTTCAAGCAGCGATGCCGATAACTCCGCTCCCGCCATCTTTATCACTTGGCCGAGCGCCTGCTTCACGACGGTCGCCGCTTGCGTGTTCATGCCTTCGTTTGCAATAATCTGCACCGTCGCCGGCTTCGGAGACGGCCCCGCAAGCGAAGCCACGCCTGCGCTCAGATCCGCCGGCAGGATGAGCGCACCATAATAGTCACGGTCGTTCAAGCCTTCGCGCGCTGCTTCCTCCGATCCGACCAGCTTCCAGCTGATCGGGAGCTGGCCGCTGGCCGTCAGCTTCTCCTTCATCATCGCTCCGACCGCGAGCGTGCCGCCCGAAGGCAGCTGCGCCGGCTGGTCCAGTACGACAAGCGCCACCGGCACATCCTTCGGCTTCGTTCCAAGAACCGAGCCCATCATAGCTGCGCCGAACACAACCAGCACGACGAGTACAATTAGCGTGCTGAGCCATACTATTTTTTGCTTAAAGAATATCATCTCTATCCCTCTCCCTCACTATCCATAATAAACACGATGTTGATTAATGATCACAACGTTAATTATAATGGGGAACAGATCAAGTACAATCGTCAGTCCTGGCTCCAGTGTTCATTACTGATCACCGGAGGTGCAGTCTGTTCATTATCGTGATCAATAAAATCATGGGAGCGAGCATCATGTCCGAAAAAATCGACCGCCGGCGGGCGCGCACGAAGCAGCTGCTCTACCAGGCGCTTATGAGTCTCCTCACGGAACAAGGAGTCGAGCATCTTACGGTGACCGACATTACGAACCGCGCGGATGTGAACCGGGGGACGTTTTATTTGCACTACAAGGACGTGCCCGACATGCTGGAGCAGATCAAAGACGAAGTGTTCGAGAGCATCCGCAGCGAAGTCATTCAACTCGACTTCAAGCAGGCGATGGCTTGTGCCGACCGCAATGAGCCGTACCCGATCAGCGTTGCCATTTTCGAGCAGTTTGCCCTTCATGCCGATTTCCTGAAAGCGATGTTCGGAACGAAAGGCGATTTGTCTTATGCGCACCGATTCAGGGCGCTGATGGCGGCGAACATTTATGAGAAAATGCGCTATAACCCGCCGAGCGACCTCGCGGTGCCGTTCGACTATCTGATTGCCTATATGACTTCCGCCAACTTCGGCATGCTGATGCATTGGATCGAATCCGGCATGAAACAGACGCCTGCCCAGATGGGTGCCTTCATGACGAAAATCATTAATTTCGGGCCGCTTGTCGCATTCGGGCTTCGAGAACTGCCGAGCGTCAGCAGCAGCAGTAAACCGCATTAAAGTCCTCTAACAACTTACAGCGGCTGCAAGTCGGTTATGCAGCCTATATAACGAAAAACCCCTTGTCTCGAAATCATCGAAACAAGAGGTCTTTGTGTTCAGCGGGACTGCCTGTTGCGCCCTGCGGCGGTCGATGTTGACGGTTTCTGTGCGGTGGAGAATTGAATTGACGTCCGGCTGATCCGGTTGCGCAGCACTTCACGGAACACGAATGCGGCGACGTTATTATAATTGCCGTACAGATCGGACAGGTTATCGTCGAAAAATTGGACGATCCGCATCTTGTATCGTACCGATTCGTTTCAACGGCACGATCAGATTCGCAAGCGCCTGCGCTTTCTGCTGCCCTTCACATGGAGAGCGACCAAGAATGCGCCGCTTGGCAGCTCGCGCAGCGGATCGACGCGAACGAGCGGGTCGTCGCCAACCGAAAACTTGATTAAGTTGAAATACGTAACCTCCGGCCGAGACAAACTAACCCGGACTTGATTCGGTGCCGCCGCCATTACGTTACCCCTCTCCCGAAAGCCAGACTCACGCACCATACAGCCGAATTCGCCTGCTCCCGCCATGACGAAAGCGTATCCCGCTGCTTGTGCATACTATTGTACGACTCCGCCTGACCGTTTGGTTACGTACATGCACCTATACCATGAGCCTTGCAATTTACTTAATTTAATTGAGAAACTCTAAAAAAATTAGTACACTGGTACTAATCCCAAAGGAGGCGAATCATAATGTTCAATCCGGCAACGGATATGGAGATAGGTATCAGCACTTTTCTAGAGACGGCGACCGACCCGTCGACCGGCAAGGCTATGAGCCATGCGGAGCGTATACGCAACGCGGTTGAGGAAATTCAAATCGCCGACCAGGTCGGCCTGGACGTCTATGCGATCGGAGAGCACCACCGTGCCGATTACGCCGCTTCGGCGCCTGCCGTCATTCTTGCGGCAGCAGCAGCCGTCACGAAGAACATCCGGTTGTCGAGCGCCGTAACGGTGTTGTCGTCGGACGACCCCGTGCGCGTGTACCAGCAGTTCTCTACGCTCGACGGCATCTCGAACGGACGGGCGGAAGTGATGGCAGGCCGCGGCTCATTCATCGAATCGTTCCCGCTGTTCGGCTACAGTCTGGAAGATTACGACGCGCTGTTCGACGAGAAACTGGAGCTGCTGCTCAAAATCCGCCAGTCCGAGAAAGTGTCATGGCAAGGCGGCCACCGTCCGGCCATCAACAACCTCGGCGTCTATCCGCGTCCGGTACAGGAGCCGCTGCCAGTCTGGATAGCGAGCGGAGGCAACCCGGAGTCTGCAGTTCGCGCCGGAATGCTCGGCCTGCCGATCGTGTTCGCTATTATCGGCGGCATGCCGGAGCGGTTCGCTCCGCTCGTCTCGCTCTATAAACAAGCAGCCGAACGGGCCGGCCATGATCCGAGCAAGCTGCAGATTGCGACGCATTCGCACGGCTTCGTCGGCGATACGACCGAAGGAGCGGCTGATCGCTTCTTCCCGGCGCACGAGATCCAAATGAACGCTATCGGACGCGAGCGCGGCTGGCCGCCTTATGACCGAGCAGCTTTCGACGCTGCCCGCAGTCTGCGCGGAGCGTTGTACGTCGGCGATCCCGAATACGTCGCGGAGAAAATCGTCCTGCTGCGCCGCAACCTCGGCTTGACGCGCTTCTTCCTGCACATCGACATCAGCATGCTGCCGCACCGCGAGGTGCTGCACGCCATCGAACTGCTCGGCACGAAGGTGGCGCCGCTCGTCCGCAAAGAGCTGGCGCGCGGGTAGCCTGCGCCTGCCGCCGGCAGTGGCAATCCAAGCCTTAGCTTTCAAGACAGAAGGCCATGAAGCACGCCAGCCCTCGAACAGGGCAAGGCGGTCTTCATGGCCTTTTTGCCATAACAGCATCATGATTGAAAGACGATCTCCGCAATTTCCCCATGTTCAACAAAACCGACGTTCCGGTACACCTTATTGGAATCTCCTCCGATTTGAAGCAGTGCGCACTCGGCACCCCGGTCAAGAGATGAATCAGATTGTACGGTACTTCATCTTGTCTGAATCTCGCTTCACTCAATATCTGATTGTCTTGGTTCCATGGATACAGCATACCACCCCTCCTAAGAATATTTGTGAAACGACAAATAGACTCCGCCCCTATAGGGACGGAGTTGCTCCGCGTTACCACCCTGATTGGCGCACCGTGCTGTACGCCCTCTCTGCCATCATCCAACAATGATGCTCCAGGGTAACGGTTGGATGCCGGGCCCGCCTACTGCTGATTGCTTCATTCGGGAGCCTGCTCGGAGGTGATGTTCGATTCTGGTCACCGACTGCTTCGCACCTAATCAGCAGTTCTCTGTGCGGCTTCCGCAGAATGTACTTGCCCTCGTCTTCGCATGTCTGATCTCATGAACTTCAATATTGTTTATTAATATAGCTAGATTGTTGAGGTCATGCAATACATTTACAATTTTCCAGCCGGGTTTGCCCATATTTTATCGACAGCCCCCTACCTCCGTGCTATAATTCTGGTCTTAAATGGGAATTAGATACCGTACTGGAGTGGTTCTTATGGCACAAATTTGGTTTGATTTAAAAACCCGGTCCGTCAAGCTGTTTCAAGTGGAAGGACTGCCCGCGCTCATCCTGATGAACATGATTCTTGGCATTTCTTACTCTTTCGTCCTGCCGTTCACATCGCTCTTCGGCATCGATGAGGTCGGCATGAGCAATACGGAATTCGGCGTATTTATGACGGTCTCAGCGATTGCGAACGTCGTGATCTCCACCTATATGGGCAAAATGTCCGACGGCCGCTTAAGCCGCCGAACGTCGCTTCTCATCTGCGCAGTCGCCGCGATCGCCGGCTATACCTTCTACGCGTTCTCCCGTGACTTCTACGTCCTCCTGATCGTATCGTCCCTGCTCCTGGGCGTCGCTTCATCGGCCTTCCCGCTGCTGTTCGCGCTCGCCCGGGAAACGTTGTCCCAATCCGACCTGCCGGCACAGGAAACTCCGTTCTACATGAATCTGTTCCGTACTTTTTTCGCCCTGTCATGGACGGTCGGTCCGGCCCTTGCTTCCTACATTCTGATCGGGTTGGGCTTCAAGGGACTGTACCTGCTCGTAGCAGCCAGCTATGCCATCGTCATTATGATGCTGTTCTTTCTGAAAAGCCCGCCTGCTGCGGCCAATCAGACGAAGACAGCTGCGACCGAGCCTCCCGTTGCATTGAACCAGATCATCATGCGTCCGTTCATTCTAGGCAACTTGATCGCCTTCACGCTCGTATCCGCAGCGGGAACGATCGGCTCGATGAACCTCTCTCTGTTTCTAACGAAGGTGCTGCATACCGGACAAGAGCAGGTCGGCGTCGCCTTCAGCATTCCGCCGATCTTTGAAATTCCGTTCATGCTGTTCTTTGGCATATTAGCAATGAGAATCGACAACAAAATTTTGATTCGGCTCGGAGTGCTGTTCGTTCTCCTTTACTGCTCGCTGCTATGGTTCGCGACAAGCGCATGGGAAGTTTATGCGATTCAAATATTGAGCGCGGCAGCCGTATCGATTACGAGCGGCATCGCGATTACGTACTTTCAAGATTTTATTCCGAACATGCCGGGCGTCGCGACTTCGCTCTATATGAACACGTCCCGGATCGGCTCGCTGATCGCGTACCTCGTATTCGGCTTCGCCTCCGAACAATACGGATACCGCGCCGTATTTCTCATCTGCGTGGCGTTCGCTGCCGTCTCGCTGCTGCTCTTGTTCATCGTAGGCAAGCACCAGAAGCAAGAAGCGGCCGCATCCGTTACGACTTAATGCCCGAAGCTATAGGCTCTGCACATCCCATACTGAAGCTCCGAAACCGCGCCATGCAAGTTGCTAAGCGCGATAACGGAGCTTTTTTTCATATTATGGTATACCCGAATTATTGATATATGATGGAGTTTTACAAAAATTATGTAGAATTCTGTCGCTTTGTGTTATTATAATTCCAACAAATTCAAATAAAACAGGGGGCTTTGGTTATGAATTACATCGAGACACTGCACAAGCGGAACAAATTGCTCGTTAATATTATTTGGGGCATGCTCGTGCTTGGCGTAGTTGTCGACCTTCTAACTGGAGCCGGCACCGATTCCATCATCGTGCTGGCTATCGTCGGCACGGTAACTTGTGGCTTAGCAACCGTACTCACGTACAAGCGTTGGCTGACGACCTACATCATGTACCTCATCTCGACTATCGTTACTGCGTTGACATTGCTGCTGCTCCTTACCGGGCCTATTATTTCGACTTATTTGCTTGTGTATGTCAATCTTGCCATTATGACGCTATACTCCAGCTCGCGTGCAATTGCGTATTCCACGCTGGCGGGCACCGTTCTGACAGCCTATCTGATGATTGATCCTGATCTTAAGCAGGACGTATTCACGAACAACAGTCCGATGACGATCTGGCTATTCCTCGCGATGGTCGCCGTGCCGCTGTACGTATCGGCCAAGTTCAGCGAACGGCTGCAGAGGGACGTTAGTCTCCAGCATGATCAAGTGGTCGAAGAGAAGAACAAGTCGATAGAGATGGTAACGCAAATCTCGACGTCGCTGACGTCGCTGAATGAATTCAGCTCGAAGCTGAAACAAAATATTACGTCGACGGGCGCGATCTCCAAAGAAGTCACGACGGCATTCAACGAAATTACATCCAGCATCGAGACGCAAACGTCCAGCATTACCGACATCAGCGACTCCATCGTTCAGATCGAGCAAGCGGTTACATCCTTGGCAGACCGTTCGACCGAGATGAGATCGCTCTCCGCAAGCTCCGCGCAGTTGACGCGAGTCGGCAGAGAAGAGGCCGGAACGCTCGAGACGGAGATGAAGCAAATCAACGACAACATCGACGAATCGGTCCGGCTGATGAACGAGCTGGGCGAGCAGAACAAGCTGATCGGCGATATCGTATCGACGATCAAGCACATTTCGACGCAGACGAATCTGCTTGCCTTGAATGCAGCGATCGAAGCGGCGCGCGCCGGCGAGCACGGGCGAGGCTTCGGCGTCGTCTCGCATGAGATCCGCAAGCTGGCGGAGACGTCGCAGCAATCGACCGAGCAGATCGAGCATATTCTCGAGAGCATCCGGACGAAGACCGAGCTGGCAGCGGAGCAGATCATGCAAGGACAGCAATCAGTCGTCAGCGGAAGCTCCGCCGCTCAGAAGGTCGTACAAGTAATGCGGTCGCTGGCCGAAGACTCGGGACGGCTGGACGGCCATTCCGAGCAGGTCGACCACTCGGCAGAACAGCTGCAACAGCAATATTCGCGCATCACGGATCAGATCGTTACGATCGCCGGCATTACCGAAGAGAACATGGCAGCCACGCAGGAGATGTCGGCCAGCATGTCGACGCAGGACAGCCGGATTCTCGACATTGTCGAAAGCTTCTTGCAGCTCGACAAGCTGACCAACGACTTGCAACGTATGACCGAGAAATAATCGAACAGCGGCTCCGGGGAACCCCGGAGCCGCTGTTTTTTGTTCCATATACACGATGGCCGACTAATTAGTTAACCGGTCTCTTCCAGAAATATCCCCGTCTTCCTTCGCCGTCTTACAGAAAGCCGATCTGCTTCCTGCCGCTCATCGCCCGGTCTCCTTCTCCGGAGCCGTAATCCGGTAGCCCAGCTGCAGAATGACCTTAAGGGTCTCCACCGCCGTCGTTCGGTCATAATCCTTCTCCTGTTCACTCAGTTCGCCGTAAGCGACTAAGCCAGGGTGCTGCTTAAGCTCGTTATTGCGCTGGTCCCCGTACGTCCAGCCTTCCATAAGGCGTCGCGCCGCCCACTGTTCATGCACATTCTCGGCTAACAGCTCGACAAGCTGCTGCAAGTCTTCTCCAAGCTGAATATCCTTCGTCTGAATCGGCCTCGGTGAATAGGTCACGTTACGCTCTCCTTCTCATACGTCTAGCTGCTCGATGATGCTGTGTCCTGCATGCGAACGATGCTGCAGCCCGCCTGCTTCAGAACCTTATGAATATTCCGGATGGTGTCCCGGTCGTATTCTTTGTAATTAATCTTGTCGCCTGCAAGCTGCGATTGCACCTCCGACACTTCATCCAAGCGGTCCCAATCAACCAGCGCGGGATGCTCCTTGCTGCTCTTATTCTTCTTCTGGTTCTTAGCTCCGGCCTTCCAGCTGTGAACGTAATGGAAGGCGTTCCAACGCAGGTGCTCCGAGATGGCCAACTGCTCCAGCAGGGCCTCAGGTACGGCTGCCGTATACTGCTCTTCAGTCAGCGCTGCTTCATCCGTATTCGCCGAGACCTCCAGACCGAGCGCGTACAGCTTCGTTGCAATATGGTCCGCCTGTCTCCGGTTGGAAGACTTCGTGAACATATCGAGATCTTCCCACTTATAATTGTTGTTCGTGAGCTTATTGTACGTTTCGTTCACGGCTCTGGCCATCACGTCCAGCGTCTCATTGATGACGACCGCTTCATCCGCGACCTCCTTGATTCGGCCGAAGCGGCGAAGACGCTCGTACTTGCCCGCCTGCTGATCGATGCGCAATGCCAGGTAAGCGTCGTCGCTCATCTTCACGTGGATCGGCGCATTCGGACAGTATGCCATGAGGCTCATGCCGATCGACAGATTATGGGTGTCGGATGAGGCGCATACGACAATGTAGTGGGGTGCCATCCGTTCGACAAATTGATGAAAATGAATGCCGTTCGCATTATAACGATGAAGCTGATAATCGACGGCTTGCGCTAGATTCGGGTACCTTTGTTTAAAATGGTCGCCCGAGTCATCGGTCTCCGTATCGATGATCGTCACCTTGAGCCTGCGCAAATGCGGGAAATGGGCAACCTGCGCAGCCTGCAGAAGAACGTGCTCGCCCGTCTCGCCGAATCCAATAATCATCAAGTGAGGGACGTCATCGGCATTCTCGGGTTGGAACATGCCGCGGCACTCATACAGGGGATACTTCTGAAAAAGCAGCTTTGCTGTATTGGCGTGGATATTGAAGGCACGAATGTCGAGATGCTTCTCTTGCTTGGCATCGGCGGTATCGGCGGCTTCGGCCGCATCAGCGCTCTGAGCAGTACGGGACTCCGCCCGCTGTCTCAGCCTGTGCTTGATCTCGGCGGTCAACTCATCGACGAAGTCGGCATAACGGCCGTTCGACAGATGGATATGTATACTCATAGCAGGCTCATCATCGTACATTTCGCATAGTTTCAAGAGACTCTCGATATTGGCTGTGTCATCAAGCGAGAACAAGACGAGATGCTTGCACTGGCCAATGCGCGCGATCTTCGCCACCCGGCGGTCGGTGCTCTCCCCAATCAGTACGATCGCCCCAATCTGCTGCACCTTGCTCAGATAAGGGTTATCCGTATCCGGCTCAATGACGACGACTCGCTTGTTCTTCACCAGCAGGTCGGAGACAAGCTCGTACGAGTACTTATTGAGGCCGCATACGACATAGTGGCTGCGGCTCCACGCTAGACTATACACACGAAGCGTCTGCTGAAGAGAAATAAAAATAGCGAATAGTACTGATAGCAGCAAGGTAATCGGAGCCGTCCATCTCGCTATATCGAGAAGCATCGGATAGTGATGGTCTTCCGGCGGCAAATCAAAATCGAAGGAAAACAGGCGGAATGCGGAGTACCAAGCCTGCTTCGCCGTGAAGCCTTCTACGTGAAGATAGCCGATAGCCCCAATTACAGCTGAGAATGTAATACAGATTGCGGTCGCTATCAGCCATATCATAAATAATCGCGACCGGGACAGATGATGCAGGTGACGCGGCTGCTGCTGTTCAAATATAGACATTCGAGTGCCAGTCTCCTTCCCGCCTAATTAATAATTAGGTATATTTTTCTATATATTTGATTCCCGAGTTCTATTGTACAGGAAGTAGAGTCGGGTTTGAACATGGGATTATCAATATTTAAATAAACTGAACATAACGTACGGCCCATACGGTTGAGGTTCGATCCATCCCCCCTGACAGAGCGATACGTAGATACATAAAAAGCCCAAGCAAAGCTGCCTGGGCCTTTCATTATAGAGATATAAAGTAAGCATTTAGCCGTTCTTTCATCGTCTCATAGTGTTCGGCGAATTGACGGTGCCGATGACCGTTCGCTCCGGAAGGATGCGGGAATCCCCACAAACAACGCTCCTCTTCCAGCTTCTCCTCCTGCGCGAACTGCCGCAGCACATTCTCCACGCTTACGCCGAGCGGTATGATCAGCGCTTCTCTCATATAGTCCAGCTGTTCCTCCACCGTCAAGCGGGCCTCCCGCTTCAGGAGCGGATGAGCCAACAGCGATGGCTGCGTTCCGTTATAGTTCCGTTGATTGACGAACACCGGATACCTCAGCACCGACGTCGTATGAAGCAGTGTCTGCCCGGAGTCGAACAGCTCGCCGCATGAAGCCAGCTGCAGCTTGCGGTTCAACCCCAGCTCGTCTAGCATGCCGGTCAAATGGCTTCGCATCGGGCCAGCGAACCTTGCCGCCTCCTTCGCCCGCCGGCACACCTCCTCATCGCCCAGTCCCTCCGCAAGACATGTGCGCGCTTCTCCAATCGCGATCTCCATCTGCGACCAGCCGGGCGTCAGACCGACGATCACGACCTTCGCGCCGGGATTCGCATATTCATTGTGCGGGGCATAGTACATCTCCACCTTCCCGCTGCGCTCCATCAACAGCGGTTCAACCAGCAGCTCTTCCTTCGTCAGCGGACGATGAAGAGGAAGCGCAAGAATCGCCTCTCTGAACCGGTCCAAGTTATTCGTAATGAGCATGTCCGCTCCTCCGATGCTATGGCATACTTTTGTTCAATCCGCCTCAAGCGCTCCATTATAAACGATGATAGCGATACGCCGTACCGTTTGCAAACCTGCAGTCATCAATTGCACGCCATGCCCTTTGGATCAATATTTCGTACGGCACTACTAGCGGATCCAACTTAAATATGATAGATTTGATACGAAATGTATCATAACCATTATCCAAGGAGCTGATTTTCTTGTTCAATCGCAGCAAGATGAAGTTCATGTTCGTCATGGTTTCCCTCTTCACTCTTCTTTGTGCATGGCCGTTAGCCGCGTCTGCAGCTTCTGGAGCAAGTCACCCTCCGATTCTATTGAAACTCGATGGGATCAAAGGCGAATCACAGGACGCTCAATATCGGGATGCAATTGAAATTAACAGCTTTTCATTCGGTGTCACCAACCCGGCGCAGATTACGAAAGGCGGCGGCAGCAGCAGCGGCAAGGCGACGTATTCCGATATCCAGCTGACGAAATTTTTGGACAGCGCATCTCTTGATTTATTAAAGAATGCCGCAACAGGAAAGTCTATCAAGAACGGTACGCTCTACTTCTTCAAGAACGGCCAAGACAAGCCTTATCTGACGATTCAACTGAGTGGTATCCTTGTCACTTCCCAGCAGCAATCCGTCGCCGCAGATGGAGAACGGATGCAAGAGTCGGTCAGTTTGACGGCTTCCAAAATGACATTGATCTATACGCTAATCGGACCAGATGGAAAAGAAACGTCGCAGACGATTGAAATCGACCTCGTCAAAAATACGGTTACCGGATAAAGGAGGAGCCTTCATGAAAGATGGGGCAATGAAGCTCCGATTGAAGACTGCTGGCAAGAAGACATGGACAGCGCCGCACCTCGCCATGCTCGAGATTAGAGCTACAGCAGCGGACGAGCCGCTCTGGGAATTTGCTTCCGAGGGAGAGTTCTGGAAGAGGCAGCTGCTGCTGGCAGAAAGCTGAGAAGGAGTCGATCGGATTGTCGAGATTTGGTTACCGGAACCTGCTGGCAGCCTTGGTTGCAGCCTTGCTGCTGCTAATTATTCAGCCCGTTTCCTCCCATGCCGCTCCCAGCGGCGAAGCCGCAACGTTCCTGAAATTATCCGGAATAACGGGAAGTTATTCGGACGAGCCATATAAAGGCGCCATCGAGGTGTTATCTTACTCGTTCAGCTCCGTGAGCAGTTCTAGCGTTATCAAAGGCGGGTATAGTCCATCCAAGCCCGACTACTCCGACATCACGATAACGAAGCAAGTGGACAATGCTTCCCTTGCCCTGCTGTCAGCCGCCGCGAAGGGCAAGGTTATACCGCACGGCTATCTCTATTTCGTTAGTCCGAATAACGACCGTAACGAGCCGTATATGATCGTTCACTTCACCAATTTACTCGTTACTGGCTATCAGGTCAGTACAGATCAACACGATGCTGCGGAAGTCGTCACCCTTCACGCCGATACCATTTTGTTCAAGTACATGCTGTACGACTCGAAGGGTAATCCGAAGACCGATTCATTCGCCATCGGCCATTCAGCCGACACGAATGTCACAACCCAATACCATTTTGATCCTCTGTACGCCACAACAGTGAAAGGCGACCGTTATATCGAAGGATTTCGCGTATCCCTTCAATCAGCCGCAACGGGCAGCTCGATCGATTCGACCCGGTACCGGATTAATGGCGGCAACTGGACGACTTACAGCGGTCCCTTCGACATCTATGCCGCAACAACGCACAAGGTCGAATATTACAGCACCGATAAGAATGGCAACATCGAAACCGTGAATGTCATGAACTTCGACAAAGGGACATTCATTGGCAACGGCAATTACTGACTGCCGAATCTCCGCCTACTCTCCTCCTTACGCCAAAACCATAATAAGCGTCCTGCAGGACGCTTATTTCTCATTCTCCCCTTTCGCGTCTCTCACGTATGTATACCGTCAGCTTCAAGTTGTCATCCTATCTCTCATAGAAGGCGGACTCGCATAGGATCTGATTTTAAATTAGTACCTGGTATTAAGATCTTGTGCTATACTTACCCCATGAACTTGAATTGAACGACTGGAGGTCAACACGCTATGACCGGATTATTAGCTGGACAGAACATGGTCGTCATGGGCGTCGCGAATGAACGAAGCATTGCCTGGGGAATCGCGAAGTCGCTGCACAAGGCGGGCGCCAACCTCATTTTCACTTACCGCAAAGAACGTTCCTATCAGAAGCTGACGCAGCTGCTTGCTGCTAACGAGATCAAGCCGCTGTTGTGCGTATCATGCGACGTGGCCGACGATGCGAGCATTGAAGCGGCTTTCGCGGAAATCAAGTCCCATGTGCCTGTGATTCACGGACTGGCGCACTCGGTTGCTTTCGCCGAGAAAGACGATCTGCAAGGCGATTACGTCGATACAACCCGCGAAGGCTTCCGTCTCGCACACGATATTAGCGCCTATTCGCTCGTGTCCGTAGCAAGAGCATGCAAACCGCTGATGACAGATGGCGGAAGCATTGTTACGCAGTCCTATCTCGGCGCAGAGCGCGTCGTGAACAACTACAACGTGATGGGGGTCGCCAAGGCGGCGCTGGAAGCGAGCGTCCGGTACCTGGCCGACGATCTCGGGCCGCACCGGATCCGGGTCAACGCGATCTCGTCCGGACCGATCCGCACGCTGTCGGCCAAAGGCGGCGTGTCCGGCTTCACCGACCTGTTCTCTACGATTCAGAACAAAGCTCCGCTCCGCAAAAATGTCGATCAAGATGAGGTCGGCGATGCAACGATGTTCCTGCTGAGTCCGCTATCTCGCGGTATTACCGGCGAAGTGCTGCACGTCGACTCCGGCTATCACATTTTGGGGTACTAAGCTGCCTCGGATCTGGTCCGCTAAGCACAAAAAGGCTGTCCCGCCGCCATACGGCGCGGAACAGCCTTTTCAAGTTTCGAAGGTGGGGTTATTTGAAGAACGCCTTGTCCACGTTGTACTTCGCCCTATACTTGTTCACGATATAGGTTTCGTAGATGTCGCGCTCTACTGCATCCTCGTTAATATAAATCTCGATTGTCGCCACTTCTTCGCGGTGGTTCTTCATTTCCGATACGTTGTCCTCAAAATGCTTCTTAATCCGCGGCCGCAGCTTTCTAGCCTTACCGACGAACAGCAGCTCGTTCCGGTCGTTGTAGAACATGAAGAAACCGCCCTTATCCCGTGCAATCAAATGAAAATCGGTAAAACCATAAATATGGCTCATCTGCGGGTTATCCTGTTTCGTAATGGTTACGTCCGGAGACGGCATCGTGATCTGAATCACGAGCGTTCACTTCCTTTATCGTTGAATGGTTGTCATTCTCTATATCCTAACATAACATGCCGGCCACGAATATCATTCTTCCTGTTCAAGTCGATATTCATTCCATTAAAAGGGATTTATATTCAAGCAACCGGAACCAAATCAAACAGGACCAGCATACGCCGGCCCTGTTCATCGTAACTATAACTGTTGTTCTATAAAGTCGTGTATATACGGTAGATCAGTGCGGCAGCCTCCGCTTTGGTCGTTTACTGCTTGGGCTTGAAGGTGCCGTCTGCATACCCGTTAATTAGGGTTTGCTGCTTCATCAGAGCGACGCCATCCTGTGCCATGCGGCAATATCGGTACCGTCCTTGAAGATGCTGATCAACTGCTTGCTGTCGCCCGCCGGATGCAATCCGTTGAAGGCGAGCAGCGTACGCGACAGAATCGTTGCGATCTCTTGCCGCGTAATCGGCGCCTTAGGCGCGAACGAGTCCGCGGACTTGCCCTGAATAATGCCGTATTGGTAGGCTGCCGCAATCTCGTCATAGTACGGGTTATCGGCCGCCACGTCCTTGAAGTCGGCCTTCAGTCCTGTACCGTCCAGTCCGTAAGCGCGAACGATCCATGCGGCGAACTGCTCACGGGTTACCTTCGCACTCGGGTTGAATGAGCTTTCCGCATCCAGGATACCCTTGTTCAGCAGCCTATTCACGGGTCCCGCCGCCCAGTTGTTCGCAGGAATATCTGTGAACTGGAGACTCGGCTTCATCACCGTATATTTGCTGAAGTGACCCCGGTTCACTCGAATGGTCTTGGATACGGGATCGTAAACACCGCCGACAGGCTCCCATGACACCGTCTTCTCATTCAGGATGTACACCGTTAAGTTCGCCAGGTCCTCTTCTGTATATTTCGAAGTATCGATCGACGAGACATCGAAGGTGACCTGAATCGGTTGGCTGAATGATTCGATCTTCTTGCCGCCGATGCTTGCGCTCAAATCCATAACCGGAACCTTAGCCAACTTCTCTGCCGATGCAGGAGCAGCGGCCGTCATCTGGTCCGCCATCTCTGCTGCGAGATGGATCGTCTGTCCGCCGGCTGCTTGGCCGAACGTGTTCGGCCCGATCGTGAAGCCGACATCGTTGAACGACAGCTTCAGTCCGGACAACCCGCTGTCTTGAATCGCCTTAATAATGTCCGAAGGCATATCGACAGACAGCTTCGCCGCTTGATTGTCCTTCTTCGGAATATGGATCGTGACGACGGTATTGATAGATGCTGCCTTATCCTCCCCGACAACCGCTGTTATCTCCTTCACTATGCCGTCCAATGCCGTTCTCGCCAAACCTAGTTGCCTTTCTACAAAGGAAGCATCGAGTACCGCTGCTAACACGTTGCCCTCAACCTTCACGCCGGCCGCATCCAATGTAATTGTTGCTGCTTTCTCTGCCGCTTTCTTGCCGAGGCCGACGAGTGCATCCTGCAAGCTGCCGATGAGAGTTGGATCAGCGCCTTTCAGTTGCTGGAGCACCAAGCCCGTATCCTTCATAATTGACTTGATGAGCGCTGCCGCTGTGATACTGCTTGCCATATGCTCAAACGCATATTGCGTATCGTTTACGAGTTGGACGAGCGCCTTAGCAACTTTCTCCTTCTCCCGCTCATCCTTCATTGATCCTAATAGCTTGGCCGTCATTCCAATTGATGCGGACACGTCTTCGATGGACTGTTCTGCCGCTTCGCTATCCTTCGTATCCTTCAATGCAGAGCTTGCCGTGCCGAGCAGCTTGGCCGCTTTATCGGCGGATTCGTTGTCGAGCACATTGCCTGATAAGAGATCGTTCAACCCCTTGGTCACATCGCTTATCGATGGGGAACCCTTCTGGCCTGCCGGGACTATCCCGCCAATCGGCATCGCCGGCGGATTAGGGTTAATTGGCGCACTGCCGCCTTCCCCGCTGCCCGGGTCAGTTGTTCCTGGCGTTTCTTCGCTCTTCACAACCGTAAAAGTCCGATTCAGCGTATACGTCTTGCCGTCAAACGTTAAGCTTGCCTCAACGGTATACTCTCCGGCTTCAGCATAAAGGAAGCCTGACATCCCTCCATAGAAACTGCCGCTTTGAATCTCTTCGCCTTTGCTGTTCTTCAAGACGTAGCTTCCTGCCGAATTGGAGTCAAGTATCTCGCCAGCAACGATATTGAATACATACTTCCGAAACCGGTAGATGCTCACTTCGTCTCCTTCGCTATTGATCATTCCCCATCTGACCGTTGAATTCGACGGGGACACCGTCACTTCCCCGCTCTCGTTCATACCGATAATGCCGAGCCCCTGTGCAGGCGACGGATTAATCATCGTAACCTGGCCTGCTGAGAGCTCGTCCTTGCCTAAGCTCACTTGATATTGATACACCATGTTGCCGTCTCGCCCTGTCACCGATACAATAATGTTGCCCGGGGTAACATAAGCCCGTTGTCTGTCTCCGTCGTTATAAATACCGAAATCGGCATTATGGCCGGTATAATAATTAATATAATTAATGACATTATTCCCGTTCGTTTTCAGCTCGGCGAGCGTGCCGGTACCGCTTGGGATATTCAACGTATAAGTATCCGCGTCAATGTTAACATCCTCTAGATAGTAGGCCCCTCCCCCATTCGGACGGATAACCATCATATCGTAACGGCCCGAAGCCGCGTAAAAGCGGTTCGTGCCATCCGGATTATAGCTCATCAAATTCGGCATGTAGTACGGAGATTCCAGACCTGCACGCTGAGCATAAATCTGAGAAATTTCCCCGGGAGCCTCCACGCTCGAAACATGCTGTCTGGCATCGAGCGTAACGCTATAATCACCTCCTGCTTCTGTCGTCACAGAACCCACCAAATAATAACCGAGCCCATATCTGGAATCGCTGCCGTAATAGCCCGGAGGGCGTAAATAATCGAGGTCGACGACCGACGGAGCCGGTACGACCATATAATCGACTGTCTCGGAAGCAATTAAGTTATCCGACTGAATCGACACCGTCCCGTCGGCACTCTTAACCGTTGCATGGATAGAAGCGTTCTGCATCGGCGCACCGCCTGGCCACTGCAGGCCGGGTTTGTCTTCCGCCCGGTCAAGTCCGGAGATGCGAATTACAGCTTGGCGAGCAGGATCGATAATGGGCAGCCGCATCGTTTGACTGCTATATCCCTCTTTCGTAAACGATAATTCGGTATTCCATTCCAAAGGCGATTCAAATGCGGCTACACCGCTGGCATCGGACACTACCGAGCCAATCATCGAACCATTCACCGTTGATACTTGCACTCCCTCTATCGGGTTGCCGATCTGCCCGGCGCCATGCTCGCGAACCGTGAACGAAAGCTGTTTCGCCTGCTCGATCGTCAAGTAAGGCTTATTCGCCAAGTCTACCCGTTGTCCCGATGCGTCTCGAATTTCGATGTCCATCTGATGCTGAGGCAGTACCGTAAACGAAGTAGCAGCGACGGTTACAGGTTGATTTTTGCTCGGATCTTGTTTGAACGTAATCGTATATGCACCTGGCTCATCCGGCGAATAATCGAAGCTAAACATCTGTTTCAGTTTGCCTGTCAGTTCAGCTAAATCCGAATACACATACAGGTTGTCCATCACGACCTGGCCATCCTTCTCTACAGTTGCCAATACTGGCGAGCCCATATCGACTGAATTGGACAATCCGTCTGTGAAGTCCAAAGAAACCTTAAGGGTATCACCCAGCGTGAACGAAGACTGCGGTGTCGTAACACCGCTGTACTTCGATGAGCGAGACATCACCGTAACCTCCGCATCAACAGCCCGTCCAGAATGGAACGTGTAGCGGTCCTCACTCGGCGTAAGCTGGTCTGCGATAATCGCCTCATTATCAGCGTTGTCAATAATCGCGTTCACCTTATAGACCGGCTTGTTCTTCTCTACGAACAGCTGCTGGCCTGAATCCAATTGAGCGCTCGACTCGAAATAATTATTATTCCGTTCATCCATATAGCCAACCTTGACTACAGATTGATAATTACGATGATAATCGGTCGTTATGTCTAGTGCAGAGAATGCACCGTCTTCCAAAGCCCCGCCAAATGTCCGGCTGTCGTCTGCTGCTGTTAAAGTTTGATGAACAATCGCTTTATCGCCTGTCGGCAGCGCCAGCGTCACTATAACATCGCAGCTTTGGCCTGCGGGCATATAAATGGTTTGAACCCCATCGAGCATCCAATCCATTGTAGTGTTCGATCGAATCGTATGGTTCGAGACTGCTGCGTCTGCCGCGAACGCGCGAACAACGCTGACCGGCTGGCCGTTCCAAGTATACTCCGGTTTCAACTGGCTATAATTCGACGCATTCAGCATGACGGTCGAATGCTTCAGTCCTGCGGCAGCCGTCAATTCCTCCGCGGAGGCACTGTACATGTACAAATCTCCGGTTCCGCTTGCCCGCAGCGTCTTGCGCAAGTTGCCCCAACCATAATTCGTAGTCCAAATGTCTACGCCGCTTACGCTATAGACCTCCGAAATGCCAATGCCATCATACTCGATCTGCGAATAGCTTCCTGCAGACAGCACCCTTCCGTTCTTGTCCAAGTACCGCATCTCCGCATAATGTGCTCCAGGAGCAATCAGATCCTCATAATAAATCGTCCCCACCGCGTAAGTCGGCGAATCCTCATCAACCGACAAGATCACAACTTCATCATGAGAATACCCAAGCGGATTGCTGCTGTTGCTGTTCAGCTCAAGCTGACCGTTAGAGTCCGTTACGGCATGCCCTTCATCCCCCCGCCGATTCCATCGAATTCGGATGTCCTTATTCTTCACGGGCATGTTATATTCGTTAAGGACCGTTACTTTAATGGATGCATCGTCCGAACGAACCGTACCGTCCATAGCGACAACGGCTGTCGTCTCGTCTTTCTTGATATGCTCTACTTTGAACGTGTAGCTTGGCGCCACGATTTGAACGGGCTGCACCTGCTCGCGCAGACTGCCGTCCGCTCCCTGGTAAGCCGCCTTCAGGGTATACGCTGCCCCGGGCACCAAATGACCGAAGCTAAGGGCATCCACCGCAACCGCATACACCGAATCGGTTACCGTGTGGCCGGCGGCAGCCACATTACGAACGATCGGTTGCCCCACTGCTTGTTGAGCGGCATCTGCCAGCGTAAATGTAATCCCGCTGCCGATCATCGAATCGAAGTCATTCTGAGCGACATCGATCACCGCATTCAATTCTACGTTCATCGTCGTACCGTCATCCGAGACCGACACGATGCTGACGGAGCTTGCCGTCGCTGTGAAAGCGCTTCCCGAAGCAAGCAACAACGTGAACAGCCAAACGATACTGCGTTTCATTAGTCGATTACGCAAATTTTGCACACTCCATTATGGACAGAATAGTCACAACGGGATTATTATACATTAATATCCAAATATATTCCCCTAAATTTCACGTAAAATCCATTTAAGTTTATCCCTCATTGCCGCTCGGCTGAGTACCGCTATTTCAAGTGAATTCAATCCAGTACAATATAGTCGATCAATGATAGGTTTACAGAGCATAGAACGCGGGGGGATAAAAATAACATGAACTCGTTATCGATTCTCGATCTCGTCAACCGGCAGCAGCATGCACACTATCGAATGATATCCAAGTTTGAGAATGGCGTACAAGGCGCCTTCACGATACAAGACGATACGGGGAAGGAGTTCGTGCTCAAGTGGGCAGACAAGCCAGAGCTAACAGCAAGAATCGGCGAGGCGCTTCGATATACGGAACTTCTTCACTCCCAAGGATACCCGCTGCCCCGCTACGTCCATATCGGCAGCGCACTGAACGGCAGGTACTCGGTGCAGGAGAAGCTGCCAGGTTCGCTATGCGACCCCAAGGAACTTCCGAAGCTGCTGCCGCGCATATTGGAGCTTAATGAATTGCAGAGAGGAAAGGCTGTGCCCGGCGGCAGTTGGCCAGAGCCGATCGTGCAGGCGGTGCTGCAGGGCGGGACGGAATTTTGCCGGCATGAGCCCCTCCTTCAGCATTCCTCTGCCACGGCCGAGTTGCTAGACCTGCTGAAGCGGACCGCTTCTGCTTACGAGCAATACGAGTACGCGGCGAATGACATCGTCCATTTCGACTTTCATCACCAGAACCTGCTCGTTCAGGAGGGAGAACTAAGCGGAGTCGTCGACTGGCAGTTCCCCCTCGCGGGCGACCGCACATTCGATCTGCTGACGCTGATGCTGTACACCGAGCCCGATTCAGAAGTATGGAACCGGTTATGGGAGGTGTCGCGGCAGCGGATTGGGCGAGGGACCGCCTCGATCTATCTCAGCTACCTGCTGCTTCGGCAAGCGAACTGGTGCATCGACCATTGGCCGGCTTGGCTGGATCATTGGTATAAGGTGGCGAAGAAGGTACTGACGTAACCCCTCCTCCCATTCGCGGTTCCAACATAAAAAGGGTTAGACCCTGCTGCCGGAAGCAGCGTGGTCTAACCCTTCTCTATAGAAGCTTATTAAGCTTTGTTCGACGAACCGAACTCGCGCATTTTGCCAGCAACCGTAGCTTTGATTGCGTCGCGGCCTGGAGCCAGGAATTTACGCGGATCGTAAACTTCCAGGTCTTTCGTCAGGATTTCGCGAGCGATTTTCGTGAATGCGATTTGGTTCTCCGTGTTTACGTTGATTTTAGCCGTGCCACGAGCAATCGCCTTCTGGATGTGCTCCGTAGGGATACCCGTGCCGCCGTGCAATACGAGTGGAAGGCTGATCGTCTGGCAGATCTCTTCCATTTCTTTGAAGCCCAGTTTAGGCTCGCCTTTGTAAGGACCGTGAACCGAACCGAGTGCTGGTGCGAGGCAGTCGATACCCGTACGATCTACGAGTTCTTTGCACTCTTTAGGGTCAGCATAGATAACGCCGTCAGCAACAACGTCGTCCTCTTGGCCGCCAACCGTGCCGAGCTCTGCTTCTACCGAAATGCCGCGAGCGTGAGCGTATTCAACGACTTTCTTCGTCGTCTCAACGTTCTCTTCGAACGGGTGGTGCGAAGCGTCGATCATTACGGACGTGAAGCCAGCGTCGATCGCAGCTTTACATTTCTCGAAGCTCGAACCGTGATCGAGGTGGATTGCAACTGGAACCGTGATTTTCATTTCTTCGATCAGCGATTTAACGATAGACGTTACGACCGTGAAGCCGCCCATATAACGAGCTGCGCCTTCAGAAACGCCCAGGATAACCGGCGATTTCTCTTCTTCAGCTGCAGCAAGAATTGCTTGCGTCCATTCCAGGTTGTTGATGTTGAATTGACCAACAGCGTAACCTTCTTTGAGACCTTTGTTAAGCATGTCCTTCATTGATTCCAATGCCATTGTTGTAAATCCTCCTTCAAAATAATTACGGTTTAATGACTAGACTTTTCTAATCATACCCAATTCGGCCGCAGTTTAAAATTGCGTTCTTAAATGCAGCATCCTTGGCACGAACGGAATGGGGATTGCCTCGACCTCGTTCACGTTCTTCTTATATTTCTACATGTTATCACAATTTGTGTGATAAAACTACCAATAGACAAAGTCGCAGCGCTTACATTTGCGCTGTTTCAGCAGACATTTTCAGACAAGAAGAAAAGACGCCTATTCGGCGTCCTTCCTCATTTCCTCTATCCTTGCCAGACTATTGTCTATTGTCTCAGCGTCTTCAAAGCGCCGCTCCAAGCGATCACTTGGTCGAGCATGCCGTTCACGTTCGTCAGATGCAGATCAGCCGGCTTGAACACGCCGTTGTCGAAATCAGTGAACAGAGACAGCGCCGGATGTACGCGAACGTCCGCAACGGACAGCTCGCCGAGAATGCCGCGCAGATGCTCAGCCGCACGCGCGCCGCCAACGGAGCCGTAGCTGACGATGCCCGCTGCTTTATCGTTCCAAGCTTCGCGAGCGAAGTCGAGCGCATTCTTCAGTGCTGCCGTGATGCTGTGGTTGTACTCTTGCACGATGAAGACGAAGCCGTCGAGGCCCGCCAGCTTCGTGTTCCAAGCCGTTGCCTGAGCCGTTGCATCCTCTTCGCCGAACATTGGGAGCTTATATTCCGCAATATCCACGATCTCATAGTTTGCGTCGCCGCGTTGGTCAGCTACACTTTTAACCCACTCGCCTACTTGAGGGCTTACGCGGCCTTGACGAGTGCTTCCGAGAATAATACCGATGTTCAATTTGGACATGACTGTCCCTCCTTATGGGATTGAGTTTATAATAATTATCTTACCTGTCTGTCTGCCAAAATATTCATGCCGTGCTTCTCTATCGTATCGGCTTCTTTCACTAAAATCAATAGCTACTTACAAAATGTTATTAATTTTTGATTAAATGCATCTGCCCTCCCAGTCTCGCCTCTTCTGCTATTGCGCAATTGGAAATATTTTGATATGTTCTAAGAGCTGAATCTAGTACTTTAGTACTAAAGTCACAGAAATTCCGTCATCAAGGAGGGACGATTTATGTTCTCAACGAAGGTCCGGAGCATCCGCTTATGCTGAATTCGATGATCCGATCGGCGAAGGAATCTTTGAAAGCCCGTCAGGCTTCCGGAGGCCCAATCGTCAAGCTTGCCGTCACCGCCTTAGTTCTGCCCTGGAAAACGGCTCTTGCCGTGAAAAATATCATCTTCAACTCCAACTATCGTTCGATTGTGCGCCTCCTGTTGTTCAGCTCCCGCAAGGTGCACCAGACGTCGTCCTTCACTTCCATGGACCGTTACCCGGTCATCTTCTCAGCTAGCCGCGACTACTTCCAAGACAAGCAAGAGCTCAACATTCTGTCCTACGGATGCTCAACTGGCGAAGAGGTTCTGACGCTTCGACAATATTTCCCTAATGCGCGAATCATAGGGACCGACATTAATAAACACAGCTTAGCCCAGTGCCGCAGGCTTCCGGTCGACGGCCGCATGGACTTCATCTACTCTTCTCCCGACGAAATACGCAAGCATGGTCCGTTCGACGCCATATTCTGCATGGCTGTCCTCCAGCGCAGACCTCACCGCGTCGCCGCCAACAAGACAGCAAGCCTCGCCGCCATTTATCCATTCGAACGGTTCGAGGAGACGGTCGCCATGCTCGATTCGCTGATGAATCCGAATGGCCTGCTCATCATTCACTTTACGCAGTATTCCCTGATGGACACGAAGGTCGCTTCCGGGTACGACATTTTGGGCGACTACGACCAGTACGATTATCTGTCTCCGACATTCGATGTGAACAGCCAGGTCATACCGGGCCGCAAACCGTTGAACTCCATTTTCATCAAAAAATCGCCCTGACAAAAGGGAGCAGCAGGCAGTCGATAGCATGCCCGTTGCTCCCTTTTTTCATCCTTAGAAAATGCGCTATTCGCTGTACGGAATAACAGGAATCTCGGCGGATACGATTGCCTTGAGATAGTCGTAGTTTTCCTTCGTATTGGTGCAAATAATCGGAATCGGCCGATGGAATACGGTCCGTTCATACTCGATCGTACCCACGAAACCGCCAGCTTCGCGGATAATGATCTCTGCTCCTGCGAAGTCCCATGCGAACAGGCGCATTTCGAAATAAAGCTCGGCTCTGCCGCAAGCAAGATAGACAAGCTCCAGCGCTGCCGTACCGAGACGGCGAATATCATCGCAGCGCTCGTACACTTTCTCGATAATATTCAAGCAAGGCTTCGCAAAGTCTTTGTTATACAAGCTTAACGCCGTGCAGAAGACGGAGTGCTCCACATCGCGGTCCGATACCCGAATCGGTTCGCCGTTTAGGAACGCCCCCTTGCCCTTCTCCGCATAGAACATTTCGTCGCGGTATGGATTATAGACGACGCCAAGAATGGCTTCGCCGCCATGAACGAGCCCGACCGAGATGGCGCTAAGGCCCATATCGCGGATAAAATTCGCCGTGCCGTCGACCGGATCGACGATCCACAAGTAAGGACGCTCGTAATCGCTGTCCTCGCTCTCTTCCCCGATGAAGCCGCAGCCGTCGATAAGCGGAATAAGCCTCTGCTTCAAGAACGCTTCCACCGCCAGATCGACGGACGTCACGTTGTTCGACGCCGTTCCTTTGTTCTGCACCTCGAAATTTTTATCCCCGAATAATCGGCCCGCTTCACGTACGATGTCAATAACTTGATTAATCATCGCCTGCCCCGCCCTCTTTATCGATATACGATTCCCGACCTCATTATAGGTCAAGTCGGCCCGATTCGTCTGTTTTTATTTTCCAAATGCGGTGCCATACCGTTAAGCGCGGCCAGCAGTTCAGTCGTCTTCGCCCGTGCCGATAATCCGGCTTACCCGGCCGACCTGACCGTCCTGCAGCCGCACTTTAATGCCATGCGGATGCTGCGGCGAATTCGTCAGCAAATCCTTCACGATGCCCCGCGTCGTTTTGCCCGTCCGCTGATCCTGCTTCAGTATGATGTCGACCTCAAGACCCGGCTTGACGTCGCTTCTTAATTTCCCGTTGCCTGCCATACCCATCCGCTCCTGTTCTGTTACATGGACTTGCAAGTCGATTGCCATCCCTATCCTTCACGTATTCTAAATCATCCGGTCTGATAAATCCAAACGTGCGGCACTCATTGGACAAGTGCGTTCCCGATGCGATGGTTTAGAATATATACCTTCTGTATAAAGCGGTCCGCCAGAGCCCAGACGTTTTATGCCGCGTATGCGATACATGCCATTCTGTCCGAAAGGAAGTGGGCAGCGATTGGATACTGTCGGAAAAGCCGCGGACCGCCTGGAGATGGTGCATCACGCATCCTGCCTGTACACCAACGCATTTCCTTCGGGCGCGAACGTGTTCGTCATGACGCACCGGTTCCGGCTTCTTCAGCCCGATCCGGTCCCCGCCCGAATCCATTCTCCTGTCGGGCTCGGTATTGGTGCTGAAGGCCCGGACGAAATCAGCGTCAGCATCGTGTCGGAGCTCATCCGGGTCCGAAGCAGCAAGCAATGGCCGCCAACTGTATGCAATTCGCCTCCCTATCGAATAAGCCGGTACGATTCAGGCAGCAATCACTGCTTTATCGCACCGGCTTATTTTGCCGCAACCGAGATTTAAGTTTCCATTCTGAAGCCGCCATTCACATGCAGCATTGAACAGGTATTATTTCGCCTTTAGCGCTTGTAGAAGTGTATTGCCGTAACTCTCAACCTCCATCAATCCGCTTCGAGAGTCAATCTCCCCCCTTATGATATCCCCCATTCTGCTGGTTAGTTCGGGGAAGAAACTTTGAATAAAATCTTCCGGCATACTTTGCAGACGATCATGCTGCTCATTAATATTTATATTCGCACTAAGCGTATACATGAAATTTAGCGGGTTCGAAGACTCTCTGTAGTCAGTTGATGTTGCTACGGCTGTTGGGAGAAGTGAGGTTGATGCTCTGCTATTCGCTGCGATCGCAGGATCACTCATTATAAATTCAATGATGCTGGCTGCTGCTTCTCCGTTAACGCTATTCTTGTTAACCGCAATTAACTTGGCCAAGTCGATCGGTATTTTCGAGTGGTCACTCGCCGGCAACGGCACCACCCCCCATTCGAATGGAACCTTCATACTTACCAACTGTTCATACAGACCCACTTGAGCAATTGTCATCGCTGCCGATCCGCTAATAAAATCGTTGTCAGAGGCTGAAGCAGCCTTATTAACGACTCCATCCATATACATAGATTTAACCGTCTCGGCTAGCTTAGTCCAACCGTCGGTATTCATTGTAAGGTGAGTCTTGTCTTTATTTAAATAGGATAGTCCATCGGATAACCCCATTTTGACAAACAACACAGAAGGGTCCATGCTTGCCGTATATAATCCCAACACATCCGTATTGGTAAAACGCCGCGCAGTATTAGAAAAATCCGCCCAACTCATAGAACCGTCAGGTACCGGGATACTAAATTGCTCAAATAGCTTTTTATTGTAAAACAACGCCTCTGAACTAAATACTTCCGCAACGCTGTTAAAATCCCCATCCCCATAATAGCCTAATAAGTCCCGGACACCCTGCGGCATATTCTCAAGGACAGAAGAGTCAAGAAGAGCCTTGAGCGGCATAAGAGCGTTAGTTTCTTGCAAGATCTGTTGTTGATATTGCGTTAGAAACAATAGGTCCGGCTGCTCTTTCTCGACTAAATCCGTTAACGATTCTTTTACGGGTCGGTCGCTGTTGTATATTGGATCGGAAGAGATAACTTTGAACTTAATATTGGGATACTGCATGTTGATATAATTTCCATAATCCTGATAAAAGCTCCGCGAATCATCGTATAATACAGAAAGGCTGATTGTATCATCCTCGATTTTTGGGTCTTTCCGTGCAAAGCTGCATCCTGACAGCCATATACCCGATACGAATAAAATCAGAATGACTCCCAATATCCTTTTATTTATTAGTCTGATTATTGCCGAACTCCTCAATTAATTGCAGCCCCTCTCTCAATCCGACCTCATCCAGCACCATCCTCTTCATCGTTTCTGCCATGTATTTCTGAAAGTCCCCCGACATAGAGAAAATACGTTCTTCATTCTCTGTTATAAATGTATCTGCATCTCGGGTATACAAGAAGTGCAGCGGATGATTGGCATCCGTATTGTAAGAAAAAGACAACGCCGAAGGCAGTAAGTTGGTTGTATGGTTAATAATATCCGCCATCTGATCACTTAACAAAAACCGAATAAATCTCACCGCTTCTGCTTCGTGCTGACTCTTGGAATTGATGGCGACCAAACCTTCCGGTTGAATTTCAATTTTAGTCTGATCCGCGCCTGGAAGAGGAAGCACTCCCCATTCGAATGGTAAGTTAGCCGCTTCCAATTGTGTATAATATGAACTATCGCCAACCATTATCGCGGCTTTCCCTTGTAAGAATAAATCTGAGGAATCAGCGGAGTCCCAGTCATTGATGACTCCCTCTCTATATAATTCTTTAACCATGCCCGCAATGTTCGCCCAACTGTCCGTATTAAGCGTAACCTTATGGCTTTGTGGACTTATATACGCAAGACCTTCAGACTGCCCAATCTGAGTTAATAGTGCGCTTGGATCCGAATAACTCAAATAAAGCCCTAAGGAATCAGTATTGACAAACCGACGAATTAGTTGTAAGAACTCCTGCCAGTTTGTCGATTCAATAGGCAATGTGATCCCCTGCTCGGCAAACACCCTTTTATTGTAAAACAACACCTGTGAGATGAAGGATGTTGGAATACTATATATCTCCCCCTCTCCCAAATGCTCCATTAGCTGCTTGACGCCTGGATGTATCTCGGAAAGCGTATCTTTCCCAATCACATTGCTAAGAGAGACAAGCCCATTGCTATCCTGCAGCATTCGAATCATAAAAAACGGCATACCTACAAACACATCAGGCTGCTCCGCGGCAACAAGCTGCAAGAGGCTCTCTTGCAAATCCTCATCCCCAAAAATCTGATTGATAGGAATAACCTGAAATTCTACATTAGGAAACCTCGCTTTCACATAATTTCCGTAGTTCGTCATAAATGATTGCTCATCAGCAGCCATAACTTTTAACTTATAACTCTTATCTTTCTCAAAGTCGTCCCCTCCGTCTCTACTGCTGCAGCTAATCAGTATGAGGCAAACTATCAGAGCAAGCATCACCAACTTCAACTTCAATTTTACCACCCCTTAACTTTTATAGTAATTTCTTTACAATTTAATCTTCTTTTGTATATAATACGTTATGGCAGGCTCAATTGTAAATAATATAGAGATGAGGGAAATAATGAAAATTAAATCTTTGATTTCGGCTGGCTTAATTTTAACTCTTTTTGCTGCACCTGCATTCGCGTTGCCAACCAATGGTGGATGGACCACTAGCGGTCAGAGTCAATACTGGGTCAGCGGTAATATAACGACAACGAATGGCGACAAAGATAAGGTCACAGCATCTACGCACTCCGATGTATCTGGATACATTACACTGAACACCGTTCTCCACTATACGTTAGCAGTCGGTGGCTCAGATACGATAAGCGAATACAAATACCTTAATATGTCAAAAGACATATCAGGTACCTTGACTGCGCCTAACGCTTATGGTAGCTCCGCCAATGGCGGCCACGGGTTTACGAGTTCGGTCTATGGCTCTTGGTTCGGTGGAACTGACGCAAGCTTCTAAACTTTGAGCATAAGTCGGTAGTTTACCGAAGCTTCAACATACAACTTGAGCCTGCTCCCTCTTTAAGGAGCGAATTATCCCATGCCACTTTATCTGAGAAAGGTTATTAGTTATTCAATTGTGATCTTATTTATCGTTCTTATCTATGTGCTGTATAACGAGTTCTTTGCCCCGAAACCTGTAGATGAAAAAAAAGATCACAAAGTCATACACTTATCCAACGATAGCGATTACAGCAAAAAAATAAAAACACCTTCCGATATCAAATTACCTTCAAATACTAGCAGCGTGAGTTATGGCTTACAGATTTACGACTCCAAAGGAGACTTTATTAATAGAGATTATATTAATATTGAAAAAGACAACCCGCTTCACCTATTTGCCTCTATAATTAATGTTTCTTCACAAGATGATCATGTGGGTCTATTAGTTGCACTAGATGGAGAATTTCAGAAATTTAAAGTTGATGGTCAGAAGAATCAATACATATATCATACGGAATTAAAGAAGTTGTCTAATAAAAATATACCAATTACTTTGGATGCGAATGGATTATCGCGATACAAAAGACTGGATATCGTAATGATATTCTACTTTAATGAGCTTCCCGGAATTAAGAAAGAATATATTGATTTTTATACCAACTCTATATTCTTTCATATCAATCCCGACCGTACCGCCGACCAGCAATTGCGCGCAAGTGAATTGCAATCAGGCTCGTCAAATATTATAAGTCTTCCTGATCGATTCTCCGGCAAGATTAGAGGTCAAGGGGTTAGAGCTTTAATTGATGCAGAAGATATCCAACAAACCAACTTATCGCAACAAAACAACGTTAACTTCACAGATGGTCACCCATTATTTTTTTATAGTGCAGGCGGTAAAGGAAAATATGCTTCGACTATATTCTTAAACAATGAGCCAATAGCTATAGACGGTAAAATGACTGCATATTACGAGTTAAAAGACAAAGAATTGTATGCCCAAAAATTTAATTTAAGCAGTCAACTGTCAAAGGGCTCCTATCCCTTGTACTGTATAACCGTTCCACTTGATGATTCGCCATTTGTATTCAGTTCACAAAAATCAGTGCTTGTAATCCAATGAATAATACTCACATAAATTACAGTTAACGCTAAAAGTACAGTATCAATTCATATTTTACATTTATCAAACTTCAAAAACGATATGCCAGAAGGCCAGATGTAGAAATTGAAAGACAAATAGAAATAAGCCGGTAAGACCCAATCAGCCCTGCTGTATGGATCAACCGGCTTATTTATTGTATGGTTTCCATCATGACGCCGCCATTTACATGCAGTACCTAACCTATTAGGAACAAGGAATTGTCGGGAGCCAAATAGATACGTCAGCGCAAGCCCGAGCAGTTGTCCAGACCGCTTCATCGGCGTCTCCAGACCGATCGTCTTCACGTAATCGCTCCCGTCTCAAGCTCGATGAACTCCCTTCAATATTCCATCACCGTGGCTGTCTCAGCCCTATCTCTCTTATAGAACTCAATAATAAACTGTCGGAACCGCTGCGCGGCGATCGATAAGTAATGCTTCTTGGACCAGACCAAGCCCGTCGAAACCTTGAATCCGGGGTGATCCGTAACCCGCAGCCGATTCGGCATGAGATACGCTCTCTTCTGCCAAGCCGTCTCCGGGCAGAACATGATGCCTAAGTTGCGGCGGAGCAGCAGCACGAGCGCATCCGACTCGTTCACCTCGATCATCGTATTGGGCGTAAACCCGGCCTGCTGGCACAGACCGTCCGACAACGTGCGGAACCAGTAGCCCTGTTGCAGCCCGAGGAACGGTTCGTCCTTGATTTCCTCCAGCGTGACCGCGTCCCTTCCGGCCAGCGGATGTTTATCGTGCACAATGACATAGATCGGCTCCGTCCGAAGAGGAAGCCACTCCATATCCGGTCCTTCGAATGGCGCAGCCTGAATGCACAAATCGATCTCTCCGTCCTCCAGCATGCGCTTGATGACAGCCGCCGGCTCCATCACTTGGCGGAAATGGACATTCGGATACAAGGTCAGAAACTCTCCAATCAAATCCGGCAGCGTGCTGACGATCGAAGCGGACAGCGTAATGCTGCCCCGGTTCAGCCCGGCCATATCCCTCACTTCCTGCATGCCTTCCGCAAGCTCTAGGAACATGCGGTCCACCCGCTCCAAAAATACTTTGCCGAACGGATTGAGCCGAATGTTGCGGCCCTGCCGGTCAAACAGCGGGGCACCGATATGCGACTCCAGCCGCGATATCGTCTTGCTGAGAGACGGCTGCGCGATCTGAAGCTCCTCGGCTGCCTTAGTAATATGCTCCAGCCTTGCGACGGTCTGGAAATATTTCAACTGCAGAAGCTCCATAACGGCCGATTCCCCTTTTATATAGACTGGTAGCTATCGTTTCATAGTTTATTATGTATTATACATCAATAATGGGCGTCCCTATAATTGAAAGCGAGTTCACAAACTTTTCACAGGGAGATGACCCTTTACGATGAAAGCAGCTGTATTGGAACAATTCAACCAACCGTTGGTCGTAAGAGAAGTCGCCGATCCGACGCTTACGCCTGATGGCATTATTCTTAAACTCGAAGCGACCGGCGTCTGCCGCAGCGACTGGCACGGCTGGGCCGGCCATATGAAGAGCTCGATCCCGGCGCTGCCTCACATTCTCGGCCACGAGATGAGCGGCGTCATCGAAGAAGTCGGCTCGAACATCCGCAACTTCAAGAAAGGCGACCGTGTTATCGTGCCTTTCAGCCAAGGCGACGGCACGTGCCCGCACTGCCAGGCTGGCCATCACAACGTATGCGATAACATGAAAATGGTCGGCTTCAACTTCGAAGGCGGCTTCGCGCAATACGTTCATATTCCGAATGCCGATCTGAACCTGCTCCATCTGGCTGACGAGATCGACTTCCTGACGGCAAGCGCGATGGGCTGCCGCTTCATGACGGCATTCCACGGCGTTATCTCGCGCGGCGGCGTTCGTCCTGGCGAATGGGTTGCCGTATATGGTTCGGGCGGCGTCGGTCTGTCCGCGATCCAGATCGCATCTGCTGCAGGCGCGAACGTTATTGCGGTCGATATCGCGGATGACAAGCTCGATTTTGCGAAGAAATTCGGTGCAGTCGCGACCGTGAACAGCAAGAACGAGAACGCTCCGCAAGCGATCAAAGAGCTGACGAAGGGCGGCGCTAACATCTCCATCGATGCGCTCGGCATTCAAGATACCGTTCTCAGCTCGATCATGAGCTTGAACAAACGCGGACGCCATGTCCAAATCGGCATTAGCCCGAACCCGAACGGCGGCATGACGCCAGTACCGGTCAACCTCATTATGATGAACGAAATTTCCGTGCTCGGCTCCGTATCGATGCCGATTCCGGAATACCGCAACATGCTGAACATGGTCGGTACCGGCAAGCTGAAGCCAGGCGCGCTCGTGACGAAGCAAATCGCGCTGGACGACATCAACACAGCATTCGACGACATGACGAACTTCGCTGGCTTCGGCTTGACGGTCGTCACGAAATTCTAAGCTAACCGATTGGAGGCCTTCCCCCGTGTCTGACAAATACAACAAGCAATACATTAACGGCGTATGGCGCGACGGTTCCAGCGTGCAAGTATACGATAACGTCAATCCGTTCAATGGCGAAGTGCTATGCTGCATCAAACTGGCCAATCGAGCCGATATCGACGAAGCTTATACAGCGGCGAAGATTGCACAGAAAGAATGGGCGAGATCTTCCGCCGAAGATCGCAAGCAGGTGCTGCAGCGTGCTGCGCAGCTGCTCATGGGCCGCAAAGATGAAATCGTCAGCCTGATGATACAAGAAACCGGCGCATCCTACGTGAAGACGGTGTCCGAGTTTATGGCGGCTGCCGGCTCGATCATGGCCGCGGTTGAATACGTCGATGCAATGTTCTCGCCACACGTATTCCCAGGTCAAATTCCGGGCAAAGAAAACCATGTGTACCGCTGCCCGCTCGGCGTCATCGGCGTCATCAACGCCTTCAACTTCCCGCTGTACATGGCCATGCGCGTCGTCGCTCCGGCCATCGCCGCAGGCGACGCGATCGTTATTAAACCGGATACGCAGACGTTCATGTCCGGCGGACCGATCGTTGCAGAGATTTTCGAGCAGGCAGGTCTGCCCAAAGGCGTCGTAAACGTCGTCGGTTACGACATCTCCGAAGTTGGCGATTACATGATCGAGCATCCGGTGCCGCGCATTATCTCGTTCACCGGCTCGACCGGCGTCGGCCGCCATATCGCAGAGCTGTGCGGCAAGAACTTGAAGCGCACCTCGCTGGAGCTTGGCGGCAACAACCCGTTCGTCGTGCTGGAAGACGCGGATCTGGACCAAGCCGTTAACGCAGCCGTATTCAGCAAATATATGAATTCAGGCCAAGTGTGCATCTGTACGAACCGGTTCCTCGTACACCGCAAGCATTACGACGCATTCGTCGAGCGGTTCGCGGAGCGTTCGAAGCAGGTCGCTTACGGCGACCCGTCGAATCCGCAAGTTGTGATCGGACCGCTCATTAACGAGCGCCAGATTCAGAAGGTGCTTGGCATTGCGGAAGCGGCGAAGCAGGAAGGCGCCCGCCTCGTGCTCGAAGGGCAGCGCATCGGCAACGTCGTGACGCCGTTCATCTTCGCCGATGTCGATCCGAAGTCGAAGCTGGCCGGCACCGAAATTTTCGGACCGATCGCAACGATCATTCCATTCGACTCCGACGAAGAGGCTCTTGCGATTGCGAACGATACCGAATATGGCCTGTCCAGCGCCGTGTTCTCAACCGATCTTGACAAAGCGATGGCATTCGCATCCGCGATTGAGAGCGGCATGACGCACGTGAACGATACGACGATCAACATGGACATGAACGCGCCGTTCGGCGGCGAGAAAATGTCCGGCATCGGCCGCTATCACGGCGAGATCGGCTTCGAGGAATTTACGACGACCAAATGGATTTCCGTTCAGAAGGAAGAGCGCAAATTCCCGTTCTAATACGGTTAGTCCCAAGCCCGATATAAAAAATAAGCTAGATCCGTGCGGCCCCGACTGGCTGCGCGGATCTAGCTTATTTGCGGTTCAGCGGCACGGTCTCGTACAACCGTTCCCCGCTTTGTTCGTTATACCAGACCTGCTGAATGACGCCTGTCGTCGGATCGACGAATATTTCATCCGTTCGGTGAAAGCCCGGCGGAGCCTGGAACTTCCGGGAACGGCGGCGTCTGCGGCGGTATATCATCGTACCGGCAACCGAAATGCCGATAATTAGAAACTGGCTAATAAGATAAACAATGAATATCGTTGACATCGCCCTTACGACTTCTCGATAACGACAGCCGTTCCGTACGCTACAATCTCCGACATCGTCTGGCCGATCTCACCGGAGTCGAACCGCATCATAATGATCGCATTAGCTCCCATCCCATGGGCATTCTGAACCATCCGGTCGATCGCCGTCTTGCGCGCGTCCTCGATCATCTCAGTATATTCCTTGATCTCTCCGCCGAACAAGCTTCGCACGCCCGCCGTAATATTGCCGCCAAGCCCGCGGCTTCTGACAACAACGCCGAACGTATGGCCGACGACACGGTCGATACGGTAGCCGGGAATGTTCTCTGTCGTCACAACGATCATGTCGATTCCTCCCATATTATGTTACATACCGAAATGAACATAGCACGCTTGTGTAACCATCGTCAAATAGCGTTATCCAACCTGATGAAGTTTATCCAGCGCCTCTGCTTCGTCCCCAAGGAAGAACACCTGCGTACCATGATTGCTTTCATAGATAAAATCCCGAAGGCTCTTGCTCGCGTAGCCGTCGTAGCTGCCGACGATCGCCAGCTTCACTTGGTAGTTCGTATATTTCTGCAAAATATCGCCGGCAATCCGCGTGCTCAGATCAAAAAACGCCTCGGTGACGTTCGATTTGCGGATCAGCATTTTGTCACAGTCGTGGCTGTACCTGATCGATGCCATTAAGTCGAGCGCATCCTGCACATCATGGATGAGCACCTCACTGCTGTCGATCACAGCGACTTTCGAGTTCCCTCTCGTATCAACTGTTACGTTCATTCTTAAACCCTCCTACTCTGCTTTAATATGGGCATGCGGCGCTTTGTCCGCGACAAGATTCAGCTCGATGCCATGCTCCAGATATGCCTTCAATCCGCACAGCACGATCGTGAACCCTTCCTTCGCATCGATGGCCTGGTTGACGATCTCATCCTCACCGCCCTGGAACCCCGAGTTCGTAATCGTCACGAAGGTCATGCTCTCAGACTGGGGAGTAAACGTCCACTCGACTTTCGTTCCCCAATCGATAACGATTCGTTCGTTCGGCACCGCATCGACCACTTCGACTTCGGCTGCCGCACCGTACATATCCCAGTGCCACTCTACGGTCCGCCCCTTCTCCAGCTTGCCGCTGCCTCTTGTGAACCAGAACTTCGATGTAACCGCCGGATCGATAAAAGCGTCGTATACCTGCTGCACCGGCTTTCGAATCAGCATCTCCGCCCGTATGATCAGCTCGTCTCGCATCATGCTCACTCCCTTGTCCATAGTGAGAGCCCTGCGCTGCCGCTTTCAGGTCATCCCATCAGATCATCTTGTCCCTATTATAGCGGAGGCCAGCTGCATTATCCTGCGTATTTGGTCAGGGAATTCCATAAGACCATCTGACCCTCTATTTCTGGCCGCATCTGAGTCTTCTAATCGCGGCCGTTCCCCTATAGCCTATGGATAGAGTCATTAGGGTTTATTACTCCATAAACGATTCAGGGGGTATCAACATGTCAACGATTGAAGACAGACTGGCCCAGCTGGGCATCATACTTCCGGCGGAGAGCGCTCCGGCTGCGAACTATGCGAACTTCGTGCTCGCAGGCAGCTTATTATTCATTTCGGGCAAAGGTCCTGCAGGGGACTCACGCGGCAAGCTTGGCGCGGACTATACGACCGAGGAAGGCTATCAGTTCGCGAGGGCGGCAGGCATCGAAGTGCTTGCCGTCGTCAAGGCCGCAGCCGGAAGCCTCGATAACGTGAAACGGGTTGTCAAAGCGCAAGGCTTCATCAACTCGAGTCCCAGCTTCGCCGAACATCATCTCGTATTGAACGGTTTCTCCGATCTGATGGCCGAAGTATTCGGGGAGAAAGGCCTTCATGCGCGGTCAGTATTCGGAGCGAATTCGCTGCGCAATCAATTGCCGGTTATCATTGACAGCATCTTCGAAATTCATTCTGCCGATTAGAAGGAGGAATATATACCGATGCACATGGCGTTTATTCTATTCGACGATATGACGACGCTTGATTTGGCCGGATTCCATAACGCGGTCACTTGGCTTAACAAACGAGGATACCGGGACGACTTAACGTGGCACTATTGTGCGGATAAGCCGGAAATAACCGATGACCGAGGGATGACCATAAAGGCCGACTGCGTACTTCCCGACCTGGCTGCATACGATCTCGTGTTCATTCCCGGCGGCATCGGCACGAGACGTTGGATTCACGACAAGCCATTCATGCAATGGATACAAAGCGCAATGGCGGTACCGTACAAAGTATCCGTTTGCACAGGCGCTCTAATTTACGGGGCCGCGGGATTCTTGAGGGACCGCACGGTGACAACCAATCCGCTCGCTCTCGAACTGCTGAAGCCTTACTGCCGGGAGGTCGTACGGAGCCGCGCCGTACAAGACGGCGGCATCTTCACGGGCGGCGGCATTACTGCCTCGGTCGATCTTGGACTGTACTTCATCGAATCAACGATGAACGGGGAAATCGCTAGCGACATTGCCATGCTAATGGATTATCCTTATTACAGTCCAAGCAATAGGAGTGATAGTAATCATGGCGGATTGGAAAACAGGCGCACAGGGGCGTAAGTTCGTCGCCTCTTACAGCGGCGGCAAGGACAGCACCTTGGCGCTCTATACCGCAATGCAGACGGGAGAAGCGTTAGGACTCATCGTCATGCTCGAGGAGGAAGGAAAGCGGTCCCGGTCGCACGGCTTGCCCCCGGAGATCATTCGCGCGCAAGCGGATTCGATTGGGCTTCCCGTCTATACGGCAGCGGCAAGCTGGGACGATTACGAGGCCGCCTTCACCGGTCTGCTCATCGAAGCGCGCAGCCAAGGAGCAGAGGTGCTTGTAACAGGAGATCTGGACATGCCCGCACATGGCTGCTGGCATGACAAGGTGACCGCTGGCGTCGGGCTGCAGCTCGGCATGCCGCTCTGGGAAATGGACCATCGCAAGGTGATCGAACAGTTCATCGACCTTGGATTCATCACGGTGGTCGTTACGGTCAATCTATCGTTAGGAATGCGGGAGGACGATCTCGGGCGGACGATTACACATGATTATGTGCGCGAGCTGATCGAGCGCGGCATCGATCCATGCGGCGAAGGCGGCGAGTTCCATACGACCGTAGTCGACGGTCCGCTTTTCAAACACCCGATAAGCGTCCGCAAGTGTGCCATCGTTAGGCATGGCGAATATGCTTTTCTGCCGTTGGAGCTTGCCGTTTAACAGGCAGATTCCCTCGTTGGATCAATGCAGCTTGGCCAGTCGCTATCCCCGTTCGAGCAGTCGAACGGGGGCGTCTCCCTTCCCTGCACTTTGTGCAGTAACCTCAGCCCGCAACGCCATTCTCGCGTATCAAGGCTGCACTTTATGCAGGCTTTGCCGCCGCTATCCTCTCTCATGCGCTCGAATAGGGGCATTTCCCTGCACTTAATGCAGTAGCATCAGTCTACAAAGCCACGTTCGCGCATTAAGCCTGCACTTTATGCAGGCTTGATGCGCTCGAACGGGGGCGTTTCCCTGCATTTTGTGCAGGCGCCCCTCCTATTTCGGGAACGTTCCCAAAAATATATTGATTATTTTCCATTTTTATTTTATATTCTCTTTATAAATTGGGAACGTTCCCGAAACGGAGGTGCCCGCATCATGAAAATATCCATCAAAGATATAGCCAAGCATTGTGGAATGTCAGTCAGCACCGTATCCCGGGCGCTCAATGACGATTATGGCGTGAAGCCGAAGACGAGGACGCTCGTGTTGGATGCAGCCAAAGAGCTTGGCTACGTGCCGAACCTAGCGGCCAAAGAGCTCGTAAGTCAGAAGAGCAAACTGGTCGGCATTCTTATTACCGACAACGTTTATGAAGCTAGGCCCGCATTCTTCGAACTGCTTCAACACATCAACAAAGCATTGGCGCTCCATCATTACCGGTCGATTATTTGTACGGTGAACGACGTCAACTACGTCAAGGGCGAGCTGTCTGAGACCATTGCCTCGCGCAACCTGAATGGATGCATCATCATGAACCCATTCCCGTCCCATCACCCGATCTACGAAGAAATTGAGGGAATGGACAGCCCCACTGTCGTACTCGAACAATCGATTGTTACCCGTACCTGCTCTAATCTGAACACTGACGAGGTATTAGGTGCGTATATGGCGACCCGATGGTTGATCGAGCATGGACACCGGAGAATTGCGCTGGTGAACGGAACGGAAGCCTACGAGATTAGCCGGCAACGGCTAGAAGGCTTCCTGCAAGCGGCCGATGAGGCCGGTCTGCCGCCGGATGACCGGCCCGTCGTGTGGAGCGATTACACAGGCAGCGGCGGCCAAGAAGCTGTTCATCGCCTGCTCCGTCTTCATCCGGAAACGACGGCCGTCTTCTTCGCGAACGATCTGATGGCGATGGGCGCCATCTCGAGTCTCGCCGAAGCCGGCATCCATGTGCCCGGCCAGCTCTCGGTCATTGGCTATGACGGCTTATATGTCGGTAAGTACTATAATCCGCCGCTGGCATCCATCGTCATCGACAACCCGGCTATCGGGACGAAAGCAGCCGAGCTGCTGCTAGAGCTCATTCATGGAGGTACCGGACGATCGGTCCGGATCAAACCGCACTTGTTCCAAGGCAAGAGCACCGCCGCACGAACATACTGACACCAGAAGAGGAGAAATGATGATGCCCCACCAATTTCTACGCATTACCGTAAGTGCACTGTCGGCTGCTTCCTTAGTGCTGGCAGGCTGCAGCGCATCCTCCAGTACCGGCTCCAAGACCGAAACAGTAGCCGCAATTACCGAAACCGCTGGACGAGAAGTCATCGTCGAGCCGATGACCGACTATGCGCCGGATCAGGATGCAGCCACGCAAGTCGAAGCGATGAGGGCGAACAAGAAGCCCGGCCAGGAGCTCTATGAGGCGTATCGCGATCTTACCGTCATCGACATCCATAATCATGCCGCGGCTAACCCGAACGCGTTGTCCGAATGGGGTGCTTACGGCATCGACCGCATCGTTCTGTTCGGCGATATTTCCGAGCCTAGCGCTCAGACGACCGATCGAATGGCATGGGAGCAATATCAAAAGGAGCCGTCCCATGTCTACCCTTCCTTCGCCGGCTTCCCGCTCTATGAAGACGAAGGCATTGCCGTGGTCGAGAAAAACTTAGAGAAAGGCTATTTAAACATCGGAGAAGTGGCCGCCGCTTCGACCTACTCGCCGATCGTATCCAAGGTGAAATGGAAGTCGAAGCATCCGAACGACGGCAACTGGCCGGCCATCTACGATCTTGCCGCCAAATACAAGGTGCCGGTGCTGCTTCATATCGATCCGCCGAACGGCGAGCCGATCGTCCATTTGGAGGAAGCGCTGGATGAGCATCCGGACACCGTTATTATTTTCGGACATGCCAATGCCTATAATCCTCCCTCGAATATCGAAGCGCTGCTGGAGAAGCATCCGAATCTGTACATCGACTTCTTCGCAGGCTTCACGGCCTACAGCAACGACAGTACCAATAAGCTGGAAGATTTCGTGCCGCTCATCGAGAAATATCCGGACCGGTTCATGCTGTCCACCGATTCGGGCTACGGCCTGACGACGGATACGGCGGCGAAAGGATTGTATGACATCATCGATCTGCTCAAGCCGGAGACGGCGGCGAAGGTCGCTTATCAGAACTATGAGAGACTAGTCGAGCTTCAGCCGCCCACCGGCACCCAGATTCAGACGATCAAGACTTTATCCGCGCAAGCCGGCAAATACGAGACGTACCGGTTGAACAAAAGGATGGCGAACGAGCTCATATTCGAGCTCACGGCATTAACGGACAAGTAACAGCCCGTCCATATGGCGAAACAGAACCGCGAACCCTTCTTCATGAATCCAATATTGCTCATCGCGGTTCTGTACAGCCTGTTTGAACGCCTCGTATGTACACCACTTCACTTCCTGCACTTCATCCTCCTGCAAAATCAGCTCTTCGATATTCACATTCATCCGCAGCATATGAACATCGTAGAAGGCGTCGTCGATGAAGGTGCCTTCATTCGCTTCGATTAGCTCCCGGAACGTATACAAATAACGAACATCGTGCAGACATCCCGATACGTCCAACCCGAGCTCTTCCATAAACTCTCGGACGATCGTCTGCTCATTCGTCTCGCCGCTCTCGATGTGTCCGCCGAGCGATACGTACCATTGATCCGGATGAAGATCTTTCACTTTGCTTCTCTTCTGCAGCAGCAGCTCGCCCGCCGCGTTGATCAGCCATACATGAACGACTTTGTGCAGAATCCCCTTCGCATGCGCCTCGCCCCGCTCTACGACTGCCCCCGTCTTCATCCCATCCGCATCAAGTACGTCGAAATACTCCATCCTGTCCCTCTCCCCGTATCCATTCGATTTGTGGATCCTATATGGAATGAACGAATGGACAGGACAAAAAGCTTGCGCGCCGCCGCCGTTAATGCCGGCCCGTCTCATAAAATTTGATCTTTAGATCGATGATGTTCAAGTTTTTCCTCATTTCGTCCATCTGCCGGGCGACTTCCCGCCGGTGGGCTATCATCATTTGCTTGCGCTCCTCGGCGGTACCGCTGCCTTCAACGACCATATCCATATACTTTTTGATCTCTTTGATCGGCATGCCGGTATTCTTCAAGCAGCAGATCAGCTTCACGAGCTCCAGATCGGTATCCGAGAACGTCCGGTTGCCGGACTTGGTTCTGGCAACGAATGGGAGAAGTCCTTCTTTATCGTAATAACGGATCGTATGAGGCGACAGATCGCATATTTGCGCAACTTCTTGAATCGAATACATGGCAGAACACCCTCTCGAGCATGATTTAGTTCGACCTCGCTCGAAGTCGAACGATGGCTATGGCCCATAGTATACGCCGCCGCGCAGCCTTCCACAATGGAACGACGACATACTTTCCAGGCCAGAAGATCCTCTTCCAAGCGGACCTCGAATCCGTCTCCAGATGGAGTCTATTTAAATGTGTACGTCATATACTGTTTATGTAATCAACAATTACTGAAACGGAGGAACTCCCGTGACAATCCACTCCATCGAAATAGCGGGCATCCGCAAAAAGTTCGGCGAACAAACGGTGCTGGACGGCATTCATCTTAACGTGGCCAAAGGATCGGTCTTGGCGCTGCTCGGACCGAACGGAGCCGGCAAAACGACACTCATTCATATTCTATCGACCTTGTTCCCGCCTGATGAGGGGAACGCACGAATCGAGGGGCATGATGTCGTCACCGCCCGGGATGAGGTGCGCCGCTTAATCAGTCTGACCGGCCAGTTCGCCGCAGTCGACGAGGTGCTCACCGGCTATGAGAACTTGATCATGATGTGCCGGCTGTCCGGCTTATCCGCTGCGCAAGCCCGGGCCCAAACCGCCGAACTGCTGAAGCGGTTCGACCTCGAAGGCGCGGCGCACAAACGGGTGAAGGCTTACTCCGGCGGCATGCGCCGCCGACTCGATCTAGCTGTCAGCCTCGTCGTCAGGCGCCCGGTCCTGTTTCTTGACGAACCGACAACGGGACTCGACACGGTCAGCCGCCGCACGCTCTGGGACATGATTCTGCAGCTCAAGCAGCAAGGAATGACGATTCTGCTCACCACGCAGTATTTGGAAGAAGCTGAGCTTCTCGCCGACGAGATTGCCGTCTTGAACGGCGGGCACATCGTCGCCTCAGGTACGGCTGCAGCGCTCAAAGCGCGGGTCGGCAGCGAAGTTATTGAGCTGCGCAGCAGCAGCGATGAAGTCATTCGCACGATCCCGACAGACGGAAGCGTTCAGCATGTCCGGCATACGTTGAACGAAATCGCCGCTTTATATCCGGCAGACTCGACTATAACGCTGCGCAAGCCGAGCATGGATGATGTGTTCGTCGCGCTGACCGCGCCGCAGCAATCGAAGGAGGCTTCACTAGCATGAACCAAGCTCAGCCTGTACCTAAACCCGCTTCACTCGCCGTGACGAACGCCGTATTCATTGGCCGCAGCATCCGCCATAGTCTACGTAATGTCGAGTCGTTAATGATGGCCATCATGCTGCCGGTCATGTTGATGCTGCTGTTCACTTATGTATTCGGCGGAGCGATCGATCCGGGCGGCGATTATGTGAATTATGTCGTTCCAGGCATCATTCTGCTGTGCGCCGGATTCGGTTCTTCCAGTACGGCCGTCGACGTCGCCACCGACATGACGAACGGCATTATCGACCGGTTCCGGACGATGCCGATCCGCAGTCTAAGTATCGTGACCGGACACGTCGCCGCCAGCCTCGTGCGCAATCTGCTCGCGACGGCCATTGTCATCGGCGTTGCATGGCTCGTCGGCTTCCGGCCTAATGCTTCGTTGGCCGAATGGCTAGGCGCGCTTGGCCTCATTGTCTTGTTCATCCTTGCCTTCACTTGGCTGTTCGCTGCAATCGGACTCGTTACTGGCAGTCCGTCCGCCGCCAGCGGATACGGATTTATGCTGTTGTTCCTGCCCTACCTGTCAAGCGCGTTCGTCCCTACGAGCTCGATGCCGTCTTGGCTCCAAGGGTTCGCAAACCATCAGCCGATTACGCCGGTCATCGAAACGATCCGGGGACTGTTGACCGGCACGCCGATCGGGGATTATGGCTGGCAGGCGATCGGTTGGAGCGCCGCCATCCTAGTGCTCGCACTCGCCTGGAGCGCTTTCTCCTTCCGGCGGAGGGGCGGGCGGCGGTAGGAACGGACATACCAAGAAAATGGGGCTCTGCCGAAGTCATTATGATGATGACTTCGGCAGAGCCCCTTTTGGTCGTTGTATGCTTAGCCGTTCGTCCTCTGCTGCAAGTAATGTTCGATCCCGTCCAATATCCGTTCGAGCCCGAATTCGAGATCGTTGCCGATCGGATTGTCGGCCTCATCCGTGTAAGACCCGGACATAATAAGCGGGTGAAGGAACGGGAATCGGTCCGGCTTCACAAGCTCCCGCAGCGCATCGCCGTAGCCGGCACCGCCGAATTGCTCCGGACTGCCCCCCTCCGCTAAGCTCCGGTCCATATCGCGCATAATTAAGCCGCAGGCGCGCGAATAGCTGCTGAGCAACAGCAAGAGCGACATTTTCTCAAAGTCGTTCAACGGGAAGTTCCGCATAATGCGAAGCACCCAATCGATCGCCTGAAGATTGCCCGGCGTGAGCGGAATGCCCGTAATCGGGATATCGCCGAACCACGGATGCGCCCGGAATAAATCGACACAGGCCCATACGTATTCCCGCATTTCCTGGCGCCAATCTTTGTCCGGATCGAGCGGCGGAATCGTGATTTCGCATACTGCATTCTGCATCAACACCAGCAAGTCTTCCTTGCCCGTAATGTAACGATACAGCGACATCGACGTAAATCCGAGCGACTGGGCGACTTTGCTCATCGATACGGCCGCCAGCCCGTCCCGGTCGGCGATTTCGATCGCTGCGCCGACGATTTTCTGAATGCTAAGCTCGCCCTTCGGCCCTCTTCGCGACTGCTTGACGATCCCCCAGCTAAGCGCAACACCTGGCGGCAGCTTATGGATCGCTTTTCCCTCCTGATCATCGCTGCGGTTCACGCTGCTACACCCTCCATTAACAGCCCGTATTCCAATAAATGTTTATTGTATATACAGTATAGCACAACCAGCCGTTTTGCCGCTTCGCGCAACAAGAGCTGCCCCGGATCGTTTAAACGAATTGCGCAACTCCGGCCGACAAATGCTCGATTATGCTGCGCAGCACGGCAAGCCCTGCCTCCTCGGCCTCGCGTGCATCGTTCAATAGCCGAATCGCCTCCGAACGAAGCTGCGGATCGGTCGTATCCGCCCCGTGCGGGAACGGGAACAACTTGCGCAGACGGAGCCATGACCGATAGCTCGACAAGTAAGCCTCGGCGGCATCGAGCATGAGCCGCTGCAAAGTATGATCCTGTATCGCCATGCAATGCGTAATGGCGGACTGCGAGAAGAACGGTATCAAATATTGCCGTGTCGATGTGACCCATAGCAGATTGTAGCTCGTGAAGAATGAGGAAGCGGAGCCCGTCTCGAAGGCGGTCTTCCAAGCCTCGATCGCGGCGATGCCATTCCGGCGTCCATCCCCCGCCTCTTCCGAGCCATCGATATGCGAGATTGCAAGCGAGAGCGCTTGCCGTAACGTTTCCTTGTAGCTTCGGTCCTGCAGCTCTCCGTACCGGGTGACGCTGAGGTGCGGCTGCGGATACTCGGCCTCATCCCGCTCCCGAAGCGCCAGAATGAACATCTCCGGCTCGATCGGACGCCCATTCAACGGTCGCCGCCCGAACTCGTCATAAGACAGCTCCCCGCCGCCCTTCGTATTAATATCTTGGATGTTCAGAACGCGCTTCTTGTCATCGTAGCCGTAGATCAATCCATGCTCATAATTGTTCAAATTCCATCCCATCACGGGCAGGCCGCGCTGAATGCTGTCCCGCATCATATACAAAGCACGGTCGACGGTGTCCTCTTCCCAATCCCCGCCGTACAGGTTAGCTGCCAGTATGTCCATTTCGAAGCCCAGTACGCCGAGCGCGGACCGGAGCAGGCTGCCGTCGCGAAGCATATTCATCGGAGCTACGGTCGTATCCGTATTAATGGCGAACCCGAGTCCCGTATAGACGAGGACCTGCGGCCATTCGACCGGACGGTTCGAATACTGCATAATGCCGTATAAGGACAAAGCGAACGCGTTATAGCAGTCGTTCCATTCGAGCGGCCGGTGATCCAGCGTCTTGCGGACGCGAATCGGCTTGTTCAGCCATTTATTCTTGGATGCCGGTTTGCGCGGGGCTGCTTGAGGCGGCGGCGCAGGCGACCACAGCGGATCGCCCGTATAGCCGTGCTCCGTATACAGCTCCGCAGCCTCGCCGTCCGAGAGCGCCCGGTTATACAGCCGAATATCGTCCAGTGCGCCGTGGAACCAGAACCGCTGCTCATCGGAATTTTTCTTGCCGATATAGATGGGCTCGTCCGCATTTAACCCGAATTCGCCCGCCTTCGTGTCCTGCAATTCGCCGTTCAAATAAAGCTTATGCTGCCCCTCTCCATAAACGGCGACCAGATGAAACCATACACCGGGCTGAATCGGCTGCTTGGATATCGCATCCTGTGTTCTCCTCATCCGATGCCATGTCACGAACGGGCCCTTCGTGCTCAATTGGAACACGCGTCTGGATTGGTCCTGCTCACGCCCATGATCGTCCTGCGAGACGATCGCGCTGTTCCAGCCTTTGAGTGCCGCAGACTCATCGTACTTCACCCACACCGACAGCGAGAAAGCGTCCGCGTTCAGGTTCGAGTGAGGCGCAAGCACGATATGACCGCCCTCGCCTAAGAAGGCATAGGCACGGTCCGGTTCTCCGAGCCGGTTAGCCGTAAGGACAGCCCCCGACACCGTGCCGTGATGGCCCGACCCGCTCGTATCCTCTGCGTTTCCGTTAAACAAATATTCGGCTACAAGACCTTCCCGCAAGCTGCTCATCTCTATTCCCCCCGAATGGAATTGACTATCGTCCTAAAATGATTCGATATTCTAGATGCCACAGCTTCTTGGAATCTAACAGAAATTATATAAAATAACCTATTTCTAAATTAGCGTTGCTATAAACTGAAGTTTTAATCGTAATAAGACTGCCGGCGGGTGCCGACAGTCCGTGTAGATTGCTAACCTATTTTCAGCAGACGTACGATTTCGCCATCTATTAGGTCTTCACTAATTTTTGTAAACCCTAAAGATTCATACAACTTCCCCGCACTGTGATTGTCGGGCCGATGTCCGATCATTATTCTTGTACATTTGGAGTCAATAATAGACTGAATCAACACTTTCAAGGCCGCCCTGCCATAACCTTTACCTTGATGCTTGTCATCAATCATTACGGCAGGAATCCAATAGTTATCGTCCTGGTCTGGTTTCGTACAAAAGACGATAAACCCCACTAGAACCTCTTCCGAATAAACAGCGCGCAATTCAAAGTCATCCATATACTTAGATTCTGCAATCCAATAAACGACAGGGGCAGGAAAGACACTAAGCTGTTCTGGCTTAACTTTGAGATGAGTACATTCATACCAATTTTCAATAGAAACGGGCTTCAATATAATTGCCATACGATAATTCCTCCCAAGTTAACGTTGCAGAGGAATTCATCCTCTGCGGTTATTTCATAACCTTTCTTTTAGCCGTTGTCATATTTCTCATACCACATCACACCTCTCGGGAATAAGTACATCGTTATTGTAATAAGTTCATTTCCTTATTTAATATTTCCTTCTTTCAATATTGAAATAAAAAAGCACCGCTACCTCGCTTAGGCAGCAATGCTTCTCTCGTTCTTATTCTTATATCCGTTCATCCGCTCCGCCGCCTCGCGAAGCTCTGCCAGCAGTTGGTCCAGCTCGGTGCGCAGTTCCTGCAGTTCTTTCTTGCACTGGAGTTGCAACCGGTCCAACTCCATCCCTTGTATGCTGCCTGTTCTAATCTGATAAGTCAGCTTGTTGCACATCGTCTCGCTGTCGCTAATCCGGTACTCTGTCATATTCATTATCGTTTTTTCTCCCCTTTATCGTTTGATCCCATGATAAAGGCGCATTATTATCGACAAATTAAAACAATATTAGCGGAATGTAAGAAAAATGCATGATGCATTCCCGTTCGGATAAAACTTCTAACGAACTCAGCAGCTCTTATTTTACCGAAATCAGCCAAAGTTTGACCGTAACGAACCCCTTTTACCGGCTGTTGCCCGCGCACATCCCCTGCAAATAAGCCGACAAACTTTCGATGTTCATCCGGACATGCCGGTTATTGCCCTCCAGCTTGCTGAGCATAATGCCGCCTTCCATAACGGACAGCGTAAAAGTCGCAAGCGCATCGGCATCAAGCCCCGCTTTGAATTCGCCTGACTGGATCCCGTCCGCAATAATCCGCTTCATCCGCTTAAGCGTGGCGTCCATCCCCTGATAGGCTCTGGCCCGCAGCACGGGATGGCTGTCGTCGCTCTCGGTCGCCAAGTTCAGCAGCGGGCACCCGCCTATGAACGGAGGGTCCTCCACGACATTCGCGTAGACGCGAAGAAACGCGAGCAGCCGGTCCATCGCCGTCTCCTCCCGGTCGAGCGCCGCTTGAATCGTTTCGTTCACGATATGGCCTGCATATTGATACGCCTCAATGGCTATTTCGTCCTTGCTCGCGAAGTAACGGTAGATGCCGCCCTTCTTAATGCCCGTCGTCTCCGTAATGTCGGACAAGGACGAACCTGCGTACCCTTTCTGGTTAAACAGTTCGGCAGACTTGGCAATAATGTGCCTGCGCGTATTCTCGCCCTTCGTCAACGCCGTTTCCCCCTCTGCCTGCTAATGCTCCGAATCGTTCTCATCTCTCCCATTATACCAAATGAAAATGTGCTTTTCACAAAGCTTTCCATCTGGTATAGTAAAAAATACCGATCGGTATCTTTTTACTATACCAGGTCATTTTCCACGAAGCATTAAGGAGGAGAGAGAACGTATGGAGTTGAATTTGAAACCGCAATTAGACGAGACGAAGCAGCTGTTTATGATTAGACAACCCGAAGAGGTTCAATCCGCATTATTCCGGTTAATCCGCGAGCAGCAGCAGTCGGGCGAGGTGTATGGCTTACAGGAGGGACAACAAGCCCCGGACTTTACCTTAACGAGCGCAACCGGCGCCGAAGTCCGCCTGTTCGATCAGCTGTCGAGCGGCCCGGTCGTGTTGGTGTTCTATCGCGGAGCCTGGTGTCCATACTGCAATATCCAACTGCGGGCTTATGAGCGCATTCTGCCTGAAATCCAGGCTCTCGGCGGACAGCTTATCGCCCTATGCCCGCAGAAGCCCGACCACACCCTCACTCAGCAAGAGAAAGAACAGCTGACTTTCCACGTCCTAAGCGATACGGACGGAACGGCTGCTTCTTCGTTCGAGGTCTTGTTCGAAGTTCCGCCGTATGTTCAGGACATCATGCTGAATAAGTTCAAAATTGACCTGACCGACTACAATGCCACAGACCGCTGGATACTGCCAATCCCCTCGACCTTCATCATCGACCAGTCGGGCGTCACTCGTTCCGCTTACGTCAATCCCGACTTCATGCAGCGCCAAGAGCCGCAAGACATTCTCGAACGGTTAAAAAATCTGTAAGCTTATCATCTTCAAAATGGCATGAGCATTCCTCTGCTTCCATGACACCCTGACATCTCTGACTCTGACTTCGACTCTAACTCTGACTCTGAGCGAGCGCTCCGACTGCCGTTCTATGCTATAATATGGCTGTTTGCAGCATGCTGAAGCAGCAGCCGACAGACTCAGAATCAGAATCGGAATCGGAGGAATCCCGCTTGTTTCGAATCTTGATCGTAGAAGACGATGAGAAAATAAGTACAATCGTAGCGAATGCGCTTCGCAAATGGCAGTTCGAGGTGAAGGAGACGTCCGCATTCGAGCATGTCATGGACGATTTCCGAACGTTCGAGCCGCAGCTGGTGCTGCTCGACATTAACCTGCCGGTGTTCGACGGATTCTACTGGTGCCAGCAAATCCGCGTCGTCTCGAAAGTGCCGATCATCTTCCTCTCCTCGCGCAATCATAATATGGATATCATCATGGCCATCAACATGGGCGGAGACGACTTCGTGCAGAAGCCGTTCGACCTCGACATTCTCGTCGCCAAGGTCAATGCCATGCTGCGCCGCAATTACACCTATCAGGACGAGAGCCTGCAGCTCGCGCACCGCGGGCTGGTCTGCCGTCTGTCCAGTTCGTCTGTGGAATACAAGGAGCAATCGACGGAGCTGTCGCGGAACGAATTTATTATTCTGCAGACGATGATGCGCAATATCGGGAAGATCGTCTCCCGGGACGCGCTCATGCAAGTGCTATGGAACGACGAGCAATTCGTCGATGACAATACGCTGACCGTTAACGTGAACCGGCTAAGGCGCAAAATCGCTCTGCTCGGGCTGGATGAATTCATCTCCACGCGCAAAGGAATGGGGTATATCGTCGAATGAGCTTCTGGCGGTTTCTGAAGTACGAGCGCCCTTACCTGCTGCTGTGCGCCGCCGTCTTCTTGCTGACGGCCGCCGTGTTCGCAACCGATGCCCAAGCCTCGTGGAGCTGGCAGACTTTCTTCTATGCGGCCAGTCTCGCCGCTCTCGTGCTAGCCGCCTTCCTCGCTCACCGGTACCTGAAGAGCATTCAAGCCTCCCGTCTCAGCCGTTTGGACGAAACGGAGCCTCTGTCGCTGGAGGCCGAAGCTTACCGCGAGGCGCTCGAGACGATGCGCATCGAGCATATCCGGGGCTTGAATGAGGTGCAGGCGAAGCAGAAGGAATATTACGACTTCATCCTTTCGTGGTTCCATGAGATCAAGACGCCGATCTCCGTCATCCGGCTCATGCAGCAGACCGAGATCGAACCGCGCAGCCTGGAAGAGGAAGTATCCTGAATCGAGCACTATGTGGACCAAGCCTTGTATTATGCTAAGCTGGACAATTTTAATCAGGATTATGAGATCGTGAACTGCGAGCTGGAGCAAGTCGCGAAGGAAGCGGTCAAGGCGCATGCCAAGTCGTTTATCTCCCGCAAGGTTCGAGTCCAGCTCGACATTCCGCCTGCGGTCACCGTGCAGAGCGATAAGAAATGGCTGTCGTTCATCGTCAGCCAGCTCGTTTCGAACAGCTTGAAATATTCGGGCGCGAGCGGCGAGATCACGATATCGGCGCTCGCGACGCAGGAGGAGAAACGGCTCATCATCCGGGACAATGGCATCGGTATCGAGGCCAAAGACTTGCCGCGCATATTCAATCGCGGCTTCACAGGCGCGAATGGCCGCTCGCATGCGACGTCGACCGGCATGGGGCTGTATTTGGCCCAAGAGTTGTCCAAGAAGCTGGGGCACTACTTGACCTGCGAATCGGCTGTCGGGAACTACACGGAGTTTACGATTCATTTCCCGAGAAATGCGGACCCCCATCTTCAGACGGTACGGCGCCATGATTTCGCGGATTAACAAACCGACTAAATACGAGAAAGGCTGTCCCGCAAGTCATGTCATGACGGGGACAGCCTTCTTTGTGCAATTATGCTCGGATCAGCCCCTCTGCTGGAGCCAGCCATGCAGCCCCTTACCTTCATTGCACTTCATACAATGAGATTAGGCTGGTTAGCGCGAAAATGTAGGGTTCATTGCATTCCATACAATGAGCAAACACGAATGCAAGCGGAAGCGACACCTTCCGCCGGTCGATCCGCTTCGGGCGTTGTATAGAATACAATGAGTCGCTCCACACGAGAGTTACGGATTGTTTTCATTGTACGGAATGCAACGAGGGCGAAGGAAACGCGGCGGAGAAACTTCCGCTAGGAAGGGAATTCATTCTATTTTGATATCCAGAAAGGGCTCTCCCAAAGCAGTCGTTACCGACCACTGCTTGGCGTGAGAGCCCTTTGCTGCGTCCGCGCTATTGTGTTAATTCCGCTGGCTTACGATCCGGTAGTACAGATTGACCGATGACATATAAAACATCACATACACGAGGAAGTAGACGCCGATGATTCCCCACGTGATGCCCGGTAATTCGGGGAAATCGCTGACGGAGTCCAGTATATACGCCTTAATGATCGACCAGCTGTACAGAATGCCGAGCGCGAGCGGCGGCAGGAAGACGAACAGCAGTTGCTTGCGGATGACGCTCTTGATCTGCCGTTCATCGATGCCAAGCTTGCGCAGAACCGCATACTGCTGCCGTCCGTCCGTCGCTTCCCGCAGTTGCTTGAAGTAGATGACGCTGGCCAGCGCGAACGTCGCCAACAGCGCAAGGAAGCCGCTGGAGAACAGCATAAGCGACGAGCCTTCGATCTGCTTGGAATAGACGTCCGCGAACGAAGAATAGTAAGCGCCACTGGACGTCTGCTTAACGATTCCATGCACTTGGACGGACAGCTCCTCGGCGGTCTTCGCGTTCTCGATGCCATACATTTCGAACATCCGCTTGCTGGCATCCGGCCGCAGCCTCTCATAGGCTTCGTTGGAGACGACCAGCACCGCCGGCTTCTTATCCATCGAGTTAACCGGGTCCGATGCCCAGCCTAAGTATGCGTAATCTTTCTTCTCCGCAAGCACGAACGTGAATGACGTTTCTTGGCCGGAGTCCGCAGGCAGCAGGCTCACCGTAAATTCCCGCCGCTCCTCTGAACGATAGGCTTCAGGGAAATCGGTTCCTTGCGACAAGGCGACCGCCTCGTTCCCCTGCAGCGATACGTGCCGGTCGTCACCGCGAATATCGACGATCTCGTTATATTCATGTTCCGGCACAAGGAGCATATCCGTCGAATACAGTTCCGGACTATCGAAGGCGAGGCCTCTATCCGACGAAGGATGGGCGACCAGCGTTTCATGCGTCAAGTGGAACCTAGCCGGGTGCCCGGAGCTGCTGATGATGCCGTCGATTCGTTCGTTCGCTGCCTTGTCCAACGATTCGAATGCGATATCGTTCGGCAGGTTGCGTCCTACTGCTTCGAATTGCACCTTATAATTGATTGTCATGAAGCACATCAGCATCATAATGACAGCGCCGAACAACGTGATGAACGTCAGGTTCAGCGTGTTGCCCCGAATCTGGAAGCGCAGCGCGGACGTCCACAGCACCGTATGTCCCTCATGGTACTTCCGCCCACGGCTCATGGCGCGCAGCACCCAGCCTGCGAATTGCCGGAAGAACAAGTACGTGCCCGCTATAATGCCAACGGTTACCGCAATCAAACCAGCCGCTGAATAATCCGTCCAAATCACCGATTGCTTGCTGGTATAGATGAGTGCGAAGGCAATACCGATCAAAAGAACAGCCGCAATCGCCCGCCATGCAGACACCGGAACCGGCTTCTCCGCCTTGGCCTTGGCGCGGAACAATTCGGTCAGTTGCAGCCGGTTCACCATCACATAGCTCTGCACGCTAATAATGACCGCCAGCAGAAGGAATAAAGCAGCCGTGCCTGCAATGGCCGGAGCCGGGAACGACAAGGAAATCGTCTGATCGTACTGCATCAAATTCATCAGCAGCATGCCGAACAGCTTGGACAGCAGCCCGCCGAGCAGCACACCTGCCAGAAGCGCAACCGCTCCGAGCGCCAGCGTCTCGTAGAACACCATCCGCACAACTTGCCTTTCGCTTAATCCATACAGCAGGTACATGCCGAATTCCTTGATGCGCTGGCGCATGAAGAATGAATTGGCGTACAAAATGAAGCAAACAATAAACAAATACACGACGACCGAAGCGATATTGCCTCCCGTCCGGAACGTGTCCCGATTCTGCAGCGCGTTCATGACGTCTTCGTTATACATCAGCGAAGAGAAGGTGTACTGAATGATGACGCCTGCGATCATAGAGAACAGGTAAATCCAATACAGACGAAAGTTGCGCTTCACGTTACGGACCGTAAGCTGGAGCAAACTCATTGGCGTTTGCCCCCTATTAGACTCTGCGTATCGAGAATCCGGTCGTAGAACGTTTGCTGGCTCTGCTCGCCAGCGTAGAGCTCGCTTACGATGCCGCCGTCGCGCAGGAAGATGACCCTTTTGCAATAGCTGGCGGCGTAGCTGTCGTGGGTAACCATCAGAATCGTTGTCCCGAACGTCTCGTTCAGTCCGACGAGCTGCTCCAGCAGCTGCGTCGCGGACCGCGAGTCGAGCGCGCCGGTCGGCTCGTCGGCGAACACGATGGCCGGCTTCGTAATGATCGCGCGCGCCGACGCCACCCGCTGCTTCTGGCCACCTGAAATTTCACTCGGATACTTCGCCAGAATCGCTTCGATGTTCAGCGATTGCACGATCGGTCCGAGGCGGCTCTCCATCTCTTCCGTCTTGAACTTGCGAAGCGACAGCGGCAGAAGAATGTTCTCCTTCACCGTGAGCGTATCGAGCAGATTATAATCTTGAAAAATGAAGCCCATCCGCTCCTGCCGGAATTGCCGCATAGCCGCCTTCTTCATATCGAGCAGCGACTTGCCTTCCAGCCAAGCCTCGCCGCCGGACAGCCGGTCGATCGTGGACAGCACGTTCATTAATGTCGACTTGCCCGAGCCCGAAGGCCCCATAATCGCCGTCAATTCACCCGCTTGAACCGTCAGGTCGATATTGCGCAGCACGGGCGTCGTACCGTAGCTCTTCGATAAATTTCTGGTCTGTATAATGCTGCTTTCCATCATGGTTTCCATCCGATTACCCCTCTCGCCTTCTATATCTTTACTATAGTGAGGCTGCGGGTTCATAACCATCGATGTAAAATGCTCACAGGTGACGAAAATGTCACTTTGCCGGCATCCGGCGTTCGCAGGTCAGGCTGCGGCCGGCGCCGCCTTTTTACGATAAAGCGCATAGTACAGAACAGCGGTGAACGCGGTAACGATTGCCGATATGAGATACATCTCGCCGTAACCGGCTCCCGATGCGATGACGCCGAGCACATACGAGCCGATGCCATAGCCGAGGTCGAACAGGACGAAGAACGTCGCCATCGCCAACGGCTGGCGGTGACGAGCCGACTTCTTGACCGCAATCGTCTGGAAGCTTGGAAGCAGCGCGCCGTAGCCAAGCCCGCACACCGCCCCGGCCGACAGGAACAGCGCCTGCGACTGCGCCTGGCTCAGCAGATATAACCCGGCGGCGAACGCCGCAATACTCGGATAAATAATAAATTTCTCGTTATACCGGTCCAATATACGTCCGATTAACGGCCGTGGAAGGACAATCATAATGCCGAAGCAGACGAAAAAATAACTCGCCATCGATTCCATCGACATGCTGGAGGCATAGACGGAGATGAATGACGTAAGCCCGCTATAAGCGAATGCCGCGACGAATCCGGCCAGTCCGATCGGAATCGCGGACACTTCGAACAGGTCACGCCAACGGAACGGTGTTCTTTCTTGTCCGTTTGCCGGAACGGATTCGGATTCGGGGGCCGAGTCCAGAGCCGAAACAGACGCTTTGGCACCACGGGTACGCGTCATCATGCCGAGCACGAGAGCGAGCAGCGCGAAACCGCCGCACATCACGAACATCACCCGGTATCCGAAGTGAGAATTGATCGTCAGCCCGATGAATGGCCCGACAACCATGGCGAGACTCATAAACATACTGAAATAACCGATGCCCTCGCCTTTGCGGCTCTCGGGAATGATCTTCAACGCTACCCCGTTCGTCGACGTCGTCGCGACGGCGAAGCTGCCGCCGTTCACGAAGCGAAGCAGCAGAAGCATCGTAAAGCTGTAAATATTCAAATAATAGACAGCTGCCAGAAAGAACAGCAGCAGCGACAAGAAGACGATGCGCGAGTCGCCGAACCGCTCCATCCACTTGCCTGCGAACGGACGAATGAGGACGGCCGCGACGATGAACAGCGTCATCGAAAGCCCGATCTGCTGCTCGGATCCGTGCAGCGTCTCCTTCACATACACCGGAAGCGTCGTCGCCGAGGTGTAGAACGTTAAGAAGACGAAAAAGCTGCTTAAACTAATCGTAATAAAATGGGCATTCCACAACCTGTCGTTGCTCTCAGTAGTTCTCATGATGTTGGTTTCCCTCCCGTTGGTGCCGCGCCGGTCCATTTATTTGTCTAGTTGGCGGCGCCGTTCAATATTGCGGTTTAACTTGCCCATGAAAGCCCGGAACGCTTCGATCTCCGTGTCCGGGATGCCCGACAGCATATCCGCTACGAACTGATTCTCGACCGGAATCAAATCGACGGCTGCCGCTCTTCCAGCAGGCGTGATATGCATGAAGTAGGAACGCCTGTCTTCCGGATTCGGCTGCCGGCTGACTAACCCCTTGCGCTCCAACTGGTCCACTATTCGTGTGACATTGGCCGGGTCCTTCTCCGTCCGGTCAGCCAGCTCTTTCTGGCTGATCTTATCCTCATTATGCAGCGTCAACAGCAGCGACCACTGCTCGGATGTCAAATGATGCGATTGAAACAGCTGCGTGAGATTGTGCGACATTTTTCGGCCGGTATTAACGATCAAATAGCCGATGGAATCTTCCGGTTTCAACTTGAAACACCTCTTCGAGCAATTAGTTGTTATGACAATTATATTTATATCAATAATTCGCTCCCTTGTAAAGCTTGCAACGAATCATGAAAACGCTCAATTCCTATGCCAAATCTTAACTTCTGCTTGATGGTCAGCTAATATAGTCCGGTTATGCTCGTCCTGTATGCCTAATTCTATGCATTAATGGAGGAGAATGAGGAGATGAGGAAACGAATTGCAGCACGATTGCGGTGGTGGTGGATTACGGCTGCCGCGATGCTCATGATTTCGAATGCATTCGGGAGCGTTCCGTCTGCATCGGCAGCGAATGCGGATGGTTCATTAACCGTTGCGGAAGCTATCGCAGCCAACAGCGGAACAGCAACGGTGGAAGGGTATATCGTTGGCCATGCGACCGGTTCGTTGACGGCTAAATTCCAAGCGCCGTTCGCGAATGATTTTAATGTCTTGATCGCAGACTCGGCTGGCGAGACGAGCAATGCCAAGCTGCTGGACGTCCAATTGACGGCGTCTTACCGTGCAGAGTTCGGGCTGCAGACGAATCCAAGCCTGATCGGACGTAAAGTGAAAGTAACAGGTACGCTTGACGCCTATAACAACTACACGGGCTTGAAGTCGCCGACATCGGTGGCTTGGGTTACGGGCGGCACCACCGATCCAACTGATCCTACAGATCCTACAGATCCGGTCGATCCGGTTGACCCTACGGTTCCTGAGCTGCCGAATGGGACGGGCAAAAAAGTATTGTTCGACCAAACGCACGCTCAAACTGCCGGTGCAGCCGACTGGGTCATCGATGGCGCATTCTCTGACTTCGCCGACGGCCTGAAGGCTGACGGCTTCACTGTCGAATCGCTCGACCGCGCCGTTCCGTTCACGTTCGGCGAGCAGGCGATCACTTACGATAAGCTGAAAGACTACGACGTGTTCATTATTGGAGAAGCCGATAGTCCGTTCAAGGCGTCCGAGCAAGCCGCGATGCTGCAGTACGTGAACGGCGGCGGAAGCATCTTCTTCATATCCGATCACTACAATTCGGACCGCAACAAAAACCGCTGGGACTCCTCGGAGTCCATGAACGGCTACCGCCGCGGAGCATGGGACAACCCTGCCAAGGGCATGTCCGCTGAGGAAGCGGCCTCCCCGGCTATGCAAGGCGTGCAAAGTTCGGACTGGTTGGCGGATAACTTCGGCGTCCGATTCCGTTACAATGCCCTCGGCGATGTCGATAACATGACCGATGTCGTTGCTCCTAACCAAGCGTTCGGCATTACGGCTAACGTTGCGTCGGTCGCAATGCATGCCGGCTCAACGCTCGCCATTATCGATCCGACGAAAGCCAAAGGTCTCGTCTATCCGCCGTCCAACGTGCCGGCATGGGCGAACGCGGTCGACCAAGGCGTCTATAACGGCGGCGGTCGTGCGGAAGGCCCGTTCGCAGCGGTCTCCAAGGTCGGAGCAGGCAAAGCGGCTTTCATCGGCGATTCCTCGCCGGTCGAGGATGCGACGCCGAAATATTTGCGCGAAGAGAACGGCTCGAAGAAGACGACGTACGACGGCTTCAAGGGGGAGGCGAACGATGCAACGTTCCTCGTGCAGACAGTCGAATGGCTCGCTCTCAAGGAAAGCTACACGAGCCTGAATCAAGTAGCCGGCCTGCAGCTTGATCCTAAGACGCAGCTGCTCGCCAGCGAGACCCCGGCATTATCGACGGAACCGCAACCGGAGCCATGGGCCGCTCCTGAGGCGGGTTACAAGTGGTACGATCCGACGACGTTCAAGCCGGGCTCATACGGCGCAACTTCTCAGCCTGTTTCCAATCCGCAGTTCGCATTCGTTCACCAGAGCACGCTGCCGAACGCGAGCACGTTCCAAGTTCGGGTAACAGCGGACAACCTGCTGCCGGGGCAGACGATCTCAAATTTATCGGCCGGTATTTACCTGACGGGCGGCTCGCAAGTCGCGAAGGTGCAAAATGCCGACGGCACTTGGCCTTCCGGCTATGGCTACAGCTCGGCATTCTCCCTGACTGCCGATGCGACCGGCCACGCTTACCGGGATTTGAACGTACAGATTAATCCTTCGGCTTCCAGTGCGGCGAATCTCCGTCTACGGCTGAACGGCAGCAACCAGATTACAGAGCCCGTTACGATCGGCAATGTGCCGGCGGAGCCGCTGCCTGAGGACCACCCTCCTGTATCAGCTCAAATCTCTATAGCTGCAGCGCGGCAAGCGGCCGACAGTACGCTCGTGACAGTGGAAGGCGTCATTACGTCGGAGCCCGGCTTGTTCGGCGGCCAAGGCTTCTACTTGCAGGATGACACAGCGGCGATCTATGTCTATCAAACAGCCGCAGGCTATCATACAGGCGACAAAATTTCGATCAGCGCTAACAAAACAACGTATAACACGGAGCTTGAGTTGACGGACCCTGTCATTCTCAAGGTGACCGGAACGGCAAGTGTGCCTGCACCTATTGTTCAGCCTTCGCTTAGCGAGAGCAATCAAGGACAGCTGGTCACGCTTGAAAATGTTACGATCACGAACTACATCACGGCGTCGCCTGCGGGCTCCTTCGAGTTCGATGCTGTTAATGCCGCGGGTTCTACGCATGTACGCATGGATGCGCGTACCGGGATCAACATGGCCGGCTTCCAAGCGGAATATCCGGTGGGCAGCGTTGTGAACGTGAGCGGCATTTCGGCTATCTTCAAAGGCGTCTACCAGCTTAAGCCGCTGTCGGCCAGCCATGTCGTGCACGCTGTTCCAGCCGATACGACAGCACCTGCGGCAACGGTTGCCTACAGCACGCTGGCTCCGACGAACGGCGCCGTTACGGCGACGATTACGCCAAGCGAGCCCGTAACGGTGACGAACAACGGCGGTTCGCTCAGTTATACGTTCACGGCTAACGGCAGCTTTACGTTCGAATTCGCGGATGCTGCGGGCAACACGGGCAGCGCTACGGCCGTTGTCAGCAATATTGATACGACCACTCCTACGGCAACGGTTGCCTACAGCACGCTGGCTCCGACGAACGGTGCCGTCACGGCGACGATTACGCCAAGCGAGCCCGTAACGGTGATAAACAACGGCGGTTCGCTCAGTTATACGTTCACGGCGAACGGCAGCTTTACGTTCGAATTCGCCGATGCTGCGGGCAACACGGGCAGCGCTACAGCCGTTGTCAGCAATATCGATACGACTGCTCCTTCGTTCAATCTGACGGTCGACCGTCCTGTCATTGCATCGAACAATCACGTAATGGTGACGGTTCATGTTACCGTCGACACAGACGGCGGCTCCGATATTGCCTCCATCGTGCTCGCGTCGATAACGTCGAATGAGCCGGACAACGGACCAGGCGACGGCAATACGACCGAGGACATCCAAGATGCCGAGTTCGGCACGTTGGATACGACATTCAGCCTCCGTGCGGAACGTTCCGGCGGCGGCAGCGGACGGATCTATACCATTACCTACACCGCAACCGATTTGGCCGGCAACACAGCTTCCCAGTCGGTGCAGGTGCTCGTTCCGAAAGGCAATTAACGAACGGTACCGGCGTAGTCATTGGCGTAGACATTTGCCATAGGCACGGGTATAAACAAAGGCAAGCCGCAGACATAGACACAGGCTTAGACACAGGTATAGTCGCAGGCATAGTCGCAGGCATAGTCGCAGGCATAGTTGCAGGCATAGTTGCAGGCATAGTTGCAGGCATAGTTGCAGGCCATCCCTACGGGATGGCCCTGTCTGTGGAAAGCCTCAGTCGGCATTCCTGAACTTGTTTAAGTCCCCATCGGTTGGCCGATCATGCTTTCGTTGCACTTTGTACAACGAAA